>NZ_JBIASM010000001.1:119258-528051 GCF_042890765.1 Streptomyces sp. NPDC002032 | reverse complement strand
TGTTATTGTTGTTGTTCGCTCCGCCTCCACCGTTGTTGTTGTTGTTATTGTTGTTGTTCGCTCCGCCGCCTCCGTTGTTGTTGTTATTGTTGTTGTTGGCTCCGCCGCCTCCGTTGTTGTTGTTATTGTTGTTGTTCGCTCCGCCGCCTCCGTTGTTGTTGTTGTTATTGTTGTTGGCCTTTCCACCGCCGTTGTTATTGTTGTTGTTGTTGTTCGCGGCCGGACGGCAGTTCTTGTTGTTCTGGTTCCCGTTGCGGCACTTGTTGTTGTTGTTGTTATTGTTGTTGTTGTTGGCCTTTCCTCCACCGTTGTTGTTATTGTTGTTGTTGTTGTTTCCCCCTCCTCCACCGTTGTTATTGTTGTTGTTGTTGTTCCCGCCGTTGTCGTTCGGCACCTGCGCGTGAGTCACGGTGGGTGTCGGAGCAGCAAATGCGGCGGAGGGAACCGCCACCGCACCTCCCACCGCCAGAGCTGCCGATGCGGTCAGCATCGCCGCCCGCTTGGCGACCTTATTGAGCATGACGATTTCCTTCCATCTGAACCACGCTGATTCGCGACCCGGTCCGACCCGGAAGCGGCTCGACGGCAAACCGGGTCAGAGGCGCCTCGCGCTCTCTGGCCGGCATTCGTTTCCGGATTCGTTTCGAAGGCGCGGAGTGGACGGCACGCTATGCGTGCAGGCCTGTGTGAACCGCGGGCCTGGGAGACCCCGGGTTGGGACTCTGCCGCCAGGATGCGCCCCGCCAGCGGGGCGGTACATCGGGCGTGCACCCCAAGTTCCACGACGAACCGCCCCACGATCCCCGTCCGGCCCCCCACATTCCGCCCCGGCCTTCCGCAACACCACGGCGGCCGTCAGGCCGCCCCGAGGCTCCTGGATCTTTTGCGCGGCCCTGTGGACGGGGAGAAAATGACATGTGATGGATCTGCTAGAGCGAGAGGTCGTGTTCCAGACCCTCCTCGGCCACCTCGAAGCGGCCGTGAGCGGCCCCGGACGTCTGGTCCTTTTGCGGGGAGAAGCCGGAATCGGCAGAACCGCCGTCGTCCGCCAGTTGGAAAAGCTGACCGACCCGCACATCCGGATCCTCGTCGGCGCTTGTGACCCGCTGACCACTCCCCGCCCACTCGGCCCCCTGATGGACCTCGCCCCGTACCTGGGCCGACCGGTACGTGCCGCCCTGAACGGGGTGGCGGCGGGATCCTGCCGCACCGACGAGGTGTTCGATCACCTACTGGCCGACCTCGGCACCTGCCCCGGCCTGCTCGTCGTCGAGGACGTCCACTGGGCGGACGAGTCCACGCTCGACCTGCTCCGATACCTGGTCCGGCGGCTGCCGAAAGTACCGGCCCTGGTGGTGGTCACGTACCGGGACGACGAGATCGGCCGCACCCATCACCTCAACGGCCTCCTCGGCACCCTGGCCGGTTACCCGTGGGTCTACCGCCAGGATCTGGCTCCGTTGAGCCGCCCGGCCGTGGCCCGGCTCGCCACCGGGTACAGCGTCGACGCCGAGCAGCTCCATCACCTCTCCGCCGGAAATCCGTTCCTCGTGACCGCAGTCCTGGCCGCACCCGGCGAACCCATCCCGGCCTCGGTGCGCGAGGCCGTCGCCGGCCGGCTGGCCGGACTGTCGGCCGCCGCGCGGAAGGCCGTCGACGTGCTGGCCGTCCTGGGCCGCCCGGTTCCGCTGAAGTTGCTGGCCGGCATCGTGCCGGACCCGGAGGAGCCCCTCGACGAGGCCGTGGCTTGTGGGATCGTGTGCACCGACGGAGAGCGCACCGAGTTCCGGCACGAACTGACCCGGCTGGCCGTACTGGACGCCGTCCCCGCCGCCTTCCGGCTGGGGGTGCACCGACAGGTGCTGGCGCTCGTGGGGTCCGGTCCGGTCGTCGCGGAGGATCTGGCGCTGCTGGCCGATCATGCGGAGGGCGCCGGGGATCCGGATGCCGTGCTCCGGTACGCGCCCGCGGCGGCCTCCCGGGCCGCCTCGTCGGGCGCGTACCGGGAGGCGGCCGGCCAGTACGCCCGGGCGCTGCTGTACGCGGACCGCCTGCCGCCGGACCGGTTGGCTCCTCTGCTGGAGGGCCATTCCCAGGCCTGTCTCCTGTCCAGCCGGCTGGACGAGGGGATCGCCGCCCTTCGTTCGGCGGTACGGGTGCGCCTCATGCTCGGCGACCCGCTGCGCGAAGGGGACGATCTGCGCTGGCTGTCGGGCTGGCTGTGGCCGGCCGGGAGGGCCGCCGAGGCCAGACGCACCGGCCAGGACGCCGTACGGGTGCTCGAAGGACTGGGCCCGAGCCAGGAGCTGGCGCGGGCGTACCTGAACCTCTGCCGACTGGCCTGCTACGGGCACGAAGGGGAGGGGGCGACCGCCGCGTACGCCGAGAAGGCGAACGCTCTCGGCGAACGCTTCGGCGATACGGGGGTGCTCGTACAGGCGCGCTTCCATACCGCGGCGGCACGCATGCTGTGCGGGGAGGGTGGCTGGGAAGGCTGCGAGCAGGCACTGTCCAGCGCGCTGGACCGGGACCTGCCGGTGGATTCGGGCCTGCTGGCGCTCCTCACGTGCTGGCTGGCCGCGCTGCAACGCGATGTCTCCCGGACCGGCGCGACCGTGAGCCGCGCGGAGTCGTACTGCCTCGACCGAGACCTCCAGTGCTACCTGCTGTGCGCGAGGGCCTGGGGAAGCACGGGACTGCTGAACCGGGGCGCGTGGACCCCGGCCGCCGATGCCGCACGGGCGGTCCTGTCCCATCCCCACGCCCCGCCGCTCGCCCGGTCCACGGCCCTGACCGTTCTCGGGCTGGTGCAGGCCCGTCAGGGTAAGGCCCGGGGCTCGCCGCTGCTGGAGCAGGCGGCGGAGCTGGTCGACCCGGACTGCCTGCTGGACACGGGCCTGGGCCGGGAGGCCCGGGTGGAGGCGGCCTGGCTGGCCGGTGACCACCAACTGGTGCGGGCGGAGGCCGGGCGCGCGCTGGCCGCGCTGGCCGATCGCACCCACCCGTGGCTGTCCGGCCCGCTGGCCTGCTGGATCCGGCGCGCCGGAGGTACGGCGCCGCCGGTCGCGGCGGCCGGACCCTACGCGCTGGAGCTGGCCGGCGACTGGGCCGGCGCCGCGGAACGGTGGGACGGGCTCGACTGCCCCTACGACGCCGCGCTGGCCCGCCTGGCCGGCGACGCTCCCGCCCTGCACCAGGCCCTGACCGCCTTCGAGGCCCTCGGTGCCCAGCCGGCGGCGGCACACACCCGCGCCGTGATGCGTGCCCGCGGTGTCCGCCCCGGCTTGCGTGGGCCGCGGTCGGCGACCCGTAGCAATCCGTACGGGCTGACCAACCGGGAGCTCGACGTCATGAAGCTGCTGACCGAGGGTCTGACAGATGCCGAGATCGCCGGCCGCCTCTACATCACGCCCAAGACCGCCGGACATCACGTGGGCGCCGTACTGGCCAAACTCGGCGTGCACACCCGCCACGAAGCCGCACGCAAGCTCCACCATTGCGAACCCTGACTCAGGTGATGAGGATGAGAAGACCAGCGATCCGACGTACCGGCCTCGCGGCCGCGGCCTCCTGCTGCATGGCACTCGGCGCCTGGGGCGCGTCGGCGGCCGCGGCGGCCGCCCTGCCGCAGGAGTCGGGGGCCGCGCCCACGGCGTCGGCATCGGCGCCCCGGTGCTATGCGGCGCGGGGCGACCCGGACCGGGTCGTGTGCTACCGGACGTCGTGGAAGGCGGAGTACCGCGGCGGCGACATCGTCTACATCCCGCGGCTCATACAGGTGCCCACGCCGTCGCCCGCGCCGTCCGCCGTCATCGTGGACAGCCTGAACGACGTCCGTCCCGTCGGCGGACCGGGCAGCGACTCCGGGCCCGGCTCCGGCTCGTGATCCGCCGCCCCGCCCGGAGCACTCAGGCCGGGTCGAACCGGCCGCCGCGCGCGTCCAGCACGAACCTGCGCCATTCGTCGGGTGCGAAGATCAGCGAGGGGCCGTCGGGGCGCTCGCCGTTGCGCATGGCGATGAACCCCTCCACGAAGGCGACCTGGACGTCGCCCACCCCCCGGCTGCCCGGCTGCCAGTCCGCCCCGCTGAGATCGAGCTCGGGCTTGCCCCACCGCGTCATGCTCTCGGCCACGTGCGTGCTCCTCCCGGTACGTCGTCCGGGGGCCAAGGGTAGCCATCGCGGCCGGTGCCGCACAGGCCGCGGCGGGCGGCGCCCGGTCCGCCCCGCCTCAGCTGGTCGGCTCCCCGGCTCCGACCAGCCACATCGCGAAGAACTGCGCCCCGCCCCCATAGGCGTGCCCCATCGCCCGGCGGGCCTGCGGGACCTGGTGCTCGCCGGCCAGCCCCCGTACCTGGAGGGCCGCCTCCGCGAAGCGGATCATGCCGGAGGCGCCGATCGGGTTGGTGGACAGCACCCCGCCGGAGGGGTTCACGGGCAGGTCCCCGTCGAGTTCGGTGACCCCGGCCTCGGTGAGCTTCCAGCCCTCGCCCTCCTCCGCGAAGCCCAGGTTCTCCAGCCACATGGGCTCGTACCAGGAGAACGGCACGTACATCTCGACGGCGTCGATCTCCCGGCGCGGGTCGGTGATCCCGGCCTGCCGGTAGACGTCGGCCGCGCAGTCCTTGCCGGCCTGCGGGGAGACGAAGTCCTTGCCCGCGAAGAGGGTCGGCTCGCTGCGCATGGCCCCGCCGTGCACCCAGGCGGGCGGTTTCGGCGAACGGGCCGCGCCCGCCCGGTCGGTGAGGACCATCGCGCAGGCCCCGTCCGAGGAAGGGCAGGTCTCGGAGTAGCGGATCGGGTCCCAGAGCATCGGGGAGGCCTGGACCTTCTCCAGGGTGATGTCGTGCTCGTGCAGGTGCGCGTACGGGTTCTTGAGCGCGTTGCGCCGGTCCTTGTACGCGACGAGCGAGCCCACCGAGTCGGGGGCGCCGGTGCGCCGCATGTACGCGCGCACGTGCGGGGCGAAGAAGCCGCCCGCGCCGGCCAGCAGCGGCTGCTGGAAGGGGACGGGCAGGGACAGCCCCCACATGGCGTTGGATTCGGACTGCTTCTCGAACGCGAGGGTCAGTACGGTCCGGTGGACGCGGGCCGCGACCAGGTTGGCGGCGACCAGCGCCGTGGACCCGCCGACGGACCCCGCCGTGTGGACGCGGAGCATGGGCTTGCCGACCGCGCCGAGGGCGTCCGCGAGGTACAGCTCGGGCATCATCACCCCCTCGAAGAAGTCGGGGGCCTTGCCGATGACGACCGCGTCGACGTCCGCCCAGGTCAACTCGGCGTCGGCGAGGGCGCGGGCCGCCGCCTCGCGGACCAGCCCGGCGATCGAGACGTCGTGCCGGGCGGCGACGTGCTTGGTCTGGCCGACGCCGACGACGGCGACCGGCTCCTTGCCCGTGCTGCTCATGCCCGTTCCCCTTCCAGGACGGCGACCAGGTTCTGCTGGAGGCAGGGGCCGGAGGTGGCGTGGGCGACAGCCCGGTCGGACTCGCCGCGGTGGATGCGCGCGGCCGCCTCGCCGATGCGGATCAGGCCCGCCGCCATGACGGGGTTGGCGGCGAGGGCCCCGCCGGAGGGGTTGACGGCCACGTCCTCCCCGAGGCCGAGGGCCTTGCGGAGCACGACCTCCTGGGAGGAGAACGGGGCGTGCAGTTCCGCCGTGTCCACGGGGGCTCCGAAGAGTCCGGCCCGCTCGGCGGCGAGCCGGGTGGACGGGGAATCGGTGAGGTCCCGCAGGCCCAGGCCGTGCGCCTCGATGCGGTGGTCGATGCCGGTGATCCAGGCGGGGCGTGCGCACAGCCGCCGCGCGGTGTCCCCGGCGGCGAGGACCACGGCGGCCGCCCCGTCGCCGATGGGCGGGCAGTCTCCGGTGCGCAGCGGCGCCACCAGGTAGTCGCCCTGCGGGACGGCCCCCCGCAGCTGGGCGTGCGGGTTGTCCTCGGCGGCGCGCCGGCTGCGGGCGCCGATGGCGGCGAGCGCGTCCTCGTCGGTCTCCCCCGCGTCGATCAGCGCCCGGGCCTGGAGGGCGGCCAGGGCCACCGAGTCGGGCCAGAGGGGGGCGAGGTAGTACGGGTCCAGCTGGCGGGTGAGGACGTCGCGCACGGGGCCCGGGGAGGACTTCCCGTACGAGTAGACCAGCGCGGTGTCGGCCTCGCCCGTCTGGATCTTGACCCAGGCTTCGTAGAGGGCCCAGGCGCCGTCCATCTCGACGTGCGATTCGGAGATCGGGGGCCAGGCGCCGACTCCGTCGAGGGTCATGGTGAAGGAGAAGGCCCGGCCCGCGAGGTAGTCGCTGGAGCCGGAGCAGGTGAAGCCGATCTCGCCGGCCTTCAGTCCGGTGGCCTCCAGGACCCGGTGCAGGACCGGCATGACCATTTCGACTTCGCTGAGTTCGTCGGTGCGGCGCGCGTGGTCGCTCTGCGCGAACGCGACGACGGCCACGTCCCGGGCGTACCGGCTCGTTCCTGGCATCAGATGAGCTCCTTGTACGCGTCGTAGTCCGCGTCCGGCTCGCCGGTGGGGCGGTAGTGGTCGGGGTGGCGGCCGCCGTCGGACCACACCGGCTCGACGCGCAGGCCCATGCGGACCTGGTCGTACGGGATGCCGCCGATCCGGCCGTGGAGGGCGAGGTCGGCGCCGTCGAGGGCGATGTGGGCGTAGACGTAGGGCACTTCGATGTCGAGGCCGCGCGCCTTGATGTTGACGATGCAGTACGTGGTGACGGTGCCGGCCGGGCCGACCTCGACCCGGTCGGTGGTGGCCACCCCGCAGGTGGGGCACGCGCCGCGCGGGGGGACGTAGACCTTGAGGCAGGAGGGGCAGCGCTCGCCGACGGTGCGCCGCTCGGCGAGGGCGTTGATGTAGGCGGTCTGGGCGCGGCCGGGGCTGTAGGTGTAGTCGAGGCGGGCTTCGGCGACGATGCCGGTGACGGGGTCGGCGAAGGTTCCGTCGTGCGGTGCGGCCGTGCCGGGGCCGGCCGGTTCCGCGTCCGGCTCGAAGCAGGCGATGTCGGTGATGGCGCCGGTGCGGTCGGCGGCCCAGCGGATCCGTACCCGCATGCCGGTGCGGACCGCGTCGGGGCCGGGGGCGTCGAGGGCGTGCAGGATCGCGGTGTCGGCGCCGTCGAGGCGTACGAGGACCCACGCGAAGGGGGTGGCGAGGGGCTGCTGGGAGCGGGGTTCGCCGTTCCAGGCCCAGGTGGTGACGGTGCCGGTCGGCGCGACCTCGACGAGTTCGCGCAGTTCGTCGGCGGTGACGGGGTCGTACTCGACGGGGGGCACCATCACCTTTCCGGCGGTGGTCCGGACGCCGAGCACGACCCGTTCGCGCAGGCCGGTCAGGAAGGCGCTCTGCACGGGTCCGAGGGAGCGGGTGAAGGGGAACTCGACGACGAGCGGCGCGCGGAGCACCTGGGGTGGGGGGGCGGCTGTCATGGCTGGTCTCCGATTCTCGGGAGGGCCCCGGGGCGGGGCGGGGGCGGAGCCCCGGGGTGGGGAGGTACGTCCGCGGTACGGGCCCTGCCGTCGGCGGGCCCGGCTGCGGGCTCGGCCGGGGGTCCGGGTCCCGCCGGGCGGCCGCCGGCTCAGGCGCGGCGGTACACCGGGGGGCGCTTCTCCGCGAAGGCCCGCGCCCCCTCCTTCGCGTCGGCGGTGTCGAAGACCGGCCAGCCCCGCACCAGTTCGGCGGCCAGTCCCTCCGTCTCCGTCAGCTCGGCGGTCTCGTAGACGGACGCCTTCACCGCCTCCACCGCCAGCGGCCCGCACGCGTTGATCCGCTCCGCGACCTCCAGCGCGGCCTCCAGCGCCGTCCCGTCGGGCACGACCCGCCCGATCAGCCCGATCGCGGCCGCCTCCGCCGCCGCGTACGGCCGGCCGGTCAGCAGCATCTCCAGCGCGTGGGTGCGCGGGATCTGGCGCGGCAGCCGGACCGTCGAGCCGCCGATGGGGAACAGTCCGCGCTTGACCTCGAACAGCCCGAAGGTGGCCCCCTCCCCCGCGATCCGGATGTCCGTGCCCTGGAGGATCTCGGTGCCGCCCGCCACGCAGTACCCCTCCACCGCGGCGATCACCGGCTTGCGCGGCCGGTGGTGGCGGAGCATCGCCTTCCAGTGCAGGTCGGGGTCGGCCTTCAGGCGGTCGCGGTACTGGTCGCCCGCCATGCCCTGGCCGGCCAGGGCCTTGAGGTCCATCCCGGCGCAGAAGTCCCCGCCGGCGCCCGTCAGGACGACCGAGCGCACCGTGTCGTCGGCGTCCGCCTCCAGCCAGCCGTCGTACAGCCCCACCAGCAGGGGAAGCGAGAGCGCGTTCTTCGCCTCCGGCCTGTTCATGGTCAGCACCAGTGTGGCGCCGTGACGCTCCACGGTCAGGTGTTCCGTCCCACCCATTGCCGTCCTCCCGTCTCAAGACCTAGAACAGGTTGCAGGAGGGGCGGGTGCAGTTCAATAGTTTTCTGACACTCAGTCAGATTTCTTGGCGCGCGCCCTTCACAGTTCCGCGGAGCGGGGCTCTAATGACCGCCGAGCAGCCCAGCCATGGGAATTTTCGGGTCAGGAGGAACGGTGGAGTACAACCTTGCCGACCTGTTCGAGTCGGTGGTGGACGTGGTCCCGGACCGCGAGGCCCTGGTGTACGTGGACCACCCCGGAACCGGCGCCGAACGCCGCCTGACGTACGCGCAGCTCGACGCGGCCGCGAACCGCCTCGCGCACCACCTCCTCGACAGCGGCCTGCGCCCCGGCGAGCACCTGGGACTGCACCTCTACAACGGCGTCGAATACCTCCAGACCGTACTGGCCTGCCTCAAGGCCCGGCTGGTGCCGGTGAACGTCAACTACCGGTACGTGGAGGAGGAGCTGGTCTACCTCTACAACGACGCCGACCTCGCGGCGCTCGTCTTCGAGGGCGAGTTCACGCGGCGGGTGGCGGCCGCGCTCCCGCAGACACCGAAGCTCCGGCACCTGGTCCGGGTGGGGGCGGCCCCCGCGGACGCCCCGGAGCCGGCGCTCGCCCCGGTCGCGTACGAGGACGCGGAGGCGGCCGGCTCCCCGGAGCGCGGCTTCCCGCCCCGCAGCCCCGACGACCTGTTCATCATCTACACCGGCGGCACGACCGGGATGCCCAAGGGCGTCATGTGGCGGGCCGAGGACCTTTTCTTCGCGGGGCTCTTCGGCGGCGAGCCCTCGGGCGAGCCGGTGAAGCGGCCCGAGGAACTGGCCGAGCGGGTCGCCGCCCGGGGGGCGGGGCTCACCTTCTTCCCGGCTCCCCCGCTGATGCACGGCACCTCGACCCTGACCTCGTTCATCGCCTTCAACTACGGCCAACGGGTGGTCATCCACCGCAAGTACGCGCCGGAGGAGGTGCTGCGCACCATCGCGAAGGAGAAGGTGTCGAGCGTGTCGCTGGTGGGCGACGCCATGCTGCGGCCCCTCATCGACGCGCTGAACGGTCCGCTCGCGGGAACGGACCTGTCCTCCCTGTTCAGCGTCTCCTCGTCCGGGGCGATCATGTCGGAGACGGTGCGCGCGGAGTTCCAGCGGCTCGTGCCGCACGTGGTGCTGCTCAACAACTTCGGCTCGTCCGAGTCGGGTTCGAACGGCAGGGCGACGGACGACTCCGGCCCGGAGAAGGGGTTCCGGCTCCAGGTCAACGACCGTACGCAGGTGGTGGATCCGGTGACGCACGAGCCGGTGGGGGTCGGCGTACCGGGCCGGCTCGCGCAGCGCGGACACGTACCGCTCGGCTACTACAACGACCCGGCGAAGACCGCCGAGACCTTCTTCCAGAAGGGCGGTGAGCGGTGGGTGCTGCTCGGTGACATGGCGACCGTCGACGAGGAGGGCATCGTCACGGTCCTGGGGCGCGGGTCGCAGTGCATCAACACGGGCGGGGAGAAGGTGTACCCCGAGGAGGTCGAGCAGGCACTGAAGTCGCACCCGGACGTCTACGACGCCCTGGTGGCCGGGGTCGCGGACCCGAACTGGGGCAGCCACGTGGCGGCGGTGGTGCAGGTCCGCGAGGGCGCGGCCGAGCCGACGCTGGAGGAGATCCAGCGGCACTGCCGCACCCGGCTGGCGGGCTACAAGATCCCGCGCCAGCTGGTGGTCGCGGACGCCATCCAGCGCTCCCCCAGCGGCAAGGCGGACTACCGCTGGGCGAAGGCCGTGGCCACGGAGGCGGACGCGGACTCCGCGGGCTGAGCGGCGGCCGCGGCGCAGGCCGCGGCGGCGCCCCGGCGGCGCCCCGGCGGCGCCCCGGCCGTCAGCGGGCGTAGGTACGGATGCGGTAGCGCAGCCCGGTCGTCGAGGACCGCCAGCCCCGGTCCTCGGCGATCCGCCATGTCGCGTCCGGCGCCGGGGCGTAGGTGTCGGCGCCGTCCACCGTGGTGTCGACCTCGGTGACCGAGAGCGTCGTGGCGTGCTCCAGGGCGCCGCGGTAGATCTCGCCGCCGCCGATCACCCAGGCTTCGGCGGGGGCGTCCGCGGGGGCGTCCGCGGGCGCGGGCCCGGCCGCGAGCTCCAGGGCCTCGCTGATGGACCCGGCACGCTCCGCGCCCTCGGCCGTCCACTGCGGGTCGCGGGTCACCACGATGTTGCGCCGGCCGGAGAGCGGCCGGAACCTCGGGGGCAGCGAATCCCAGGTCTTGCGCCCCATCACCACGGGGTGGCCGAGGGTGGTGGCCTTGAAGTGCGCCATGTCCTCGGGCAGCCGCCACGGGATGGTGTTGTCCGCGCCGATCACCCCGTCGGGGGTCTGCGCCCAGATGAGCCCGACCCTCATACCGCGACCGGGGCCTTGATCGCCGGGTGGTGCTTGTAACCGAGCACCGCCACGTCCTCGAAGGCGTAGTCGAAGAGGGAGTCGGCCCGGCGCAGGCTCAGCTCGGGGAAGGCGAACGGCATGCGCGAGAGCTGCTCGGTCACCTGCTCGACGTGGTTGTCGTAGATGTGGCAGTCGCCGCCGGTCCAGATGAAGTCGCCCGGCTCCAGTCCGGCCTGCTGCGCCACCATGTGCGTGAGCAGGGCGTAGCTGGCGATGTTGAACGGCACGCCGAGGAACAGGTCGGCGCTGCGCTGGTACAGCTGGCAGGAGAGCTTGCCGTCGGCCACGTAGAACTGGAAGAAGGCGTGGCACGGGGCGAGCGCCATGTTGGGCAGCTCGGCGACGTTCCAGGCGGAGACGATCATCCGGCGGGAGTCAGGGTCGCGGCGGAGCGTGTCGAGGACCTCGGTGATCTGGTCGACGTGCGAGCCGTCGGGGGTGGGCCAGGAGCGCCACTGGGCGCCGTAGACCGGGCCGAGGTCGCCGTTCTCGTCGGCCCATTCGTCCCAGATGGTGACGCCGTGCTCGCGCAGCCAGCCGACGTTCGAGTCGCCGCGCAGGAACCACAGCAGCTCGTACACGATCGACTTGAGGTGCACCTTCTTGGTGGTGATCAGCGGGAATCCCCGCGAGAGGTCGTAGCGCAGTTGGTGCCCGAAGACACTTCGGGTGCCGGTGCCGGTCCGGTCGGCCTTGGCCGTTCCGGATGCGAGCACCAGGCGCAACAGGTCTTCGTACTGGGTGTCCTCCACGGTCGTCGATTCTACGGGCCGCCGGCCGACGGGTTCGACGCCCGCCCTGGTGGGCGCCCCGGAGGGCGCTCCGGCGGCCGCTCCGGAGGGTGCTCCGGCGGCCGCTCCGGGGGCCCCGCCGGGGGCCGCGGGCGCCTCAGAGCTGGGCGCGCAGTTCCGCCGCGAGGCCACGGGCCCAGCCCGCCAGCTCGGTGCGGCCCGCGCCCCGGCCCAGGGCGTCGGCCTGGTCGTCGCTCAGCCGGTGCGGGCCCGCGTCCTCCAGCAGGTGGGCCGCCTCGGCCAGCAGCTCCGAGAGGCGCCGGGCGTCGGAAGAGCTCAGGCGTACCGATACCGCCGGGTCGATGACGGACATCGCCGTCGCCTCCCTTCGCGCCTCCTCGGCCGGGGGCTCCTGCTTCGACCGTACGCCCGGGGCGGGGGCGCCGCCGCTCAGGCGGCGGGGGCGGCGGGGGCGGCGGGGCGGCGGCCGCGTCCTGCGGGGCCCGCCCCGCACGCCCGCGGACGATCACTCGTTCGAGTCATTGCTTTAGCGGACGGGGTCCGGCAGTCTACCGAATGAACGTTCGGTTGGCTCTCGGTGAGGTGACGGCAATGACGGCGTACGCGGACATCCATGACGACGGCGAGCGGCTGAGCGCCGACGAGCTGGCGGCGCTCCAGCTCAAGCGGCTGCGGGCGACCCTGCACCGGGTGTACGAGCGCGTGCCCTTCCACCGCCAGGCCTTCGATAAGGCCGGGGTGCATCCCGACGACTGCCGCTCCCTGGCCGATCTCGCCCTGTTCCCCTTCACCACCAAGGCCGATCTGCGCGAGCAGTACCCGTTCGGGATGTTCGCCGTGCCCCGTACCGAGGTGCGGCGCATCCACGCCTCCAGCGGCACCACCGGCCGCCCCACCGTGGTCGGCTACACCGAGGGGGACCTGTCGACCTGGGCCGATGTCGTCGCCCGCTCGCTGCGCGCGGCGGGCGCCAGACCAGGCCACATCGTGCACGTGGCGTACGGGTACGGGCTGTTCACCGGGGGCCTGGGCGCCCACTACGGTGCGGAGCGGCTGGGCTGCACGGTCGTCCCCGCCTCCGGGGGCATGACGGACCGCCAGGTCAGACTGATCCAGGACTTCCGGCCGGAGGTGATCATGGTGACGCCGTCGTACATGCTCACCCTGCTGGACGAGATGGAGCGCCAGGGCGTGGACCCCCGCTCGACCTCGCTGCGGACCGGGGTCTTCGGCGCGGAGCCGTGGACCGAGGAGATGCGGCGGGAGATCGAGGAGCGGCTCGGCATAGACGCCGTGGACATCTACGGGCTGTCCGAGGTGATGGGGCCCGGCGTGGCCCAGGAGTTCGCCTCGCACAAGGACGGGCTGCACATCTGGGAGGACCACTTCTACCCCGAGGTGGTCGATCCGCTGACCGGTGCGGTGCTGCCGGACGGGGAGCCCGGGGAGCTGGTGTTCACCTCCCTCACCAAGGAGGCCATGCCGGTCGTGCGCTACCGCACCCGCGACCTGACGCGGCTGCTGCCCGGGACGGCCCGGCCGGCCTTCCGCCGGATGGAGAAGGTCACCGGCCGCAGCGACGACATGCTCATCGTGCGCGGCGTGAACCTCTACCCGACCCAGATCGAGGAGATACTCCTGCGCACGCCCGGGCTCGCCCCGCACTTCCAGCTGCGGCTGACCCGGGAGGGCCGGATGGACGTCCTGACGGTCCGGGTCGAGGCCCGCCGGGACACCGAGGCCGGCCGCCGCCGGGACGCGGCCGCGGAGCTGGTCCGGGCCGTGAAGGAGTCCGCGGGGCTGTCGGTCCGCGTCGAGGTGGTGGACCCCGAGACCCTGGAGCGCTCGCTCGGCAAGATCAAGCGCATCCGCGACCTCCGGGACGCCCGCCCGTCCTGAGCGGTGGTCCGGCCGGACCACGCGGACGGAACCAGGCCCCGGGCGTGCGGCGCGGGCCGGGCCGTGACCCGGCCGGGCAGCGGCGGCCGGGCCGTGACCCGGCCGGGCCGTGGTCCGGCCGGGCCGTGGTCCGGCCGGGACGCGCAGGCTGGGCTGTGGTCCGGCCGGGACGCGCAGGCTGGGCTGTGGTCCGGCTGTGGACCGGACGGGCAGCGCGGGCCGGGCCGTGACCCGGCCGGGCCGGGCCGTGGACCGGCCGGGACGCGCAGGCCGGGCCGTGGTCCGGCCGGGACGCACAGGCCGGGCCGTGGTCCGGCCGGGACGCGCAGGCTGGGCTGCGGTCCGGCCGGGGCGCACAGGCCGGGCCGTGGTCCGGCCGGGACGCGCAGGCTGGGCCGCGGCGGCCGGGCCGTGGTCCGGCCGGGCCGGGCTGTGGTCCGGACGGGACGCGCGGGCCGACGGGTGGCCGGAACCACCCCTTCGGGCCCACTTCGGCGGCGCGCACGGGAATCGGCGGGGCGGCCCGGGTAGGGGATGAGGCGTGACCTCGATCCTCCGGAAGCTCTACGACCGGCTCCAGGGCTCCCCCGCCGGGCTGGCCTGGAGCCGCGGCCGGGAGATCGAGCTGATGCACCGCGCGATGGGCTTCGCCGCCCTCGGGTTCCTCACCCTGGTGCCCCTGCTCGTGGTCGTCGCCGCGGCCGCCCCGGGCAGCGGTTCGAACTTCGGCCGCTGGCTGGGGCAGGCCCTCGGGGTGACGGCGTCCTCCCGGGCCAGGGTCGAGATGCTGTTCGGGGCGGCCGACCTGGCCCTGGAACGCACCACCGCCTTTGGGCTGGCCGCCCTCGCGGTGTTCGGCCTGACCTTCGGCTCCGCCGTGCAGACCGGCTACGAGAAGGTGTGGGACCTGCCGACCGCCCGCTGGCACACCATGTGGCGGCACGTGGTGTGGCTGGCCCTGCTGGTCTGCTACCTCGCCGTGCTGGTCGGGATCCCGCCCCCGTCCGAGAACGCGCTGGGCGGCGTCCTCGGCACCGTCAGCGACCTGGTCGGCACCTGCCTGTTCTTCTGGGGCTCCGGACGGCTGCTGCTGGGCGGCCGGGTCCGCTGGCGCGCGCTGCTCCCGGGCGCGGTGGCGACCAGCCTCGGCCTGCTCGGCCTGCGGGTCTTCTCGCAGCTGGTGTTCTCCCCCCTGATCGCCTCGAACGCGGTCACGTACGGGCCGTTCGGCACCCTGCTGGTCGTCCAGTCCTGGCTGGTCGGCGTCGGCTTCGTGGTCTACGGCGGCGCGCTGGTCGGCCGCCTCGTCCACGAGCACCTCACCCTGCGCCGCCTGCGCGCGAACGGCCTCCCGCACCCCGAGGACCACCCGCCCCCGGACGCCCCCGCCGGCTGAGCGGGCGCCAAGGGGACGGGAGCGGGCCCTGGCTAGACTCGGGGCGCGGCCGCCTCGGGCCCGGGATCCCGGCCGGCCGGCCAGCCTACGGCGTCGTACCGCGCCGTGCCGCGCCACCGCAGAGTCAGGGAAGCCGAGTGACCACCAGCTACCGCCAGCCCGGCGTCGTCCTCACCGACCACCGCTTCACGGTCCCGCTGGACCACGACGACCCGGGCGGCGAGCGCATCGAGCTCTACGCCCGCGAGGCCGTCGCCACCGGCAAGGACCCCGAGGGCCTGCCCTGGATGCTCTACCTGGAGGGCGGTCCCGGCTTCGGCGCCCGCCGGTTCACCGGCCGCCAGGCCTGGCTGGAGCGCGCCCTGCGCGACCACCGCGTCCTGCTCCTGGACCAGCGCGGCACCGGCCGCTCCACGCCCGCCAACCGCCAGACGCTGCCACTGCGCGGCACGCCCGAGCGGCAGGCCGCGTACCTCGCCCACTTCCGCGCCGACTCCATCGTCCGGGACTGCGAGACCATCCGCCCCGCCCTCACCGGCGGCGCCCCCTGGACCGTGCTCGGCCAGAGCTTCGGCGGTTTCTGCGCCACCCACTACCTCTCCACGGCCCCCGAGGGCCTGCGCACCGCGCTGATCACCGGCGGTCTGCCGTCCCTCACCGCCACCGCCGACGAGGTGTACGCGGCCGCCGTCCCCCGCGTCGAGCGCAAGAACCTCGCCCACTACGCCCGTTACCCGATGGACGTGGAGCGCGCCCGCCGCATCGCCGGACACCTCGCCGAGCACCCCGTCACCCTGCCCGGCGGCCACCTGCTCACCCCCGAGGCGTTCCAGTCGCTCGGCATCCTCCTCGGCACCGGGGACGGCAGCCACCAGTTGCACTACCTGCTGGAGGACGCGTTCGTCCGCACGCCCGCCGGGCCCGCCCTGTCCGACGCCTTCCTGGAGGCCGTGCGCGCGCACCTCTCCTTCGCCGGGCACCCGCTCTACGCCCTCCTGCACGAGGCCATCTACGCCCAGGACCCGGCCGTCCCCACCGGCTGGGCCGCCGAACGGGTCCGCGCCGCGCACCCCCGCTTCGACGCGGCCGGGGCGCTCGCCGGGGACGGGCCCCTCCTCTTCACCGGCGAGAGCGTCCACCCCTGGCACTTCGGCACCGACCCGGCGCTCGCGCCGCTGCGCGAGACGGCCGCGCTGCTCGCCGCCCGCACCGGCTGGACACCGCTCTACGACCCGGCCCGGCTGGCGGCCAACGAGGTCCCGGTCGCCGCCGCCGTCTACCACGACGACATGTACGTGGACACGGCCCACTCCCTGGAGACCGCCCGGGCCGTCCGCGGCCTGCGCACCTGGGTCACCGACGAGTTCGAGCACGACGGGGTCCGGGCCGGCGGCCCCCGCGTCCTGGACCGCCTCCTCGCACTGGCCGCCGACGAGGTCTAGGGGGACACCCCTAGGCCCCCGCCGGCGACCGGGTCCGGCGGCCCCCGTCGGACGGTGCCCGCGGGGACGGCGGCGCCGCGGGCGACGGCGGCGCCACGCGCGGCAGCAGCTGCTCGACCGGGGTGTCCAGGTGCAGCTGGAGCAGGCGGTGCGGGAAGAAGAACCCGCTGTCCGTCCGCAGGAGCAGGACGCGCTGCTCCGCCCCGTGCAGGAACCGCCGGTACCGGTAGGGGGTGCGCCCCCGGCGGGCCAGGACCGCCCGGATCGTCCAGTGCCGGACGACGGCCAGGCCCCCGTACCGGAAGCCGCGTACGACCGCGAACAGGGCCCCGAGCAGGGTCGCGACGTAGGCGGCGGGGCGCAGGTCGTGGCCGGGGGCGGCCGGGCCGATGAGCGCGGTCAGGCCGGCGACGCCCACCGCCAGCGCCGCCAGCCCGTGGACCAGGGCGAAGCGGACCGTGCGCCGGACCCCTTCGTTGGGGCGGGGCCGGCGGTCCTGGAGCGAGGGTTCGAACTGGTTGCCGAAGATGTAGACCACGCCGAGCAGCAGGGCCGCCGCCGGGCCGGTCCACCCGGGCTCCGGGCACACCAGGTGGACGACGTAGACGAGCAGGCACTCGATGGCGACCCACACGAACAGGGACTGCGCGCCGCGCACGAGGTGGAACTTGACCGGCGGGTAGATCATCCGTTCACGGCGCCGCCAGGTCCACCGCATCTGCTCCACCGGACGGAACACGTCGGTGACGGCGGCCTCCATCTGCGTGGCGGCGACCCACAGGTAGGCGAGGGCGACCACCACGGGTCCGGGTGCGGTCAGGTCGACGTGCGCCACGTAGACCAGCAGGAACACCATGAAGACCATCAGGGGTCCGGTGGCCGCGACCGGGCCCAGGACGGCCCCGCGCCCGGTGCCGCCGTCGTCGTCCCCGGCCCGCTCCATGAAGCGCTTCTCCGACTGGTACGCGGTCACGGCGCTCGTCACCGCCATGGCCACGGCGAGACCCGCCGCGCCGGTCACGCTGGCGTGCAGCACCCCGGCGCGGACGGCCGCCGCCACCCACACGACGGGCAGGGCGAGGGCGCAGAGCGACATCGTCAGGTTCGGCAGGATCTTCGGGAGCATCTGCTCCCTGCGCGCGAGCCAGCCGACGTCGAGCCGGTCCAGGTACAGCACGTGCTCCCCGCGCGCGGTGAGGGTCCGGGCGAGCCAGGTGAGCCAGGTGAGCGTCTGCCGGGGGGTCTCGTCCGGCCGCGGCCGCTCGCGCCGCAGACACTCCCGTACGTAGGCGTCGAAGATCCGGCCGCGGCGCTGTACGAGGCTGCCGGGCGCACGCAGGTCATCCGCGGGCCTGTTGCGGTAGGTGACGCGGATGAAGCCGAGCATCATCGGCGACTGGAGCAGCGGCCACAGGTCCGGGTCCTCCTCCAGCGCGGCGTGCACGTCCGCGAGGGCGGCCCGGTCGGTGTCGAGGAAGTCCTGGACGTCCGGCCGGCTCGGGGGCTGGATCTCGACGTAGCGCAGCGCGCCGATCCCGAGGGCGAGGCGGCGCAGGTCGGCCTCGTCGGTCCGGCAGCCCACGGCCATGCCCGGGCAGAGCCGGCGCAGGCGCCGCAACTCGGCGACGCAGTGCGGCCGGTCCCCCTCCGGTACCTCGTCCAGGCCGTCCAGCACCGGCAGCAGCCGGTGCTCGCTGAGCCAGGTCCGCACCAGCACGCCGGAGACGCCGGTGTACTGGTCGCTCATGGCGGCGGCCAGCCACTCCTCGACGGGCTGGCCGCGGTAGGTGTCCAGCCGCAGGTACACCGGGACGTGGAGGGGTTCGCGGTCGTCAGCGCCCTCCAGCGCCTCGACGGCCAGCCGGTGGGCGAGCCGGGCGAGCTGGGTGGTCTTCCCCATGCCGGGGCGGCCCAGCACCACCAGCTCGTCGGTCTCCTCGTAGAGCGCGCGGACGTCCGTCACGTGGGTCGGCACCGGTACGAGGGCGGTCCGGCGGGCACTGCGGGCACGGCGCCCGCGCCCGGAGTGCGGTTCCCGCGGCGGCTCGGCGAGGATCACGAAGCGGGGCTGGAGGTAGTGGTGGGCCTCGGCCCGTCCGAGGTCGACGGCCGTCCTGTCCCTGACCTGTTTGACCAGCCTGCGGCGCAGCCGGACGGCGGCCTTGTCGCGGCGGGCGCGGACCGGCCAGGTGAGCGCCATGAGCACGCGGGCCACGACGGCCCGGACGAGCCGGCGCAGCGGATAGCGGCGCAGGTTCTCGGCGGCGCCGGCCGGGGCCGGCCCGGCGGCGGGCCCCGGTCTCCCGGCCTCGTCCGCCGCCCCGCCCGCCGCCGCGTCCGCGTCCGCCGCCCCGTCCGCGGCCTCGTCCGCGACCCCGGGCAGGGGCGGGGCGGGCGTCCGTGCCGCAGCGGGGGACTCCCTCGGTTCCGCTGCGGCCCGGTGCCAGCGGGGCTCCCACTCGCGGGGGTCGCCGCCGAGCGCCGTCACCAGGGACAGGAACGGGCCCAGCTGCGGTCGCCGCTTGGCCGAGAACACCTCCGAGACGTACGAGCGGCTGAGGTGGGAGGCCTCGGCCAGCGCGGCGACGGTCGGCCGGCCGGCCGGGTCGAGCCCCGAGTAGAGCTCGTCGTGGACCCGGCGCATGAGGATCGCCCAGGGTCTCAACTCGGGGGTGGCCGCCGCCGGATCGGGGCGCTGCGGCCCTCGCGGCCGGAAGCCGGCAGGTCCTGCCATGCGCTCTCCTCGTCTGAGCACCGTTCATTGACGTTCACTCGTTCACGGCTGCCGGAAGGGCCTGGTCGGCGGGGTGCGGCGGGCGTAGAACGGTGACCGGCGGGACGCCCTGGCGGCGTCCGTACCGACGCGCTCATCCTGGCCACCGCGATGCCGTCTGTCCGGCCGATCGCCGGGTTCCGGGGATTTCTTGACCGGGGTCTCGAACCGGAGTGCGTCTTGCGCGCAGTTGTCCGTCATCACGGGGAGTCCGCACATGACCGTTCCACGCCTGTTCACCTCCGCCGGGGGCCTGTTGACGGCCGGTCCGGCCGCGCTGGCCGGAGCGCCCTGGTGGGTGGCGGCGGCCCTGGCCTTCGCGGGGCTGCTGGTGCTGCGGGCCGAGGCGCTCGTGAACGCCCGCAACGAGGCCCGCCGCGGGCTCCACGAGGGCCGCCTGCTGGCCCGGGTGCCGGGGCGTCAGGCCCTGGACTACCTCCGCGACACCCGCCGTCCGCAGCCCGGGCCCCCGGACGCGCCCGAGGCCCGGCCGTCCGAAACGTGACGTCGGGTTTCCGCCAGCGCGGGTGGTCCCGGCCGGGGGAGAGTCGGCGACGGCCCGTGGTCCCGATCACGGTCCCGTCCGTCCGGCCCTCCCTGAAAGGCACAGCACATGCACGTCGTCCCCGGGCTCAAGGTCCTCTACTTCGGCACTCCGGTGGTGCTGATCAGCACGCTCAACGAGGACGGGACGGCGAACCTCGCCCCGGTCTCGTCGGCATGGTGGCTTGGCCAGTCCTGCATGCTCGGCCTCGGCGACAGCGCCCAGACCACAGCGAACCTGCTGCGGGAGGGCGAGTGCGTGCTCAACCTGCCCTCGTCGGCGATGGTCGATGCCGTCGACCGGGTCGCGCTCACCACGGGGAGGCCGGCCGTGCCGGACCACAAGGCGAAGCAGGGCTACCGGTACGAGCCGGACAAGTTCGCGACCGCGGGCCTGACCGAGCAGGCATCGGACCTGGTCCGCGCCCCCAGGGTGGCGCAATGCCCGGTCCAGCTGGAATGCGCGGTCGTCTCGGCCCACCCCTTCGGCGGCCCCGAACCGGACGCCACCGCCTTCGAGGTCGCGGTGCTGCGCGCCCATGTCGAGGAGGACCTGGTCATCCCGGGCACGCACTACGTGGACCCGCTCGGCTGGGACCCGCTGATCATGAAGTTCTGCGAGTTCTTCGGCGGCGGCCACAACCTCCACCCGTCGCGACTCGCCGAAGCCTGGACCATGCCGCACCAGCTCCGCCCGACACCGGCCTGACCAACCCGGCAAGGGCGGCCGCCGGTCCCCCACGAGACCCTCGACCACGCCCGCCGGCGCCCTCGGCGGCGGTCAGTCCCGCGTGAAGCGGTCGCGGAGTTCGCGCTTGAGGATCTTGCCGCTGGCGTTGCGCGGGAGGGCGTCCACGAGGACCACCCGCTTCGGCGCCTTGAAGTGGGCGAGCCGGTCGCGGGCGTACGCCGTCAGCTCCGCCTCCGTGACCTCCCCGCGCGGCACCACGAACGCCGTGACCGCCTCGATCCACCGCTCGTCGGGGAGCCCGACCACGGCGGCCTCGGCCACCCCGGGATGGGTGTAGAGGACGTCCTCGACCTGCCGGGAGGCGACGAGCACCCCGCCGGAGTTGATGACGTCCTTCACCCGGTCGACGACGGTGTAGTAGCCCTGCGCGTCCCGCACGGCCAGGTCGCCGGAGCGGAACCAGCCGTCCCGGAAGGCCTTCTGCGTGGCCTCCGCGTCGTTCCAGTAGCCCTGGCACAGCTGCGGCGAGCGGTACACCACCTCCCCGGCCGTGCCGTCCGGGACCTCCGCGCCGTCCTCGTCGACGACCTTGGCCTCCACGTGGCGGACGGGCCGCCCGCAGGAGTCCATCCGGCCCGCGTGCTCGGCCGGTCCGAGGACGGTGGCGAGCGGGCCGATCTCGCTCTGCCCGAAGCAGTTGTAGAAGCCGAGCTCCGGCAGCCGCGCCCGCAGCCGTTCCAGGACGGGGACCGGCATGATCGAGGCCCCGTAATAGGCCTTGCGCAGCGCGCCCAGCCGCGCCGTCGCGAACCGGGGGTGGCCGGTGAGGCCGATCCACACCGTGGGCGGCGCGAACAGGCTGTCGGCCTCGCCCGCCTCCACCAGGTCGAACAGCACGTCGGCGTCCGGCGCGTCGACGATCGTGTTGCGCGCGCCCACGGCCAGGTAGGGCAGCAGGAAGACGTGCGTCTGCGCGGAGTGGTAGAGCGGCAGGGCGTGGACGGGGCGGTCGCCCTCGGCCAGGTCCAGGGCGGCGACGGAGCTCTCGTACTCGTGCGCCAGGGCCCGGTGGGTCATCATCGCGCCCTTGGGCAGGGCCGTGGTCCCCGAGGTGTACAGGAGCTGGACGAGGGCCGCCGGATCCGCGGCGGACTCGAACGGCAGCGGCGCGTCGAGTTCCGCCAGGAAGGAGCCGGGCGCGTCGCGCAGCGCGCACACCGCGTACCCCTCGGGGACGCGCCCGGCGAGGTCCGGGTCCGCCAGGACCAGGGCGCTCCCGCTGTCCCCGAGGACGTGTACGAGGTCCTCGCCCGTGAGGTTCTGGTTGACCGGGACGTGGACGAGGCCGGCCCGGGCGCAGGCGAGGAAGGCGATGAGGTAGGCGTCGCTGTTGTGGGCGAAGGTGGCGACCCGGTCCCCCGGAACGAGGCCGTGGCGTCCGCGCAGCACGGCCGCGCCGGTGGAGACGGCCGCGTCGAGTTCGGCGTAGGTCCGGCTCCGGTCGCGGTAGCGCAGGGCCACCCGGTCGGGGACCCGCCGCGCGCTGTCCCGTACGAGCCCGTCGACCGTGTTGTCCCGCACTGCCGTCATGGCGCGATCCTCGCCCGGGCCGGCGTCCAAGGTCAATATCGGCGCCCCAACCGGGCGTACCGAACGGGATGTTGACAGGGATCCGGGTGACCTGCGTGAGTGTGGGGGCACGCGGGCACCGCCTGTCCCGGGGGGGACGGGTCCGCCCGTCCACCGGCCCTTTGGGAGGCACGTTGCGCTCGTCCGATCGTCCCGGCCGCACCCGCCCGTCCTTACGCCGCGCCGCCGTCACCGGCGCCGCGCTGCTCGCCGTGAGCGCCGCGCTGCCCCAGGCGGGCGCCGCCGCGGCGCCCGATCCCGGGATCGCGCCCTCCGGCGGCGGGCTGTCCGCCGTCATCCGCTACACCGAGAACGGCATCCCGCACATACTGGCCCGCGATTACGCCGCCCTCGGGTTCGGCACCGGCTGGGCCCAGGCGGCCGACCAGGTCTGCGTGCTCGCCGACGGGTTCGTCACCGTCGCCGGGGAGCGTTCGCGCTGGTTCGGCCCCGACGCCGCGCCCGACGGCTCGCTGTCCTCGGCGACGAAGAACCTGGCGAGCGACCTGTACTTCAAGGGCGTACGGGACGCGGGCACGGTGGAGCGGCTGCTGGCCGAGCCCGCCCCGGCCGGTCCGACGGGGGACGTGAAGGAGCTGATGCGGGGCTGGGCGGCCGGGTACGACGCCTGGCTCGCCCAGAACCGGATCACCGATCCCGCCTGCAAGGGCGCGGGTTGGGTGCGCCCGGTCACCGCCGCCGACGTGGCCGCGCGCGGACTGGCGGTGTCGGTGCTCGGCGGCCAGGGGCGCGCCGTGGACGGGATCACCGCCGCCCGGCCCCCGGGCGCGGCGGCCCCCCACCCGGCCGCGGCGCCCCCGGAGCGGGATCCGGCGGCCGGCCCGGAGCCGGACCGGGCGGCCGGCCCGGAGCCCGATCCGGCGGCCGCCGCCGAGGCGGCAGGGCGGCTGTTCGACACCACCCGGTACGACATGGGCTCCAACGCCGTGGCCTTCGCGGGCTCCACCACCGCGAACGGCAGGGGGTTGCTGCTGGGCAACCCGCACTACCCCTGGCAGGGCGGCCGCCGGTTCTGGCAGTCGCAGCAGACCGTCCCCGGCGTGCTGAACGTCTCGGGCGGCTCGCTGCTCGGCACCCCGGTGGTGAACATCGGCTTCAACGACAAGGTGGCCTGGAGCCACACCGTGGCCACCGGCACCCCGCTCAACCTGCACCAGCTGGTGCTCGACCCGGCCGACCCGACGGCGTACCTGGTCGACGGGAAGCCGGAGCGGATGACGGAGCGGAAGGTCACCGTCCAGGTGGCGGGCGGGGCTCCGGTCCTGCGCAGCCAGTGGTGGACCCGCTACGGGCCGGTCGTCTCGGGCCTCGGCCCCGGCCTGCCCCTGCCGTGGACGGCGGGCACCGCGTACGCCCTGAACGACCCCAACGCGGCGAACCTGCGCGGCTTCGACTCCGCCCTGGCGATGGGCCGGGCCCGCTCGGTCTCCGGCGTCCAGGACGCGCTGAGGCGCACCCAGGGCCTGCCCTGGGTCAACACCGTCGCCGCCGACTCCGCGGGCGCCACCCTCTTCACCCAGTCCCAGGTGCTCCCCCGGATCACCGACGAGCTGGCCGCCCGCTGCTCCACCCCGCTCGGCCGGGCCACGTACCCGGCCTCGGGGCTCGCGGTGCTGGACGGCTCGCGCGGCGACTGCGCGCTCGGTTCGGACCCCGACGCGGTCCAGCCGGGGGTGTTCGGGCCCGCCCGGGCGCCGGCCCTGCGCGACGCCCCGTACGCGGAGAACTCCAACGACAGCGCCTGGCTGGCCAACGCGGAGCGGCCGCTGACGGGCTACGAGCGGATCTGGGGCACGGTCGCCACCCCGCGCTCCCTGCGCACGCGCGGGGCAGTGCGGGACGTGTCGGCGATGGCCGCGCGGGGCGGCCTGACGGTCGCCGACCTCCAGCGGCAGCAGTACGCGAACCGCGTGCCGGCCGGTGACCTGGCGGCCGCCGACGCCGCGCGGGCGTGCGCGGCGCTGCCCGGCGGCACGGCGGCCGGAAGCGACGGTGCGGTGGTGGACGTCTCGGCGGCCTGCGGGGTGCTGGCGGGCTGGGACCGCACGGCCGCCTCCGCCAGTCGCGGCGCGCTGCTCTTCGACCGGTTCTGGCGCAGGCTGGCGGCTTCGACGCCCGCCAAGGACCTGTGGCTGGTGCCCTTCGACCCGGCCGACCCGGTCGGCACGCCCCGTACGCTGAACACCGCGGCCCCCGGGATCGCGCGGGCGCTCGCCGACACGGTCGCGGAGCTGCGGGCGGCCGGGATCGCGCCGGACGCCCCGCTGGGCGCGCACCAGTTCGTGGTGCGCGGCGGGGAGCGGCTGCCGGTGGGCGGCGGCACGGAGGCCCTCGGCGTCTGGAACAAGATCGAGGCGCCGTGGAACGCGGCGGCCGGCGGGTACGCGGAGGTCGTGCACGGGTCCAGTCACATCCAGGCGGTCGGCTGGGACGGCAGCGGCTGCCCGGTGGCGCGGACGCTGCTGACGTACGGCCAGTCCTCGGACCCGGGCTCGCCGTTCTCCGCCGACCAGACCCGGCTGTTCTCCCGGGAGCGGTGGGTGACCTCGCGGTACTGCGAGCGGGACATCCTGTCCTCGCCGCGGCTGAGGGTGGTGTGGCCGCGCGAGCGCCGCTGATTCCCGGCGGGACCGGCGGGGCCGGATCGTTCCGGTCCCGCCGGGGGCCGCTCAGGGGCTGACGGCGAGGAAGAGGTACGCGGCCAGCAGGACGAGGTGTACGCCGCCCTGCAGCAGCGTGGCCCGGCCGGGCGCGATGGTGAGGGCGCTGACCACGATGGTCAGGGCGAGCAGCACCATGTGGATCGGCCCGAGGCCGAGCAGCAGCGGGCCGGACAGCCAGATGGTGGCGAGGGCGATGACCGGAATGGTCAGTCCGATGCTGGCGATGGCCGATCCGTAGCCCAGGTTGAGGCTGGTCTGGACGCGGCCGCGGCGGGCGGCGCGGACCGCGGCGAGGGTCTCGGGGGCCAGCACCAGCAGGGCGATGATCACACCGACGACGGCGTTGGGCAGGCCCGCGCTGGCGACGCCCGCCTCGATGGTGGGCGAGACGGCCTTGGCGTCGCCGACCACGGCGATGAGTGCGGCCAGCAGCAGACCGAGGCTGACCAGGGCGGCGCGCGAGGTGGGCGGCGCGGCGTGCTCCCCGTCTCCGCTCCCGTCCCCGTTGCCCGCGCCGGCGGCGGCCCCGGCCCCGGCCGGCTCCCGCGTACCGGCCTGCGTCTCCACCGGCAGGAAGTAGTCCCGGTGCCGGACGGTCTGGACGGCGATGAACAGTCCGTAGAGGGCGAGCGAGGCGACGGCGGCGAAGGTCAGCTGGGCGCTGGAGAACTCGGGGCCGGGCTTGCTGGTCGTGAAGGTCGGCAGGACGAGGCTCAGTACGGCGAGGGTCGCGACGGTGGCCAGGGCCGCGCCGGAGCCTTCCGCGTTGAAGACGGCCACCCGGTTGCGCAGCGCCCCGACGAGCAGGGACAGACCGACGATGCCGTTGCAGGTGATCATGACGGCGGCGAAGACGGTGTCCCGGGCGAGGGAGGCCGTCTTGTCGCCGCCGTCGGCCATCAGGGTGACGATGAGCGCCACTTCGATGACGGTGACGGCGACGGCGAGGACGAGCGAGCCGAAGGGCTCGCCGACCCGGTGGGCGACGACCTCGGCGTGATGGACGGCGGCCAGTACCGCGCCGGCCAGGCAGAGGGCGACGAGCGCCACCGCGAAGCCGGGTAGGTCGCGCCCCCAGCTGAGGGCGAGCGCGATCAGCGCCACCACGGGGACCAGCACGGTCCAGTCGGTCAGGGGTGATCTGTGCGTTGCCGTACTCATATCGGCCAACTTGCCAGAAGTGTCCTCCCGGTGCGGGGCGTGCAACGCCCCGGACGGGCTGACGTGGCACTTCTCACGCCGCCCCCGGGCGTGGCGGGGCCGGCTCAGACGGCGCGTTCGCGGCCCTCCCAGTAGGGGTCGCGCAGCCGTCGCTTGTAGAGCTTGCCGTTCGGGTCGCGGGGCATCGTCTCGATGAAGTCGACGGACTTGGGGCGCTTGTAGCCGGCCAGCCGCCGTTCGCAGTGGTGCAGGATCTCGGCGGCGAGCGCGTCGCCGGCCTCGAAGCCCTCGGCGGGCTCGATGACGGCCTTGACCTCCTCGCCCCAGGACTCGTGCGGGATGCCGAAGGCCGCCGCGTCCGCGACCGCCGGATGGGTGAGCAGGGCGGACTCGATCTCGGCCGGGTAGATGTTCACCCCGCCGGAGATGATCATGTCGATCTTGCGGTCGCGGAGGAAGAGGTAGCCCTCCTCGTCGAGCAGGCCGAGGTCGCCCACGGTGAAGAAGTCGCCGATGCGGTTCTTCTTCGTCTTGCCCTCGTCCTTGTGGTAGCTGAAACCGCCGGTGTTCATCTTGATGTAGACGGTGCCGAGTTCACCCGGGGGCAGCCGGTTGCCGTCGTCGTCGAAGACCGCGAGTTCGCTGATCGGCCAGGCCCGCCCGACGGTTCCCGGCTTCTTCAGCCAGTCCTCGGCGGTGGCGAAGGCGCCGCCCCCCTCGCTGGCCGCGTAGTACTCCTCCACGCAGCGGCCCCACCAGTCGATCATCGCCCGTTTGACGTGGTCGGGGCAGGGGGCGGCGCCGTGGATGGCGTGCCGCATGGAGGAGACGTCGTAGGCGTCCTTCGTCTCCTGCGGGAGGGCGAGCAGGCGGTGGAACTGGGTGGGGACCATGTGGGTGTGGGTGCAGGCGTGGCGGTCGATCAGGCGCAGCATCTCCTCGGGGCTCCACTTGTCCATCAGCACCAGCGGGTGCCCGATGTGCAGGGACGCGCCCGCGAACTGGAGCACGGCGGTGTGGTAGAGCGGCGAGCAGACGAGGTGGACGTTGCCGTCGAAGGGGCGGATGCCGAAGATGCCGAGGAAGCCGCCGAGGTAGGTCTCCTCGGGGAGTTTGCCGGGCAGCGGACGGCGGATGCCGCGCGGGCGGCCGGTGGTCCCGGAGGTGTAGTTCATGACCCAGCCGAGGGTGCGGTCCCCGGGAGGGTCCGCGGGCTGCCCGTCCAGGAGTTCGGCGTACGGGCGGAAGCCCGGGACGGCTCCGACGGCGTAGCGGTGCCCGGCGGGCAGGGCGGCCTCGTCGGCGGCGGCGGTGGCCGCGTCGGCGAACCGCTCGTGGGCGATGAGGACCTTGGCGCCGGAGTCGGAGACGATCCAGGCGATCTCGGGGCCCACGAGGTGGTGGTTGACCGGGACGAGGTAGAGGCCGGCCTGGGAGGCGGCGAGGTAGGCGGTCAGGAACTCGACGCCGTTGGGCAGGACGACGGCGAAGGCGTCCCCTCGGTCGAGTCCGGCGGCGCGCAGACCGTGGACGAGGCGGTTGACGTCGGCGTGCAGCCGTCCGGCGGACCATTCCTCGCCCTCGGGGGTGACGAGGACGGTCCGGCCGGGGTCGGCGGCCGCCTGGGCCCAGAATCCGTTGGGGGGCTGGTCACTCATGCTGGTCACACCTCTCAGGCCCGGCCGGCGATGCGGTTGACGCGGTCGATGGCACGCTCGAAGCCGCTGGTGAGTTCGTCGAAGACGGCCCGGACGCTGCGTTCGCTGTTCATCCGGCCGACGATCTGGCCGACGGGGGTGCCGAGCAGCGGCTGGACCTCGTACTTCTGGATCCGGGAAACGGCCTCGGCGACGAGGAGGCCCTGGAGGGGCATGGGGAGCGCGCCGGGTCCGTCGGGGTCGTCCCAGGCGTCGGTCCACTCGGTGCGCAGCTGGCGCGCGGGCTTCCCGGTGAGGGCGCGGGAGCGGACGGTGTCACCGGAGCCGGCCGCCAGGAGCTTCTCGGTGAGGGCGCGGGAGTGCAGGTCGGCCTCGGTGGTGGTGAGCCAGAGGGAGCCGAGCCAGACGCCCTGGGCGCCGAGCGCGATTCCGGCGGCGATCTGTTCGCCGCTGCCGATGCCGCCGGCGGCGAGGACCGGGAGGGGGGCGACGGCCTCGACGATCTCGGGGACCAGGACCATGGTGGCGATGTCCCCGGTGTGGCCGCCGGCCTCGTAGCCCTGGGCGACGACGACGTCGATGCCGGCCTCGGCGTGGCGGCGGGCGTGCTTGGCGCTGCCGGCGAGGGCGGCGACGAGGACGCCGTGGTCGTGGGCGCGCGCGATGACGTCGGCGGGCGGGGAACCGAGGGCGTTCGCGAGGAGTTTGACGGGGTAGTCGAACGCCACGTCCAGCTGATCGCGGGCGACCCGCTCCATCCAGCCGGTGATGCGCCAGCCGGAGGCCTCGCCCTCGGCCAGTTCGGGTACGTGGTGCTTGGCGAGGGTGTCGCGGACGAAGGCCCGGTGCCCCGGCGGGATCATCGCCTCGATCTCGGCCTCGCCGATTCCGTCGACGGCCTTCTTGGCGGGCATGACCACGTCGAGCCCGTACGGCTTGCCGTCGGTGTGCTCCTGCATCCAGTCGAGATCGCGCCTGAGGTCGTCGGGAGCCGTGTAGCGGACGGCTCCGAGGACGCCGAAGCCGCCCGCGCGGGTGATGGCCGCGGCGACCGCCGGGAAGGGCGTGAAGCCGAAGATGGCGTGCTCGACTCCCAGTTTCTTGCTCAGCTCCGTCTCCATGGCGGTGAGGATGCCGCAGGGCGGCGGCCGAGGGAAGAGATTTTCTGATGCTGTGTCAGATTCTTTGACGGCCGGTCGGTGCGGAGGGTGCGCGGTGGGCGGGCAGATAGCCAGTAGCGTGCGCGGGCAGGAACAGGAGGGCCGGACATGGGCGGTTCGGGTACGGGATCAGGGGCGGCCGGCGGCGGTGGCGGGCTCAGCCGCAGACGGCTGGGGGCGCGGCTGCTCGCGCTGGGCGGGGTGCTCGTCCTGCACGCCGCGCTGCCCGGGCCGGGCGCGGCGGCGGCGGGCGGCGGCGGCGCGGCCGAGCGGCGGGCCCTCCAGGGCCTGCGGCTGCGCTACGGCTCCGCCCGGCAGGCGGGGTTGCTGGAACGCCATCTGGAGGGCGTCGCCGAGGAGGCCCGGCGCTTCCTGGGGCCCTCCCCCGAACACCCCTACTACGCCGGGGCGGTGGTCCTCGCGGGGCGCGGCCGCACCATCGCCCTGCACCGGGCGATGGGCGACGCGGTCCGCTACGCCGACTACGACGGCCGTACCGACCGGCCGCGCGAGTTCCCCGCCGCCGAGCGGATCGCCATGACCGAGGACACCGTCTTCGACCTGGCCTCGCTGAGCAAGCTGTTCACCTCCCTGCTGGCCGTGCAGCAGATGGAGCGGGGCCGCCTGGAGCTGGAGGCGCCCGTCGACCGCTACCTCCCGGAGTTCACCGGCGGCGGCAAGGAGGCCGTCACCGTCCGCCAGCTGCTCACCCACACCTCGGGGCTGCGCTCGTGGGCGCCGTTCTACCAGGAGCCCACCCGTGCAGGGCAGTTGCGCCTGCTGTGGTCGGTGCGCCCGCAGGACACCCCGGGGACGGTGTACCGCTACTCCGACCTGAACCTGATCACGCTCCAGCTGCTCCTGGAGCGGATCACCGGCCGCACCCTGGACGTCCTGCTCCGCGAGGAGATCACCGGCCCGCTCGGCATGCACCGCACCCGCTACAACCCGCCCGCGTCCTGGCGCCGGGTGACCGCCGCGACCGAGGTGCAGCGGCCGCCCTGGTCGGGGCTGGACCGGGGCCTGGTGTGGGGCGAGGTCCACGACGAGAACGCGTACGCGCTCGGCGGGGTCGCCGGCCACGCGGGCGTCTTCGGCACCGCCTGGGACCTGGCGGTCCTCTCCCGCACCCTGCTCGACGGCGGGGCATACGCGGGCAAGCGCATCCTGCGCCCCGCCTCCGTCGAACTGCTCTTCACCGATTTCAACACCGCCTTCCCGGGCGACGACCACGGCCTCGGCTTCGAGCTCTACCAGCACTGGTACATGGGCGCCATGGCCACCCCGCACTCCGCCGGGCACACCGGCTTCACCGGCACCTCGCTCGTCCTCGACCCCTCCACCGACTCCTTCCTGGTCCTGCTCGGCAACTCCGTGCACCCCGTGCGCACCTGGCGGGCCGGCAGCGCGCCCCGGGTGGCCACGGGGAACCGCTTCGCCCGGGCGGTGCCCGTCCGTACCCGGCACGGCGGGCCGGCCTGGTACTCGGGGATGGAGACCGCGGGCTCGGGCACCCTCACCCTGCCGCCCCTCACCCCGGGCACCGCCGGCGCGCGGCTGCGCTGCGCCGTGTGGTGGGACACCGTGCCCGGGGCGGGCGCCTTCCATCTGGAGGCCTCGGCCGACGGGCTGGTGTGGGAGCCGCTGCCCTTCACCACCGTCCGCAGCACCGGTGGCTCCCCGGAGTCCTGGCCGGCGGGCAGCGCGGGCGGCTGGTCGGGCCGCGTCTGGCACCGGCTGGAGGCCCCGCTCCCCGCCGGGGCGGGACAGGAGGTCCGGCTCCGCTTCCGCCACGCCGCGACCGGCCGTTACGTGGGCCGCGGCGTGTACGTGGACGTCCTGCGGGTCGCCGAACCGGGCCGGCTGCTCTTCAGCGAGGACCGGCCGGCGGACGCGGGCCGGGTGGAGGCGGTGGGCTGGACCCGCTCGACGGACTGACCGTCAGCCCTGGACCAGGCAGAACGGGTGGCCCGCCGGGTCGGCGAAGACACGGAAGTCGCGGGTGGCCGGGCCCTGTTCCAACAGGACGGCGCCGCGTTCGAGGACCTGCGCCTGGCCGCGGTCGAGGTCCGGGACGGCGAGGTCGAGGTGGAACTGCTGGGGCCGCTCGGGATCGGGCCAGGCGGGCGGGCGGTGGCCGACGGCCAGCTGGAAGCAGAGCACCTGCCCGTGCGGGGTGTGCAGCGTGGCCCACTCCCGGTCCGGCGTCCAGCGCCGGTCCGGGCGGTTGACCTCCCCGCCCAGCAGACCCGCGTAGAACTCGGCGAGCCGCAGCGGCTCCGGACAGTCCAGCACCACGCACTGCAGTTCTGCGATCATGCGACGAGCCTAGGCTGCCGACGCGCCGGCCGCCCGGTTCACCCGCGCGGAGCAGCAGGAATGAAGGCCGTGCCCGGGGGCGTTGACGCTCGTTGTCGAGGCTGTTGACCGTGTGACACGAAGGCAGGGAGACGTTGTGACCGACATCGACTGGGACCACCCCAAGGACCCCAAGCCGGGCACCTGGCAGCTGGACCACGTGAAGCTGTACGTGGGCTCGAACGGCGCCGAGGGCCAGCACTGGAACGGCACCCAGACCCTCCTGCTGACCACCGTCGGCCGGGTCTCCGGAGAGGCCGTGCGCACCCCGCTCATCTACGGCGAGGACGACGGCCGCTACCTCGTCGTCGCCTCCAAGGGCGGGGCCGACGAGGAGCCCCTGTGGTACCGGAACCTGAAGGCCGACCCCCGGGTCCGCGTCCAGGTCGGTCCGAAGGTCCTCCAGGGCACCGCGCGCACCGCCACCTCCGAGGAGCGGGCCGCCTTCTGGCCGGTGATGACCGGGCACTGGCCCGCGTACGACGAGTACCAGGCCAAGACCGACCGCGAGATCCCGATCGTGGTCATCGAGCCCTCCTGACGCGGGTACGGGCGCTCAGCCGACGCGGGTACGGGCCCTCAGCGGCCCAGCACCGCCATCGCCGCGTTGTGCCCGGGAATGCCGCTGACGCCGCCGCCCCGCACCGCCCCCGCACCGCACAGCAGGACGTTGCGGTGGGCGGTCTCCACCCCCCAGCGGCCCGTACCGCCCCCCTCCGGGGGGGCGTAGGGCCAGGACAGGTCCCGGTGGAAGATGTGGCCCCCGGGCAGCCGCAGTTCGCGTTCCAGGTCCAGCGGGGTCTTCGCCTCGATGCAGGGGCGGCCGTCGGCGTCGAAGGCCAGGCAGTCGGTGAGCGGCTCGGCCAGGTGCGCGTCGAGCTGGGCCAGGGTGGCCGTCAGCAGTACCTCGCGGGCCTGGTGGTTGTCCTTCTCGAAGAGCCGGGCCGGAGTGTGCAGGCCGAAGAGGGTCAGCGTCTGGCAGCCCCGCGCGGCGAGGTCCGGCCCGAGGATCGAGGGGTCGGTCAGCGAGTGGCAGTAGATCTCCGAGGGCGGTACGGAGGGCAGTTCCCCGGCCGCCGCCTCCGCGTGGGCGCGGCGCAGCTCCTCGTAGCCCTCGGCGATGTGGAAGGTGCCGCCGAAGGCCTCGCGGGGGTCCACGGAGGCGTCCCGCAGCCGGGGCAGCCGGCTCAGCAGCATGTTCACCTTGAACTGGGCCCCCTCGGGGGCCGGCCGCGCCGGGTCCGGCTCCTCGGCGAGGAGTGCGGACAGGGCCTGCGGGGAGGCGTTGACCAGCACGTCGCGTCCGACGACGGTGCCCTCGCCCGCCGCCGTACGGAAGGTCACCTCGGCCGGGGCGGTCCCGTCGGTGCGGATGCGCAGCGCCTCGTGGCCGGTGGCGATCTCCGCTCCGGCGGCCCGGGCGGCTTCGGCGAGGGCGTCGGTGAGCGCGCCCATGCCGCCGACGGGGACGTCCCAGTCGCCGGTGCCGCCGCCGATGACGTGGTAGAGGAAGCAGCGGTTCTGGACCAGCGAGGGGTCGTGCGCGTCGGCGAAGGTGCCGATCAGGGCGTCGGTGAGGACGACCCCGCGGACGAGGTCGTCGGCGAAGCGCGCCTCCAGGGTCCGGCCGAGGGGCTCTTCGAACAGGGTCCGCCAGGCCGTCTCGTCGTCGACCCGGGCGCGCAGCGCCTCGCGCGTGGGCAGCGGCTCGGTCAGCGTGGGGAAGATCCGCTCGGCGGCCCGGCCCGTCATCGCGTAGAACTCCCGCCAGTTCTCGTAGGCCCGGTCGGAGCCGGTGAGCCGGGCGAAGGACGCGCGGGTGCGCTCCTCGCCGCCGCCGACGAGCAGTCCGCCGGGAGTTCCGCCGCGGGTGTGGGGCGTGTACGAGGACACCGTGCGCCGGCGGACCCGGAACCGCAGCCCCAGGTCCCGGACGATCTTCGCGGGGAGCAGGGAGACGAGGTAGGAGTAGCGCGACAGGCGGGCGTCGACGCCGGCGAAGGGGCGGGTGGAGACGGCGGCCCCGCCGGTGTGCCCGAGCCGCTCCAGGACAAGGACCGAGCGGCCCGCCCGCGCCAGGTAGGCGGCGGCGACCAGGCCGTTGTGGCCGCCCCCCACGATCACGGCGTCGTACACCTCGTGCGCGAATCCCCGGGCGACCCTCGTGGCTGTCATGGCTCTTGGTAGCACACCTGGCCGAGCCGCTCCAGACAGTGTGCCTCGTCGGCGTGGGCCAGCGCGGTGTCCGGATGTTCGTCGCCCAGGGACCGCTCGCGGATGCCGGAGAGGTCCCGGTAGATGGGCAGTGCCTCGTCCCAGCGGCCCAGCCGGCCCAGGCCCACGGCGAGTTCGCGCCGGCTGACCAGGGTGTCGGGGTGCTCGGCGCCCAGCGCCTTGGCGCGGGCGGCGCCCACGGCGCGGGCTTCGGCCACGGCCTCCTCCCAGCGGTCCAGTCGGCCCAGGTTGACGCCGAGGACGTGCCGGGCGCGCAGGGTTTCCGGGTCGGCGGCGCCGTAGGCGCGGGTGCGGTCGCGGACCAGGGCGGCGAACAGGTCGAGGGCCTCGGCGGCGCGGCCCGTGCGGCCGAGGGCGATACCGGTCTCGTAGCGGGCGGCGAGGGCGTCGGGGTGGTCCCGGCCGAGCACGCGCTCCCGTACGGCGGCGACGTGCCGGAAGCCGGTGAGGGCCTCCTCCCAGCGGCCGAGCCGGCCCAGGGCGTACGCGGCCTCGTACCGGGTCAGGAGCGTGTCGGGGTGTTCGGCGCCGAGCACGGCGGCGCGCTCGGCGGCCACGTCGGCGGCGGCCGCGTGGGCCTCGGCGTGCCGGCCGAGGGCGCCGAGCGCGCAGGCCAGGTTGTGCCGGCAGCGCAGGGTGTCGGGGTGGCGCGGGCCCGTGGTGCGGATCCGGGCGGCGAGCACCGCGGCGTAGATCTCGTGCGCCTCGCCGTGGCGGCCGAGCCGCCCGAGTTCGTACGCCTCCTCCTGGCGGGCCGCGAGGGTGTCCGGGTGGTCGGGGCCCAGCACCCGGGCCCGCCCCTGCGCCACCGCCGCGTACACGGCCAGGGCCTCCTCGGGACGGCCGGCCCGGCTGAGGTGGAACGCGCGGGTGTGCCCGGCGTCGAGGGCGTCGGCGCGCCCGGGGCCGGTCCCGGGGGTGTGGGCGAGACCGTACGCGGCGGTGAGCCGGGGGTCCTCGGCGGGCGCGGGCCGCAGGATCCGCTGCTCACCGGAGCCGGGGCCGGGGCCGGAGCCGGAGCCGGGGCCGGGCAGCCGCGCCGGGCCCGGGCCGATGGCGGGCAGCGGGGCCGCCGGGCCGGGGCCGGAGGTCCCGCCCGGGGCCGTCACCGGGCGGGCCGCGGTCCAGGAGCCGGTGAGCACCGCCCACTCCCCGCTGGCCGGCCGGGCCTCGATCCCGGCCTTGCGCCCCGCGGTCATGCCCTGGGCCCACCCGGGCAGCGGCGCGGGGGCGACGGGCGGGCCGCCCGCGCCGAACCGGGCCTCGACCAGCCGCCGGTGGAGGTGGCGGGCGTCTCCCGGCCGGTCCTCGGGGCGCTTGGCAAGGAGTTCCAGGACGAGCCGCTCGAAGTGGGCGGGCAGCTCGGGGCGGTGCTCGCGCAGCGGCACGGGCACGGAGTCGCGGTGCCCGACCAGCACCGACCAGGAGTCACCGAGGTCGAACGGCGGCGCTCCGGTGGCGATCTCGTAGAGGACGCAGCCGAGCGAGTACAGATCGCTGAGGTGATCGACCTCACCGCCCGCGATCTGCTCGGGCGACATGTAGTGCGGAGTGCCCATCGCCATGCCGCCGCCGGTGAGCTTGGCGGTGAAACCGATGTCGTGGGCAAGGCGCGCGATGCCGAAGTCGCAGATCTTCACCGTGCCGTCGGTGAGCCGCATGATGTTGGCGGGCTTGAGGTCGCGGTGGACCACGCCCTGGTCGTGGGTGTAGCCGAGGGCGGCGGCCATCTGCTCGGCGATGTCGAGGACCACGTCCACCGGCAGCGGGCGGGAGTCGTTGTCCTCCATCAGCTGGCTGAGGTTGCGGCCCTCCAGGAGTTCCATGACTAGGTAGAGGGGACCGCCGGCCGCGCTGTCGTCGCCGAAGTCGTGGACGACGGTGACGCCCCGGTGCTGGAGCGAGGCCGCGACCCGCGCCTCGCGCCGGAAGCGCTCGCGCAGCACCTGGGTGAAGTGGGCGTCCTGCTCGGGCCCGATGGGCTTGAGGCACTTGACCGCGACCTGCCGGCCGAGCGACTCGTCGCGGGCGCGCCACACCTCGCCCATGCCGCCGCGCCCGATCAGATCGAGTGACCGGTACCGGCCCTGGATCAGTCTGGACTCCGCCATGTCTTAAAGCCGCCCCCGTCGTCGTGCCGCGCCCTCCCAGGCCGGTCCAGTATGGCCGCTGATGTTCGCAGTGTGTACGCGGAGGGGCGGCTCCCTGCGCCCAGTCGGCGCATCGCTTTCAAGATGTGACCTGGAGGCAGCTGCCAGCGTAGACCTGCGGGAATGCTGCGCAGCAGGCGACCCGTGAGGCGCAGGCGCCGGGTGACGACGGGCGGGGCCGGTGCGGTGCGCCCGTAGAGCGCGTGCGCCCAGCCGGGGAGCGCGTCGTAGGCGAGTCCGGCGAGGGGTGCCCACAGCAGGTTTCGGCCAGGGACGAGGAGCCGGGGTACGGGCGGGGCCCGCAGGAAGGCGTCGACGGCGTGGGCGTCGGCCCCGGCGGCGAGGCGGGGGCGGACCTCCGCGAAGTACGCGGCGAGCGCGGCGGCGGAGTCGGGCACCCCGGCCGGATCGAGGCCGACGAGGCGGGCGCCGACCCGGTTCTCGTCCACGTAGCGGTCGGCCTGGGCGGGGGTGAGGGGGACGCCGGAGCGCCGCAGGACGTGCAGGAAGCTGTCGATCTGCGCGCAGTGCACCCACAAGAGGAGTTCGGGGTCGTCCACGGCGAAGCGCTCCCCCGTGTCCGGGTCGGTGGCGGAGAGCCGGCGGTGCAGGGCCCGGACCCGGGCGCCGGCCCGCTCGGCCGCCTCGGTGGTGCCGTAGGTGAGGGTGCCGACGAAGTCGGCGGTGCGCAGCAGCCGTCCCCAGGCGTCGCGCTCGAAGTCGGAGTTCTCCATGACCCCGCGCACGGCGCGCGGGTGCAGGGCCTGGAGGTACAGCGCGCGGACCCCGGCGATCCACATGATCGGGTCGCCGTGGCACTGCCAGGTGACGGACGCGGGCCCGTACAGCCCCGGGTCCGCTCCCCCGTACGAAGCTGCGCTCATGGCCGGCCTCCCGGCGGGGAGCCTACCCGGGCGGGGACCGGCCCATCCGCCCTTCACGATATGGGCAGATTCCATGGTCAATTATGGTTTCCGGCGGGAAATTCCAGTCCATAGCCCGACAGTTGGGAATTTTCCAAGGGAGCAATGGGATCATGCAGGATCACTCAAGGCAGTGCCCGGGGGAATGCCTCAGCCGTTCGGTGAGCCGGTCCGCGCCCCGGCCGGCGACGACGAGGACGGTGCGCGCTGCGGCGCGCGGTGAGGCGGTCGGACTCATGAGGGCTTCCTGGGATCTGGTGCGGCCGGTGTGTGTGTGTGGGGGGGGGGAACCCGCCTGCGGCCCAAGCGGGTTGGGGCCGCGCGAGGGGGTAAGGGGGGCGTCGGCTCCCGCACCTGCATCCTGTCCCACGGCCGGGCCCGTTTTCCGGCTCGGCGGCCGCTCGGCGGCTTCATGACCTCGCGTTTCACGGGTGCGCAGCGGTGGCGGACGCGGGCACGCGAAAGGGCCCCGCGGCTGCCGGTGCGGGGCCCTTCGAGGTACTGGGGGGAGGTGGTCGCGTCAGCCCTTGAGGCGGGCCATCCACGCCTCGACCTCGTCCGACCGGCGCGGCAGCGCGGCGGACAGGTTCTCGTTGCCGTCCTCGGTGACGAGCAGGTCGTCCTCGATCCGGACGCCGATGCCCCGGTACTCCTCGGGCACGGTCAGGTCGTCGGCCTGGAAGTACAGACCCGGTTCGACGGTGAGCACGACGCCGGCCTCCAACGTGCCGTCCACGTACGCCTCGGCCCGCGCGCGGTCGCAGTCGTGGACGTCGAGGCCGAGCATGTGGCCGGTGCCGTGCAGGGTCCAGCGGCGTTGCAGGCCCAGCTCCAGGACGCGCTCGACGGGGCCCTCCAGCAGGCCCCACTCGACGAGCTTCCCGGCGAGCACGCGCTGCGCGGCATCGTGGAAGTCACGGAACACGGCGCCCGGCTTCACCGCGGCGATGCCGGCTTCCTGGGCCTCGTACACGGCGTCGTAGATCGTGCGCTGGAGCGGGGTGAAGGTGCCGGAGACGGGCAGGGTGCGGGTGACGTCGGCGGTGTAGAGGGTGCGGGTCTCCACACCGGCGTCGAGCAGCAGCAGGTCGCCCGGCCGGACTTCGCCGTCGTTGCGGACCCAGTGCAGGGTGGTGGCGTGGGCGCCGGCGGCGGCGATCGTGCCGTAGCCGACGTCGTTGCCCTCGACGCGGGCGCGCAGGAAGAAGGTGCCCTCGATGTAGCGCTCCGAGGTGGCCTCGGCCCGGTCCAGGACGCGTACGACGTCCTCGAAGCCGCGGGCGGTGGCCGCGCAGGCGTGGCGCAGCTCGGCGATCTCGAAGTCGTCCTTGACGCGGCGCGCCTCGGAGAGGAACACGCGCAGTTCCTCGTCGGCCTCGGCCGTGACCTTGTCCCGCAGCGCCTCTTCGATCCCGGCGTCGTGGCCGCGCAGTACGCGGACGGGGCCGGTGGCCTCCTCCAGGGCGGCGGCCAGGGTGCGGACGTCCCGCGCGGGCAGCCCGAGGAGCCGCTCGTTCTCGGCGAGGCTGTTGCGGCGGCCGTCCCACAGCTCCCCTCGGGGGGTGAGCCAGAACTCGCCGTTCTCCCGGTCGGACCGGGGCAGCAGGTGGAGGGTGGCCCGGTGGCCGCCCTCCGCGCCGGGTTCCAGGACCAGGACGCCGTCCTCGGTCTGGTCGCCGGTCAGGTGGACGTACTCGGAGGAGGGGCGGAAGGGGTAGTGCGTGTCGTTGGCGCGGACCTTCAGGTTTCCCGCGGGAACCACGAGGCGTTCGCCGGGGAAGCGGGCGGAGAGCGCCGCTCTGCGGCGGGCGGTGTGGGCGGCCTGCGGAAGGGGACGTATGTCGTGCCGCTCGGTGTCGGCCCAGCCCCGCTTCATGTTCTCGGCGAGCTCGTCGCTCAGCCGTCGGCGCGGCCCGGGCCGCTCCTTGCCGGACGGGGCTTCGGCCGGAGCCCCGGCCGAGGTCTCGGCCGGGCCCTGGGACGAGCCCTCGGTGGGGTTCCCGGCCGGGCTCCCGGTCGAGCTCTCGGACGACCGTGCGGTCACGACTGCCTCCTGGATCGCTTCTGTTCACATCCGGTCTGTTCACATCCGGAAAACTCCTCCTGGGCCGGAGGGAGCCGTCCGCCATCGTGGCACGGACCCCGCCGGGGCGGCCGGGAATTGATCTCGCGGCGGTTTTCCGGCCCCCGCAAGGGCCCTAACGGGGCGATAGTGCGTCAACTTGCGTCCGAGACCCGATGCCCGAGCTGGCCGGGCTGGGGCGCTCCCCCGGCCCCGCGTTAGTGTTCAGGCGTGAATCTTCATGTCGTCATAGGGTTCGGTCCCGCGGGGGCGGCCACCGCCCGGCTGCTCGCCGAGCGGGGCCACACCGTCAAGGTCGTCACCAGGAACGGACGCCCCGCGGAGCCGGGCATCGAGCACGTCGCGCTGGACGCCTCGGACGCCGCCCGGCTGACCGAGGCCGTCCGGGGCGCGACCGCCCTCCACCACTGCGCCGCACCGCCCTACCACCGCTGGGTCCAGGAGCTGCCCGGGCTGGCCTCTTCGGTCTGCGCGGCCGCCGAGGCCACCGGAGCCGTCCTGGTCCTGCTCGGCAACCTGTACGGCTACGGTCCCGTCGAGGGCCCCCTGACCGAGGGGCTGCCGCTCGCCGCGACCGGTCCCAAGGGCCGGGTCCGCGCCGCCGTCTGGGAGCAGGCCCGACGGCTGCACGAGGAGGGGCGGCTGCGGGCGGTGGAGGTGCGCGCCTCGGACTTCTTCGGCCCCGGCGTCACCGACGGCGGGCACCTCGCCGCCCGGGTCATGCCCCGGCTGCTGCACGGCAAGTCCGTCTCCGCCCTCGGGGATCCGGACGCCCCGCACAGCTGGAGCTACCTGCCCGACGTGGCCGCGGCCCTGGCCGAAGTGGCGGGCGAGGAACGGGCCTGGGGCCGCGCCTGGCACGTCCCGACCGGGCCCGCCCGGTCGGTGCGCGCGATGGTCGACGCCCTGGCCGCCGAAGCGGGCACGGCGCCGGTCGCCGTACGCGGGCTGCCTCCGGCGGTGCTGGGTCTGGCCTCGCTGTTCTCCCCGCTGATGCGCGAGCTGAAGGAGATCCGCTACCAGTTCGACCGGCCCTTCACGCTCGACTCCCGTGCCTACGAAGCCGCGTTCGCGCTCCGCGCCACCCCCCTCGACGCACAGGTCAAGGCGACGGTGGAGTGGTGGCGCGCGCGCCCGGGCGACGGCGGGTGACCACGGTGACCGAGAAGGACCGCACGAGGGATCCGGCGACCGCGCGGCGCGATGACGTCGCGATCGTGGGCATGGCCTGCCGGTTCCCGGGCGCACGGGACGTGAACGGCTACTGGCGGCTCCTGACGGACCCGGTTCCGCAGTTCGCCCCCATTCCCGACTCCCGGTGGCGCGCCGCGAACTTCCTGTCCGACAGCCTGCGCGACACGGCGGCGACCTACACCGACACCATGGCGCTGCTGCCCGACGTCGGGCACTTCGACGCGGCGCACTACGGCATCCCGCCGCGCCGGGCCCGGTCGATGGATCCGCAGCACCGGCTGCTGGTGGACCTCGCCCGGGAGGCCGTCCAGGACGCGGGCTGGGAGGCGGAGGGCTTCGACCGCGAGGAGACCTCGGTGATCACCTCGCTCACCGAAAGCGGCTACCGCGGGCTGAGCACCCTGCAGGTCCGGATGCGCCAGCTGGCCGGAGGCGAGTTCGGGGCCCGGCCGGCCGACCCCCGGTGGGCGGACACCGTCCGCGCGGTCGACGGCATGCACGGCACGTCCGTCGCCGGACTCCTGCTCAACATGGGCCCCAACACCATCAGTTCCGTCTTCGACCTGCACGGCGAGAGCTACGCGCTGGACGCGGCGTGCTCGGGCGGCCTGATGGCCGTGGCCAACGCCGTCTTCGCGCTGCGCGCGGGCCGCACCCGCATCGCGCTCGCGGGCGGCGCCCAGCTGGTCCTCACCCCGGACCTGCTGGTGGGGCTGAGCCGGATCGGCGCCGTCTCGCGCAGCGGCCGGTGCCTGCCCTTCGGGGCGCAGGCGGACGGATTCGTCCTGGGCGAGGGGGCCGGCGTGCTGGTGCTGCGCCCGCTGTCCGACGCGCTCGCGGCGGGCGACCGCGTCTACGCGGTGATACGCGGCGTGGGAACGGCCAACGACGGGACCGTACAGGGCGGTATGCACCCGCAGGCCGCGGGTCAGCTGCGCGCGCTGCGCCGGGCGTACCGCGACGCCGGCCTGGCGCCGGACGCGGTGGACTACCTGGAGGCGCACGGCACCGGGACGCGGGTCGGCGACCCGGTGGAGGTGGGCGTCCTGCGCGAACTGCGCGGCGAGGACGGCGCGCCCGCCTATCTGGGCGCCGTGAAGGCCGTGGTGGGGCACGCGCTGAACGCCGCGGGGATAGCCGGGCTCGTCAAGTCCGTGCTGGCCGTGCACCGGGGCGTCATACCTCCGCAGCCGGACTTCGAGCGGGCCGAGCCCGCCGGGCTCGCCGCCGCGCGGCTGACGATCCCCACCGCGCCGGTCCCCTGGCCGGACTCGGGACGGCCGCGCCGGGCCGGGGTCAGCGCCTTCGGCTTCGGCGGCACCGGCGTCCACCTGGTGGTCGAACAGGGCCCCGCGCTCGCCGCTCCGGCACCGGCACCGGACGGGGAAGCGCAGCTGCTGGTGCTGAGCGCCCGCGACCGGGCCGGACTCGCCCGCCACGCGCGGGAGCTGGCCGACACCATCGCCCTCGACGGGCTGCCGGTGGCCGCAGTGGCGGCCACCCTGGCCCGCCGCACCCCCCTCGCCCAGCGGCTCGCCGTGGTGGCGCGGGACACCGACGAGGCCGTCGCCCGGCTGACCGCCGCGGCCGGCGCCGTGACGGCCGGCCGCACCGGGGAGGTCGGGCCCGGGCAGGCGGTGGGCGCCGCCGACGCGGGCCGGGCCGCCGAAGTTCCCGTGGTCCCCGTACCGGCGGCCGGATCGCTGCCGCCCGGGGAGCGGGAGACCGCCCTGGCCGCCCTCGCGGTGCGCGCGGTGACCGGCCCGGGCCTGCGTCCGCTGATGGAGCGGACCCCTCCGTACACGCTGCCGCCCAGTCCGCTGGCCCCCCGCCACCACTGGGTGGTCGACGAGTCGGCCCGCGACGCCGGGGACGGGGCGGGGCCGGGGCCGGGGCCGGGGCCGGAACAAGCGGCGCGGGCGGAGCCCCCGGAGCCCTCGGTGGCGCGGAACGCCGGTCCGGACGTCGCCCCGGTGGCCGATCCGGCCGCCGCCTACGACGCCTCGGCCGCTTCCGTCGTCTTCGAAGCGGTCTCGCGCACCGGTGTCTTCCCGCTGTCCGACCTGAACGCGCGGATGACCCTGGTCGCCGACCTCGGCTTCGACTCCCTGATGCTCCAGGAGCTGGACGTGGTCATCGGCCGGCGGGTGAGCGGGTTCTCCACCGAGGAGGTGTTCAGCCCCGGCCTGACCATCGAGCAGCTCATCGCCCTGGTCGGAGCCCACATGACCGGCCCGCCGGAACCGGGCGGCCCACTGCCCCGGCCGCGCCGGGAGGAGTGGGACCCCGCCTCGGCCTCCGTGGAGGAGTTCCCGGAGGTCGGGCAGTTCGAGGAGCGGCTCGGCGCGATCGTCGCCAGCGGCGCGGACTTCCCGTACTTCCGCGTCCACCAGGGCACCATCCGCGACACGACGGTGATCGGCGACCGCGGGTACCTGTCCTTCGGCAGCTACAACTACCTCGGGCTCTCCGGGCATCCGGCGGTGACCGAGGCCGCCCACCGGGCGCTGGACCGGTACGGGACCTCGGTCTCCGCGAGCCGGGTGCTCTCCGGCGAACGGGAGCTGACCGTACGGCTGGAGCGGGCCCTCGCCGGGTTCCTCGGCGTGGCGGACTGCCTGACGCTGGTGAGCGGCCACGCCACGAACGTCACCGCCATCGGGCACGTCGTCGGCGCCGGGGACCTGGTGCTGCACGACGCGCTCGCGCACGACAGCATCCTCCAGGGCTGCGCCCTGTCCGGGGCGGCGCGGCGCCCGTTCGCGCACAACGACACGGACCGGCTGGAGCACCTCCTGCGGGTCAACCGGCCGCGGTTCCGCCGGGTGCTGATCGTCGTCGAGGGCGCGTACAGCATGGACGGCGACCTCGTGGACCTGCCCGCCGTGATCGAGCTGAAGAAGCGTTACGGTGCGCTGCTGATGATCGACGAGGCGCACAGCATCGGCACCGTGGGCGAACGCGGCCGCGGCGTCGGCGAGTTCTTCGGCGTGGACCGCTCCGGGGTGGACCTGTGGATGGGCACCCTGTCCAAGGCGTTCGCCAGTTGCGGCGGCTACCTGGGCGGTTCGGCCCGCATGGTGCGGTGGCTGCGCCACACGCTGCCCGGCTTCGTCTACAGCGTCGGCCTGACCCCCGCCAACGCGGCGGCGGCGCTGGCCGCGACCGAGCTGATCCTCGGCGAGCCGGAACGGGTGCGTACGCTGCGGCGCAACGCGGAGCTCTTCCTCTCGCTGGCCGCCTCGGCCGGTCTGGCCACGGGCTCCAGCGCCGGCACGCCGATCGTGCCCTGTGTCCTGGGCGACTCGGCGAAGACCCTGCGCGTCGCGGACCGGCTCTTCGCGCGCGGTGTCGTCGCCGATCCGATCTTCCACCCGGCGGTGGAGGAGGGCCTGTCGCGGCTGCGGTTCTTCCTCACCAGCGAGCACCGCGAGGAGGACGTACGGCGCGCGGTGTCGGTCCTGGCCGAGGAGGTGGCGGCCGCCGGCGGGGCCGGAGGATAAGGAACCCACGTCAGAACAGGGTCCGTTCGATCCGGCTGAGCGTGTCGGTCCTGCCGGGCGCCGCGCCGTCCGGTTCCGTACCGGGCCCTTCGGCGGCGGCGCTGCCGAGCCGCTGGGACAGGAGGTAGGCGATGACCTCCGCCTCCTGTTCCTGCACGTCGTCGTAGGTCGCGCGCAGGAGCATGTCGCGCACCAGATCGGGGTCGAGATTGGGGAAGAGGAAGCGGGCGCTCGCCTCGTCCAGCCAGCCCGCTCCCCGGTGGCAGCAGATGATGTGGCCCAGCTCGTGCAAGATGATGTGCTCCTGATGCGCGCTGGTGGTGTTGGCGTCGTAGAAGATCAGGTCCTCGTCGCGCGCCGCCACCCACATGCCGCAGGGCTGCGAGGCGGGCATCTGCATCGGGACCAGCGTGATGGGCCGCTCGCGGACCTCGCCGAGGTAGCGGCAGAGTTCGGCGACGTCGGCCCCCTCCGGCAGGTCCAGCGCGGCGAGCCGCCGTACGCCGTCCTTGCGGAGCTTCTTCAGCTGGTTGCGCCGGTCCTGGTCGGCGGAGCGTCCCTTCCCGGCGAACCTCACTCGGGTTCCGCGGTATCGGTGACCGGCGGGAGGCCCTGGAGCTGCCGGTACTGGTCCATGATCGCGGTGATGGCCTGGAGGTTCTCCTTCTTCATCCCGGCCGCGCGCATGGCCACGGAGCGGACCCCGGCCTGTCGCAGCGCCTCGATGGCGGCGACCTCGCTCAGCACGGACTCGGCGACCTTGTCGTCGAAGAAGTAGGCGACCGAGACGCCGAAGAAGCGCGCCAGGGCGGCCAGCAGGTCCGGTGACGGGTTGGAGCGCTTGCCCGTCCGCAACTGCGACAGGTAGACGCCGCCGGCCTTGAGTTCGGGGTTGACCCGTTTCAGTTCCTCCGCCACTTCGGCGTTGGTCCAGTGCTTGCCCTTGGGACGAACCGTCTTGAAAAGGTTGTCCAGACGCACTGCCAGTACGGGCCGGTCGTCAGGCTCGGACACTGCGAATCTCCCTTCCTCCACCTCCTCGGCATTGCCCTCAGCTATTTCACAGTTTTGCAGATTAGCCGTCAGTTGACAATCTGCTGAGATTCCGCCACCGTGGACCTCGCCGATAGCTGCCAGTTAACTTCGCTTACGGGGGTAGCCGAGTTGACTGCCGGTCACATCGGTCCGGTCCGGGCCGGCCTTCGGGGGATGAAGGCCGGGCCGGGCGGCGCACTCGCCACGGGGGATGTACAGGCGGGTGTACGGGGGATGCACGGGGGGTGCACGAAAAACCCGCCCGGCCTGACGGGGGCAGGCCGGGCGGGAGTTCAACTGGCTTTTCCGAGCTTGCGGTAGACGGACGCGACCTTGGTGAGCCAGGCCACCTCCGCCGTGAAGTTGTCCGGGTCCCGGTCGTCGAAGTCCCCGGCGTCCTTGTTGTGGTCGGGGATCGTGCCCGCCCTCTTCGCGTCCAGCGCCTGCCTGATCTGCGCCGCTTCGGCGAACGCCTGCCGGTACTCCTCGCCCGCCCCGGCATCCGTGGCCCCACCGCCGTGTGGGGCGGTGCGGTCGATGTAGGGACGCAGGTCCCGCCACCCGTCGCGTATCTCGATGACCCGCCGGTGCAGCCGGTAGTTCAGGTCGGAGACCGAGGCGGAACCCGGCGGCTCCAGGACGATGTCCGGGGAGGACTCGTACAGGTCCCGCCAGAGCGGGTACAGCGCCCGGTACGAGCGGTAGCTCCGCGCCCAGTCCGTGAGCCGGCCGACCGGGCCCTCCCAGGCGGAGATGGTCAGGCTGAGCGAGAGCGTGACGATGCCCGCCGCGCTGAAGACCGAGGCGGCGACCGTCCAGGCGCCGATGTCGATCCCGGCGGCGGCGGTCAGGATGTTCACCGTCCGGCAGGTGCAGTAGAGGAACAGCACCACCGCGGCGACGGAGAGCATCCGCAGCGCCTGCCGCAGCGAAGCCTTGTCCGTCATCCGGGCGTAGGGGCCGCACTGGCGGAAGATGGTGACGCACGGAACCGCCTGGGACACGATGAAGACCAGGAGGTAGAGCAGGACCAGCGGCTGACCGCTGCCCGTGTTGAAGTCCGTCGCGGGCCGGCCGGGGCCGTCCGCGACGAGGAACAGCGCGATCAGCAGCGCGCAGACGACGATCCCGGTGATCAGCCAGTAGCGGGCCTGGCGCACCGTCTTCTCGGTGGCGGTGGCCCAGCGCAGCAGGATGATCTGGGCGCTCACGCAGAAGGCGACCGCCGCCACGTGCATCACCAGGATGGCGAGGTTGCCCACGCCCAGGAAGGTGTCGCCGCTCATCGCGACGGCCCCCATCGTGAAGGTGAGGCACTGGAGCAGCAGGGTGATCACGAGCGTGCGGTAGGCGCTGTCGCGCCAGCTGCGCCGGACCTGGCTGAGCCGGTAGAAGAGCGCGGCGTACGACGAGAGCGCCGCGATGACGAAGCAGAGGGTTCTGGTGGTGTTCACGGCCTGGTTCCCCGTCGGCGCCGCTCGCGCGGCGGACGGTTCTTAGTCGGTGTGGGTGGTGGGGGTCCGGTCCGGGGAGAGGGGGACGTCGAGCCCGATCCCCTCGGCCGTCACGGCGACGGCGAAGTCGAAGTGGGCGGACTCGTCGAGGACGCTGTCGTGGGTGCGGCTGAAGACCTGGAAGACCAGGAGTCCGATGAGCCCGCTCCACAGGACGATGCCGCGCTCGATGAGGTCCGGGAACGGGGCACCGGGCACGCCGCCGAAGAGTTCCACGGCCTCCGGCCGCAGCAGCGGCGGGCCGGACCGCGTCCGCCGGGGCGGGGTGAGCTCACCGGCCTCCAGTGCGGCCCGTACGATGCCGGCGAGCACCGCGGGGGTCCGCGAGGCGGGCGGGACGGTGTCCTGCGGGGCGTGGTAGCCGGGTACGGGCGAGCCGTAGATCAGCGTGAACTCGGCGGTGTGGGCGAAGGACCACGCCCGCAGCGCGCGCGTCACCGCGAGGAGGCGCGCGCCGGCCGTGGCTCCGGCCGCCAGGGCTTCCCCGTCGGCGCGCTCCATCGCGGCGGCCGAGTCGTCGTAGGCGTCGACGATCAGCGCGGTCAGCAGGTCGTCCCGGTGCGGGAAGACGGCCGCCACGTCGGCGGCGGCGAAGCCGCCCTCGGTGGCCACGGCTTGAGGGGACAGCCCGGCGGCACCCGACTTCACGAGCAGTTGGCGCGCGGCGGCCTTGACGGCCTCCCTGGTAGCGCTGGTTCCGGAAACATCCATGGCCAAACCGTACCCGTCCGCGACCACGCCCCCGGGGCCCCTCCCCCAACCCGTCCTGAACCCGCCGCGTTCCCTCACAGAACGCGCCGCGCGGGGAGGGAACCGACCCCTCGTCAGCGAAGGGGCGGGGCCCTCCTCAGCGGCGGACCCGGGGCATGCCGAGGCCGATCCAGGAGATGATCTCGCGCTGGATCTCGTTGTTGCCGCCGCCGAAGGTGAAGATCACCGCGCTGCGGTAGCCGCGTTCCAGTTCGCCGTGCAGGACCGCGCCCGCCGAGCCGTCCTTCAGGGAGCCGGCCGCGCCGACCACTTCCATGAGCCAGGCGTACGCGTCCCGGCGCGCCTCGGAGCCGTAGACCTTGACGGCGGAGGCGTCCTGCGGGGTGAGGGTGCCGGACTGGACGGCGTTCACCATCTGCCAGTTGAGCAGCTTCATCGCGTCGAGGCGGGTGTGGGTGCGGGCGAGGCGGCCGCGGACCCAGGACAGGTCGATGACGCGGCGGCCGTCGGCCAGCTTGGTCTCGGCGGCCCACCGCTGGACGTCGTGGAGGGCGCGGATGGCCATCGTGCCGTGGGCGGCCAAGGTGACGCGCTCGTGGTTGAGCTGGTTGGTGATCAGCCGCCAGCCCTTGTTCTCCTGCCCGACACGGCGGCTCGCGGGGACGCGGATGTCCTCGTAGTAGCTGGCGGTCGTGTCGTGCGAGGCGAGGGTGTTGATGAGGGTGCAGGAGTAGCCGGGGTCGGAGGTCTCCACCAGGAGCATGGTGATGCCCTTGTGCGCGGGGGCGTCCGGGTCGGTGCGGACGGCGAGCCAGACCCAGTCGGCGGTGTCGCCGTTGGTGGTCCAGATCTTCTGCCCGTTGACCACGTAGGTGCCGCTCTCCTCGTCGCCCTCGCGGACGGCCTTGCACTTGAGGGCGGCGAGGTCGGTGCCGGCGTCGGGCTCGCTGTAGCCGATGGCGAAGTCGATCTCCCCGGCGAGGATGCGCGGGAGGAAGTACGCCTTCTGCTCGTCCGTGCCGAACTGCATGAGGGTCGGACCGACGGTGTTCAGCGCCATCAGCGGCAACGGGACGACGGCCTGGGCGGCCTCGTCGAAGAAGATGAACTGGTCCATGGGCGACATCCCGCGGCCGCCGTACTCCTTCGGCCAGCCGACCCCCAGCCAGCCGTCGGCGCCGAGGCGGCGGATCGTCTCCCGGTAGAAGCGCTTCTGCGCGACCGGGTCCTCGTAGCGGGCGTAGACGTCCCGAGGCACGAGCTCGGCGAAGTAGGCGCGCAGTTCGGTGCGCAACCGCTGCTGCTCAGGCGTGTATTCGAGGTGCACGGCCCCTCCGGGAGTCTCGCGGTCCAGCCGGTCGCTGTGGTGGCGGCGGTCAGAGTAGAACCTGTTGCAAGAATCGGGAAGGGCCGCGGCGGGGCGGGCGGACCGGATCGTGGCCCGCCCGCCGAGCGGGAGCTCCGGTGCGCCCGCCGTCGCCGTCGGCGCGGTGCGTGGTGCTCAGTTCAGGGCGCTGAGCATGGCGGCGGCCGTGGCCGCCATCGCCGCGCGGGCGGCGGTCAGGTAGGGGCGGGGGTCGGCCGCGGTGAGGTGGGTGCGGATGGCCCCGGTCATGGCCACGTTGAGGGCGGTGCCGATGTTGACCTTGCGGATGCCGCCGGCGACGGCGGCCGCCAGCTCCTCGTCCGGGAGCCCGGAGGAGCCGTGCAGGACCAGCGGGACGTCCACCGTCTTGGCGAGCCGCGCCAGCAGCGCGTGGTCCAGGGCGGCGGTGCGGCTGGTCATCGCGTGGCTGCTGCCGATGGCCACGGCGAGGGCGTCCACCCCGGAGTCGGCGACGAACCGGCGCGCCTCGTCCGGGTCGGTACGGGCGCCCGGAGCGTGCGGATCCAGCGGGGCGGTGCCGTTCTTCCCACCGACCTCGCCCAGCTCGGCCTCGATCCAGAGGCCGTTGGCGTGCGCCCAGTCGGCGGCGGAACGGGTCGCCTCCAGGTTCTCGGCGTAGGGCAGGTGCGCGGCGTCGTACATCACGGAACCGAAACCGGCGTCCACGGCCTGCCGCAGCAGGTCGGCGCTCTTGACGTGGTCCAGGTGCAGTCCGACGGGCACCGCGGCGGCCTCGGCGCAGGCGGCGGCGGCCCGGGAGATGGGCAGCAGGGCGCCGCCGCGGAACTTCACGGCGTTCTCGCTGAGCTGGAGGATGACGGGCAGTCCGGTGCGCTCGGCGCCCTCGACCACGGCTTCGGCGTGCTCCAGCGTGATGATGTTGAAGGCGGCAATGGCGCGGCCGGCGGAGGCCGCCGCCGCGACGAGTTCCCCGGCGCGGGCGAGGCTCATCGGACCGCCCCCTCGCCGGTGGTGAGGATCACCGAGCGGGTGAGGTTGCGGGGCGCGTCCGGGTCCAGCTCGCGGTGGACGGCGACGGCGACGGCCAGCCGGTGGACGCGGACCAGCTCGGCGAGCGGGTCGAGCGTGCCGTCGACCCACCGCGCGCCGGTGCCGAGCACCTGTTCGGCGATCCCCTCGGGGGTCCCGCCCAGCGACCAGGTCACCGAGCCGGGGCCGGTGACGCTCACCGGTCCGTGCCGGTACTCCATGGCGGGGTAGGCCTCGGCCCAGGAGAGGGAGGCCTCGCGCATCTTCAGGGCGGCCTCGTTGGCCAGGCCGACGCTCCAGCCCCGGCCGAGGAAGGTGAACTGCCCCAGGCCCTCCAGCCCGGTGGGCAGCGGCTCGGCGAGGGCGGCGCGGGCGTCGGCGACCGCGGCCGGGGTGTGCGCGCCGACGTGGGCGCGCAGCAGGGTGAGGGCGGTGGTGGCGAACCGGGTCTGGACGACGGAGCGCTCGTCGGCGAAGTCCAGTACGACGAGCTCGTTGGCGAGGGTCGTCACCGGGGTGTCGGGGTCGCCGATGACGGCGGTGGTCGCGACCCCGGCCTCCCGCAGGCCGGCCAGCAGGTCGAGCACCTCGGTGGTGGTCCCGGAGCGGGTGAGGGCCACGACCCGGTCGTAGCGGCGGTGGTGGGGGAACTCCGAGGCGGGGAAGGCGTCGGTCTCGCCCTGTCCGGCCTCCTCGCGCAGGGCGGCGGCGGCCTGTGCCATGAAGTACGAGGTACCGCACCCGACGATCGCGGTACGCTCCCCCGGCCTCGGCAGCACCGCCCGGTGTACGGGGGCCAGTTCGGCGGCCCGTTCCCAGCTCTCGGGCTGCGTGGCCAACTCGTACGCGACGTGACTCATGCGGGCTCCCTGCGCGTTGGGTGCGTGTTCCTGCAAGGTAGCGGGCCGTTTCACGCAACTTCAAGCATCCACGGGGTGATCGGCTGGGTTAATCTCGACGGCGGGGCCGGGCAAGCGTCCCGGGAAGCACACGGGAGGGGCGCCATGACCCGCAAGGAACGCTGGCAACGGCTGCTGGACCTGCTCGTGGAGCGGGGCGGGGTGGAGGTGGAGCCGGCCGCCGAGGTCCTCGGTGTGTCCGCCGCGACCATCCGCCGCGACCTCGACCAGCTCGCCGAACAGCAGCTGCTGGTCCGCACGCGCGGCGGGGCCGTCCCGCACGGGGTCTCGTACGAACTCCCCCTGCGCTACCGCACCTCACGCCGTGCCGCGGAGAAGCGGCGGATCAGCGAGGCGGTGGCGGCGCTGATCGCCCCGGGCGAGGTCATCGGCCTGACCGGCGGCACCACGACGACCGAGGTGGCCCGCGCGCTCGCGGCCCGCGCGGACCTGGCCGTCGGCTCGCCCGCGCTGACCGTGGTGACCAACGCGCTGAACATCGCCGGTGAGCTGGTGATCCGGCCGCAGTTCAAGATCGTCCTGACGGGCGGGGTGGCCCGCCCCCAGTCCTACGAGCTGACCGGACCCCTGGCCCAGCAGGTCCTCGGGCAGCTCGCGATGGACACCGCCGTCCTCGGCGTGGACGCCTTCGACCCGGCCGACGGCGCGGCCACCCGGCACGAGGACGAGGCCGCGATGAACCGCCTCCTGTGCGAACGCGCCCGCCGGGTGGTCATCGCCGCCGACTCCAGCAAGCTCGGCGTCCGCGCCTTCGCCCGGATCTGCGCCACGTCCGAGGTCGACGTACTGGTGACGGACACGGCCTTCCCGGACGCGGACGCGGACGCCTTCCGCACGGCGGGCGTCGAGGTCCTCCGCGTCTGACGGCCCCCCGAGCCCTCGGGGCCGCGGGGCCTGCGGGGCCCGCAGGGCGCAGGGGCTGTGGGGGGCGCGGGGTTCACGGGCTCACCAGGGGGGCGTCGGGGCACGGTGTGCGGCGCAGGCGCGGGGGCGTCCAGGCGGCGGGGGCGATGGGGAGGGGCGGTGTGCGCTCTCGCGGATGCGGACGGTCGTCTCCCCCACCGCAGGCCCCGGCCACCGCCGTTGTGACCATGATCACGAACTGTGTGCATGCCACAACCTTCCGGCGGTCGTCCCGGTCAACCGGACGACCATGGACCGCCGTGCCGGGTGGAACCTTCGCGCCGGCGGCCCGCGCACCGACCCGAAGGACCCCATGAAGCTGCACCGCCTCCTGGCCACCACCGCCGTCATGGCCGCCGTCGGACCCGTGGCCCTGCTCGCCGCGCCGGCCGCCCACGCGAACGGGGTCACCCCTTCGCCGAGCACCTCTGTGGCGCCCTCCGCCCCGGTGGGCGTCACCCCGGCCCCGACCCCGAACCCGTCCCGGCCGGACACCGGCGCGGGCACGGCCGGCGGCTCGGACGGCTCCGCCAAGCCGGTCGCCTCGACGAAGCCGGTCACCTCCCCGTCGGGCACCGCCTCGGGCACCCCCTCGGCCACGCCGTCGCCCTCGTACTCCCGCCCCGCCTTCTGCTCCGGCATCCCCGACGAGGAGCGCGGCAAGACCTCGCTGCGCGGCCTGCCCGGCAAGATCGTGGCCGGCTCGGGCTGGCACGAGTTCACGTACCGCGTCTCGAACGTGTCGAAGACGACGGTGATGGAGACGGACGTCTCCATCTGGCTCGGCACCGCCGACCCGAAGCTGGACGACGTCGCGCAACTGGCCGTCACCGTCGAGTGGTTCAACCCGGGCAGCGGCCAGTGGAAGCCGATCGAGGGCGAGGGCGCGGGCGTCTTCGACAACGACGGGTTCGCCACGGCCAAGAAGCTGAAGCCCGGCGAGTACGCGGACGCGCGCATGCGCATCAAGATCGGCGACAAGGCCACGCCCGGTACCGGGTACTTCTTCACCATCGGCCACTCCTACGGGGACGACGGCCAGTGCGGTTTCGACGGCATCAGCCAGTTCGACTTCACCGTCCTGGCCCCCGGCACCAAGCCCGGCGGTGTCGACGACGCCAAGGGCAAGCCCGCCAAGCCCGGTACGCCGGGGCGGCCGGACCCCAAGGGTGACGGCGGGCACCAGCCCGCACCGCAGGGCGGCCGCGCCGAACTGCCGGTCAGCGGACACCTCGCCGAGACCGGCTCCTCCTCCACGCTCCCCGCCGTCGCCGCCGTCGGTGGCGCGGCCGTGGTCGCCGGAGCCGGCGCCGTCTTCCTGGTGCGCCGCCGCAGGGCCACCTCCTAAGCGCCGTCCGCGCGGGGCGGACGGGGGCCTTCAGTGGGCCGGGACCCGTTCCGCCTCGCGGGACAGCGCCGCCAGCACCGGGGCGATCAGCGGGTGCGCCTCGGCGCCGCGACGGGTGGCGGCGAAGACCCTGCGGGTGGCGGCGGGCCCGGTCACCGGACGGACCCGGACCTCCTTGAGGTCCATGCCGCGCAGCGCCGATCGCGGTACGAGGGCCACTCCGGCGCCCGCGCCCACCAGGGCGGTCACGGCCCGGAAGTCGTCGGAGGAATGCGCGAAGCGCGGCTGGAAGCCCGCCAGTTCACAGGCCAGCAGGGTCACGTCGTGGCACGGGTTGCCCGGGTACTGGCCCACCCACTCCGCCTCCGACAGGTCCGCCAGCGCCACGGCCGGGAGATCGGCGAGCGGGTGCCCCGCGGGCAGGACCGCGTCGAAGGGTTCCGCGTAGAGCGGGAGCACCGACAGCCGGGCGTCGTCCGCGCCCGGCCCGCCCCGGTACTCGACGGCCAGGGCCACGTCGGCTTCGCCGTCCAGCAGCATCGGCAGGCTCTGGTCCCCCTCGGCGTCGCGGACCCGCAGGCGGATGCCCGGGTGGTCCAGGGCCAGCCGGGAGATGGCCGGGGCGAGGACCTCGGCGATGCCGGTCGCGAAGGCGGCCACCGTGACCTCGCCCGCCGATCCGCCCGCGTACGCGGCGAGTTCGGCCTCGGCCCGCTCCAGCTGGGCCAGCACCTCGTGGGTGTGGCCCAGCAGGATCTCTCCGGCCGCGGTGAGCCGTACGCCCCGGCCGCTGCGGGTCAGCAGGGCATGGCCGGTCTCCTGCTCCAGAGCGGCTAGCTGCTGGGACACGGCGGAGGGGGTGAGGTAGAGGGCTGCGGCCGCGGCGGTCACCGTACGGTGGTCCGCCACGGCCCGCAGGATGCGCAGCCGGCGGGGGTCGATCACCCCTCCATTGTCTCAGCCGGCGGACGCGCCGAGCGCCGCGCGGGCGTCGACGAAGGCCGCCACCGCGCGCTCCACGTCGGCCGTGGAGTGGGCCGCCGAGAGCTGGACGCGGATCCGCGCCGCGCCCATCGGCACGACCGGGTACGAGAAGCCGATCACGTACACGCCGCGCTCCAGCAGCAGCTCGGCCATCTTCGCGGCCTCGGCGGCGTCGCCGATCATGACGGGGGCGATGGCGTGGTCGCCGGGCAGGATCTCGAAGCCCGCGGCCGTCATCGCGGAGCGGAAGAGCGCGGTGTTGGCCGCCAGCCGCTCGCGCAGGTCGTCGGCGGACTCCAGCAGGTCGAGGACCTTCAGGGAGGCGGCCGCGATCACCGGGGCGAGGGAGTTGGAGAAGAGGTACGGGCGCGAGCGCTGGCGCAGCAGCTCGACGATCTCGGCGCGGGCCGCGACGTAGCCGCCGGAGGCGCCGCCGAGGGCCTTGCCGAGGGTGCCGGTGATGATGTCGACGCGGTCCATGACCCCGTGCAGTTCCGGGGTGCCGCGGCCGCCGGGGCCGACGAAGCCGACGGCGTGCGAGTCGTCGACCATGACCATCGCGTCGTAGCGGTCCGCCAGGTCGCAGATCTCGGCGAGCGGGGCCACGTAGCCGTCCATGGAGAACACGCCGTCGGTGACGATCAGCTTGCGGCGGGCACCGCCCTCGGTGGCCTCCTTGAGGCGGGTCTCCAGCTCGGCCATGTCGCGGTTGGCGTAGCGCAGGCGGCGGGCCTTGGACAGCCGGATGCCGTCGATGATCGAGGCGTGGTTGAGGGCGTCGGAGATCACCGCGTCCTCGGCGCCGAGCAGGGTCTCGAAGACACCGCCGTTGGCGTCGAAGCACGAGGAGTAGAGGATCGTGTCCTCCTGGCCGAGGAAGGACGACAGCCGCGCCTCCAGCTCCTTGTGTACCTCCTGGGTGCCGCAGATGAAGCGGACGGAGGCCATGCCGTAGCCCCAGCGGTCGAGGGCGTCCTTCGCGGCGGCGACTACCTCGGGGTGGTCGGCCAGCCCGAGGTAGTTGTTGGCGCAGAAGTTGAGGACCTCGCCCGGGGCGCCGCCCGAGGTGACCGCGACGGCGGCGTTCTGCGGGGTGCCGATGACGCGCTCGGGCTTGTGCAGGCCCGCGGCGCGGATCTCGTCGAGGGTGGCGCGGAGGTCTTCGCGGACGGACTCGAACATGGGCTTCGGTTTCTCCTTGTGACGAAGGGGGCCGGGCCCCGCGGAGGGGGGTGCGGGGCCCGGCCGGAGGGAGATGGTTCTGTGCGGACGGCTGACGGCTGACGGCTGGCGGCAGACGGCAGACGGCAGACGGCAGACGGCAGTGTTACGCCGTCCAGTCCAGGATGATCTTGCCGCTGCGGGCGGTGGACGCCTCGTCGAAGGCTGCCTCGAAGTCGCGGTGCGAGTAGCGGCCGGTGATGACCGGGGACAGGTCGAGCCCGCCCTCCAGGAGCACGGTCATCGCGTACCAGGTCTCGAACATCTCGCGGCCGTAGATCCCCTTGATGGTGATCATCGAGGTGACGACCTTCGCCCAGTCCACCGGGAACTCCTGGGCCGGCAGGCCCAGCATGGCGATCCGGCCGCCGTGCGTCATGTTGTCGATCATGTCGCGCATCGCCTCGCCCCGGCCGGACATCTCCAGGCCGATGTCGAAGCCCTCGCGCAGGCCCAGCTGCGCCTGCGCCTCGGCGATGGAGGATTCGGCGACGTTGACCGCGAGGGTGGCGCCCGCCTTGCGGGCGATGTCCAGCCGCTCCGGGCTGACGTCGGTGATCACGACGTTGCGCGCGCCGGCGTGCCGGGCGACGGCTGCGGCCATGATGCCGATCGGGCCCGCGCCGGTGATCAGGACGTCCTCGCCGACCAGCGGGAAGGACAGGGCGGTGTGCACGGCGTTGCCGAAGGGGTCGAAGATCGCCGCGACGTCCAGGTCCACCGCCGTGCGGTGCACCCACACGTTCTGCGCGGGCAGGACCACGTACTCGGCGAAGGCGCCGTCGCGGCCGACGCCGAGCCCGATGGTGCTGCGGCACAGGTGGCGCCGGCCGGCCAGGCAGTTGCGGCACTTGCCGCACACCAGGTGGCCCTCGCCGCTGACCAGGGCGCCGATCTCGATGTCGCGGACGTCCGCGCCGAGCGCGGCGACCTCGCCGACGAACTCGTGGCCGAGGACGAGGGGGGTCTTGACCGCGCCCTGCGCCCAGCCGTCCCAGGCACGGATGTGCAGGTCGGTCCCGCAGATGCCGGTGCGCAGCACCTTGATCAGCACGTCGCCGGCGCCGTACTCGGGCTCGGGAACGTCCATGAGCCACAGCCCGGGCTCGGCCTTGTGCTTGACGAGTGCCTTCATGGGGGTGGCTCCAGGCATGCGAGGGGGCGCCGTGCGCGCTGGTGCGCGGGTGGCGTGGGTGACGTGCACCAATCTGCCGATCAGCGCGGTGATCAGTCCATCGAGACTTTCTTAAGCGGGCCGACAGCGCAGCTTCACGCCTATGCTCCTCCAGTGAGGGGGACGGGGCCCGGGGGAGCATCCGGCGGAATGTCCCGGTCCGGGGAAAAAGGGGAGGTGAGGGCCGTGCCGAGTCTGCGCAGCAGAGTGCTTGCGGCCGCACTGGTCGCCACGGGGCGCCGAAGACGGTTCGCGACGGCGGAAGCGGTCCGGGCCAAGGTGGCCGAGTCGGCCCGCCGGCCCGCCTCGCACCTGCCGCCGCGCTCGCTGGGGCGGGTCGCCGACGTGTCGCGGACCTTCGTCGGAGCATGGCCCGTGTACGACGTCTGCCCGCGGGGCGCGGAGCCCCTGGCGCGCGTGCTGTACGTACACGGCGGCGCGTTCGTCAACGAACTGGCCCGGCCGCACTGGTCGCTGATCCGGACCCTGGTGACCCGGGCGCGCGCCCGGGTCGTCGTCCCCGCGTACATCCTGGCGCCGCGCGGGACCGCCGACCGTACGGTTCCGGTCGCCGCCGACCTGCTGAGCGGCCTGATCGCGGGCGGCGGCGCGGGCGGCACCGTACTGCTCGGCGACTCCGCCGGGGCCGGGCTGGCGCTGGCCGCCGCGCAGCGGCTGCGCGAGCGCACCGGGGCCCAGCCGTCCCGGATCGTGCTGATCTCCCCCTGGCTGGACGTCAGCATGAGCCACCCGGACCAGGCGGCGATCGAGGCCGCCGACCCGGTACTGGCCCGGCCGGGCCTGGCCGAGGCGGGCCGGCTGTACGCGGGCAACCTCGCCGCCGACGACCCCCGGGTGAGCCCCCTGCACGGCTCCTTCGAGGGGCTGGCGCCGCTGACGGTGTTCACGGGCACCCGGGACCTGCTCAGCACCGACAGCCGGGAGCTGCTGGCCCGGGCCCGCGCGGCCGGGGTCGGGGTGGACTGGCACGAGGAGCCGGGCCTGCCCCACCTGTACCCGCTGCTCCCGGTCCCCGAGGGCCGCTCCGCCCGGGACCGCATCGTCGAACTGATCAGGGCCACGACGGCCGACCCGCCCGAGTCCTAGGCCGTACAGGTCATGAGCGAGCTGACCGGCCAGGCGCGGTAGGCGCTCCAGTACGCCTCGTCGCGCGCCCGGTCGGCGGGCGGCGTGCGGCTGGGCTGCCAGCCGACGGTGGTGAAGCCCGCGTCGACGGCGGCCTCGGCGAAGTCGGCGTGCGCCCATTCGCGGTACTCGAAGTGCTGCGGGGGCTCGGTCAGGAACTGGGCCTTCAGCAGCGGTGCGTCGCCGTCCGGCAGCCGGTCGAGGATCCGCATCCCGTACGGGGACCAGTCGACGTGGGGGAAGCCGCCCGGGTTGCGCACCAGGGTCAGCAGGCGCCCGCCGGGCCGCAGGTTGGCGCGGATGCCGCGGAACATCGCGTGCAGGGCCTCCCGGTCGGGTGCGTGGCTGAACAGGTACACGGCGGTGGCCACGTCGAAGGGGCCCAGCTGGGGCATGGCCGCCGCGTCGGCGAGGACGTACTCGACGCGGACGGCGCCGGGCGCCGCCCCGGAGGCGGCCGCCTCGGCCCGGCGCAGCCGCTCGGGGCAGCTGTCGACGCCGACGGTGCGCCGGGCCCCGCCGTTCGCGAGCAGCGCGGCGGTGCCGCCGTGTCCGCAGGCCACGTCGAGGGTGTCGAGGTCACGGACCCCGCCCAGGGCATCGAGTGCGGTGCGCAGCGTGTAGGCGTCGGCCGCGGTGAAGGCCGCCCGGGGCGCCGGGTGCGTGGACGTGGTGTCGGAGGGCTGGTGCATGCCGGCATGCCTCCCCGGTGGCGGCGCGCGGGACGGCCCGGTGCGGGGCGCGTCCCCCGCACGGGGGAGGCGTTCGGGTCAGCGCCTGCGGCGTACGGGTCCCGGCCGGACCGGTGCCGGGCCGGTGCCGGTACCCGGCCGGGCCGGTACCGGTGCCGGGATGCAGCGGCCGCCGCCGAGGGCGCATCCTTGCTGTGTGACGGCGAGACCGGACGGCGGCGGCCACGCCCCCGACGACGCCACGGCCCGGGTGCTCGCGCGGGCGACCGCGAGCGCCGTCGAGGCCCTCGGCGGGTACGCGGGCGGCGTGTACCTGCGCTGTGCAACGCCGGACCTGCTGCGACTGGCGGTGGCCACGGGGATGCCGGGGCGGCTGTTCCAGCCGTGGTGGCGGATGCAGGTGCACCGCCCCTACCCGGTCGCCGAGGCCCACCGCTCCGGCCAGTCCGTGCACCTCCCGGACGAGGAGGCGGCCATGCGCCGCTTCCCCCAGCTGATGGCCGGGCTGCCCTTCACCTTCGCCTCGCTGTACGAACCGGTCGCCGCGGGCCGGGAGCGGTTCGGCGTGCTGTTCGTGCTGCGCCCGGCCACCCCCGGAATCCCGGTGGCGGCCGTCGACCGGGAGCGGCTGCGCGCCTGCGCCGACGGCCTCGCGGCCGAGCTGGCCGCCCTGACGGCGGCTTCCGGGGACCCCGTGCGGTGGGACGGCGACCCGGTCGACATCACCCCGTCCCGTCCCCCTCCCGGCGGGGGCGCCCGGGAGGCCGTGGACCGGCTGGCGCAGGCCGTGGTGGCCGTGGACCGGGCGGGCAGGATCGGCTTCGTCAACTCCGCCGCCCGGGAGCTCCTGGCCCCCGGCGCGCCCCCGCCGCGCGGCCGGATGCTCTGGGAGGCGCTGCCCTGGCTGGGACACCCCGCCTACGCGGACCACTTCCGGGGGGTGTTCCTGTCCCCCGTACCGGTGCGGTTCCCGGCCCGGCGCGGCCCGGGACCGGACGGGGACTGGGTGGGGGTGGGCCTGTACCCCGGGCCCGACGGGGTGACGGTGACCATCGACGCCGCCGAGGGGCCCGCGTACGCGCCCGGTACGGCGGCCCGGCCGGATCGCGGTCCCGGCCCGTCCGCCGACCGGGCCTCGGCCCTGTACCGGCCGGTGGCGCTCGCCATCGCCCTGACGGAGGCGGTGACCGCCCGCCAGGTGTCGGCGGTGGTCACCGAGGAACTGCTGCCCGCGTTCGGGGGCCGCCAGCTGGCGATCTACGTATTGAACGAGCGGCACCTGCACCTGGCCTGGGAGACCGGCTTCCCGAAGGGGTTCCTCGACCGTTTCGACGGGGTGTCGCTGGACGTGCGGCTGCCCGGCGTGGAGACCCTGACCTCGGGCCGGCCGCTGTTCTTCGAGTCGATGGGGCACCTCGCCGCCGCCTATCCGGGCATCCCGCTCGACACCGACGTCGGCGCCCGCGCCTTCCTGCCGCTGATCGCCTCCGGCCGGCCCGTGGGCTCCTGCATCCTCGGCTTCGACACTCCGCGCGACTTCAGCCCGGAGGAGCGTACGGTGCTCACCGCGCTCGCCGGCCTGATCGGGCAGGCCCTGGAGCGGGCGCGGCGCTACGACAGCGAGGCGGCGCTCGCCCGGGGCCTCCAGTCGGCCCTGCTGCCGCACCGGCTGCCGGTCCTGGAGCACGTGGACACGGTGGGCCGGTACCTGCCCGGGACGCTCGGCATGGACGTCGGCGGGGACTGGTACGACGTGATCGCGACGCGCGCCGGACTGCTGGCGCTGGTCATCGGGGACGTCCAGGGCCACGGGGTCGCGGCGGCCGCGACGATGGGCCAGCTCCGCAGCGCCGTACGGGCCTTCGCGCTGAGCGGCAACACCCCCGACGAGGTGGTCCGGATGACGAACGAGCTGCTGATCGACCTGGACCCGGGCCAGTTCGCCAGTTGCTGCTACATCGAGCTCGACCCGGACTCCGGCCGCGCCCTCGCCGTCCGCGCCGGCCATCCGCAGCCGCTGCTGCGCCATCCCGGCGGCCGCACCGAGGTGCTGGACCTGCCCGGCGGCCTGGTGCTGGGCATCGACGGGGGCGGCGACTACCCGGTCACCGAGCTGCACCTGGAGCGGGGCGCGGTGCTCGCCCTCTACACCGACGGGCTGGTGGAGACGCCGGGGACGGACATCGACGAGGGGGTCGAGCGGCTGCGGGCGGCGCTGGCGGCGGCCCGGCCGTCCCCGCTGACGGAGACGGCCGACCGGCTGGTCGCCGAGGCGGGCGGCACCGCCGACCGCCCCGACGACATCGCCCTGTTGCTCGCCACCCGCACGGGCGGGCATCCGTAGAGGGGTGTCCCGCGGCCCTGGCCCGGCGGATCATGGCCGGGCCGGGCGGCCCGGCACCCCCGCGACTCCGGAGCGGCCACGGAACGGCTGACGGTGCGCATCGATCCAGCAAAGCGGAAGGAAATTCATCGGGCCGGGGCTGCGGTTCCCGCACCCCCGCGCGGCTCAGCGTTTACGCGGTCTTAACGCTCGAACCGGGGCGCCGCCGGGTCGGCCGACGATGGAATCCGCAGGTGAACAGCTCTTGACCTGCGGATCTCGTGCGGATTGCATAGCGGCCCGGGAGCCCCGCAGAAACACCTTTGCCCGCGACCGCCTCGGAGGCGATACCGCTCCCGCTCTCCCCACCGCAACTGCCGATCGGAACACCGCACCGATGACTGACACGATCAGCGCTCCTCAGGCCCTCGCCCCCGCCACCGGGCCCGTACCGCAGAAGCTCAAGCGTTCCATCGGCGTCGTCGGCGGGACACTGCTCACGCTGTCGTGCGTGACGCCCGCCTCGACCCTCTTCGTCGTCGTGCCGGATCTGTTCGCCAGCCTCGGCACCTGGACCGCGCTCACCATCGCCATCGGCTCGCTGCTCTGCGTCGGCGTCGCGTTCTGCTACTCGGAGCTGGGCACGCTCATCCCCAGCGCCGGCGGCGAGTACGCCATGGTGTCCACCCTCGCCGGGCGGCTGGCGGGCTGGCTGGTCTTCGTCCTGTCCCTGCTCGTGGTCATGATCGTGCCCCCCGTGATCGCCATGGGAACGGCCGACTACCTCTCCCCCGTGATCGACGTCCCGGCCCCGCTGGCCGGCGGCGCCGTGATGCTGCTCGCCACCCTCGCCGGACTGCTCGACCTGCGGGCCAACGCCTGGATCACCGGCATCTTCCTCGTCCTGGAGGTGATCGCCGCCGCGCTGGTCGCCGTACTCGGCTTCGCCCACAGCGAGCGCGGCGCCGGCGCCCTGGTGCACGGGCAGGTGGCCGCCGAGGGCGGCGGCACCTCCACGGTGACCGCGATGATGGTGGTCTCCGGGCTGGCCATCGCCCTGTTCATCACCCAGGGCTTCTCCACCGCCGTGTACCTCTCGGAGGAGCTGGAGAAGCCGCGCCGCAACGTCCCGCGCACGGTGCTCGCCACCCTGGCCATCTCCACCGCGGTCATCCTGGTCCCGGTCATCGCCATCACCATGGGCGCCCCGGACCTGGACGCGCTCGCCGCCGGTGACCTGGGCGCGATGGTGACGGCCTGGTCGAACTCGGCCGTCGGCACCTTCGTCAGCCTGTGCGTGGCCCTGGCCATCGTCAACGCGGGCATCGTCATGGTCATCCAGAACTCCCGCGTGCTGTTCGCCTCCGCCCGCGACAAGGCCTGGCCCGAGCCGGTCAACCGCGGCCTGTCGCGCCTGGGCCGGTTCGGCTCCCCGTGGGTGGCGACCCTGCTGGTGGGCGTCCCGGGGGCGGCGATGTGCTTCGTCAACCTGGACACCCTGTACGGGGTGACGGGCGTCTCGGTGACCGGCATGTACCTGCTGGTCGCGGTGGCCGCGCTGTTCAGCCGCCGCGGCGCGCACGGTCAGGTCTCCGCCTGGCGGATGCCGCTGTGGCCGGCCGTCCCGGTCGCGCTGATCCTCGTCCTCGCCTACATCCTCACCCAGCAGGAGACCCAGTACCTGCTGTGGACCGGCGGGATCACCGCCGTGGCCACCCTGTACTGGGCGCTGTACCTGCGGCCGCGCAAGGACACGCGCTGGCTGGTGAGCATCCCGGAGACGGAGGAGGGGCTGGCGGACTGACCTCGGGCCGGACCGTCGGTTCCGGCGGACCGGGCAGGTGCGGCAGGGGCCGTCGCGGCACGCGGCGGCCCCTTCGGCCCGTCCCGGCCGGTCAGGGGGCGGACCGCCGGCCCGTCGGGGCTCCCCCGGCCAGGGTGATGGCGGTGTTGACCAGGCCGACGTGGCTGAACGCCTGCGGGAAGTTGCCCAGTTGCCGGCAGGCGACGGGGTCGTACTCCTCCGCCAGCAGGCCCACGTCGTTGCACGCCTCCAGCAGCCGTTCGAACAGGGCGCGCGCCTCCTTCTCCCGGCCGGTCAGGTGCAGGGCGTCCGCCAGCCAGAACGAGCAGGCCAGGAAGGCCCCTTCGTCCCCGGGGAGACCGTCGACGGAGGGGCCCTCGGTGCTGTAGCGGCGGACCAGGCCGCTGGAACCCAGCTCGGCCCGGACGGCATCGACGGTGCCGATGACGCGCGGGTCGCCGGGCGGCAGGAAGCCGACGCGGGGGATGAGCAGGGTGGCCGCGTCGAGTTCGCGGGAGCCGTAGTACTGGGTGAAGGTGCCCCGCTCGGCGTCGAAGCCGTTCTCGCAGACGTCGGCGTGCACCTCGTCCCTTATGGTCCGCCAGCGCTCCACGTCCCCGGGCATCTCCGGGTCCGCCTCCAGCGCCCGTACGGCCCGGTCGGCGGCGACCCACGCCATCACCTTCGAGTGCACGAAGTGGCGGCGGGGCCCGCGCACCTCCCACAAGCCCTCGTCGGGGCGGCGCCAGTTCTGCTCCAGGAAGTCGAGGAGGGCGAGCTGGATCTTCCAGGCGTGCCGTTCCGAGGCCAGCCCGGTGGCCCGGGCGAGGTGCAGGGAGTCGAGGACCTCTCCGTACACGTCGAGCTGGAGCTGATCCACGGCGGCGTTGCCGACGCGCACGGGCGCGGAGGAGGCGTACCCGCGCAGCCAGGGCAGGTCGGTCTCGGGGATCCGCCGTTCGCCCGCGATGCCGTACATGATCTGGAGGTCGGCCGGGTCGCCCGCGACGGCGCGCAGCAGCCAGTGGCGCCAGGCGCGGGCCTCGTCGAGGTAGCCGGTGGAGAGCAGGGCGCCGAGGGTGAGGGTGGAGTCGCGGAGCCAGCAGTAGCGGTAGTCCCAGTTCCGGACGCCGCCGAGCTCCTCCGGCAGGGAGGTGGTGGCGGCGGCGACGATCCCGCCGGTGGGGGCGTAGGTGAGGGCCTTGAGGGTGATCAGGGAGCGGAGCACGGCCTCCCGGTGGGGGCCCTCGTAGGTACAGATGGCGGACCAGTCCCGCCAGTCGGCGAGGCTCTGGCGGAGCGCCTGGTACGGGTCGACCTGCTCGGGGCGCGGTTCGTGCGAGGGGTGCCAGGTCAGGACGAAGGCCACCTGGTCGCCGGGGCCCACGGTGAACTCCGAGCGGGTGCTGTTGTCCTCCCCCCAGGTGCGGACGGGGGGTTCGCTGCGGAACCAGGCGGAGTCGGGTCCGGCGACGGCGACGCGGTCGCCCTCGCTGCGCCGCACCCAGGGCACGACGTGGCCGTAGTCGAAGCGCAGCCGCAGGATGCTGGTGACGGTGACCCGGCCGGAGATCCCCTCGACGATCCGCATCACGTCGGGGGCGGTGTCGCGCTGGGGCATGAAGTCGGTGACCTTGACCGTGCCCTCGTCGGTCTCCCAGAAGGTCTCCAGGACCAGGGTGCCCTCCACGTAGGCGCGCCGGGTGCAGGGTTCGCCCGCGGCGGCGCCCTTCGGGGCGATGCGCCAGTGGCCGTTCTCCTCGTCGCCGAGGAGGGCCGCGAAGCAGGCGGCCGAGTCGAAGCGGGGCAGGCACAGCCAGTCGATGGACCCGTCACGGCCGACCAGTCCACTGGTCATCAGGTCGCCGATGAGTGCGTAGTCTTCGATGGGTTGTGTCATTTCTCCGCTGTTCCCCCGATTCCCCGGGGCGAATCAGTCTGTCCGGCGTTGATCCACCGGCTGACGGCCCGGCCGTTCCGGCAGGAGGGTGACGCCTGCCGGAACGGGGGTGGCGCGGAGGTCCGGCCGTCGGCCGCGGAGGGTCCGGCCGTCAGTCGCGGACGAGGAGCGTCACGGCCGCGAGGACCACACCGAGGGCCAGGGCCTGGGCGCCCAGGGACAGTCGGTGGGTGCGCAGGGCCGGGACCGGCAGCAGGCGGTCGACGGCGTAGCGGCCGGAGCCGGTGAGGGTGAGGGCCGCGGCGGCTGCGGCGAGCAGGAACTCGTACTCCATGCCCTTGGGGGCGAAGAAGGACCCGGGGCCGTGGACGGCGGCGGCGTTGATCATCGTGCCGAGGACGGCCGCGCCGGCGAGCGGCGTGAGGAAGCCGACGGCGAGGGCGAGGCCGCCCAGCGTCTCGGTCAGGCCGGCCACGGCGGCCATGGTCTCGCCGGCCGGGTATCCGCTGGCGGTGAAGAACTGGCCGGTGCCGCTGAGGCCGCCGCCGTCGAACCAGCCGAAGAGCTTCTGGACTCCGTGGGCGGCCACGGTCAGACCGAGGACGACGCGCAGGAGCAGCAGGCCGGCGTCGTGCGGGGCGGTGGAGACGGCCGGGGCGGTGGAGGCGGGCGACTGCACGGCCGGTGCCGTGGCCTGGGCCTTCGTCGTGGTGGCGGAGGCGCTGGTCATGGGGGGGTTCCTTCCGGTCGGGACGGCCCGAGGGGAGTAGTTCAAATTCGAACCGACCTCCCCGACCCTAACCACTGATTCAAATTGGAACAACCCGTGTAGGCTGGACTCATGGCTGAAACGAGATGGCTGGACGACCGCGAGATGCGGGCCTGGAGCGGCTTCCTGGCCGCGTCCGCCCTGGTGAACCGGCGCCTCGACCAACAGCTCAAGGACGACTCCGGCCTGTCCCATCCGCAGTACGAGATCCTCGTGCGGCTCGCCGCGGCACCCGACCGCGAACTGCGGATGACGGAACTCGCCAATGGCCTGATCAATTCCAAGAGCGGTCTGACCTACCAGGTCACGCAGATGGAGAAGGCCGGGCTCGTCCGCCGCCGCAGTTGCCCCTCCGATGTCCGCGGGGTCTTCGCCGTCCTCACCGAGGCGGGCCTCGCCCGCCTGGAGGCGGCCGCGCCGGGGCACGTGGCCACCGTCCGCGAGGTGCTCGTCGACGTCCTGACCCCCGCGCAACTGGACGCGCTCGCCGCCGGCCTCGGCGAGGTCAGCCGCCGGCTGCGCGAACAGGGCGCCTGACGGGGTAGAAGGCCCCCATGGACGGAAAAGCCTGGCTCATCCTCATCGCGGTGCTGGCCCTCGCCCTTGCCGTCATCGCCGCCGTACTGCTGGTACGGGTCTTCGCCGCGCGCCGGCTGCTGCTGGACGCGGGGATCCCGCTGCGCGACAAGGCGCTGTTCTGGGTGGCCGTCGCGTACACGATCTCGCCCGTGGACCTGATCCCGGACCCGGTGTACCTCGACGACATCGGCGTGCTGCTGCTCGCGCTGCGCTCGCTGCACGCGGCCGCGACCGCCGCCAAGGGGCCCGCCGACCGGGCCGCCTGACGGCGGGTCGCCCGCACCGCCGCCCTTCCGGCTACTTCGGCATCAGGACGGTGTCGACGATGTACACGGTCGCGTTCGCGGTCGGGACGTTGCCGCAGACCACGTTCGAGGTGCCGTTGACCTTGTAGGACTCGCCCGAACCGGCCGTCGTGATCTTGCCCTTCTCCAGGGTGTCGAAGGAACCGTTGGCCAGCTGTCCGGGCGTGACCGTCTGCCCGACGACGTGGTAGGTGAGGATCTTGGTCAGGGTGTCCTTGTCGGCCAGCACCTTGTCCAGGTCCGCCTTCGGGATCTTGGCGAACGCGTCGTTGGTCGGGGCGAAGACGGTGATGTCCTTGGCGTTGTTCAGGGTGTCCACCAGTCCGGCCTTCTTGACGGCGGCGACCAGCGTGGACAGCGCCGGGTTGTTGGACGCGGCGGTGGCCACGGGGTCCTTGGCCATGCCGTCGAAACTGCCCGCGCCCTCCTTCGGCACTCCGGCACACGCCGGGCCGAACGGCTGGTCCGCCATGGCGGCGGGCGAGGAGGCGGCACTGCTGGGGGAGGCGTCGCCGGCGGCGGTGGCGGTGCTCCCAGAAGCCTTGTCCGTACCGGAATCGGAGGAACAGGCGGCCAGCGCGAAGGGCAGCACCGCGGCGGCGGCGACGGCGACGGCGGTGCGACGGAACCGAATCTTGTTCGTGTTCATGACGTATTTCTCCCAAGTGATCGACAGGAGCCGGAAACCGGGGCGGTAGCGCCGCGGTCGATGCTCACACCTGGTCTTCGGGGCCGCTCGGCCGGCGGATTGGTCATTCAGCCGACCGGGTGAGAACCGGGCTGTCGCTTGACGTCGCCCGCCCGGAGGCGGCGATGGCCGCCGGCTGCGGGGGAGCTGTCACTTGGGGCAAACGGGCGGGGTAACGGGCGGGGGGGGGCGGCGCCCCCCCCCCCCCCCCCCCCCCCCCGCCCCCGGTCCGCTCAGCCCCGCAGGGCCCGGGCGAGTCCCTGCCGGTCGGTGCCCAGTTTGGTGAACACCGCGGACAGCAGCTCCGAGACCGTCTGGGCGTCGCTCCGCGTCTCCTTGGCTATGGCCGCGTTGTCCAGGCCCTCGGCGGCACGGCGCGCCACCTGGTGCTCCGCGACGGTCAGGGACTCCTCCTCCGCGGTGTAGAGCCGGCGCGGGCGCAGGCCGGCGGACGCCAGCTGGGCGCGGGCCCGGTTGGCGAGCGCGTCGGCGCCGCAGGCGGAGGCGGTCTCCATGCCCCGGTAGAGCTGCTGGGCGGCCTGGTGCGGATCGCCGAGGGTGTGCAGGGCCGCCCCGTGGTCGATCAGCGCGTGGGCGAGTTCGAAGGCGGCCGGGGACTGTTCGAGGTACCCCACCGCCTCCTTCAGCAACACGGCCGCCCGCGACGGGTCCGAGGCCGCGGCGGCGACCCGCAGGGCGTGCCCGATGATGCTGGGCGCCCCGAACGCGCGGGCCCGCGAGAGGGCTTCGGCGGCCGTGGCCCGGGCCTGCTCGGTGTCGTGGGTGACCTGGGCGAGGGCCAGGTCGAGCTGCCAGGGGCTCCACGACGGGTTGCGGGTGCCGCGCAGGTCGAGGCGCTTGCCCGCCGCGGTGAGGTGGTGTTCGGCCTCGTCGATCCGGCCCTGGGCCAGCAGCAGCTTTCCGTACGCGGCCTGCGGGTCGGGGTAGACGACCGCCTGCGGGAAGCCGTCCGCCAGCCGGTAGGTGCGGGCGACCTGCTTGGCCTCGGAGACGTTGCCCCGGGCGAGCAGCGTCTCGATGAGGGTGCCGATGGCGTACCACTGGGCCGGGATGTTCTGGCCGATGCGGTCCGCGATCTGCAGGCCGTTGCGCACGAAGTCCTCGGCCTCGGCGAGACGTCCGCGCCGGAAGCGGACGTAGCCGAGCAGGGTGTAGACGAACGACAGGTGCGCGCCGCGCCAGCCCTTCGCCTCGAACTCGATGATGCCGGTGTTGAAGAGCTCCTCGGCGCGGCCCGGCTGGTCGCAGTACATGAGGGTGAGGGCCACCACGGCGGGCACCTCGAACCCGAAGTCCTGGTCGGTCCAGCTCATGCCGCCGTCGAGGGCCTGCTCCGCGTACTCCAGGGCGGTGGCGGCCGATTCGCCGCGCACGGTGGCGTCCCAGGCGCGCAGGCCCAGGATGTGCCGCTCGGCCAGTCCCCGGCCGACGACCCGCTTGGCGAACTGGGCCAGGAGCCGGGAGCGGGCCGGCGTGTTCTCCTCGTCGACCCGGACGGAGTTCCACTTGAACTGTTCGGCCTGCATGCGCAGCCGGGTCCGGGAGTTCGAGGCGTTGCGGGCCTCCTGGGCCAGGAGTTCGGCCGCCGCGGCCAGCTGGCCCGTGTGGCCGAGGGCCTGGGCGAGCCGGTAGGTGATCTGCTCCCGCAGTTCCTGCGCGGTCCGGGGCTCCTCCAGGGCGGTCCTGAGCTGGTTGATGGTGGTCATCGGGTCGTGCAGGAGGTTGGCGGAGCCGAGTTCGAAGAGCACCTCGGCCCGGTGTTCCGCGTCCGGAGGTTCGCGCAGGGCGCGCGCCAGATAGCGCCGCGCGGCGTCGGGCGCGCCGGCGGAGAAGCTCTCCCGGGCGGCCCGGCGCAGCTGCTGGACCACCCACGGGTCGCCCTCGGGGTGCATCTCCAGGAGGTGGCGGGCGGCGGCCGAGGAGCCGTGCCCCTCGTCGACGAGGGCCTGCGCGGCCATCCCGTGCATGCCGACGCGCACGCCGGGCGGGATCGAGCGGTAGACCGCCGTGGCGATGAGGGGGTGGAAGAACTCCACGACCGCCTTGCGCTGCAGGCTCGTCAGGACGGTGAGGATACGGGCGGACCGCAGCTGGTCGATGGCGTCGGCGGCCTGGGCCTCGCCGAGGGCGGCGACGTTCCCGACGATGCCGACCGGGACGGCGTTGCCGAGTACGGCCGCGGCCCAGGCCAGCCGGACGGTGGAGGGGCCGAGCTGTTCGAGCCGCTCGATCAGGCCGCTGCCCTTGACGGCCGAGGCCAGGTCGCGGAGCTGGGGGATGTTGTCCTGGTGCGGCTTGAGGCCGCGGTCGCGGCCCTTCATGCCGAGTTCGACGACCTCGAAGGGGTTGCCTCCGGTGATCGCCCAGCACTCGCGGCAGAACACGTCGTCGGCGCTCTCGCCCAGGGCCTCGCGCACGATGCGGGCCACCGCGCTCGTGGTGAGCGGGGCCAGCTCGTGCGGGCGCGCCCCCTGGCGGCCCATCAGGGCGCGCAGCGGGGCGGCGTCCGCCGGGATCTCGTCCGGGCGGCAGGCCACCATGATCAGCATGGCCAGTTCCTCGGCCCGCGCCGCGAAGGCGGCCAGCCAGGCCAGGGATTCGGCGTCGGCCCAGTGCGCGTCGTCGAGGACGAGGACCACGGGGGCTCCGCTGCGTACCGCTAAATGCGTGACGACCCAGTCCAGGCCGTCGCGCACGCCCTGCGGGTCGGGCGCCGCCGGGCCCTTGCGCGAGGCGGTCAGGCCGAGCGCCGGGGCGACGATGCCGTGCCAGCTGCCGAGCACGTCGCGGCGTTCGTCCTCGCTCATCGCCGCGAAGGCCGGCTGGATGAGCTGGCGCATCACGTGGAACGGAACCTGCTTCTCCTGCTCGCCGCCCCGGGCGGACAGGACGGTGCAGCCCCGCTCGGCGGCGTGCCGGCGGGCCTCGGCCAGCAGGGTGGTCTTGCCTATGCCGCCCGATCCGGCGAAGGTCATGACGCCGCCGCGACGGGCGGCCGCACCGCTGTCGGAGACTCCGAAGAGTTCGTCCACCGCGCGGTGGATCGCCAGAATTTCGGATTCCCGCTCGAGAAGGGGCTGCGTGGCCCCTCCTCTCGGTTCCGTGACATGTGACATTCCTGCCCCCTCCTGCGCGTGCGGCCGAGTGTACGACCCCGGGGGGCGAGATGTTGCTACTTAAACTTAATATTGCGGCATCTCGCCACTCCTGCGGAAGCAATGCTGTACTCTCGGCGGGCTCCATTGCGGTGTGACACTAAAGGATTGACGGGAACCGGACGAAAACGGCCGAAGATCAACCCTGATACGGGCAGGATCGGTCGCGTTCCGTCATCGGCGAGCTATAGGAATCATCGGCAGTTCACTCGGCTGGGGAATGCCCGCCGGAACTTCACGCACCGTGACACCGGGCGCCGGAGTCAGCTCCCACCGCGAAGCCACCGTCGCCAGCGCCGTCAGGATCTCCGCCACCGCGAAGGTGTCGCCGATGCACTTGTGCTGGCCCGCCCCGAACGGGACGTACCGGTGGTCCGTCGGGCGGTCGGCCGCGTCCTCGCGCCAGCGGTCCGGGTCGAAGACCGCCGGATCGCGGAACAGGGCCGGGTCCCGGTGCAACGCGTAGGGACTGTAGGCCAGTTCGGCGCCGGCGGGGATGGATATCCCGCCGAGGGTGAGCGGGACCAGGGCGCGCCGGGTGAAGAGCAGCGGCGAGTGCAGCCTGAGCGCCTCCTGGAAGACGCGGTTCGCGTAGGTCAGCCGGGACAGGTCCGTCGCCTGGACCGGCCCCTCCCCCACCACCTCGTCGACCTCCTCCTGGAGGCGCCGCTGCACCTCGGGGTGGCGGCCGAGTTCATGGAAGATCCAGGCCAGTGTGGTCGCCGAGGTCTCCGTACCGGCGAACATGATGGCGATCACCTCGTCGCGCACCTGCTCGGGGCTCATCGTGGCGCCGGTCTCGGCGTCCACGCTGGACAGCAGCAGCGACAGCAGGTCGTGGCGCCCCTCCTCCGCCGCCCCGTACTGCGCGATCACCTGGTCGATGATCGCGCGCAGCCGCGCGGCCGCCGCGTCGAAGCGGCGGTTGTGCGGAACGGGCAGCCGGTCCAGGGACTTGGGCATCACCGCGCGCAGCAGCATGCCCTCCAGGACGATCGGCAGCGAGCGGTGCACCTCCTCGACGGCGGGCCGGCTCAGGTCCCCCGAGAAGATCATCTCGGCGACCGAGGAAAGGGCGTACGTCCGGGTCTCGTTGACCATCGAGACCTCGCGGCCCGAGACCCAGGTGGAGGTCATCGCCCGCGCCTGGCGTCCCATCACCTCGGCGTACTCGGTGATGTGCCCACGGTGGAACGCCGGCTGCATCATGCGGCGCTGCTTGCGGTGGAAGTCGCCGTCGGTCGTCACGATGCCGTTGCCGAACATCGGGCGGAGCCGGTCGAAGACCCGGCCGCGGCCGAACCGCTGGGCCTGCTGGACGAGTACGGCGTGGACGTGGTCGGGGTCCGTGAGGACGTGCACGGGCCAGGTGCCGATGTCGAGCCGCACGATCCCGCCGTGGTCCCGCAGCGACTCCAGGAACGCGATCGGCTGCCGCCACAGCTGCAGCGCGTGGCCCAGGACCGGTAACCGCCCGGGGGCGACGGGGGCATCGACCACCGGACCGGGATGCTCCGCCTGTGCCATGGACCGACTCCCTGTCATGCCACCGAAACCAGGCCGGGGCGGGTGTACGCAGACTCCAGCCCGGCCGCGAACCGTTCGTCGCTGTACCGCGTGCACTCGTAACGCTGCCACAGATCCGCGCCGATGATCCAGTCCTCGTAGCTGCGCACGCACCGGGAGACGGCCGCGCGCACCTGTGGATCGGTCTCGCCACGGGCCTCCAGGGTCTCCTCCAGCAGCCGTTCGCCGGCCAGGTACTCCTCGATCCTGGCCTGGATGCGGCCCTCGACCTCGCGGACCGCCTCGGGGAGCGAGCAGCCCTCCCAGGAGGAGATGAGGGAGACGAGGTTGTTGTTGTCCCCGCAGGAGTACTCCTTGGGCAGGGAGAAGACGTCGTTGCCCCAGGAGATGACGTCCACCGCGCTCGCGATGAGCGCACGGTACTCGGGCAGGTCGTGGATGCGCTGGGGCACGTCCAGGCCGAGTCCGGCCTCGACCATGTCCATCATCGGAAACATCTGGGAGCTGTGCCGACGCATCAGCACGTAGTCCTGGACCGTGGGGCGTCCGCCCGCCCCGCGGTTGCCCGCCTCCTGGTCCAAAGACTGCAGCATGAGCGGGACATGGGCCCGGTAGCGGGCCGCGGGGCCCTCGGGCATGCCGTCGAGAATGCGGTCGCACAGGTCGATGAACCCGCTCACGAGCGGGTTGCGGCGGGCCGGGGCGCCGTCGGCCGTCCCCGTCTCCAGATAGGTGGTGATCGTGTCCACCACCGGTCGCCAGGCGGCGAGTTCACCCGTCCTGATGAGGTGGTCGTGCTGGTCGTCGAGGACGAACGACCACGCCATCCACTCGGCGAGCAGGACGACCTTCTCGAAGGGCACCTCACCGCTCACGCGTCCCGCGAGGTGACCGAAGCCGATCCCCGCGAATTGTTCGACCGCGTCGGTGACGAGTTCGTGGCGCACCACCCAGGTGGTGGCTTCCGCGTTGGCCCGCGCGGCCTGTGGATGCTTGGAGTTCCCGAACGGAAGGTGAAAATCGGGAACGGTGAAAGAGTCGAGCCGGGTCATTGATCCCCCCATGAAAGAGTCCGATTCGCCAATACCCGCTCACCTATACGATCGCGACCGTCGCGACCGCGTGAAGAGACCTCTCTGCTGCGGCATTGTCGCGGCAGCGAGATGCGGCTGTCGAAATGAAACCGGTCATGGAGCGACCAGATCCCGCCGACGCACGACCACATCAGGCCACCGTTGAACTAATTAACTCGCAGCCCGCAGCGTACTGTCAATGTAGGACGAGAGGAGAAGATGAATTAATCCGGAAAATACCGAAAGTGTATTCGCCCCGAATATGCGAGCGGCATACCCCGCGTCACTCGCGCCCCGCGGCCTACACTTCGAGTGGGTACGGCGTCCGGTATAGGTGGGAACGTGACCGGGAGCCGGTCGTGTCGGGCCCCTCGATCTCACCGGGAGACAACCATGAGGATGCTGATCAACACCGCGGACACGGTCGTCGCCGACGCGCTGCGCGGGATGGCGGCCGCCCACCCCGACCTCGACGTGGACGTCGAGCACCGGGTCATCGTACGGCGCGACGCGCGCGGCGGCGGCCGGGTCGGACTGGTCTCCGGCGGCGGCTCCGGCCACGAACCCCTGCACGGAGGGTTCGTGGGGTACGGGATGCTGTCGGCCGCCTGCCCCGGCGAGGTGTTCACCTCGCCCGTGCCGGACCAGATGCTGCGGGCGGCGGGCGCCGTCGAGTCCGGGCAGGGCGTGCTGTTCGTCGTCAAGAACTACACCGGGGACGTCCTCAACTTCCAGATGGCCGCGGAACTGGCCGAGGAGGACGGCGTACGGATCGAGCGGGTCCTCGTCAACGACGACGTGGCCGTCACCGACAGCCTCTACACCGCCGGCCGGCGCGGGACCGGGGCCACCCTCTTCGTCGAGAAGATCGCCGGAGCGGCCGCCGAGGAGGGCGCCCCGCTGGACCGGGTCGCGGCGGTCGCCCGCCAGGTCAACGAGTCCTCGCGCAGCTTCGGCGTCGCGCTCAGCGCCGTCACCACCCCGGCCAAGGGCAGCCCGACCTTCGACCTCCCCGACGGGGAACTGGAGTTGGGGATCGGCATCCACGGCGAGCCCGGCCGGGAGCGGCGGGCCATGATGACCTCGCGGGAGATCGCGGAGGTGGCGGTGGGCGCCGTACTGGACGACCTCGCGCAGTCAGGTCCGCTGGAGGGGCCGGTCCTGGCCCTCGTCAACGGGATGGGCGCGACGCCGCTGCTGGAGCTGTACGGGTTCCACGCGGAGGTGGCCCGGGTGCTGGAGGCGCGCGGCGTGCCGGTGGCGCGGGCGCTCGTCGGCAACTACGTGACCTCGCTGGACATGGCGGGCTGCTCGGTGACCCTGTGCCGCGCCGACGACGAACTGCTGCGGCTGTGGGACGCGCCGGTGCAGACGCCCGCGCTGCGCTGGGGCCGCTGAGGCCGGCGATGCGTAGGGTGGCGGGTGGGACCGTCCGAGCGGGTGCGAGACGAGGAGATCCGGTGCGTGACGCAGAGTTCTTCCGGCGCTGGTTGGAGGCCGCCACGGTGGCCGTGGAACGGGAAGCCGACCGGCTGACGGAACTCGACTCCCCCATCGGGGACGCCGACCACGGCAACAACCTGCTGCGCGGCTTCGTGGCCGTCCGCGCGGCACTGGGCGCGGCCGACGGGGTGACGCCGCCGGGCGGCCTGCTCCAGCTGGCCGGGCGGACGCTGATCTCCACCGTCGGCGGTGCTTCCGGGCCGCTGTACGGAACCCTGCTGCGCCGCACGGGCAAGGAGCTCGGCGACGCCGCCGAGGTCTCGGACGAAGCCCTGCGCGAGGCCCTGTACGCGGGCGTGGGCGCCGTGGCCCAGCTGGGCGGGGCGGCGCCCGGCGACAAGACCATGCTGGACGCGCTGGTACCGGGGGTTGCGGCGCTCAGCACCTCCTACGACGCCGCCGCGGACGCGGCCGAGAACGGCGCGCTGGCGACCACCCCGATGCTGGCCCGCAAGGGCCGCGCCAGTTACCTCGGGGAGCGCAGCGTCGGGCACCAGGACCCGGGGGCCACCTCGTCGGCGCTGCTGCTGCGCGCCCTCGCCGCGACCGCGGACGGCGACGCGTGAACGCCGGGCCCGTGGTCGGGATCGTCCTGGTGTCGCACAGCGCGCCTGTCGCCGAGTCGGTGGCGGAGCTGGCCCGCGGGCTGGCGGCCGGCGGGGCCGTGGCCCCGGTGGCGGCGGCGGGCGGCGGCCCGGACGGCGGCCTCGGGACGAACGCGGAACTGGTCCTCGCGGCCGCCTCGGCGGTGGACCGGGGAGCCGGGGTCGTGCTCCTCGCGGACCTGGGCAGCTCGGTGCTGACCGTCAAGGCGCTGCTGGCGGACGAGGAGCTCCCGCCCGGTTCCCGCCTCGCGGACGCCCCCTTCCTGGAGGGCGCGGTGGCGGCGGTGGTGGCCGCCTCGGCCGGAGCCCCGGCCGACGCGGTGGCGGCAGCCGCCGCGGAGGCCTACGGCTACCGCAAGGCTTGACCGCACCCCGGCGGGGCCGGGCGCCGCCGTGCCGCCCGGCTCCCGTCAGGGGCTCCCGTCAGGTCCCGTCAGGTCCCGTCGGGTCCCGTCAGGTCCCGTCAGGGGCTACGGGCGGCCGCGGAGGGTTTCGATCTCGCGGCGTTCGCGCTTGGTCGGCCGGCCCGCGCCCCGATCGCGGATGCCGACCACCGCGGCCTCCACCCGGGTGGGCGGCGGCGGGCTGTTGTCGACGAAGCACTCGGCGGCCACCGGGGGCCCGACCCGCTTGGCCACCGGCCGCCGGACCACGACGATCCGTTCGCGGCCCGCGTGGAAGAGCCGTACCTCGTCCCCCGCGCGCACCGGCTGCGCCGGCTTCGCGCGCTCCCCGTTGACCTTCACGTGGCCCGCCCGGCAGGCGGTGGCCGCGACCGACCGGGTCTTCGTCAGACGGACCGCCCAGATCCAGGCGTCCACCCGGGCGCTTCCCGTCTCCCTCACTGCATCAGCCATGCCCAGACCCTACCGATCCGCAGCGCCGGGCCGCCTCGCCGTAGCGGAACGACTTTTGGCGGATAAGACAACAGGCACGGCATCTGCGATGGAGATCCTCCCAAACGAATTGCAAATGCGCGATAAATGCCCCTACCTTGGCGCTCATGCAGTCCTACACCATCGGACAGGCGGCACGTCTGCTGGGCGTCAGCCCGGACACGGCCCGCCGTTGGGCCGACGCCGGCCGGGTCGCGACCCATCGCGACGAGGGCGGACGCCGCCTGATCAACGGCCGCGATCTGGCCGCCTTCTCCGTCGAGGTGGGGCAGGGCGCCCACACCGAGGACGGGGAGCCCTACACCTCGGCCCGCAACGCCTTCCCCGGCATCGTCACGGCCGTCAAGCTCGGCGACGTGGCCGCCCAGGTCGAGATCCAGGCCGGTCCCCACCGCCTGGTCTCGCTGCTCACCCGGGAAGCCGTCGAGGAACTCGGCCTGGAAGTCGGCATGCGGGCCACCGCCCGCGTGAAGTCGACCAGCGTGCACATCGACCGCACCTGATCCGGCCCGCCCCTTCGCACCCTTCGCACCTTCGCGCCCTCCCCATCTTCGTGCGTTCCATCCTTCCGCTCGTTCCCACCCGCTCCGCCCGTCCCCGGCGCGGGTCACCACCACGCGGTTCCGGCACCCGGCCGGACCGCCGACCCGACCGAGGAGCCCGACCCATGCCCGCGATACTGAACCGCCGCTGCGCCGCCGCCGTGCTGACCGCCGCCCTGCTGGTCCCCCTGTCCGCCTGCGGCAACGACAGCGGCAGCGTCGGCGAGAAGAAGGACGGCGCCGCGACCTCGCCGTCCGCGTCCGCCCCCGCCTCGCCCGAGGCGAAGGCCGCGAACCTCACCGTCCTCGCCGCCTCCTCCCTCACCGACGTCTTCAAGGCCGCCGGCGAGGCGTACCAGAAGTCCCACCCGGGCACGAAGGTCACCTTCTCCTTCGCCGGTTCGCAGGAGCTCGCCGCGCAGGTCAAGCAGGGGGCCCCGGCCGACGCGCTGGTCACCGCCGACACCAAGACCATGGACGGCCTCAAGGCCGAGACGAACGACGCCACCGTTATCGCGAAGAACCGTCTGGTCATCGCGGCCGGCAAGGGCAACCCGTTCAAGATCGACGAGCTGAAGGACCTGGCCGACCCCAAGCTGAAGGTCGTCCTCGCCGCGCCCGAGGTCCCCGTCGGCCGCTACAGCAAGCAGATCCTCGACGCCCAGAAGATCGAGGTGAAGCCGGTCTCGCAGGAGCCGAACGTCCGCGCCGTCCTGTCCAAGGTCGAACTGGGTGAGGCCGACGCCGGTCTCGTCTACAAGACGGACTCCGCCAAGTCCGGCCACAAGGTCGTCAGCGTCGAGATCCCGGACGACCAGAACGCCGTGGCCTCCTACCCGGCCGCCACGCTGAAGTCCTCCAAGAACGCCGAGGCCGCCGCCGCGTTCGTGACCTGGCTGAACAGCCCCGAGGCGCAGAAGATCCTCCAGGACGCCGGTTTCCAGAAGGCGTAACCGCCCCGACGGCCAAGGGGGCTGCCCGGTCCGGGGGGACGGGCAGCCCCCATCGCCGCGTCGGGCGTGCGCGTGTTCCCGCGCGCCCGCCCTCCCCCGGACGTGCCCCCGCGCGCCGCCGCGCCGCCCCGATCAGGAACCGGCCCCATGAGCAGACCCCGCACCCGCACCCGTCCGCCCCTGACGCTCGCGCTCCCCGCGCTGCTCGCCGTCGCGTTCCTGCTGCTGCCGCTGATCGGGATCCTCACCCGTACCGAGTGGCGGGATCTGGGCAGCCACCTCGGCAGCCCGGACGTGGTCCAGGCCCTCAAGCTGTCGCTGCTGGTGTCCCTCTGGGCGCTCGGGCTCTCCCTGCTGCTCGGCGTGCCGCTCGCCTGGCTGCTGGCCCGGGTCGAGTTCAAGGGCAAGGCCCTGGTGCGCTCCCTGGTGCTGCTGCCGATGGTGCTGCCGCCGACCGTCGGCGGTGTGGCCCTGCTGCTGGGCTTCGGCCGGCGCGGGCTGCTCGGCCCCTGGCTGGAGGACACCTTCGGCATCACCCTCCCCTTCCACACCTCCGGCGCCGTCGTGGCGGCCACGTTCGTGGCGATGCCCTTCCTGGTCATCAGCCTGGAGGGCGCGCTCGGCGGGCTCAAGCAGAGTTACGAGGAGACCGCGGCCTCCCTCGGCGCCTCGCCGGTCCGGGTGTTCTTCACGGTGACCCTGCCCATGGTGGCCCCCGGCCTGATCGCCGGAGCGGCCCTCACCTGGGCCCGCGCGCTGGGCGAATTCGGCGCGACCATCACTTTCGCGGGCAACCTGCCCGGCACCACCCAGACCCTGCCCCTCCAGGTGTACCTGCTCCTCCAGGACAAGCCGGAGGCCGCCACCTCGGTCTCCCTGCTGCTGCTCGCCATCGCCATGGGCGTGCTCGTCGCCCTGCGCGGCCGCTGGACCGGAACCCCCCTCGCCGGCCGGGACGCGGGCGCCGCGCGGCCGGCCGGGGCCCAGGAGGACCCGCCGCTGCCCCCGGTGACGGACGGCACGGACGGCACGGACGGCACGGACGGCACGGACGCCGCGGGCCGCCCGGCGGACACGGACGGCCGCTGGCCCCTGCACGCCGAGGTGACCGGCTTCAACGAGCTCACCCTCGACGCGGAGCCCGGCACCACCATCGCCGTCGTCGGCGAGAACGGGGCCGGCAAGACCACCCTGCTGCGGGCCCTGCTCGGCCTGACCCCGCGCGCCCACGCCGAGCTGCGCCTCGGGGACACCGATGTCACCGCGCTGCCCCCGCACCGCCGCCAGGTGGCGTGGGTGCCGCAGGACGGTGCGCTGTTCCCGCACCTGACGGCGCTGGGCAACACCGCGTACGGGCTGCGCGCCCGTGGCGTCGGGCGCGCCGGGGCCCGCCGTGAGGCACGCGCCTGGCTGGACCGGCTCGGCGTCGGCGACCTCGCCCACCGCAAGCCCGCCCAGCTGTCCGGGGGGCAGGCGCAGCGGGTGGCCCTCGCCCGGGCGCTGGCCGCCCGGCCCCGGCTGCTGCTGCTCGACGAACCCCTGGCCGCCCTCGACCAGACGACCCGGGCCCACGTCCGGCACACCCTGCGCCGCCACCTCGCGGGCTTCGGCGGGGTCTGCCTCATCGTCACCCACGACCCCGTCGAAGCCGTCTCCCTGGCCGACCGGGTCCTCGTACTCGCCGACGGCCGCACCCTCCAGGACGCCGCTCCGGCCGAAGTCACCCGCCACCCCCGCTCCCCGTGGGTGGCCCGGATGCTCGGCCGCAACGCCTGGCCCGGCACCGCCACCCCGGACGGCCTCCGGCTCGCGGCGGGCGGCCGGCTGGTGGTGGCGGAGGCCCTGCCCGAGGGGACCCGGGCGCTGGCGATCATCCCCCCGGAGGCCGTGTCGCTGTACCGGGAGCGCCCGGGCGGCAGTCCGCGCAACGTCTGGCCCGGCACCGTACGGGAGATCACCTCGGTCGGCAGCAGGCTGCGCGTGCTCGTCGGCTCGGCGGAGGTCCCCGACCTGGTCGCGGAGATCACCCCGGAATCGGCCGCCGAACTGGGCGTGGCCGACGGCGCCGGGCTCTGGACGAGCGTGAAGGCCACCGAGATCACCCTCGTGGCTCTCTAGACCGTCTCCGGCCTGCGGGAACACGGACGCAACGCTTTGGACGGGGGCTCGGGACTGGCATATGTTCGGTGCGGCCGCCCGGGCTCCCGTCCGCGAAGGCCCGTGCCCGTTCAGCCCGTGCCCGATCAGCCCGTGCCCGATCAGTCCGCTGCCGTTCCGTCCGTTCCCGTGGGGGGTCCTCCGTCATGTCCTTCAGCGCGCCCGGCTCACCGCCCCCGCAGCCTCCGGCCGGTCCGCCGGCGTACGGCGCCGCGCCGTACGGGGCCGCGCCGTCCGCTCCGCCGGTGTACGGGGCTCCGTACCCGGCCGGGCCCGCGCCCTACGGGTACCCCTCCCCGCCGCCCGCCGTCGAGGTGCTGCGCTCCCCCCGGGGTCTCGCGGTCACCGTGGCGGTCCTGCTCGGCGTGGCGGCGCTGACCGCCGTGCTGGGGACCGCGGCCGACCTGTACACGTGGTCGCTGATGAAGGACGTGCGGGCCGACCCCTTCAAAGTCGCGCAGAGCACCCTGGAGGGCGCCGACGTCCTCACCTCGCTCGCCGGCGGGTTCCAGGGCCTGGCGCTGCTCGCCACGGCGGTCGTGTTCGTCATCTGGTTCCACCGGGTGCGGGTCAACGGCCAGATCTTCAACCCCGGCGCCTTCACCCGGTCGAGCGGCTGGGCCATCGGTGCCTGGTTCATCCCCGTCGGGAACCTCTTCCTGCCCTACGGGATCGCCGCGCAGACCTGGGCGGCGAGCGTGCAGCTCGGCCCCGACGGCTCCTTCCGGCGGTACTCGACGGCCCCGCTGACCGCCTGGTGGGTCCTGTGGGTCCTCTCCCGGGTCCTCGACGCGGTCGGCACCGCGCTCGGCAGCCGGGCGGAGAACCCGGAGGCCCTCGGCACCGTGTCCGCCCTGGGCGCGTTCACCGGGCTGACGTCGGTCGCGGCGGCCGTGATGGGCATCGTCTTCGTGCTGAAGCTGACCGCCCTGCAGAGCGTGAAGGCGGCACAGGGCCCGTACGCCGCCGTCTGACGGGACGCCTGACGGCCCGTCTGACGGGCGGGGGGCTCAGGCCCGTGCGGGCGGGGCTTCCCGCTCCGGGACGGCGAACTCGCACCACACCGACTTCCCCCCGCCCCGGGGCTCCACGCCCCAGTCGTCCGCGAGCCGGTCCACCAGCAGCAGGCCGCGGCCGGACACCGACCAGTCGTCCGCCTCACGGCGGCGCGGCAGGGCGCTGCTCAGGTCCTCGACCTGGACCCTGATGCGGCCCTCCGCGGTCAGCCGCAGGCTCAGCGTCCCGCCGCCGTCGGTGTGCACGAGGGCGTTGGTCATCAGTTCGTCCGCCGCCAGCACGATCTCGTCGGCGCGTTCCCGGGCGCCCCAGGCCGCCGCCGCCGCCCGCACCAGGTGCCGGGCCATGGCCGGGCCGGCGGGGTCGCCGGGCGTGAGGTGCTGGGACAGCGGGCCGCCACCGCGCGGGGCGGGGGTGCCGCGGCGCCGGAGCAGGAGCAGGGCCATGTCGTCCCCGCCACCCGCGTCGCCGACGAGGTCGCACAGCACGTCGGCGAGTTCCTCGACGTCGGTGGGCCCCTCGCGGGCGGCTTCGAGGAACTCCCGCATGCCGGTCTCCGCGTCCGCGCCGTGCCGCTCCAGCAGCCCGTCCGTGCAGAGCAGCAGGGTGTCGCCGGGGTGCAGTTCCAGGCTGGTGACGGGATAGCCGGAGCCGGTCCCCGGCTCGTCGCGCGGCGGCAGCCCGAGCGGGAGGCCGCCCGCCACCTGGAGCCGGTGGCAGCTGCCGTCGCCGCGCCGCACGACGGGGTCGAGGTGGCCGGCCCGGACCAGGTGCAGCGCACCGGTGGTCAGGTCCACCTCGGCGTACGTGCAGGTGGCGAAGCGTTCGGTGGCCAGGTCGCGCAGGAAGGCGGAGGCCCGAACCATCGCCGTACCCGGCGTGTGGCCCTCCAGCACGTACGCGCGCAGGACGATCCGCAGCTGGCCCATGACGGCCGCCGCGTCGGTGTCGTGTCCTTCGACGTCGCCGATCATCACCCCGACCCGGCCCTCGCCGAGGGGGATCACGTCGTACCAGTCGCCGCCGATGTCCCGGCCCATCCGGGCCGCCCGGTACCGTACGGCGATCCGCGCGCCCGGCACCTCCGGGATCCGGCGCGGCAGCATGGCCCGCTGGAGGCCCTCGGCGAGGTCGTGCTCCTGCTCGAAGAGGATCGCCCGCTGGAGGCTCTGCGCGATGCCGCTGCCCAGGGCGACGAGGAGGTTGCGCTCCTCGTCGGTGAAGTCGCCCTCCCGGGTGTAGAGCAGGCCGAGGGCGCCGACGGCCCGGCCCTGGGCGATCAGCGGCAGGTACACCCCGCTGCGCACGGCGAGCGGCTCGATGTAGGGCCACAGCTCCGGGTAGCGGCGGCGGAACTGCTCGCGCGAGGCGATGAAGACGGGCCGCAGGTTCCGTACGGCCTCGCTCATCGGGAATTGCGCGTCGATCCGCGTGTACTCGGTCTCGGGTACGTACGAGCCCAGCCGGCCTTCCGCGACCAGGTGGATGCGGGCGCCGTCGACGACGCCGAGCATGACGCTCACGGCGCCGAGGTGGCCCAGGGCCTCGGGGTCCTTGAGGACGTCGGTCACGTCGTTGACGGTGCGGGCGTGGGCGAGGATCGCGGTGGTCCGCTCGACGACCCCGGTCATCCGGCGGCGTCCCTCGTCCCGCTCCCCGGCGGCGCCCGGCTCGCCAGGGTCCTCGGCGGCGTCGCGGAGGATCCCGATGACGCGGTACGGGCGTCCGTCCGGATCCCGCAGGACGCTTCCCTGGACGTGGGTCCAGGCGGCGGCGCCGTCGCGGCGGACGCTGCGGAAGTAGGCCCCGTAGTGGCTGCGCCCGTTCTCGAGGGCCCGCTCCACGCGCCGTTCCAGCCGGGGCCGCTCGCCCGGCAGGACCCGGGCCAGCAGTCCTTCCCACGTCCCGTCGAACTCCTCCGGGCGCAGGTGGAGGACCTCGAGCGCGGTGGCGTCCAGGTGCATCCGCTCGCTGTCGAGGTCCCAGTCGAACGTGCCCATGCGGTTGAGCGCGAGGCTCAGATCGGGCCGCGCGGGCCAGTCGACCTCGGGGGTGGGTCCCCGCTGGTCCATGCAGACAAGGGTCTCACCGATACCCCGTACCCGGCGCGCCGTGGCTCCGGCCCGGGCCCGGTCGCCTAGCCGGCCGGGGGCACCGGCGGGGAGGACGGTTCGAGGGCGGCGGGCGGGCCGGTGGAGGGACCGGCCGACGGGCCGGTGGGCGGAGCCGTGGACGGGCCGGCCGGGGTCGCCGGCCCGCTCGGCGTGCCCGTGTCGGGCGGGCCCGTGTCCGGCCCGGGTGATGTGGCGGGGCCGTCCGGGGCGAGCGGGCGCTTCGGGGTGTCCGGGGGGCTCTCGGAGGGGGGCGTCGCCGTCGCGGTGTCGTCCGGCGTGCCGGTCGGGGTGCCGGTGCCGGGGGGCGAGGTGGCGGTGGAGGGCGGCTGGGTCGAGGGCGTGCCGGTCGGCGGGGCCGGCGGCGACGGGGTGAACGGGGCCGGGGGCGGCGGAACGGGCCGGTCCGGCTTCGGGGCGGCGCCCGGGTCGCGCTCGTACCAGCGGTGGTTCCGGGGGTCGTAGATCACGATCTTCTGCACGACCGTCACCGACGGTGCGATCACGACGACCTGCGACGGCCGGTACGCGGGCCAGGGCTGCCCGGACCGCTTCGGGTCCGCGGGCAGGGCGACCGGGGCGCCGAGCGGGTTCCCGCAGGCGCAGCGCACCCTCGGGACCCCCCGGTCGTCCACCAGTACGGCCGTCCCGGCCTGGAGCACCGCCTGGTACGGGGTGGCCCGGCCGTCGCGGAAGCCGTGGTTGGTGACCCGGGTGTCGGTCCGCAGCTGGACGGGGGTCAGGGCGCGCAGGTGGCCGGGTACGGAGGCCGGGGCGATGCCGAGGGCCGCGGCGAACGCGGCGTTCTTGGCGGGCTGGGCGGACAGCGCCCGGATCTGCCGCTCCACGTCACAGCTGGCGAGGTCCTTGGTGCCGCCGTAGAGGCCCGGCGCGGCGCCGCTGACGCTGCGCGTGACGCTCGGGCCGGTGCCCGTCGGGGTGGGGGCCGGGCTCCGGCCCTGCGGGGGCGGGAGGTTCTGCCGCGCGGCGGTGGACTCCGTGAACGGATCACGGCCCGGCTCGGCGGCCGGCTGGAGGAACACCTCGGCCGCCGCCTTCTGGGTGGATCCCCCGCCGCCGGGCCGGGTCAGCACCACGACCAGCGCGGCCACCGCGGCGAGCGCGACGACCGCCGCCGCGAGCCGGGGGCCGGACCGCCACCACGGCCCGGGCCCTCCCGGCGGCTTCCCTCCGGGCGGTCCGCCGCCGCCCGGTCCGCCGGGCGGCGCGGGCGGCGGCGGAGCGCCCGGGGGGCTCTGCCCGCCGTCCGAGAGCGGACCGGAGGGCGGCCCGCTGGGTCGCCCGGACGCGGGCCCGCCCGACGGCGGCTGCGACCGGGGCGGCTGGTGGGGCTGCGGCGGCCGTTCGCCGGAGGGCTGGGTGGTCACGGGCTCTCCTCCCCGAGCGGCGGAACCCGGTGGTTCTACTCGCCGACTGTCCGGAATCAACTGGTTCGCTCGCTCTTGCGGACCATTGTGTGCGTCCGCCCGGTGGCTGCCGCAAGCCGGAGGTGTCACGGTGAGCGGGTGAGCCGTACCTCTCCGCACGCCTGGCGTGACGCGCTCGTCGCCGCCGTGGCGGGTTTCGCGGCGATGACCGCGGTGGCCGCGGCCGGCCTGGCCTGTGCCGGGGCGGGCGGCCTGCCGGGGGGCGCGTTCCCCCGGGTGGTCGCGGCGGTCGTGGTGATGGCGGCGGGCGGCACCGTCGAGGTCTCGGGCCAAGCCGGAGTGCTGGGCGGGGCGCAGGCGGACCTGTCGGTGATGCCGCTGTCGGTCACCCTCGCCGGGGCGCTCACCACCGGCCCGCTGTTCCTGCGCCCGCTGCGCGGCCGGGCGGTGGCGGAGTCCCGGGAACTGCTGCTGCGGGCCGGCCGGCTGGCCCTGCTCTGGCTGGTGCTGCTCACCCTCTTCGGACTCCTGGCCCGGTGGACCTTCGCCGTGTCCCCGCTCGGCGACCTCGGCGACCTCGGCGACCTCGGCGACCTCCTGGACGCCTCCCCCACCGTGGGCTTCCGGACCGCGCTGCCCGCCACCCTGCTCCTCGGACTCCTCTGGATCCTGGGCCTGTTGCTGATCACCCTGCTGGTCTCGCGCCGCGCCCCGCTGCCCACCGGCCTGGTGCGCTTCCACACGGCGGTGCGCCCGTCCGCCCACGCCACCGCCGTGCTGCTGCTCGCCTGCGTCGGCCTCGGGCTGGCCGTCGGCCTGGTGACGGCCGCCACCCAAGGCCACGCCGCCCGCACCCTGGCGGTGCTCCTGCTCGGCCTGCCCAACCTCGCCTGGCCCGCGCTCACCCTCGGATTCGGCGGCGCCTGGCACGGCCGGGTGGAGGGACCGTTCGGCCTTCCGGTGCCGCAGTTGCTGGACCGGGTCCTGCGCGGCCCCGGCCCGTCCCAGGTGGACGTGGCCTCGCTCGCCCGGCAGGACCCCCGGGCGTGGTGGCTGGTCGCGGTGACCGTCGTCCTGCTGCTCGGCACGGGCGTCCTGGCGGCCCTGCGTTCCCCGGCCCGCGTACGGCCCTGGCAGCACGCGCTCCGCCTCGGGGCGGCCCTGGCCCTGGCCACCCTGACGGTCTGCCTGCTGGCCGGGGTCCGGGCCCGCTTCGGCCTCTCCGTCCTCGGCATCGGCGATCCGTCCGCCCTCGGCGGCACGGTGGAACTCACCGCCGACCTCTGGCGCACCACCGCCCTGGCCCTCCTCGCCGGCGCCGCCGCCGGCTGCCTCGGCGCCCTGGCCACCCGCCGCCGCGCCCCCGACCGGCAACCCGACCGGCAACCCGACCCGGAACCGGACCGGCCCTGAGGGCGGACGCCCCGCCCTACGGCCGCCCGCGGAACACCGGCAGGGCCCAGTGCGGGGGTGGGGGGCAGGCGGGGGGCGCGGCCGTGTGGCGCAGGGCCGTGGTGAAGGAGAGGCAGGTGGGCCAGCGGTCGTCCGGGGCCTTCGCGAGGGCCTTCGCCAGGACCCCGTCCACCGCGGGCGGCAGGTCCGGGCGGTGGGAGGTCGGCGGGGGCGGCGGGTCGTACTGGTGGGCCCAGAGCAGGGCCAGGTCGTCGTCGCGGCGGAACGGCGGGCTCCCGGTGAGCATCTCGTACACCACGCAGCCCAGGCCGTACACGTCGCAGCGGCCGTCCACCGGCTTCCCGGAGATCTGCTCGGGCGCGACGTAGTCCAGGGTCCCGACGAACTGGCCGACCGTCGTGAACCCGGTCAGGGACAGGGACTTCTTCGTCAGCCCGAAGTCCGTCAGGTACACGTGCTCGGGGTGTTCGCCGTCGGTGCCCTCCGCGACGAGGACGTTGCCGGGTTTGACGTCCCGGTGGACCAGGCCGTGCGCGTGGGCGGCGTCGAGCGCCGAGGCAACCTGGGCCGCGATCCGCGCCGCCGTCGCCACGGGCAGCGGCCCCGTGCCGTCGAGCAGGGCGCGCAGGTCCCGGCCGGGGACGTAGCGCATGGCGATGTACAGCAGCCCGTCGGCCTCACCGGCCTCGAAGACCGGCACGATGTGCGGGTGGTCGATGGCGGCCGCCACCTTCGACTCGTGCGCGAAGCGCTGCCGGAAGGTGTCGTTGCGGGCCAGCTCCGGCGCCAGCACCTTCAGCGCGACGGTGCGGTCGAGGCGCAGGTCGCGCGCGCGGTAGACGACGGCCATGCCGCCGCGCCCGATCTCGGCCTCCGGCAGGTACCCCGCGATCGGCCGGCCGAGCAGATCGGCGGCGCCCATCAGGGGCCGCCCGGGCGGGGCGGGTCCACCACGCGCGTGGGCGGATGCGGTTCTTCCCGTACGCCGGCCCGTGGCGCGGCGTCGCCCTCCCCCGGCGGCGGCTGCGGCGCGGGCGGAGCTCCCGGTCCCGCGTCGACGGCGTAGGTGCCGAGGCGGCCCCCCTCCCCGTACATCCACCGTCCCGCCGCGGCGTCGTAGACCCACACCGACTCCCCGTCGATCACGACCCCGGCCCGCAGGCCCCGTACGGCGCCGCGGAACCCGTCGGCGGGCCCGCCCGCGGCCTGCCGGTAGCGTTCGAGGGCGTCGGCGGTGCCGGCGAGCAGGGGCTCGGGGTCCTCGGTCCGGTCGAGGGGGCGGCCCGCGGTGGGCGGGGGCTGCGGCACGGCCACCAGGAGCCGGCCGTCGACCCACGCGGACCAGCCGTTGGAGCAGAGGACCTCCCCCCAGTCCCCCTGCCGGGAGAGCAGGCGCACGGGGAGGAGGGGGTCCAGGGGCGCGGTCGGCCGGTCCGCGCCGGGTGCCTCCCAGGCGGGCAGGCCGTCCTGCGGGACCACGTGCGTGGGGTGGAACGCGGCGTCGGGGCCGCCGTCCGGGGTGGTCATCGCCCGGGCCTACTTCCGCATGACCGCGGGCTCGTGCCGCCGCAGCAGCCGCGCGACCAGCACCCCGAACAGGACGGACAGGGCCACGAGCATGCCCACGTTGAGCAGCCAGACCCCGGCGGAGTGCGCGAAGAGGGGGTCGTCGGTGAGCGGGCCGGGCACGATCCGGCGGAGGTCGACCGTGCCGGCCATCGCGCCGAGCGCCCACCGGGAGGGGACCAGCCAGGCCAGCTGTTCGATCACCGGTACGCCGTCGAGCCGGAGCAGCGCGCCGCAGAAGACGACCTGCACGATGGCGAGGAGGACCAGCAGCGGCATGGTGACCTCCTCCTTGCCGACCAGGGCGGAGACGAGCAGGCCGAGCATCATGGCGGTGAAGGACAGCAGGGCGACGGCGAGGGTGATCTCGGCGAGCGGCGGCAGGAACACCCCGGTGCTGCCGGGCGGGCCGAGCCGGACGCCGAAGAGTCCGACGAGGGTCAGGACGACGGCCTGGGCCACGGTGATCGTGCCCAGCACCACCACCTTGGACATCAGGTACGCGGACCGCGACAGTCCGACGGCCCGTTCCCGGCGGTAGATCGCCCGCTCCTTGACCAGCTCGCGCACCGCGTTGGCGGCGCCCGTGAGGACGCCGCCCACGCACAGGATGAGCAGGGCGTTGATCGCCGTCTCCCGGGTGAAGGCGCTGCCGGCCAGGGCGCGGGCCATGGCGCCCATGACGAACGGCAGCGCGACCATGATGGCGAGGAAGGTGCGGTCGGCGCCGAGCGCGGCGGCGTAGCGGCGGACCAGGGTGGAGAGCTGGGAGCCCCAGCTCTGCGCCTTGGGCGGTGCGGGGGGCGCGGACGGCGCGGCGGGCTCGGGGGCGGTGCCCGCGGGGCCGGGCGCGCCGCCGCCGGGCAGGGGCGTACGGGGTGCGGCGGCCGCGTAGGTCCGGTGCTGCGGGGAGGCGGCGTAGCGGCCCGCCCAGTCGCGGTCCCGCTCGTTCTCGAAGGCTTCGAAGGCCTCGGGCCACTGGTCGAAGCCGAAGAAGCCGAGGGCGTCGGCGGGCGGCCCGTACCAGGCGACGCGGCCGCCGGGGGCGAGCACCAGCAGCCGGTCGCAGACGTCGAGGCTCAGGACGCTGTGGGTGACGACGATGACGGTGCGCCCGTCGTCGGCGAGCCCGCGCAGCATGTGCATGACGGAGCGGTCCATGCCGGGGTCGAGGCCGGAGGTGGGCTCGTCGAGGAAGAGCAGGGAGGGTTTCGTCAGCAGTTCCAGGGCGACGGAGACGCGCTTGCGCTGTCCGCCGGAGAGGGTGTGGATGGGCTGGTCGGCGCGCTGGCCGAGGCCGAGTTCGCCGATCACCTCTTCGACGCGGGACCGGCGTTCGGCCTTGCCGGTGTCCTGCGGGAAGCGCAGTTCGGCGGCGTAGCCGAGGGCCCGGCGGACGGTGAGCTGGGCGTGCAGGATGTCGTCCTGGGGGACGAGGCCGATGCGGCCGCGGAGTTCGGCGTAGTCGCGGTAGAGGTCGCGCCCGTCGTAGAGGACGCTGCCGTGGTCGGCGGGGCGCAGCCCGGTCAGGGCGCCGAGCAGGGTGGACTTCCCGGCGCCGCTGGGGCCGACGACGGCGAGCAGGCAGGAGGCGCCGACGGGGAAGGAGACGTGGTCGAGGAGGGTCTTGCGGCCGTGGTCGACGGCCACGGCGAGGTCCTGTACGTCGAGGGAGACCTCTCCGGTGTCTACGTACTCCTGGAGCTGGTCGCCGACGAGGCAGAAGGCCGAGTGGCCGATGCCGACGATGTCGCCCTCCGCGACGGGGGCCCGGTCCACGCGGACGCCGTTGAGGAAGGTGCCGTTGTGGCTGGAGAGGTCGGCGATCTCGTAGCTGCCGTCGGGAAGGGAGCGCAGTTCGGCGTGCCGGCGGGAGACGGTCAGGTCCTCGACGACGAGGTCGCCGGCGGGGTCGCGGCCGATCCGCAGGGTGGTGCGGGCGGGGACCGGACGGACGCTGGTGGGCCGCCGGAAGGTGCCGGTCCGCTCGGGGTGCGGGACGGGGGCCGCGGGCCGTGCGGAGGCGCGGACGGCTGTGCGGGCCGCAGCGCGGGTGGTGGCGCGGGCCGACAGGACGACGCGGGGGCCGTCCAGGGCGCTGCCGAAGCGCAGCTCGCTGCCGGGGCCGACCGTCCAGGCGTGCACGCGGTGGCCGTCCGCCCAGGTTCCGTTGGTGCTGTCCTCGTCCTCGACGGTCCAGTGGTCCCCTTCGGGGCGCAGGACCGCGTGGTGCCAGGAGACGCGGGCGTCGTCGAGGCAGATCTCGCAGAGGGGGTCGCGGCCGACGTGGTAGGTCCGGCCCGGGCTCATGTCGGTCGAGCCCCTGGCGGTTTCGAGGACGAGTTCGGGCGCGGTGTCCGCACCGGGGCGCTGCACCATGGGCTGATTTTCCCACGGCCGGCCCCGTCCGGCACGGGCAGCGTCTCCGCAGGTCAGAGGGGGCTTAAAGGGAATGACAACGGTCCCCGTTGCAGCCTTTGCCGATCGCGCCGCGGTGCGCTTCACTTCACGCGTCGGAACCGAACAGACGGGGGAATGCCATGACCGGGCACGACCGGGCGGACGCGCACACGCACGAGGACGGCGCCGCGGGCCACGGGCACGCCGGGCACAGCCACGGTGTCGGCCCGGACGCCGACCGCCGCTGGCTGGGCATCGCGCTCGCCCTGATCGGCGGCTTCATGGCCATCGAGGTGGTCATCGGCGTGATGGCCCAGTCGCTGGCCCTGATCTCCGACGCGGCGCACATGCTCACCGACGCCGTCTCGATCGTGCTCGCCCTGATCGCGATGCGGCTGGCGGCCCGGCCGGCGCGCGGCGGGTTCACGTACGGCCTCAAGCGGGCCGAGATCCTCTCCGCCCAGGCGAACGGGCTGACCCTGCTGCTGCTGGCGGTCTGGCTGGCGTACGAGGCGGTGCGCCGGCTGATCGACCCGCCCCAGGTCGAGGGCGGGCTGGTGCTGGTGACGGCGCTGGCCGGGATCGTGGTGAACGTCGCGGCGGCCTGGTGCATCTCGCGCGCCAACCGGTCCTCCCTGGCCGTGGAGGGCGCCTACCAGCACATCCTGAACGACCTGTACGCCTTCATCGGGACGGCCGTCTCCGGTCTGATCGTGCTCACCACCGGTTTCGCGCAAGCGGACGCGATCGCCACGCTCGTGGTGGTGGTGCTGATGGTGAAGGCCGGCTACGAGCTGGTGCGCGAGTCCGGGCGGATCTTCCTGGAGGCCGCCCCGGCGCACATGGACCCGGACGCGGTCGGCGACCGCCTGGTGGGACACCCGCCGGTCACGGAGGTGCACGACCTGCACATCTGGACGATCACCTCGGGGCAGGCGGCCCTGTCCGCGCACGTGCTGGTGGAGCCGGCCGGCGACTGCCACGCGGTGCGCCGGGACCTGGAGCGGCTGCTGGAGAAGGAGTACGGGGTCACCCACACCACCCTCCAGGTGGACCACCGGCAGGAGCCGCTGCTGTCGGTCGGCCGGGCGGGCGAGGAGCCGGGCGGTGAGGACCCGCACTGCGCGGACGCGCACGGTCCGGTGCACCGGGAGGGCCCGCACGCGCACTGAGCGGCGCCCGGCGGGGCATACATGAACCCATGACGGAGCCGAAGAGGCACAAGCGCAGCGCCGGCCTGCTGCTGTTCCGCCGCACGCACGGCCCAGGCGCCACGGACGGCGCGACCGGGTCTTCCGCGGCAGGCGTGGAAGTGCTGCTCGGGCACATGGGCGGCCCCCTCTGGGCGAGCCGGGACGCGGGCGGCTGGGCGATCCCCAAGGGCGAGTACGGGCCCGAGGAGACACCGCGGGACGCGGCCCGCCGGGAGTTCACGGAGGAGATCGGGCTGCCGCCTCCGGAGGGCGAGTACCTGCCGCTGGGCGAGCTGCGGCTCGGCAGCGGGAAGCTGGTCACCGTCTGGGCGGTCGAGGCGGACCTCGACCCGGCCCTGATGGTGCCGGGGACCTTCACCATGGAGTGGCCCCCGCACTCGGGGCGGGAGCAGGAGTTCCCGGAGCTGGACCGGGTGGCCTGGTTCGCTCCACCCATGGCCCGAAACAAGCTGATTACCGGTCAGATTCCTTTCCTGGAGCGCCTGTTGGCCCTGCTGGAGGGTTGACCTGACCTTTACTTGCCAACAAACCCCACCTGCATGGACATTGCACATATGACGAGCGTCGTGCTGGTGGGAACCCTGGACACCAAGGGTGTCGAGTACGGCTGGCTGCGCGAGAGGCTGCTGCGCGCCGGCGTCGAGGTGGTACTGGTCGACACGGGGATCATGGGAGAGCCCCGGGTGAGCGCCGACGTGCCGCGCGAGGAGGTGGCCCGGGCGGCCGGTACGGATCTGGCCCGGCTGCGGGCGGCCGCCGACCGGGGCGCGGCCGTGACGACGATGGCCCGGGGCGCCGAGGCGGCCCTGCTGGCCCTGCACGCCGAGGGCCGCCTGCACGGGGTGCTCGCGATCGGGGGCAGCGGGGGCACCTCGATCGCGACGCGGGCCATGCGGGCACTGCCGCTCGGCGTACCGAAGGTGATGGTCTCGTCCATGGCGTCCGGGGACGTGGCCCCGTACGTCGGATCCGCGGACATCACGATGATGTACAGCGTGGTGGACATCGCGGGGATCAACAGCGTCTCGGCCCCGGTCCTGGCGAACGCCGTGGAGGCCGTCGCCGGGATGGCCAAGGGGTTCCAGCGCGCCTCCATGGAACTGCGCCGGCCGGCCCGGCTGGGGGCGGGCGCGCGGCCGCTGGTCGCGGCGAGCATGGCGGGCGTGACCACGATCGGGGTGGACGCGGCCCGGGAGCGGCTGACCGAACTCGGCTACGAGGTGCTGGTCTTCCACTCCAGCGGCACCGGCGGGCGCACCCTGGAGACCCTGGCCGGGCAGGGGATCTTCGCCGGGGTGCTGGACCTGACCCTCAGCGAGCTCGCCGACGACCTGTGCGGCGGCATCCTCACCGCCGGTCCCGACCGGCTCAGCGCGGCCGGGCGGGCCGGAATACCGCAGGTGGTGAGCCTGGGGGCGCTGGACATGGTGAAGTTCGGGCCGCTGGAGAGCCTGCCCGAGCGGGCCCGCTACCGCCGGGTCCGCATCCACAACCCGTCGATCACGGTGATCCGTACGACGGAGTCCGAATGCGCGGAACTCGGCCGCCGGGTCGCCGCGAAGCTGCGCGCGGCCACCGGGCCGACGGCGGTCTGCCTGCCCCTGCGCGGGCTGTCCACGCTGGGCGCGCCGGGCGGTCCGTACCACGATCCCGGCGCGGACCGGGCGCTGTTCACGGCGCTGCGCGAGGGGCTGCGCGGGAGCACCGCCCGCCTCTACGACTACGACACGCACATCAACGACCCGGCCTTCGGGCGGGCGGCCGCCGACCGGCTGCACACCATGATCGGGGCGGTCTCGGCCGCGGCCTGACCACCGGCGGGTGTCCGGGTGCCGGACGCCCGGCGGGGTTGGGAACCGGCCGTGTCGGAAACCGTGTCCTGTGGGGTGCCGGTCGGGGGACGACCGGCGGCCGCCCTCGGGGGCCGGCGACGCCACGGACGGGGGCGGACGATGGAGAACGGCTGGACGGTGCCCGGCTACGCCGAGGTACGGGAGCTCGGCGCGGGCGGCAGCGGCCGCGTCGTGCTCGCGGTGCACGCGGCCACCGGCACGGCGGTCGCGGTGAAGTACCTGTCCGAGCGGCTGCGCCGGGACCCCGCCTTCGTCCGCGAGTTCCGGGCGGAGGCCCGGCTGCTGGGCGGGCTCGGATCCCCGTACGTGGTGGGCCTGTACGAGTACGTGGAGGCGCCGGGCGGCGCCGCGATCGTCATGGAGCTGGTCGACGGGATCTCGCTGCGCGCGGTCCTGCGGGAATCGGGCCGGGCGGAGCCGGAAGCGGCGCTGGTGGTGCTGAAGGGCTCCCTCCTCGGGCTGGCCGCGGCCCACCGGGCGGGGGTCGTGCACCGGGACTACAAGCCGGAGAACGTGCTGGTCGCCCCGGACGGTTCCTCCAAGCTGGTCGACTTCGGCATCGCGGCGGGCCGCGGCACCACCCCCGGCGTGGCCGGCACCCCCGCCTACATGGCGCCCGAGCAGTGGCAGGGGCAGCCCGCCTCGCCGACCGCCGACGTGTACGCGGCCACCGCGACCTTCTTCGAGTGCCTGACCGGGCGCAAGCCCTACGACGGGGAGAACTTCGCGGAGCTGGCCGTCCAGCACATCGAGGCCCCGGTCCCGGAGACCGAGGCCCCCGAGCCGGTGCGGCCGCTGATCCGCCGGGGCCTGGCCAAGCGGCCCGAGCAGCGGCCGGAGAACGCCGAGGCCTTCGTGACGGAGCTGGAGGCGCTGGCGGTGGCCGCGTACGGGCCCGCGTGGGAGGAGCGCGGGCAGCGCAAACTGGCCGCGCTGGCGGCGCTGCTGCCCCTGCTGTTCCCTTCGGCGGGCGCCGCCGGGGCGGGCACCACGGCCGTGGCCACCACCTCGGTCGGACGGGCCGCCGGCTGGGAGCCGGGCCGCGCCGGGTGGTTCGCGGCCGGGCTGGCCCTCGTCCTGGGCGCGGTGCTGGTGCTGACCACCGACGCCGTCGGGGGCACCCCGGACGGGGCCTCGGCGCTCAGCGCGTTCGCCACCACCAGCGCGGCCCCGCCGGGGCCGGCGGCGCCCGCCCCGGGGCCGTCCGCGTCCCCGTCGGCCTCCGCGTCCGCCTCCCCCGGCGCCTCCCCGAGCCCCCCGGTCTCCCCCGGGCCCTCGCTCTCCCCGTCGCCGACGCCCCCGCACCCGGCGAGTCCGAGCCCCTCGCCGACGCCGACGGGCGAGCCGACCGTGTCCTGGTCGCCGACGCCCACGCCGACGCCCTCCCCCACCCTGCGCGTGACCGGCGTGGACGTCTCCCTCAAGCCCGGGGTCTACCGGGGCGACGCCGCCGTCTCCGTCACCGCCCGGGGCAGCGGGCCGGTCACCGTGGTCCTGCAGTGGTACCTCGGCTCCGCACAGGGTTCCTACGCGGTGCCCGACGGCACGGACACCTTCGTCGTGCAGGCCGGGTCCCTCGCCCCGGTGGTCCGCTCGCACTCCTTCTCCCGGGGCCGGGGCTGCTTCGGCGGCGTCCGCGTCACCACGCAGCCGGCCGCCGCCACCGGTGCCGCCTCCGACTCTCAGCCGCTGCCGCGCTGCCAGGACCAGGAGGTGCCGCGATGAGCGGGCCCCGCGCGCCGCAGCCGGCCGCCGCGGGCGACGACGACGGGTACAGCGCCACCGTCCTCGGCAGCCACTGGTTCACCGGGCCGCCGCCGCCCGAGGACGCCGCGCCCGACCGGGTGGAGGGGTCCGTCCTGCGCTTCGGGCCGGGGGTGACGGCCGCGATGCCGGCCCCGTTCCCGGTGGCGCCCGTCGTGGCCCGGCGGGTCCGGCGGCCGGGGGGCGGCTGGCGCCGGTACACCCTCGCGGCCGTGGTGCTCGCGCTGGTGCTGGCCTGGCTGGGCTGGCAGCGGTTCGGGCCGTCGGTCGTCGTCCGGCACGTGGCGGTCACCACCGACCCGGCGGGTCCCGGCTGCGATGCGGCCGCCGATGTGGTGGCCGTCGTACACACGAACGGGCGGCCCGGGACCCTCACCTACCGCTGGGTCCGCAGCGACGGCACCCGGTCGGACGAGCTGACCGAACGGGTGCCGAGCGGGCGCGGGGAGGCCACGCTGCACCTGCTGTGGACCTTCAAGGGGACGGGCAGCTACCCGGCGCGGGCCGAACTCCAGCTGATCTCACCGGCCGTGCGGTCCGCCGCGGCGGAGTTCACCTACAGCTGCCGCCCGTAGCGGGCGGCCGGATCACGGCGCTGCCGCCGTCGAGGACCACCCCCCGCCCGTCAGGGTCCGCGCGGCTCGCCCTTCCGCGCGGCTCGTCCTTCCGGCCGACCGGGCGTGGCCGTCCGGCCGAAGCGGCGCCCGGCGGCCCGCTGGTTGACTCGTAGACGTAGACGAGGGCGTACAGGACGCCCTCAGGCACCCCTGCGTGCCACGTTCCAGCCGGCGACACCCCAACCGGAACGTGGCCGTCCCGCACGGATGCCAAGTCCGCGCGGGAGGCCCGCAGTCGCTTTGGGGAGTGACTGCGGGCCATTTCGCGCTCCCGGCGGCGGGCGCACGGCCGACCGTCCCCCGCCGCAACCGGGGGACGGGGTTTCAGAAGCGGGCGTGGGCGTCGATGTCCGCCTCGAACTCGCCCGTCATCGCCGGGGTCACCGTCGGGCGGCACTGGGCGACGGCGGCCAGGTAGTCCGCCGTGGCCGCCCCGAGCTGCGAGGCCGCCGCGCCGCGCGCGCCCACCGCCTCCAGGTCCCGCTCGAAGGACACCTGCGCGGCGATCCGCGCCGCGTGCTCGATGTCCGCCGGGGTGAACAGTTCGGTCGCCGCCACCAGCGCGGCCACGTCGACGTCCGCGCGGCCCGCCGTGTACCGCGACCAGATCGCGGAGCGCGCCCCGGCGTCGGGGGTGCCGATCGGGATCAGGTAGTCGAAGCGGCCGGGCCGCAGGAAGGCCGGGTCCAGGGAGCGGATGGAGTTGGTCGCGCAGACCAGCAGCCGTTCGCCGCCCTCCCGGAAGCCGGGTATCAGCTTGAGCAGCTCGTTCGTCACCCCGTGGATCCCGCCGGGCTGCGCGGGCTCGGTGCGTACGGGGGCGATCTCCTCGACCTCGTCGATGAAGACGAGCACCCGCTCCAGCTCGGCGATCCGGGCGAAGGCGTCGCGCAGCGCGGCGGCCAGGTTCCCCTCGTCGGCGAGCCGGGACGGCAGGAGTTCGACGAACGGCCAGCCCAGCCGCGAGGCGATGGCCCGGGCGAAGGTGGTCTTGCCGGTGCCGGGCGGCCCGAAGAGGGTGATGGCCCGAGGCGGCCGGACGCCGTGCGCGGCGGCCCGCTCCGGTTCGGCGAGCGGCAGCACCACGCGCCGCTCGATGAGGTCCTTCTCCCGTTCCATGCCGGCGACCTTGTCCCACAGGTCGCTCGGGAGGAACCGGCCGCCGAGGTCGTCGAGGAGCCCGGCGGCGGGCCCGTGCAGCGGCTCGGTCTTCTCGAAGTAGGCGACGGCCGGCTGCCGCGTGTACCCGGCGTTGAGGAGGCCCTCGCCGAGCAGGTCCTCCTCGGGCAGGACGTACGCGATCCGCCCGACGCGGGCGGCGATCAGCCGGCGTTCCAGTTCCACGAGGAGCGCGCTGGCCAGGCCCCGGCCGCGCCATCCGGCGGCGATGGCGATGCGCATCACCCAGGCCCGCTCCCCCGTCACGCAGGCGAGGGCCGCGCCGATCGGGACGCCCTGGTGGACGGCGACCACGCAGGGCTGCCGGTCCGTGAGGGCGCCGATGCATTCGGCGAGGGAGAAGACCGACTCCTGGCCGAGTTCCGCCGTGGTGTCGATGAGGTGGACCACCGCTGCGAGATCGCTCTCGCGGTAGTCGTGGATCAGCCAGTTCACCGGGTACCGCCCCTCGTTCGTGCTCCTGCGGCGAGGCTAGGCGCGGGCGGCCCCGGCGATCACGCACCGCGGTGCACAACAGCCGGGCCCGAAACCCACCGCGGCGGCCATAGACTCCGCCGGGCCGGGGGCGGTGCGGGGGGCGGTGCCGGGGGGCGGTGCCGGGCCCCCGTGGGGGCCGGTGCGGGGCTCGCGCGGGAGCCCGTACGGGATTCACAGCGGATTCATACAGACTTCCGTGGTCCGGACACAGTTTCGCCGGGAAGGCTCGGCACATGATCCACCGCATCCTCCTCCGACAGGCCGGCCGCCCCCGCGCCCGGCGGGCGTCCCGGATCCTGCTCGCGGTGGCGGCGATGGCCGCCCTGCTGAGCGTGGACATGCCCGACGCGGCGGCCGTGCCCCCGCTCGGCGTCACCGCCACGGCCCTGCCCGACGCGGGGCTGGCCCGGGTGGGCGCGCTGTTCGCGGACGACCTGGACGGCGGCCACTTCTGCACCGCCGCCGTGGTCCGCAGCGCCGACCGCGACGTGATCGCCACGGCCGCGCACTGCCTCGACCACCCCGACACCACCGTGTTCGCCCCCGGCTACCGGGACGGCGAGGCCCCGTACGGGGTGTGGCGGCTGACGGACGTGAACGTGGCCCCGGACTGGACGGACGGGCGGAACCCGGACGACGACATCGCCTTCGCGACGGTCGCCCGGCAGGACGGGGTGCGGATCGAGGACGTCGTGGGCGGCTTCCCCGTCGCCACCGAACAGCCCGACGACGTGACGGTGACCGTCCTCGGCTACCCCAGCACCCTGGACGCCCCGCTGCGCTGCTCCAACGCCACCGGCCTGTTCTCGCCGACGCAGCGCCGGATCGACTGCCCCGACCTCAGCGGCGGCACCAGCGGCAGCCCCTGGCTGGCCGACGGCGCGCTGGCCGGGGTCCTCGGGGGCTACGAAGGCGGCGGCACCGTCCCGGAGGTCTCCTACAGCGCGGTGATGGGCGACCAGGCCCTGGAGCTCTACCGCGAGGCGGCGGTCCCGGCCGGCTGAGCCGGGGGTGTTCGCCGGGCGCGGCAGCGGGGCCGCCCCATGGATACGCGGCAGCGCCTGATCTCGCAGCGCCTGATCGCGCGGTTCCCGGTGCTATCGGGTAAGCAGGAAGGGTGAACAAGGACCCGACCGACCTCTTCGTGCATGTCCGGGGCGCCAGTGAGAACAACCTGCGGAACATCGACGTCGACGTGCCGCGGGACGCGATGGTCGCCTTCACCGGCATCTCCGGTTCGGGCAAGTCCTCGCTCGCGTTCGGCACGCTCTACGCGGAGGCCCAGCGGCGCTATTTCGAGTCCGTGGCACCGTACGCCCGAAGGCTGCTGCACCAGGTCGGCGCACCGCACGTGCAGGAGATCACCGGGCTGCCCCCGGCCGTGGCCCTGCAGCAGCGGCGCGGGTCGCCCAGCTCGCGCTCGACGGTCGGCACCCTCACCACGCTGTCCAATCTGCTGCGCATGCTGTACTCCCGCGCCGGCACCTATCCGCCCGGGGCCGCACGGCTGGACGCCGAGTCGTTCTCGCCCAACACCGCGGCCGGCTCCTGCCCGGAGTGCCACGGACTGGGTGTCGTGCACGACGTCGCCGAGGACCTGCTCGTCCCCGACCCCTCGCTGAGCATCCGGGAGGGGGCGATCGCCGCCTGGCCGGGCGCCTGGCAGGGAGCCAACCTGCGCAGTGTCGTGAACGGCCTGGGGATCGACATCGACCGGCCGTGGCGCAGGCTCAGGAAGAAGGACCGGGACTGGCTGCTGTACACGGACGAGCAGCCCTCCGTGTACATCGAGCCGGAGGAGGACCGCATCGACTACGGCTACCAGGGCAAGTTCTGGAGCGCCCGCAAGCACGTCATGCACGTCCTCGCCGACTCCAAGAGCGAGAAGATGCGCGAACGGGCGCTCCGGTTCGTCAGGAGTGTGCCCTGCCCCGCGTGTCACGGCAGCGGACTGCGGCCCGAGGCGCTCGCCGTGACCTTCGCCGGACGTTCCATCGCCGAGATCAACGCGATGCCGCTCACCGAGGTCGTGGGAGTGCTGCGGCCCGTCGCGGGGCGGTCCGGGGCCGACGCCACCACGTCGACGGCCCGGTCCGGGGAGACGACCGAGGTCGCGGTCCGGATCTGCGGCGATCTGGTCGCGCGGGTCGGCGTACTGCTCGACCTGGGCCTCGGATATCTCAGCCTCGGGCGCCGCTCGACGACCCTGTCGCCCGGCGAGGCGCAGCGCCTGCGGATCGCCACCCAGCTGCGCTCGGGGCTGTTCGGCGTCGTCTACGTCCTGGACGAGCCCTCCGCGGGCCTGCACCCGGCTGACGCGGAACCGCTGCTGGACGTGCTGGAGCGCCTCAAGGAGGCGGGCAACTCGCTGTTCGTCGTGGAACACGACATGGACGTCGTACGGCGGGCGGACTGGGTGGTCGACATCGGCCCCGGAGCGGGCGAGGACGGCGGCCGCGTGCTGTACAGCGGCCCGGTCGCCGGTCTGGAGCGGGTGGCGGAGTCGGCCACGAGCCAGTACCTGTTCGGGCGCGCCAAGCCGCTCGACCACCGCCCGCGCACCCCGCACGGCTGGCTGCACCTGAGCGGCGTCTCCCGCCACAACCTGCACGACGTGTCCGTCGACGTACCGCTCTGCGTACTGACGGCGGTGACCGGGGTGTCCGGTTCCGGAAAGTCGACACTGGTGACGCAGGTGCTCGCCGAGGTCGTCCGCGGCCACCTCGGACTCGTACCCGAGGAGCCCGACGAGGCGCAGCTGGTGGTCGAGGTCCAGGACGCGTCGGGGGTCGAGTCGTTCGACCGGCTGGTCCGGGTCGACCAACGGCCCATCGGCCGGACTCCACGTTCCAACCTGGCCACGTACACGGGGATGTTCGACGCGGTGCGCAAGCTGTACGCGGCGACGGACGAGGCCAGGGCGCGCGGCTACTCGGCCGGGCGGTTCTCCTTCAACGTGCCCGAAGGACGGTGCGAGACCTGCCAGGGCGAAGGATTCGTCGCGGTGGAACTGCTCTTCCTGCCCGGCACCTACGCACCGTGCCCGACCTGCCGGGGCGCCCGGTACAACGCCGAAACGCTGGAAGTCACCTACCGCGGCAAGAACATCGCGGAAGTGCTGGGGCTGTCCGTCGACGCCGCCGCCACGTTCCTGTCCGCCGTCCCGGCCGCCTCCCGCAGTCTGGAGACGTTGCGCGAGGTGGGACTGGGGTACCTGCGGCTGGGGCAGCCGGCGACGGAACTCAGCGGTGGTGAGGCGCAGCGCATCAAACTGGCCACCGAACTGCAGCGGGCCCGCCGCGGCCACGCGCTCTACCTGCTCGACGAGCCGACAGCGGGGCTGCACCCCTCGGACGTCGCGCTGCTGCTGCGACAGCTGCACCGGCTCGTCGACGCCGGCAACACGGTCGTCCTCGTCGAGCACGACCTGGACACGATCGCCACCGCCGACTGGGTCATCGACCTGGGGCCGGGCGGCGGCGACGCGGGCGGGCGGGTGGTCGCGGCGGGCCCGCCGGCCAAGGTGGCGAGGGCCCGCCGCAGCGCCACCGCGCCCTACCTCGCGGCCCGCCTCGCGGCCCGGCTCGCGCGTTCCTGACGACGGCGCGAGGAGCCTCCGTCAGGCCCCGGCTCCGGGCTCGGATCCGGGCTCGGATCCGGCTCCGCTGTCGGCTCCGGATTCGGCGCCGGCCTCGGCGCCGCTGCCCGGGGGCTCGAACCAGGTGGGCTCCTCGCGCCGGGCCCGCCGTACGCGGTCCACGGCGAACGGGTCCAGCGGCGGCAGCCCGTCCGGCTCGAACCAGGCCACCTCCAGCAGTTCCCCGTCGGCGGGCCGGGGCTCGCCGCCGGTCGCGCGGCACCGGAAGGTGATGTCCTGGAACTGGCAGACGTCGCCGTTGGGGTAGGTGACGGGCTCCTGCATCTGCACGAGGACCACCCGCTCCGGCACGCACCGCACGGCCGTCTCCTCGTACACCTCGCGCACCGCCGTCTCGGCGGGCTGCTCCCCGGGCTCGGCGATCCCGCCGATCACGGACCAGTGGCCGGTGTCGGCCCGGCGGCCGAGCAGGACCCTGCCCCGGTCGTCGAAGACGACGGCGGTCACTCCGGGCAGCAGGAGCAGCAGCTGTCCGGCCCCGGCCCGGATCGCGCGGATGAATTCGGGTGTGGTCATGCCCCGACCTTACGAGGGCGCGCGCCGGTCACCGTCGTCATGCGGCCCGGCGGGCGCGAATCCGGCGCAGGGCGACCGCGCCCAGCCCGCCCGCGGCGACCAGGAGCAGCGCGTACTCGGGCAGCGGGCCGAAGCGGGTCGCCGGGGTCTGGGTGGAGCGCAGCGGGATCTCCTCCACCAGCGCGTCGGCGGTGAACATCTTGGTCTGGGAGACGACCGAGCCGTCGGGGCGGATGACGGCGCTGACCCCGCTGGTGACGGGGACGAGGACGCTGCGGCTGTGCTCGACCGCCCGGATCCGGTCCATGGCGAGCTGCTGGTAGGTCATCTCGGTCCGGCCGAAGGTGGCGTTGTTGCTGGGCACGGCGATGACCTGGGCCCCGGCCCGGACGGTGGAGCGGACGGCGTCGTCGAAGGCGGCCTCGTAGCAGGTGACCATGCCGATCCCGCTGCCGCCCATGTCGAAGACGCCGGGCTCCTTGCCGGGGCCGAAGTCGCGGCGGACCCGGTCCACGTCGGAGCTGAAGAGGCGGACGAACGAGCGCATCGGGATCCGCTCGCCGAAGGGCTGGATCTTGCGCTTGTCGTAGGTGTCGGTGGGGCCCTTGACCGGGTCCCACAGGATCATCGTGTTGCGCAGCGGACCGGTCTCCGGGGCCAGTACGGAGCCGATCGCGACGGGCACGCCGATGGCCTTGACGGCCCGGTCGATGACGGCGTAGGCGTCGGGCTGCGTGTAGGGGTCGATGTCGGAGGAGTTCTCCGGCCACACCACGAAGTCGGGCTTGGGGACTCGCCCGGCCTTGACGTCCTCGGCGAGCTGGAGGGTGCGGTTCGCGTGGTTGTCCAGGACCTGGCGGCGCTGGGCGTTGAAGTCGAAGCCGGCGCGCGGCACGTTGCCCTGGATCACGGCGGCGACGGCCGTCCCGTCCTCGGCGGCGTCGGAGACCAGCGGCCGGGCGGCGAGGGCCGCGCCGACCGGGGCGACGACGGTGAGGACGGCCAGCGCGGCGGTGGTGCGGCCGGGGTGGCTGCGGGCGACGCGTACGGCCTCGTACAGCCCGAATCCGCACAGGGCCACCGCGAAGGAGAGCAGCGGGGTGCCGCCGAGGGCGGCGAGCGGGACGAAGACTCCCTCGGCCTGCCCGTAGGCGAGCTTGCCCCAGGAGAAGCCGCCGAAGGGGGCCCGGGCGCGCAGGGCCTCGCCCGCGACCCAGACGGCGGCGCCCCACAGCGGCGCGCCGGGGAGGCGGCTGACGAGGGCGATGCCGAGGCAGGTGAGGCCGATCAGGAGGGCTTCGAGGGTGACGAGGGCGATCCAGGGCACCGGGCCGACGCCCTCGCTGGTCCAGACGAGCAGCGGCAGCAGGTAGCCGAGCCCGAAGAGGAAGCCGAGCCCGAAGCCCGCCCGGGCGCGACGGCCGCGCAGGCAGCCGGCGAGGAGGGCGAGCGCGAAGGGGGCCAGCCACCACAGGGGGCGGGGCGGGAAGCTGAGGTAGAGCAGCACGCCCGCGGCGGCGGCGAGCAGGGGCCGCACCAGCCGGGCGCCCCTGCGCTTCCCGGGCTCCGGGACGGCGTCGGCCGCACCGGTGGAGGTCCGGGACGGTCCGGCGGGCATCGGGGGCTCGCTCTCGGCGGCGCGGGTGACACTGCTGCTCATCTGGCGGAGTGTACGTCCCCGTACCCCAAGGGCCGGTAAGGAGCCACCGGCGCCGGGGGCGGGACGGGCAGGGGGGACCGTCTGGCGGGAGGGCCGAGCGGGACGGTTCGGCGGGACGGCCGGCGGAGCGGTTCGGCGCGACGGGCTAGCGGGCGAGGGCGCGCAGGTGGGTGCGGATGACGCGGACGGCGTTCTCGGCGTCGTCGACGGTGACCGTGAACAGCTTGCCGTCGCCGAGCCGCAGCTCGACGCCCTCACCGCGCCGGACGATGATCGCGGTCCCCTTCTCGGGGCGCCAGCGGTAGCCCCAGCCGCCCCACTGCTGCGGGGTGATGCGGGGCCGGAACTCGGCGGCGGTGACCTCGGAGAGCCGGATCGTGCGGCGCGGCAGTCCGATGTGCCCGCAGCGGACGTCGAGGTTCTCGGAGTCGACGGTGACCTGCACGTGCACGAAGGCGAGGGTGCCGAAGAGGATGAGCAGCCCGGCCGCGAGGCAGCCGATCACGGACATGAGCAGGGGCACCATGCCGGAGGTCCAGGCGTTGTCGACGGCGAGCTCGATGCCGAGCGCGAGGCAGGCGGCACCGGCCGCGGCGAGCAGCCACTGCACCCGGTTGGAGGCCCGGCCCGTCCAGAGCGGACCAGGGGGGTGAACCGTCATGTCCAGCAGCGTACCCACGTTCCGCTCCCCCACCACCCGGCTTCGGCCAGTCGGCGCACGGACGCCTGCGGGGGCCGGACGCGTCACCCGCGAGGGGCTCTTCCGGCGCCGCCCCGCCTGCGGCAGGCTCGACGTCGTGCGGGAGGAGCCCCCCGTCTGCGGGAACCGCGACGGGACCTGCCGGGCGAGGGGAACGTGGACGGCCGGGTGCGGGTGTGGGGGAAGGGGAACGCGTGAAGCGTGACGACGGCTCGGCGCAGTGGCTGGAACGGGCCGTGGGGGCGGTGCTGGGCTCGGCGGCCGGGGACGCGCTCGGCGCGCCGTACGAGTTCGGCCCGGCGGGCCTGTTGTCGGCGCGGGGCGAGGAGATGCGCGGGGGCGGCGGCTGGGACCCGGGCGAGGCGACCGACGACACGCAGATGGCGGTCCTCCTCGGGGAGTCGCTCCTCGCCCACGGCGGGCTCGAACTCCCTGACGTCTTCCGGCGGTTCCAGGAGTGGGCGGCCTGGGGCCCCAAGGACATCGGCCTCCAGACCGAGGACGTGCTGACCAACGGGCAGCCCTGGGACCTGGCCGCCGCCCTGCACTTCCAGGTCAACGCGCGGGCGGCGGGCAACTGTTCCCTGATGCGCGCCGCCACCTCGGCCGTCTGGTTCGCGCCCGCGGGCCGGGCCGCCACCATGGACGCCGCCCGGCGGATCGCCGCGCTCACGCACGGCGACGCCGCCGCCTGGGAGGGCACCGCCGTCCTGCACGAACTCGTACGGGTGGCCCTGGGCGGGGGCGATCCGCTCGCGGCGCTGCCGTCGGTGCTGGACGAGGTGCACCCGGCCCACCGCGAGCGGTGGGCCCGCGTGCTCGACCCCGGGTGGCATCCGGAGCGGGCCACCGAGTTCAACGGGGCGGTATGGCCGTGCCTGGGCTCGGCGGTGTGGGCGCTGCGGACGACCTCCGGCTTCGCGCAGGCCGTACGGGCCGCCGTGGACCTCGGCGGGGACACCGACACGGTGGCGGCGGTGACGGGGACGCTGGCCGGGGCGGTGTACGGGGCCGGTGCGGTCCCCGCACGGTGGACGGACCCGCTGCACGTGCCCCTGCCCGGCCCGGCCCCCGTCCGCGGCCGCGCCCCCGCGCGGATCCTGGACGCGGGGGCCCTGCGCGCCCTGGCCCGGGACCTGGCCGTGGGCCCGCGGCGCTGACCGGTCCGGCCAGGCCGGCCCCGGTGGGTCAGCCGCAGCCGCAGCCCCCGCAACCGCCGCAGCCCGAGCCGCACCCGCCGTCGCCGCCACAGCCGCCGCCGGTGGTCGCGGCGCCCGTGCCGGTGGCGGCCGCCGTGCCGTGGGTGGTCGCCGAGCGCCGTTTGGGCGGCGGTGGCGGCGGCGCGTACGTACGGGCGCGCTCCCGGCGCCGCTCCTGCGTCTCCCGGTGGGAGACCCCGGCCGGGACCCACCCGTCCAGCCCCGACCGGAGCCTCGGCAGCAGCGGGGCCGCCGCGACGCCGGCCGAGATGCCGCCCCCGCCGTGGACGGCGTACTCGACGACGATCTCGGCGCCCTCGTGGAGCGGGCCGTGGACCACCGCTTCGAAGGGCTCGGCCCGGGCGTCGATGTCGTGCAGTCCGCGCGGGTAGCGCCCGTCCACCGCCCGGGCCAGCAGCCGTACGCCGTCCCGCGTGTCCCCGCGGCCCGGCCGGTAGCCGATCAGGGGCGTCCCGGCGGGCGAGTCGGCGTCCGGGTAGAGCCAGAAGTGCCCGGACGGCGCCACCCGTACGCCGACCACCAGCGCGGGCTGCGGCTCCCGGTGCAGCCGCCGCGCGGCCAGGTCGGCCGTCCAGCCCCGGCCCAGCAGCGTGGCGCCGGCGACCAGCAGGGGCAGGGCGACGCGCTGCTGGCCGACGGCGTCGTACGGGGCCCGGCCGCCGAGGTCGCCGAGGATCCCGTCGAGGAGGATGCACGCGCCGACGAGGCAGAGGAAGCCGCCGGTCAGCAGGGGCATGTTGCCGCGCCGGTCGTGCCCGGGGGGCAGCAGCCGCGGGAGCGGGTACCGGGCCGGGCCGGCCGCGGCCAGGGCGAGCCGGGCCTGCGCGCGCCGGGCCCGCAGGCGCAGGAGCGCCCCGGCCAGCGCCCACAGCGACAGCAGGCACACGAGGACCAGCCCGGTCCGGGCGGCGGCGTCGGAACCGGCGGTCCCCGGGAGGGCGACGGCCGCCTCCACGGCGAGCAGCGCGGCGGACACGGCGGCCGCGCCCGGCAGGAACCGGTACCAGAGCGGCAGGGCCACCAGCACGACCGCGTCGGGGTAGGCCCGCCAGGCGGTGCCGCCGGCCGGGCCGGGGGCCTCGTTCCAGAGGATCAGCGTGAGGGAGGCGGCGACGAGGACGGCGAGGAGCCGGCTTCCGGGGCCGGGGGCGAAGACGGCGGGCGGGCGCGCGCCGCGCCAACGGGCGGCCGCCTCAACTCCCCACGGGGCCATGCCACTTGCCGGTGTCGCCCCCGCGGGCAGGTGCTTGGCGTAGGCAGTCACGCGGCCAGTATGCGAGGGCGCCGGGCAGGGGGGAACGGAGATTTCGTCACGGTCCGGCACGGTCCGGCACGGCCCGGCCCGTGACACGGGTGACGGGAGGGACTCGGAGGGCGGCCGCGGCTGCCTCGCCCACACCGCGCCCTCACCCCCGGGGACCCGGGGACCCGGGTCCCTACAGGCCCACGGGGACTTCGTGCTCGTGTCCCGCCAGCAGCCTGCCTTCGGCGTATCCGAGGGCGGCCCGCGGCAGCGTGGACGTCCGGCCGCTGTGCAGGACGGTCAGCCCGCCGGTACGGGGCAGCCCCGGCGCGGGCTCGGCTCCGATGCGGCGCAGGGCCTGGACGGCGACGGCTTCGGCGGAGCCGTGGTACCTCAGCGCGGCGCCGCCGGTACGGGCGGCCAGCGCGGCCCGGATCGGCTCCACGACCAGCTCGTAGTGGGTGCAGCCGAGCACCACGTCGGTGACGTCGGGCGGGGTGAGCGCCGCCGCGGCGGCGACGGCGCGCACGACGGCGGCTTCGTCGCAGGCCTCGACGGCGTCGGCGAGACCGGGGCAGGGCACTTCGGTGACCGGGACCCCGGCGGCGAAGTCGCGGATCAGCCCGCGCTGGTAGGGGCTGCCGGTGGTGGCGGGGGTGGCCCAGATCGCCACGCGGCCGCCGGCGGCCGCGGCGGGCTTGATCGCGGGCACCGTCCCGATGACGGGGATGCCGGGCTCCAGTTCGCCGCGCAGGGTCTCCAGGGAGTGCACGGAGGCGGTGTTGCAGGCCACGATCAGCGCCTCGGGGCGCAGCGCGGCGGCGGCCCGTGCGACGGCGCGGGCCCGTTCGGTCAGGTCGGCGGGCGTGCGCGGCCCCCAGGGCATCCCGTCGGGATCCGAGGACAGCAGCAGATCGGCGTCCGGCCGCAGCCGGCGCGTGGCGGCGGCCGCAGCGAGGAGGCCGATTCCGGAGTCCATCAGGGCGATCTTCACCTGGTCACCTTAATCGACCGGGGCGGCCGGCCCACCCCGTCCGGGCCGATCGCGCCGCACCGGCGAGGTGGGCGACAGGGCTCTCGGGGTTCGGCACACTGCGGGCATGGGCCTCCTCATCGCCGCCTACGCCTCCCTCGCCGCCTGGCTCTGGCTGACCCTCGCCCAGGGCATGTTCTGGCGCACCGACGTCCGTCTCCCGCCGCGCACCGCCCCCGCCCGCTGGCCCTCCGTCGCCATCGTCGTACCGGCCCGGGACGAGGCCGGGGTGCTCCCGCTCAGCCTGCCGTCCCTGCTCGCGCAGGACTATCCCGGCGAGGCGCGGATCGTCCTCGTCGACGACGGCAGCACCGACGGCACCGCCGACCTCGCCGCGTGCCTGGCCGCCGAGCAGCCGGGGCTGCCGCTGACCGTCGTCTCCCCCAGGGACCCGCCGCCCGGGTGGACGGGCAAGCTGTGGGCCCTGCGCCACGGCATCGCCCACGCCCGTGCCGGTCTCTTCCCCGCCCGCGTCGACGGGAGCGCCGGTCCCGGCGAGGAGGCCGGGGCGGGCGCGCCGGAGTTCCTGCTGCTCACCGACGCCGACATCGCGCACGAGCCCGACAGCCTGCGCGAGCTGGTGGCCGCGGCGACCTCCGCCGGCCTCGACCTCGTCTCCCAGATGGCCCGGCTGCGCGTCGTCAGCCCGTGGGAACGGCTCGTGGTACCGGCGTTCGTATACTTCTTCGCCCAGTTGTACCCCTTCCGCCGGATCAACCGTCCCGCCGCCCGGACCGCGGCGGCCGCGGGCGGCTGCGTCCTGCTGCGCACCGGGGCGGCGGTCCGGGCCGGGATCCCCGACTCGATCCGCCAGGCCGTCATCGACGACGTCTCCCTGGCGCGCGCGGTCCAGCGCTCCGGGGGGCGGATCTGGCTCGGGCTGGCGGAGCGGGTGGACAGCGTGCGCCCGTACCCCGCGCTCGGGGACCTGTGGCGGATGGTGTCGCGCAGCGCGTACGCCCAACTGCGCCACCGGCCGATGCTGCTGGCGGGGACGGTGGCGGGGCTGGTCCTCGTCTACCTGGTGCCGCCGGGCGCGCTGCTGGCGGGTCTCGCGGCCGGGCGGCCTGCGGTGGCCTGGGCCGGCGGGCTGGCCTGGCTGCTGATGGCGGGCACGTACCTGCCGATGCTGCGCTACTACCGCCAGCCCGCGGTCCTCGCCGCGCTGCTTCCGCTTACGGCCCTGCTGTACCTGCTGATGACCGTGGACTCCGCGGTGCGGCACTACCGGGGGCGCGGCGCCGCGTGGAAGGGGCGCACCTACGGCCGCCCGACCGACGCCTGAACGGGCTGCTCGGCCGGTAGCTCAGCCCGGCCGCGCCCGGGCTGAGGGGACGTCATCCGAGGTCACCGCATTGTGACGCTGCGTCAGCGGCAGATAGGTGCAACACCCAACCGGTGAGTACGAGTAGGAACAAGACGGGACGCAAGTGGTGAATCGTGCAGGTGAACGCCAAGTGAAAGCTGAGGCCCTGACCTGCGAATATGCAGGTCAGGGCGGTGTTGACGGCACCTCGCTATGGACCCGGTGAAGTCGTGGGCTTAACTTAGGTCCCATGACCTCCCCCCGCTCCACTTATGGCGGCGGTTACTACTCCGCGCCCTCCTTCACGGACACCCCCATCTACGACTCCCTCGTCGCCGAACGCGGCACCCCGCAGATCGCCCCGATCCGCGTTCCGGCCGCGTACGAGTCCCCCAGTGCCGGTTACTCGAGCGGTGGTTACCTGCCGGCCCTGCCGTCCGCGCTGCCCGCCCTGCCGGCCGCGCCCTCCATGCCGCAGCAGCAGGGCGGCCCGGGGTACGGGTACGCGTACCCGCAGCAGACCGCCCCGCAGCAGCAGCCCATGCAGATGCCGGTGCCGCTCCAGGCCGCGCCCGCGCCGTACATCCCGCAGCAGCAGCCGATGGCCGCCCGCGCGGGATACGTTCCCCAGCCCCAGCCCCAGCAGCCACGGCCCGTCGCGGCCGGCACCGGGTACGAGGCCATGCGCCCGGCGGCCCCGCGGCCGGTGCCGACGCCCGCGCAGGTGCCCTCGTACGAGGACCCGTACGGCCGCCAGTACCAGGGGCGCGGCTACTGACGGGCCCCCGGCCACCGCGCCCCGCGCGCAATGCGCTGGGAGTCCGGCGCGGGCGGCTGGCACCATGGAGTCCATGTCGAACCTGTACGTCCAGTCGCTCCACGTCCATCCCGTCAAATCGGTGGCGGGGACCGCTCCCGACGAGGTGGCCGTGGAGCCCTGGGGGCTGGCCGGCGACCGCCGGTGGGCCGTGGTCGACCCGGCGGGCACGGTCATCACCCAACGCCAGCAGGCGCGCCTCGCGCTGGCTTCGGCGCGCCCGCTCGACGGCGGGCGCGTCCTGCTGTCCGCGCCGGGCATGGCGGACCTGGCCGTGGACGTGCCGGAACCGGGCCCCCTGGAACCGGCCGTCCTGTTCGGCAAGAAGATCGAGACGGTCCTCGCGGCGCGCACCGCCGCCGACTGGTTCAGCGCCTACCTCGGGCAGCCCGCGCGGCTGGTCCACCTCGACGATCCGGCCGTGCGCCGGCCCGTGGACCCCGACTACGCCCTGCCCGGCGAAACGGTCAGCCTCGCCGACGCCTATCCGCTGCTGCTGACCACCACCGCCTCCCTGGACGCCCTGAACGCGCTGATCGCCCGGGGCGACCACCCCCAGGAGGGGCCGCTGCCCATGAACCGCTTCCGCCCGAGCCTGGTGGTCGGCGGTCCGGCGCCGGCCTGGGCCGAGGACGGCTGGCGGCGCGTCGCGGTCGGCGACGCCGTCTTCCGGGGCGTGCGCGAGTGCGGGCGCTGCATCGTGACCACCACCGACCAGGAGACGGCCCTGCGCGGCCGCGAGCCGCTGAAGACCCTGGCCGCGCACCGCAGGATCGGCAAGTCGCTCGCCTTCGGGCGGCAGCTGGTGCCGGTGGTGCTGGGCACGGTGCGGGTGGGCGACGAGGTGCGCGTCCTGGAGTGAGCGCGGGCGCCCCGCGGCGCCCGGCCGGGACCGCACGCCACTGACCACGGCGGGCGGAAGCAAGGTGGAACAACACCTTCGAGGGGCTCCGGGCGTCCACAGGAACCAACGGGCCACGCGGGGCCGTTGGAGCATGCGGACGGGTGACCACGCACCGCGACCGGCAACACCGGATCGGGTGACACTCGTCCCGCATGTCCCGGAATGCGCGTTCACCGGACATGCGGAAGGCTGGAACGCGCAGGCAGACGGATGGCGGCGCAAGTAGGGGGAGCCGGGACCGTGCGAACAGCAATGGGAGTGTGGCGTTGGCGGCGCAATCCGCTACGCCGGCCGACCGACCTCTTCGAGGCGTGGGTGGCCTTCGCGGCGCTCGTGTGCGTGCTGCTGGTGGCCCCGGCCGTCGGCTGCGCGGCGGGCCTGAGGGTGGACGGCACGCTACAGCGGGCCGCGCGCGAGCAGCGGCACGAGCGGTATCTCGTCCCGGCGGTGGTGGTGGCCCCGGCGCCGGGACCGGTCGCCGGGGCGGCCACGGATCCCGGCGCGCAGCGGCAGGCCCCGGAGCGGACCCCGGTCGTGGCCTCGTGGACGGCGCCGGACGGCAGCAGCCACCGGGGCACGGTCCCGGCGGCGCAGGAACCGCCCCGGCCCGGGGAGCGGTTCCGCATATGGACCGACATCGAGGGGCGGCTGGTGGGGCAGCCGCTCGACCCGGCCGCCGCCTCCTTCCACGCGGGCGCGGCGGGCCTGGCCGCGGCGCTCACCGCGGCCGCGCTGGCGGAGACGGTCCGGCGGCTCGTCGTACGCCGGCTCATGCATCGGCGGTACATCCGTCTGGACCGTGCGTGGGCCGCGGCCGGACCCGACTGGGGCCGGGCGGGCGCGGGCAGCTGACCTGGCAACTCACCGGCCCCGCGCGCGCTACGGTGGGGCCGGAGGCCGGTCGGCGCTCCGGCCGCACCGTGCGGCTCTCGCCGCTCCGGCCGCTTCGACAACGCGAGTACGAGGGTGGGGGCACGACAACGCCATGGCTCAGGGCACGGTCCAGGTGACGCACGGCGGGGCCTCGCGGTGGCGGCGGCGTTCCGGTGAGTATCCGACGCTGAGCGCCGCGCTCGCCGTCGCGGGCGACGGCGACGTGCTGTCCATCGCCCCCGGCACCTACCGGGAGAACCTGGTCCTGCGGCATGCCGTCACCCTGCGCGGGCCGGAGGGTGCCGTCGCCGGGTCGGTGCGGATCGCCCCGCTCGACGGGGTCGCGCTGACGGTGCGCGCCTCTGCGGTGGTCCAGGACCTCTACCTGGAGGGCGCGGACCGGGCGGCGCCCGCGCTGCTCGTGGAGGACGGCTGTCCCGAGCTCAGCGACCTGCGGGTGCACACCCGTTCCGCGGCCGGCATCGAGGTGCGCGGCGGGGCCCGGCCGCTGGTCCGCCGGTGCACGGTGGAGAATCCGGCCGGGGTCGGGATCTCCGTCCTGGACGGCGGCGGCGGGGTGTTCGAGGAGTGCGAGGTGGTGGCCGCCGGGCAGGCCGGCGTGTCGGTGCGCGGCGGACACCCCCGGCTGGAGCGCTGCCGGATCCACCACTCCACGGGCGCGGGCATCGCGGTGACCGGCGACGGCTCGGGCCTGGAGGCGCTGGGCTGCGAGGTGTACGAGATCAAGGGCACCGGGGTGCAGATCGCGGCGCGCGCCGTGGCCCGGCTCACCGACTGCTCGGTGCACCGCACTTCGGCCGACGGGGTCACCCTCGACACCGACGCCGTACTCACCCTCGCGGGCTGCGACATCCACGACATCCCGGAGAACGCGGTGGACCTGCGTTCCCGTTCGGTGCTGACGCTCAGCCGCACCACGGTCCGCCGGTTCGGGCGCAACGGGCTGTCGGTGTGGGACCCGGGGACCCGGGTCGATGCCGAGTCCTGCGAGATCCACGACAGTACGGGGGACTACCCGGCGGTGTGGATCAGCGACGGGGCGAGCGCCTCCCTGGACTCCTGCCGGGTGCACGACGTGCCCGACGCGCTGTTCGTGCTGGACCGCGGTTCGCGCGTCGACGTCGTCGACAGCGACCTCTCGCAGGTCCGCAACACGGCCGTCTCGGTCAGCGACGGCGCGAGCGCGCAGCTCGACGACTGCCGCATCCGCGAGGCGGGCACGGGGGCGTGGTTCCGTGACCACGGCAGCGGCGGCACCCTCGCCAACTGCACCATCGACGGCGTGCAGACGGGCGTGATCGTCACCAAGGGCGCCGATCCGGTGCTGGAGCGGTGCACGGTCAGCTCCCCCGCCGAGGCCGGTTTCTACGTGTCGGCGGGCGGCCGGGGCACCTTCACGGCCTGCCGGGTGAGCGGCAGTTCCGGCTTCGGCTTCCACGTCATCGACGGCTGCCGGACCACCCTCACCCGCTGCCACACCGAGCGCTGCGCGCGCGGGGGCTACGAGTTCGCGGAGGACGGCCCGCTCGCCGAGGAGTGCACCAGCGACGAGTCCGGTACCCGCCTCGCCGCCCAGGCGGCGGCCGGCGCCGGGGCGGGGGCGCAGCCCGGGATCCGTACGGTGACGGCCGCGCAGGGCCTCGCGGACCGGGCCGACGGGGTACCCGGGCAGCGGTCCGCGGCCCCGCCCGGACCGCCGGCCGCCGACGGCTCCGGCGCCGCCGCGGGGCCGCCCGCGGCCCGGGGTTCGGGCGAGGTGCTGGGGCAGCTGGACGCGCTGGTGGGCCTGGACAGCGTCAAGCGCGAGGTGCGGGCCCTCACCGACATGATCGAGGTCGGCCGCAGACGGCAGCAGGCGGGCCTGAAGGCCGCCTCGGTCCGCCGCCACCTGGTGTTCACGGGCTCCCCCGGCACCGGCAAGACCACGGTCGCCCGGCTGTACGGGGAGATCCTGGCCTCCCTCGGGGTGCTGGAGCGCGGCCACCTGGTGGAGGTGTCCCGGGTGGACCTGGTCGGCGAGCACATCGGGTCCACGGCGATCCGTACGCAGGAGGCCTTCGACCGGGCGCGCGGCGGGGTGCTGTTCATCGACGAGGCGTACGCGCTGGCGCCGGAGGACTCGGGGCGCGACTTCGGCCGCGAGGCGATCGACACGCTGGTGAAGCTGATGGAGGACCACCGGGAGGCGGTGGTGGTGATCGTCGCCGGGTACACGGAGGAGATGGACCGCTTCCTGACGGTCAATCCGGGGGTGGCCTCACGCTTCTCCCGCACCATCACCTTCGGCGACTACGGGCCGCGGGAGCTGCTGCGGATCGTGGAACAGCAGGCGGAGGAGCACGAGTACCGGCTGGGCGAGGGCACCGGGGAGGCGCTGCTGGCGTACTTCACGGAGCTGCCGAAGGGCCCGGCGTTCGGCAACGGCCGCACCGCGCGCCAGACCTTCGAGTCGATGGTGGAACGGCACGCGGGGCGGGTCGCGCAGCTGGCCGAGCCGAGCACGGACGACCTCACGCTCCTGTTCCCGGCGGATCTGCCCGCTCCGGCCGCGGCGCACTGACCCGCGGGCCGGGAAGGTCCCTCGTGTCGTGTACGTCGGCCCGCGCGGCGGCGGCCAGCCGTGCCAGCAGTGCGTCGCGTTCGGCGTCGAAGGCAGGATCGGCCTGGTAGTCGCCGTGGCGGAGGATCGGCGCGGGCAGCGGGTGGCGGGGGCTGCGCCCGTAGGCGAGCGGATCGCGCAGGGGGCCCCGGTCCACCGGCTCCCGCTCCCCGGGGCCCGCGCCCACCGGGCCGCCGATGGGGCCGCCGATGGGGTCGGTGGACCGCCAGAGGTTGCGCCAGCAGTCGAGGTCCCGGTGCAGGGCGGCGAGCGGCCCGGGGCCGAAGCAGTCGGGGAACCAGCGCCCGTAGAGCCGGGCCAGCGGGGATCCGTAGGTCAGCAGCGCGACGCGGCGGCGTGTGGCGGGCGGCAGCTGCCAGACGGCGGCGGCCGCGAGGACGCTGCCCTGGGAGTGCCCGGAGATGACGAGGCGGCCGCCGGTACGGGCGGTCCAGGCGGTCATCCGCCAGGCCAGGTCGGGCACGGCCCGCTCGGCGTAGCAGGGCGGGGCGAAGGGGTGGGCGGCGCGGGGCCAGAAGGTGCCGACGTCCCAGAGGATGCCTATGGTGCGGCGGGCCGCCGGGTCGCGGTAGGCGCGGCGGCCCCAGGCCGCGAAGGCGGCGATGCCGATGCCGATCAGCCATGAGCCGGTGTCCTGGGCGGCGCGGGCGGCGGCCGCCAGCAGCGGCTGGGTGCCCCGGGCGGCCTCCCCCGGAACCCGGCCGCTGAGCCAGGCCCCGGCGAGGGCGCCGGCGCCGAGCAGCAGGGTGATCCCGGAGACGGCCCCCACGAACCAGGGCGCGGAGTCGGTGAGCGCGGCGGCGGCCCGCGCCCCGGCGATCCGGCGGCTGCGGTCGGCGTCGGGCGGCTCCCCGGGGTACTCGGCGGCGACGGTGGCGGCGATCCGGCGCCGCACGAGGGCGGCGCGGGAGCCCACCCCGGCGGCGAGCAGCCCGAGGGCGATCAGCAGCGGCGGCAGGACGGCGGCCTGCCAGGACAGCAGCACGGGCGGCCCGGGGAACGCGGCCCCGGGCGGCATGCCGGGGGTGGCGCCGCCGTCGATCCAGTCGGCGACGCGCTGGGCCACCCCGCCGGACATGACCCCGCCGAGGGCGCAGCCGAGCATGGCGACGGCGGGGCCGCCCAGGCCCCGCAGGGCGGCTCCGGTGTGGGGCGCGCCGCGGTGCAGACGGCGGGCGACGAGGGCGAGGGCCAGCACGCAGCCGCCCTGACCGAGCATCAGCACCCCGAAGGTGAAGTCCCCCGGGAGCCGCCCGGCCGCCACCCAGCCGGGGCGGGACCAGCCCGCGTAGAGGAGGACGGCGGCCAGCAGGGCGAGGGCCCCGCCGGGCAGCAGGGTGATCGCGGCCCGGTCGAGCCGGTGGTCGGGCCGGGCCTCGCTGCGGCCGCGCCGGCAGACGACCCACAGCACGGTGACGGCCCCGGCGGCGAGCAGCGCCCCGACGGCCCAGCCCGTGGCGCGCAGTGCCGGGGCGGTGGCGGCGGAGGCCCGGTCGTAGCGCACGGTGGGCGCGGCGACGGCCACCGCGACGGTGAGCAGCCCGGCGGCGGTGTGGGCGGCCCGCAGCCGGGCCACGATGCGCCGGCCGTACCAGAAGCCGGGGCGCCCGAGCGGGCCCGCCGGCTCGCGGTCGGCTCCAGCCCCGCCGGCTCCCGCCCCGCCGACGGCTCCCGCCCCGCCGACGGGAGCCCCGCCGTCGGGCTCGGCGGCGGGGGGCGGCTGGGACTCGTAGGCGCTCCAGGTGCGGTTCGAGAGGTACCAGAGCAGGCCGGTCAGGGCGGCCGGGACCAGGGCGCCGAGCGCGAGGCGCCGCCCGGGCTGGCCCCACCAGCGGCCGGGCTCCGCGAAGCCGAGCCAGGAACGGGACGCGGTGCAGGCCGGGTTGCCCGCGCACTGCCAGGCGAGCAGATCGAGGGCGACCTCGCAGGCGGCGGCGACCAGCAGCACGGTGAGGCTGAGGGCGAGGACCCGGACGAGGAGCCCGTACGTACGCACCGCCCGGGGCGCGGCCTCGGCGCCGGCCGGGGCGGCGGGCCGGGCCCAGTGGGCGAGGTTGACCACCATGAAGGGCAGGAGCAGCAGCCACAGGGCGCGGGCGCCGTTGCCGGAGGTGAGCCGGGACCAGCAGTAGGCCTCGCGCACGGGACGGCCGGCGTAACGCCCGGGGTGGGCCTCGGCGTCGGCGTCCTCGGCGCGGCGGAACACGGCGGCGGTGGAGTCGCCGGTGACGCGGACGGGGTGGGGGTCCCGGAGCAGCTCCCCGGGAGGGGCTCCGGCGACTCCGTGGACGAGGAGTTCGAGGGACAGCGGATCCGGCACGGGGCCTCCGCGGGTGTGGGGGGGTGGGGCGCGGGGCGGCCCCTCCAGCATCCCGCCCGACGGTCCCGCCGGCCAGGCCCCTTGCGTGTGAACCCGTACCGGCGGGGACATCTGACGGGCGGCCAGCTAGGGTGGCGCGGCACGCGCCCCGACCGGTGGCGTCGCGCCCCCGAGACCGGCCGCCCGGCCTGCCCGACCCGCGCTGCCGACCCGCCGCACCCGTCGCACCCGTCGCACCCGTCGCACCCGTCGCACCCGTCGCACCCAGGAGGTACCCCCATGACCCGCCGACTCCGACCCGTGGGGCTGGGTTTCGCCGACGACGCCCCCGTCCGCCTGGTCTTCGGGGCCCGGGTCTCGGCCGGGCCCGGGGCCGTGTACCGGGCGCTCGCCGAGGAGGTGACCGGCTGGCCGGACTGGTTCGGGGCCGTGACCCTGGCCCGGCCCACCCGCGGCGGCGCGGGACGGGAGGTGCGGCTGGCGGGCGGCGTCCGCTTCCAGGAGACGGTCATGGCCGCCGATCACGGGCTGCGCTACGCCTACCGGGTCGACGAGACCAACGCGCCGGGCCTGCGGGCCCTGTTGGAGGAGTGGCGCCTCATGCCGACGGCCGACTCCTCCGGCACGCTCGTGCGCTGGACCTTCGCGGCCGACGGCCCGGCCGTCTTCCGCCTGGCGCTCACCGCCGCGCGGCCGGCCCTCGGCCACTCCTTCCGCACGGCGGTGCGTGCTCTCGACGCCCGCCTGGCGGCCGCCGGCCGCGTCTGACGCGACGCCCCGGCGGCCCCGGCAACCCCAGCGGCCCCGGCGGCCGGCTGGCGGACGACCGCGGGCTCAGGCCCCCGGCTCGCGCCACTCCCCCGTCTCCAGGAGGGTCCGCAGGGTCGTCGCGTACGGGGCGATGTCGAGGCCCTGCGCCGCCAGCCACTCGTCGGAGTAGTACTTGTCGAGGTAGCGGTCGCCCGGGTCGCAGAGCAGGGTGACGACGCTGCCCGTGCGCCCCTCCGACACCATCTCGGAGACGATCTTCAGCGCGCTCCACAGTCCGGTGCCGGTGGAGCCGCCCGCCTTGCGCCCTATGGCCTGCTCCAGGGCGCGGCAGGCGGCGACGGACGCCGCGTCCGGCACCCGCATCATGCGGTCGATGGCGCCCGGCACGAAGCTCGGCTCCATCCGCGGCCGGCCGATGCCCTCGATGCGCGAGCCGCAGTCACTGCTGGCGTGCGGGTCGTTGCGGGTCCAGCCGTCGAAGAAACAGGAGTTCTCCGGGTCCGGGACGCAGATGCGGGTGTCGTGCTGCATGTAGTGCACGTAGCGCGCGATGGTCGCGGAGGTGCCGCCGGTGCCGGCGGTGGCCACGATCCAGGTGGGTTCCGGGTACCGCTCCAGGCGCAGCTGCTGGTACATCGACTCGGCGATGTTGTTGTTGCCGCGCCAGTCGGTGGCCCGCTCGGCGTAGGTGAACTGGTCCATGTAGTGGCCGCCGGTGCGGGCGGCCAGGTCCGCGGACTCCTCGTACATCTTCATCGGGTCGTCGACGAAGTGGCATTCGCCGCCGTGGAATTCGATGAGGCGGCACTTCTCCGGGCTGGTGGTCCTCGGCATCACCGCGATGAACGGGACGCCGATCAGCTTGGCGAAGTAGGCCTCGGAGACGGCGGTGGAGCCGCTGGAGGCCTCGATGACGGGGCGGCCCGGGCGGACCCAGCCGTTGCAGAGCGCGTACAGGAACAGCGAGCGGGCCAGGCGGTGCTTGAGGGAGCCCGTCGGGTGCGTGGACTCGTCCTTCAGGTAGAGGTCGATGCCCCAGGCCTCGGGGAGCGGGAAGCGCAGCAGGTGCGTGTCGGCGGAGCGGTTGGCGTCCGCCTGGACCTTGCGCACGGCTTCCTTGAGCCAGGCGCGGTAGTCGGCGTCGCTGTGGTCGACGTCGACCGTCGTCATGACCGTGCCCGCGGCCCCGGCCGGGGCCGCGCCCGCGGCTGTCGTACCGGTGGTGCCGGTGGTGCTCATGCGCCTTGCTCCTTTGTCGGTCCCTGACCCCCTGCTTTCGCAATGTACCCCTCCCACCTGCACAAATGGTTACTTTGGGTTTCTATGCGGATCGCTTTCGGTCGCGCTCGGTTGCAGGCGGCGCCACCGTGGGTGACTCTGGTGGTGCGCTACCGAGGGTGCAGCACCCGTAACACTGATGTCGGGGAGTCGCAGCCGTGATCAGTCATTCCCGCAGGCACTGCGTGGTCGAACTGCAGGCCTTGCCCGGGCGGATCGGCCAGGTCCGCAGAATCGTTTCCGCGCAACTGCGCCACTGGCAGCTCGACCCGCTCATAGACCGGGCTGCGCTCGGCGTGACGGAACTGCTCAGCAATGTCCACCGCCACGCGCAGCCCGACAAGGTCTGCACGGTCGAGATCGAACTCCGCCTGGGGCGGCTGACCGTCTCGGTCCGCGACAGCGATCCCCGGCTGCCCGTACTGCGGCAGGCCGGCACGCTGGAGACGAGCGGGCGCGGGCTGGCGCTGGTGGAGGCCGTGAGCGAGGCCTGGGGGGTCCGGCCGCAGCCGGACGGGCCCGGCAAGGTGGTGTGGTTCTCGCTACGGGCCGCCCCCGCCCCGGCCGCCCCGGCCGCCACGGTCCGTATCGGCGTGAACAAGCCGGTACGGGAGGCCGCCCGGCCGGTGCTCGCCGCCGTGGACGCGCGGGCCGGCCGCGACAGCGTGCCGGTGGCCGTCCCGGTCGGCACCGGGCCCGGCTGACCCCCCGGAGGCCCGGGCGCGCCGCCCCGCGGCGGCCGCGTCCGGTACCCGGCGCCGCCGCGCGGGCCCGCGTACCGGAAGCCGTGGCGGACCCGCCGGTCAGGCAGCCGCGCCCAGGGCCCCGAGCGGGTCGTCCAGCACCGGCTGCCAGGCCAGCTCGGCCGCGCCGACCAGGCTGTTGTGGTCGAGGGTGCACGGCAGGATCGGTACGCCCCCGCTGCGCCCCCACAGGCTGCGGTCCGCGACGACCGCGCGCAGCCGCTCCGGATCGGCGTGCAGCAGCTCCCGGTGGAGGCCGCCGAGGATGATCCGGTCCGGGTTCAGGATGTTGACCAGGCCCGCCAGGCCCAGCCCGAGCCGGTCGATGAGCTCCTCGGCGGCGGCGCGCACGCCGGGCTCCGCGTACTCGGTGCGCAGCAGGTCACGGGCCTGCTGGAGCAGCGAGACCTCCGGGCCGGGGGTACGGCCCGCCGTGGTCAGGAAGGCCAGCGGGTCGGCCTCCACGTCCAGGCAGCCGCGGCTCCCGCAGTGGCAGGCGCGTCCCTCCGGGTTGACGGTGAGGTGGCCGACCTCCAGGGCCAGGCCCGCGCTCCCGCTGTGCAGCCGGCCGTCCAGGACCAGCGCCCCGCCCACGCCCCGGTGGCCGGTCGCCACGCACAGCAGGTGCTGCGCGCTGCGCCCCGCCCCGTGCCGGTGCTCGGCCAGGGCGGCCAGGTTGACGTCGTTGCCGGTCAGGGCCGGTCCGTCGATCCCGGCCGCCTTCACGCACTGCGCGAAGATGGCCCGTACGGGAGAGCCGGCCGGCCAGGCCAGGTGCAGCGGGTTGAGCGCCGTGCCCTCGGGCTCCGCGACCGCCGAGGGGACGGCGAGGCCCGCCCCGACGCAGCGCCGTCCGGATTCGGCGAGCAGGGCGGCGCCCGCCTCGACGACCGCGCCGAGCACCTGGGCGGGGTCGGCGGAGACGGTGACCTTGCCGGGTGCCGTCGCCACGATCCGGCCGCCGAGGCCGACCAGGGCCGCCCGGAACCCGTCCGGGTGCACCTGCGCGGCCAGCGCCACCGGTCCGTTCTCGTCGACGGCCAGCCGGTGCGAGGGGCGGCCCTGCGCTCCGCCGGCGCCGCCGGGGCGGGAGTCGACGCGGATCAGGCCGAGCGCCTCCAGTTCCGCGGCGACGGCGCCGGCGGTGGCGCGGGTGACGCCCAGCTCGGCCGTCAGGACCGCGCGCGTGGGGGCGCGGCCGGTGTGGACCAGCTCCAGCGCCGGGCCGAGCGCGCCCCGGCCGCGCTCCAGCTTGGTCCGCGCCGAGGCCGAGGCGGCCGCCGAGGCCGAATCCGGAGCCGTCGCCTCAGCCGCAGCCGTGGCCGCAGCCGTGGACACCGTGGTCACATCCCCCACCCGCGGCGGGGCCCCGTTGCCGTTCATGAGATGGATCCTCGCATGATCGGGAGGTGTCGGGCGCCCGGCTACGGGCCGAGACCGCCGACCCGCAGTGTGATGTTCAGCCGCCCGGTCAGTCCCAGGCCGGGCGGCCCGGTGCCGGGCAGGACCTTCGGCACCCCGTGGAAGGCCAGCCGGCCCGGGCCGCCGAAGACGAACAGGTCCCCGCTGCGCAGCTCGACGTCCCGGTACGGGCGGCCGCGCGAGACGGTGTTGCCGAAGCGGAAGAGGCAGGTGTCCCCCAGGCTGAGCGAGACGACCGGGGCGGCGGAGCGCTCCTCGGCGTCCCGGTGCATGCCCATCCGGGAGTCGCCGCCGTAGAAGTTGACCAGGGCGATGTCGTACTCCTCCCCGGGCTCCAGGGTCCCGGCGGCGGCACCGGCGACGGCTCCGGCGTCGGCGACGGCCCGCCGGCCCAGCTCGGCGAGCCAGCCGGGCATCGGTTTCACGGGAGCCCCGTCGCCGTCGACGGCGGTCCGCGCGTATCCGTACGGGTACCAGTGCAGTCCGAGGCACACCTGCCGGGCGGTCATCGTCCCGCCTCCCGGGGTGCGGACGGTGCGCAGTCCGGCGGGCGGCCGGGCCCATTCCCGGCAGGCCGCGAGCAGCTCCCGCTGGCGCCTGGGCCCGAGCCAGTCGGGCAGGTGCACGGCGCCGGGTGCGATCTCGGCCCGCTCGCGCGGGAACAGTTCTCCGTCCACCCCTCCATTGTCGCGGCGGCGCTGGCAGACTCGCGGTATGAAGATCATCGAATACGTGGAGACGCTCGACCGGGAGGGCCGGCTGCTCGCCGAGGCGGCCGGGCGGGCGGGTACGGAGGCACCGGTGCCGACGTGTCCGGGGTGGCGGGTGAGCGACCTGCTGCGGCACACGGGCGCGGTGCACCGCTGGGCCACCGGATTCGTGGCGGGCGCCCTGGTGGACCCGGTGCCGTTCCCGGACGCCCCCGAGCTGGCCGGGGCGGAGCTGCTGGCCTGGTTCCGGGAGGGCCACGCGGAGCTGGTCCGGGTCCTGACGGAGGCGCCGGCGGACCTGGTGTGCTGGACCTTCCTGCCGACGGCGGCGCCCTCGGCGCTGGCGTTCTGGGCCCGCCGGCAGGCCCACGAGACGACCGTGCACCGCTTCGACGCCGAGTCCGCGCTGGGGCCGGCCTGCACGCCGGTGGGCCCGGAGTTCGCGGAGGACGGGGTGGACGAGCTGCTGACCGGCTTCCACGCCCGGCCGCGCAGCCGGGTGCGTACCGAGGAGCCGAAGACGCTGCGCGTGCGGGCGGCGGACACCGGGGCGGTGTGGACGGTGCACCTGTCGCGGGAACCCGCCCGCACGGTGGTCGGGGACACCGGGGACGCGGCGGACTGCGATCTGACCGGTGAGGCGGCCTGGCTGTACGCGGCCCTGTGGAACCGGATCCCGCTGGCCGGGCCGGGCGTGTCGGGCGACGCCTCGCTGGCCGCGCTGTGGCAGGAGACCGGCCGCGTCTGACGGCGCGGGCTTCCTCACGGCGACGGCAACTTCGGCTCCGGGGGCGGGGGCGGGGGCGGCCATCGCCACGGGCCTCAGCCGAGGGTGGCCGCGTAGCGGGTCTGGGGGCTGAACTCCCACTCGGGTGCGGCGTTCCAGGGGTTGGGCATGGCCGCGCTGGTCGCGTACGCGTAACCGGCGCCGCGGGCGAAGGCGGTGCTCAGGGTGGTGCGCATCGCCTCCTCGTCGGGGACGTCGTGCACGAGGTGCCAGAACGCGGTGCCGGCCGGGTCGAGTTCGGTGCCCGGGCGGTAGTCGCCGGCGGGGTCGAACACGTTGCCGCCGAGCCAGCCGGTGGAGGTGTAGGCGGCGTAGGAGTCCTCGAAGGTGACGAAGACGTCGGCCGTGCGGTGGCCCGGTTCGAGGTAGCAGGAGGCGATGGCCGTGCCGGGGTTGTCGACGACGAGCTCGTCGGCGCCCGGGGCCACGGCGTTCATCGTCTCCTGGACGTAGCGGCGCAGTGCGGCGTAACGGTCCCGGGTGGCGTTGCCGGGGCCGCAGTCGCGGCTGACGACGTCGAAGAAGATGCCGTCGACGTGGAGGCGGCCACCGGTGTCACCGGCGGGCTTGAGGTAGTTGTCGACGGAGGCCTGCACGGCGGCCGGGTCCCGGTCGCCGTGGTCGGTGTGGACGTAGCCGAGGACCTTGGTCCGCTCGCCGGTGGCGGTGGTCCCGGCGCGCAGCGCGTCCGCGCGGGCCCGCCAGGCGGCGTCGAAGGGGGCGTCGCCGTTGCCGGGGTTGAGGACGACGACGGAGGCCGCCGGGCCGGCGGCGGTGAGGTCGGCCAGGAGCCGGTCGCCCGCCCAGACGTAGGCCGGCACGGCTATGTCCAGGCCCCGTACGCCCGGCGCCCGGGGTCTGGGCGCGGGGGCCGGGGCGGCGCTCGCGGCGGGGACGGGCGCGGGGACCGGGGCCGACGCGGGTACGGGCGCGGGCGCGGCGGTCGCGGCGGAGGACGCGGCCGGGCTGCGCGCGCCGCGGGGCGCCTCGGGCGGGCCCGTCACGGCGGGCGCGCAGGCGGCGAGCAACCACGTCGCCAGGGCGGCGTACAGGGCCTTCACGGCGCGGGCGCGGGACATGGCTGTTCCTCCGGGCGGGCGGGGGGGCGACCCGACGAACAGTAGACGCGCGGCAAGTCGGTGAAAGGCGAACCACCCACATTGATGGGAGGAACAGACAAGCGACTTGTCACCTCGTCATCTGATGGGCCGCCGGACGGGCCGTCCCGGACGGACGCCGCCCGCACCCCGGCGCACCGCCCCGGCGCACCGCCCGGCGCCCCTCAGACGGCGGGCAGCCCCACCGCGTGCGCCAGTTGGTCCGCGGCGTGCGCGAAGAACGCGTCCCGCTCCTCGACGACCCGGTTGAACTGGCCGAACAGCTCGGCGGAGACGAGCCCGACGAGCTGCGCCCAGGCGGCGACGAGGGCGGCGGCCACCTCGGGCGGCAGCCCCTCGGCGAAGTCCGCGGCCATCCGGGTGGCTTCGGGACGCAGGGGGGCGGGCAGCGGCGGCAGGGCGAGGCCGCGGCCGGCGTGGGCGGCGCGGAGGATGCCGATGAGGACGAAGGCGACCCGGGAGGCCGGGCCGATGGTGTCCGGCGGCGCGCTGTACCCGGGGACCGGGGATCCGTAGACGAGCGCGTACTCGTGGGGGTGGGCCAGGGCCCAGGCGCGGACCGCCCGGCAGACCGCGGTCCAGCGGGCACGGGGCGGATCCCCGGCGGTGAGGGCGGCCGCGTCGGCCGCCTCGGCGGCGGCGCCGAGGCTGTCGTAGGCGTCGATGATCAGCGCCGTGAGCAGCTCGTCGCGGCTCGGGAAGTAGCGGTAGAGGGCGGAGGAGACCATGCCCAGCTCGCGCGCGACGGCGCGCAGCGAGAGTTTGGCGGCGCCTTCGGCGGCCAGGGCGCGGCGCGCCTCGTCCTTGATGGCGGCGGTGACCTCGATGCGGGCCCGTTCCCTGGCCCCTCGCACGGTGCTCATGGGCCTCAGGGTGCCATAAGGCTGGAGCAGTGCACAAAGACAGGATCGCCGCTCTGATGCGAGAGCACTGCTCTTGTTTTGGTGCGGCGATCCGTGCACACTGTTCTCAAGCGAGAGCACCGCTCTCCCGGTCCGCCCCGGAGGCCACCATGAACGCGCCCACCCCCTACTACGTCCAGGCCGGCCCGGTCGGCGTCCGTTTCAACGCCCTCCTCGGCAAGCTCGCCCGCCTCGGCATCAGCTTCGCCGGGACCGCCGAACTGTCGGTGCGCGGCCGGACGTCGGGGCAGATGCAGCGGATCCCGGTCAACCCGCACACGTACGAGGGCGCCCAGTACCTGGTCTCGGCCCGCGGCCACTCCCAGTGGGTCCGCAACATGCGGGCCGCGGGCGGGGGCGAGCTGCGCGTGGGCCGCAAGGTCCGCGCCTTCACCGTCACGGAGCTGACCGACCCGGCGGAGAAGGCGGCCGTACTGCGCGCCTACCTGGAGAAGTGGGGCTGGGAGGTCAACCGGTTCTTCCAGGGCGTCACGGCGAACTCCTCCGACACCGAACTCCGGGCGGCCGCCGCCGACCACCCCGTCTTCCGCATCACGGTCGCCCACTGACCTCCGGGAGCGGACGCCACGCGGGCACGACGGAGCCCCGGTGCGCCGTGGCGACCCGCGCCGCCGGGCGCCGACCACTCGGGCCGGCACCCGCCACGCGGAACGCCACGGCGCACCGGGGCCCGGTCCGGCTAGGACGTCTCCTTCGGCTCTTGTCGGCCCTGCCCGCGTTGTCCGGTGCCGTGCCTCGCACGGCAGAGGGGCGCCCGTGTACTGGGCGTACCCGGGTGCCCCGACAACGCGGCGAGGTGCGGTGCCGGGCAGCGCGGGCCAGGCAAGATCCGGAAGAGACGGCCTAGCTCCGGCCGCCTCGGGCCTGGCGGGCGTCCAGCAGGTGCAGGGCCTTGCGCGCGAGCGGGTACGTACGCACCAGGTCGGCCAGCGTCATCGACCCGCGCGTGATCCGGGCGAACGCCAGCCACGCGGGCCGCACACCCGTGATGGCAAGGTGCAGCATCGCCGGGCGGGACTCGAACACCGTCAGCATCCGCTTGCCGACGCCCATCTCCACGCCCAGCCCCGCCTTGACCGCGAAGGCGTAGTTGAGTGCCTGACGCCGCGCGTCCACCGCGTCCTGCGCCTCGGAGATCTTCACGGCCCACTCCCCCGCGAGCCGCCCCGAGCGCAGCGCGAAGGAGATACCCTCCCGGGTCCACGGCTCCAGCAGACCGGCCGCGTCGCCCGCCACCAGCACCCGGCCGCGCGAGAGCGGTGAGTCGGGCTTGCGGCAGCGGGTCAGGTGCCCGGAGGAGATCTCCGGCTCGAAGCCGGCCAGGCCCAGCCGCCCGATGAAGTCGTCCAGGTAGCGCTTGGTCGCGGCGCCGTCGCCCTTCGCCGAGATGACCCCGACGGTGAGGGTGTCGCCCTTGGGGAAGACCCAGCCGTAACTGCCGGGCAGCGGACCCCAGTCGATCAGGACGCGGCCCTTCCAGTCCGCGGCGACCGTCGCCGGGACGGGGATCTCCGCCTCCAGACCCAGGTCGACCTGGTCCATCTCCACCCCGACGTGCGCGCCGATCCGGCTGGCGCTGCCGTCCGCGCCGACCACGGCCCGGGCGAGCACCGTCTCGCCGTCCGCGAGGACCACCGCGACCGTACGCCGGTCGGGCACCGCCGTACCGTGCTGCTCGACGCGGGTCACGGCCGTCCCCGTACGGAGCGTGGCGCCGGCCTTCTCCGCCTCGGCGACCAGGGCCGCGTCGAACTCCGGCCGGTTGACGAGCCCGAAGAGCATCCCCTTCGAGCGCCGGGTGCGGGTCAGCTTCCCGTTGTGGGAGAAGGTGACGGCATGGACGCGGTCCTTGAAGGGCAGCACGAAGCCCGGCGGCAGGGCGTCGCGCGAGGGGCCGATGATGCCGCCGCCGCAGGTCTTGTACCGGGGCAGTCGGGCCTTCTCCAGCAGCAGGACGCTCCGCCCCGCCGATGCCGCCGCGTAGGCCGCCGAGGCCCCGGCCGGTCCGGCGCCCACCACGACGACGTCCCACACCTCACCGGATCCCCCGGGAACCTCCTCCGGGCTCCCGGCCGGTGCCGGTACGGCGGCCGCCCCGGCCCCTCCGGCCTCCTCGTCCACCTGCGCGGGCTCCTGGGCCCGCTCCCGCGCGTGTTCCGCGCGTTCCGCGCGTCCTTCCGGTGCGGCGGCCGCCGTCCCGTCGCCGTCCGCCCCCCGAGCGGCCTGCCCTGCGATTGCGCCGTTAACGTCGTCGTCGCTGCTCACGATGTGCTGCTGCTCCTGATCACGCGGTTGCTCCGATGCCGTGGAAATCCTACGGGCAGAGTCGCCTCGCCCCTCTGTGCGAGGATCGGCACTGTCTTTCACCTTGCTTTCGCCTTACCCGGCACCCACATAAACGTCGCACCCACGAGGAGCGTGCCCATGTCCCAGAATCCGATCGCCGAGACCGTCGCCTCGCTGATGCCCCGCGCCAAGGCGGAGCTGGCCGAGTTGGTGGCCTTCCAGTCGGTCGCGGACTGGGCCCAGTTCCCCCGGAGCGAGAGCGAGGGCGCCGCTAACTGGGTGGCCGACGCCCTGCGCGCCGAGGGCTTCCAGGACGTGGCGCTGCTCGACACCCCCGACGGCACCCAGTCCGTGTACGGCTTCCTGCCCGGACCCGAGGGCGCGCCGACCGCCCTCCTCTACGCGCACTACGACGTGCAGCCGCCGCTGGACGACGACGCCTGGATCTCCCCCGCGTTCGAGCTGACCGAGCGCGACGGCCGCTGGTACGGGCGCGGCGCCGCCGACTGCAAGGGCGGCTTCATCCTGCACCTGCTGGCGCTGCGTGCGCTGAAGGCGAACGGCGGGGTGCCCGTCTCCGTCAAGGTGATCGTCGAGGGCTCGGAGGAGCAGGGCACCGGCGGCCTCCAGCAGTACGCCGAGGCCCACCCGGAGCTCCTCGTCGCCGACACCATCGTCATCGGCGACGCGGGCAACTTCCGCCTGGGCCTGCCGACCGTCACGGCCACCCTGCGCGGCATGACGCTGGTCAAGGTGAAGATCGACACCCTGGGCGGCAACCTGCACTCCGGCATGTTCGGCGGCGTGGCCCCCGACGCGCTCGCCGCCCTGATCCGGCTGCTGGACTCGCTGCGCGCGGCGGACGGTTCGACCACCGTGGACGGGCTCGCCTCGGACGCGGTGTGGGAGGGCCTGCAGTACCCGGAGGCCGACTTCCGCTCCGACGCCAAGGTCCTGGACGGTGTCGGCCTGATCGGCGAGGGCACCATCGCGGACCGGCTGTGGGCCCGTCCGGCCGTCACCGTGCTCGGCATCGACTGCCCGCCGGTGATCGGCGCGACCCCGTCGGTGCACGCGAGCGCGGGTGCGCTGATCAGCCTGCGCGTGCCGCCGGGCGTGGACACCGCCGAGGCCATCAAGCTGCTGGAGGCCCACCTGGTCGCCCACACGCCGTGGCAGGCGAAGCTGGAGCTGGAGGTCGTCGGACAGGGCCAGCCCTTCCAGGCGGACACCACCAGCCCGGCGTACGCGTCGATGGCGGCGGCCCTGCGGGAGGCGTACGACGGCCAGGAGATGCAGATCAGCGGCATGGGCGGGTCGATCCCGCTGTGCAACACGCTGACGTCCCTGTACCCGGACGCGGAGATGCTGCTGATCGGTCTGAGCGAGCCGGAGGCGCAGATCCACGCGGTGAACGAGAGCGTCTCCCCGGAGGAGCTGGAGCGCCTGTCGGTGGCTGAGGCCCTCTTCCTGGTCAACTACGCGGAGTCCAAGCGCGCCTGAGGCCGGCCGGCCCGACGACGCAGGCCGCACGGCGCAGGCCGGAGCACGACGACGCACGACGCACGACGCCCGGGACGCGAGACGTCCCGGGCGTCGTGCGTCCCGGGTCCCGTTTCCGCGTCCCTTTCCGCGTCCGGCGTACTGCGCTGTGCGCGCACTTCGCCCGCCGCGAAGTCACGGCCGCCGGGGCGGAGCCGGTGCCTAGGCTCCCCGGCATGGACATCGTCGAAGTACTCCCCCAGCGCCTCCACATGCTGCGCTTCCCCATCGGCCAGGCCTACCTCTGGCAGGACGGCGGAGCGGTGACCCTGATCGACGCCGGCCACGCCGGGTCCGCCGACGCCATCGAGGGGGCGATGCGTTCCCTCGGGCTCGTGCCGGAGCGGCTGGAGCGGATCGTCCTGACCCACTGTCACCGGGACCACGTCGGGGCGGCCGGTGAACTCGCCGCCCGCCGGGGGGCGGAGGTGGCCGCCCACCGGCTGGACGCCCCCGTCATCCGGGGCGAACTGCCGGTGCCCGAACCGGTGTTGCTGGACTGGGAGATCCCGCTGTACGCGCACGGGTTGACGACGCCCGAGGCCCCGGCGACCCGGGTCGACCGGGAGCTGGAGGACGGCGACGTCCTGCCCTTCGGGGACGGAGCGGTCGTGGTCCACGCCCCGGGACACACGCCGGGCAGCATCGGCGTCCACCTGCCGGCCCACGGGGTGCTCTTCACCGGTGACTGCGTGGCCGGTGTGGGGCAGGTGATGCTCGGGGTGTTCAACGTCGACCGCGCCCGGGCCCTGGACTCCTTCCGGCGCCTGGCCGCCCTCGAACCGCAGGTGGCCTGCTTCGGCCACGGCGACCCGTGGGTGACGGACACCGCGGCCACCCTCCGGGCGGCTGCGGACGCCGCCACCGCGCCCACCGGCTGACCGGAGCCCCGGCCGCGGCCCCGGCTCACGCCTGGGGCTTGGCCCGTACGTGCATCCGCTCGCCCTGCCTGCCGAAGAGGCTCAGCACCTCGACGGGCTGCCCGTCGGCACTGCTGAACCAGTGGGGCGTCCTGGTGTCGAACTCGGCGGCCTCGCCGGGCCCGAGGACCAGGTCGTGCTCGGCGAGGACGAGCCGCAGCTTGCCGTGGAGCACGTAGAGCCACTCGTAGCCCTCGTGCGTACGGCGATCGGGCTCCGAACCCCGGTCGGTGATGATCATCTTGTACGCCTGGAGGGGGCCCGGGCCACGGGTCAGCGGGACGAACGAACCGCCGTGGGGCAGTGGGTGCGGCTTGAGCCGGACCCGGGGGTCCCCCACCTCGGGCGCCCCGACCAGGTCGTCGAGCGGCACCCGGTAGGCCCCGGCGAGCGGCAGCAGCAGTTCCAGGCTGGGGCGGCGCTGTCCCGACTCCAGCCGGGAAAGGGTGCTCTTGGAGATGCCGGTCGCTTCGGAGAGGGCGGCGAGGGTGAGGCCGCGCTGCGCGCGCAGCCGCTTCAGCCGTGGGGCCACCTCGTCGAGGACCGTCCGGTAGGGGGCCGGGGCTTCCGGGGGTGTGTCCGGGGGTGTGTCCGGGGGCGTGTCGTGCGGTGTTTCCGGCGGTGTCTCCATCCGGGCATTCCACTCCGGTTTCCCGGAATCGGCAACACAAGTTGCCATTCCCCTCCTCCCCGCCGCACCCTCCTCGGCATGAGCGCACACACCCCCGCCCACGAACGCCACGACACCCCCAAGGGCCAGGGGAGTCACGGGAGCCATGAGGGTCACGGGAGCCACGGGGATCACGGAGGTCACGGTCACACCGCCACCGACGCCGACTGGGAGACCCTGGCCACCCACCTGGAGACCGGCGCCGAACTGCACCTCCCCGCCTACCGCGACACGGCGACCCGGCTGCGCGCGCTGCTCGGCCCGGGCCACCCGGTCCGGCGCGTCCTCGACATCGGCAGCGGGCCCGGAGTGATGACCGGCGTCTTCGCCGAGACCTTCCCGCACGCCGAAGCCGTGGCCGTGGACGGCACCCCCGCCCTGCTGGCCCGCGCCCTGGCCCGCGCCGAGCGGCTCGGCCTCACCGGCGGCCGCGTATCGGTCCGCCACGCCCGGCTGCCCGAGGACCTGGCGGCCCTGGCGGGCGAGTCCGGCCCCGGCCCCGCCGACCTGATCTGGAGCAGCAAGGCCGTGCACCACATCGGTGACCAGCAGGGCGCCCTGGACGCGCTGGCCGGCCTCCTGCGCCCGGGCGGCCTGCTCGCGGTGGCGGAGGGCGGTCTGCCGATGCGGTACCTCCCCCGCGACATCGGTCTGGGCCGCCCGGGGCTCCAGGCCCGGCTCGACGCCGCCCAAGAGGAGCGGTTCCAGGCCATGCGCGCCGGGCTGCCCGACAGCGTCCGCGTGCGCGAGGACTGGCCCGCGATGCTCGGCCGGGCCGGACTGACCGGAGTGGGCTCCTTCACCTCCCTCCTCGATCTGCCCGCCCCGCTCCCCGGTCCGGGCCGCGCGTTCCTGCACTCCCAGCTGACACGGCTGCGGGAGGCGATGACCGGTCAGCTGGACGCGGAGGACCTGGCGACCCTCGACGTCCTGACCGACCCGGAGGCGGCCGAGGGCATCCTGCGGCGGCCCGACGTCTTCCTCCTGTCGGCCGTCACCGTCTTCACCGGCACCCGCCCGGCGCGCTGACGCCGGCCGGTCACGGGGTCGGGCGGCCCGCCTCCAGGTACAGGGGGCGGCCGCGTTCGCGGGCCCGCAGCGCCCAGCGCAGCCGGTCGTAGCGCTGGCGCGGCAGCAGCCCGGCGGCCTCCTCCTCGGTGACGAACCGCCAGGCGCGCAGCTCCGGGCCGGGCAGCCGGAGCCGTCCGGTGTCCGCCGCGCCGAGCCGGCCGCCGTCGAAGAGCAGCCGCAGGCCCCCGTACGCCGGTGAGCGGGGCGGCTCCCAGTCGACCACCAGCAGACCGGGCGCCCGGTCCAGGGTCAGGCCCAGTTCCTCCGCGACCTCCCGTACGCCCGCGCACGCGGGGGCCTCACCGGCCTCGACGACCCCGCCCGGGAACTCCCAGCCCGGCTTGTACGTCGGATCCACCAGGAGCACCCGGTCCCGGTCGTCGAAGAGCAGCACCCCCGCCGCCACCGTCTCCCGCGTCGGTTCCGGGGTCTGCACGATGTCGCAGACGGCCGCGGTGCCGGTGCGGACGGCCTCCGCGATCCGTTCGGCGGTCTCGCGCGGCGTCAGGCGCCCGTTGTCGATGACGTGCGCGTCACCGGTCAGCCAGGACAGCGCCTGGAGGTAGCGGGGGATGTGGTCGACCCCCCAGGTGAGGTCCCGCGGGTCCGCCGGCTCGGGTTCCTCCCGGCGGCGTTTCGCCAGGCGCTCGCGCAGGATCGTTTCCTCCGGGGCCAGCAGGACATGCCGCACCGGGATCCGGCGCGCGGCCAGACCGCCGAAGATCTCGTCCCGGTAGTCCTGGCGCAGCAGCGTCATCGGCACCACCAGCACCCCGCCCGTCTCCGCGAGCACCGCCGCCGCCGCGTCCACGACGAGCCGCCGCCAGCTCGGCAGGTCCTGGTAGTCGCTCACTTCGGCGAGGCGCTTGCGCGGCAGCAGCCGGCGCACCGCGTCACCTATGAGCTCCGGGTCGTACAGGGTTCCGTCCGGCAGGAGTCCGGCCAGTTCGCGCGCCGTGCTGGTCTTCCCGGCACCGAACGTGCCGTTGATCCAGACAATCACGTCTACCCCTCTCCCCAGGGCTCGGCTCCCAAGCCCCCTGTGGCTTGCCCGCCCCACCCTGCCACGGAAACCCGCTCTCCGGCCGAGTGCTTATCCTCAAGGTCAGGGCCGGGATCAAAGCCGCGCCGCCGTCGTCCCAGGAGGTCTCCCCGCCGTGCCGCAGACCCGTCAGCCGTCCGAGCCCCGCTACGGCAACCGGCCGACCATGAAGGACGTGGCGGCCCGGGCGGGCGTGGGCCTGAAGACCGTCTCACGGGTCGTCAACGGCGAGCCTGGGGTCACCCCCGACACCGAACGGCGGGTCCAGGAGGCCATCGAGGCCCTCGGGTTCCGCCGCAACGACAGCGCGCGCGTCCTGCGCAAGGGGCGCACCGCGACGGTGGGCCTGGTCCTGGAGGACCTCGCCGACCCCTTCTACGGGCCGCTCAACCGGGCCGTGGAGGAGGTGGCCCGGACGCACGGGGCGCTGCTCATCAACGGTTCCAGTGCCCAGGACCCGGACCGCGAGCGGGAGTTGGCGCTCGCGCTGTGCGCGCGCCGGGTGGACGGGCTGATCGTGATCCCCGCCGGGGACGACCACCGCTACCTGGAGCCGGAGATGCGGGCGGGCGTGGCGACGGTGTTCGTGGACCGCCCGGCGGGCCGGATCGACGCGGACGTCGTCCTGTCGGACAGCTTCGGCGGTGCCCGGGACGGGGTGGCGCACCTCATCGCGGGCGGCCACCGGCGCATCGGCTTCATCGGTGATCACCCCCGCATCCACACCGCGACGGAGCGCCTGCGCGGCTACCGCGCCGCGATGGCCGGGGCGGGCCTGCCCGTGAACGGGTCCTGGGTCTCCCTCGGCTCCACCGGCCCGGCCCGCGTCGCGGCGGCGGCCCGCGCGATGCTGACGGGTCCCGACCCGGTCACGGCGCTCTTCGCGGGCAACAACCGGGTCACGGTCACGGTGGTCCGCGTGCTGGCCGAACACCCGCACCCCGTCGCCCTGGTGGGCTTCGACGACTTCGAGCTCGCCGATCTGCTCCGGCCGGGCGTCACGGTCGTCGCCCAGGACGCGGCGGCCCTGGGCCGGGTGGCCACGGACCGCCTCTTCCAGCGCCTCGCCGGCGCCGCCCTCCCCCCGGCCCGCATCGAACTCCCCACCCGCCTCGTCCCCCGCGGCTCGGGCGAACTCCCGCCGATCACCGGGTGAGCCCGCGCGGCCCGCTCCGTCCGCGTGCCGGATCCGCCGGCACCGTACGCGCCGACGGCCCGCCCCCCGGTGACGCGGGGACGGGCCGGGCGGGCGACGGGTGATCAGGCGGTGGCCGTCAGGGTGGCGGAGCGGCGGGGGATGGCGAAGGCGTCCAGTTCGGCGCGGGTGAGGCCGGTGAGGGCGGTGACCTCGTCGGCGCCGACCGCGCCGCAGTCGAGGCCGCGGACCAGGTAGCCGGCCAGGGCCTTGGCCGTGGCGGGCTCGTCCATGACGTCGCCCTCGATCTTGGCGACGTACGCCTTCAGACGGGCCGCCGCGGTCTCCAGGCCCTCGCGGTAGAAGGTGAAGACGGCCGCGTAGCGGGTCGGGAGGTGGGCCGGGTGCATGTCCCAGCCCTGGTAGTAGGCGCGGGCCAGGGCGCGGCGGGTGAGGCCGTAGTGGAGCTTCCAGGCCTCGTGGACGTGCTCGGTGGTGCCGATCGGCAGGACGTTGGTCGAGCCGTCGGAGACGCGTACGCCGGTGCCCGCGGCCGCGACCTGCATGATGGCCTTCGCGTGGTCGGCGGCGGGGTGGTCGCTCGACTGGTAGGCGGCGGAGACCCCGACGCAGGCGCTGTAGTCGAAGGTGCCGTAGTGCAGCCCGGTGGCGCGGCCCTTGGCGGCCTCGATCATCCGGGCGACCGTGGCGGTGCCGTCGGAGGCGACGATGGACTGGCTGGTCTCGATCTGGATCTCGAAGCCGATCCGGCCCGGGCGCAGGCCGCGGGTGATCTCGAAGGCCTCCAGCAGCTTGACGAAGGCGCTGACCTGCTCGGCGTAGGTGACCTTCGGCAGGGTCAGGACCAGGCCCTCGGGCAGGCCGCCGTGTGCGAGCAGCCCGGACAGGAAGATGTCCGTGGTGCGGATGCCGCGGTCGCGGACGTTGGACTCCATGCACTTCATGCGGACACCCATGTACGGGGCGTTCGTGCCGTTGGCGAAGGCTTCCGAGACGAGGCGGGCGGCGCGGGCGGCGGCCTGGTCCTCCTCCTCGTCGGAGCGGACGCCGAAGCCGTCCTCGAAGTCCACGCGGAGGTCCTCGATCGGCTCGCGCAGGAGCTTGGCGCGGACACGGTCGTAGACCGGTACGGCCAGCTCGTCGGAGATGCCGAGGACCTTGGCGAAGGTCGCGGCGTCCGGGGCGTGCTCGTCGAGGGCGGCGAGGGCCTGGTCGCCCCAGGAGCGGATGGTGTCGGCCGCGAAGACGTCACCGGGAACGTAGACCGTGTGGATGGGCTGACGGGTGCCGGGGTCGCCCGGGTAGTGCCGCGCGAGTTCCGCGTCCACCGGCGCCAGGGAAGCGCTGATGCCCTCGCTGACCGCGCCTGCGAGGCTCGTCGCCACCTTCTCCTGCTGACCCATCGTGCACTCTCCTCTTTTCCGCTTCACGGAAGCTTAGATCCGCATAGCAGAATTTAGCCATGGGGTTCCGCTCCGTCAATGGTCCCCCCGCCCTCCTGGACAAACGACTCGGGGCCGTGTGGTGACAAACACCACACGGCCCCGGAGGCGGAGAGTACGCAGGTCAGGCAGTGACCCGGGGGGTTCAGCCCTTGCGCGCCTTGATCTCGCCGGTCAGCTGCGGGACGACCTCGAAGAGGTCGCCGACGACGCCGTAGTCGACCAGGTCGAAGATCGGGGCCTCGGCGTCCTTGTTGATGGCCACGATGGTCTTCGAGGTCTGCATGCCGGCCCGGTGCTGGATCGCGCCCGAGATGCCGGAGGCGATGTACAGCTGCGGGGAGACCGACTTGCCGGTCTGGCCGACCTGGTTGGTGTGCGGGTACCAGCCGGCGTCGACGGCGGCGCGGGAGGCACCGACCGCCGCACCGAGGGAGTCCGCGAGGTCCTCGATGAGGTGGAAGTTCTCCGCGCCGTTGACGCCACGGCCGCCGGAGACGACGATCGCGGCCTCGGTCAGCTCCGGACGGCCGGTCGACTCGCGCGGGGTGCGCGCGGTGACCTTGGTACCGGTGGCCAGGGCGCCGAAGGTGACGGCGAGCGCCTCGACGGCGCCGGCGGCCGGGGCGGCCTCGACCGCGGCGGAGTTGGGCTTCACCGTGATGACCGGGGTGCCCTTGGAGACGCGGGACTTGGTGGTGAACGACGCGGCGAAGGCCGCCTGCGTCGCGACCGGACCCTCGTCACCGGCCTCCAGGTCGATGGCGTCGGTGATGATGCCGGAGCCGATGCGCACGGCGAGGCGCGCCGCGATCTCCTTGCCCTCGGCGGAGGACGGGACGAGCACGGCGGCGAGGGAGCCGGCGGCGGACACGGAGTCGTACGCGGCCTGGAGCGCGTCCACCTTCGGTACGACGAGGTAGTCGGCGAACTCGGGGGCGTCGGCGGTGAGGACCTTGACGGCACCGTGCTCGGCCAGGACGGCGGCGGTGGCCTCCGCGCCGGCGCCGAGGGCGACGGCGACGGGCTCGCCGATGCGGCGGGCCAGCGTCAGGAGCTCGAGGGTGGGCTTGCGGACGGCGCCGTCCGCGTGGTCGACGTAGACGAGAACTTCAGCCATGGGACTGCTCTCCTGCTATTGCGAAGTGTCTGGGGGCGTGTGAAGGGGGGCTGAAGTTCTAGATGAACTTCTGGCCGGCCAGGAACTCGGCCAGCTGCTTGCCGCCCTCGCCCTCGTCCTTGACGACGGTGCCGGCGGTGCGGGCCGGACGCTGCGCCGCGGAGTCGACCGCGGTCCAGGAGCCCTCGAGGCCGACCTCGTCGGACTCGATCTCCAGCTCCTCCAGGTCCCAGGACTCCACCGGCTTCTTCTTGGCGGCCATGATGCCCTTGAAGGAGGGGTAGCGGGCCTCGCCCGACTGGTCGGTCACGGAGACGACCGCGGGGAGGGAGGCCTGGAGCTGCTCGCTGGCGGAGTCACCGTCGCGGCGGCCCGTCACGGTGCCGTCCTCGACCTTGACCTCGGACAGCAGGGTGACCTGCGGGACGCCCAGGCGCTCGGCCAGGATCGCCGGGAGGACGCCCATGGTGCCGTCCGTCGAGGCCATGCCGGTGATGACCAGGTCGTAACCGGCCTTCTCGATGGCCTTGGCGAGCACCAGCGAGGTGCCCATGACGTCGCTGCCGTGCAGGTCGTCGTCCTCGACGTGGATGGCCTTGTCGGCGCCCATCGACAGCGCCTTGCGCAGCGCGTCCTTGGCGTCCTCGGGGCCGACCGTCAGGACGGTGATCTCGGCGTCGTCCGCCTCGTCGGCGATCTGCAGCGCCTGCTCGACGGCGTACTCGTCGAGCTCCGACAGCAGGCCGTCGACGTCGTCGCGGTCCACGGTCAGGTCATCGGCGAAGTGCCGGTCACCGGTGGCGTCGGGCACGTACTTCACACAGACAACGATCCTCAGGCTCACGCCGGCTCTCCTACCGCATCGTCTTTTACTGGTACCGCCTTGTGCAGGCAGCATAGGCGCCTTCTGGGGCGGATCCCGGTCGGGGCGGCCCGCGCTCCGAAGGGAATGTTACTCGTCAGTACACAACGGGTCCCCACAGGTTGCAAGGCCGCCGAACTGTGATCTGGCCAACGCCGCCCGAACCCGCCCCAGCAGGGACGATTCAGTCGCGCAACGCGTTGAAGCGACCCTGGTGGTAGAGCAGGGGGCGGCCCTCGCCGGCCGGGTCCCCCGCCACCACCTCCGCGATGATCACACGGTGCGCCCCGGCGGGCACCCGGGCCACCACCCGGCACACCAGCCACGCCAGCACCCCGTCGAGCAGCGGAACGCCGTGCGGCCCCGCCGTCCAGTCGGTACCGGGACCGAAGCGGTCGGCCCCGCTGCGCGCGAAGAGCCCGGCCAGCTCCCTTTGGTGCTCGCCGAGTATGTGCACGCCGAGGTGCTCCGAGTCCCGTACGGCGGGCCAGCTGGAGGCGCCCGTGCCGATGGTGAAGGAGAGCAGCGGCGGTTCCGCGGAGACGGAGTTGAGCGAGGTCGCGGTGAAGCCGGCGGGGCGGCCGCCCTGCTCCGCGGTGATCACAGCGACCCCGGCGGCGTGCCGGCGGAAGACGGAGCGGAGCAGATCGGGCGACCCGGGCAGGGCGCCGGTGGCGCGCGCGGCGCCGGCGGAGCGGGCCGGGTGGTCCGGGTGGTCCGGGCCGTCGCCGGAGGAGGGGGTGAACGGGGCCGTCGGGAGCGTCGGGGCCGTCATGGGAGGGCTTCCTTCTGCCGCGGGAGTCGCGGGCGCGGTCGGGATCGGGGATCGGTGCTCGGAGGCGTTCAGTGATCCCGACAGCGCGCGCTCGCGTGGCGGACGAGGTCCACGTGGACCCGCCCGTAGAGCAGGAGTTCATACCGCATGCCGCCAGCCTGGCGATCTCCCGTGTACACAGTCAAGCCAAGGCGGTCAGATGTCGGGCGCGTCACGCTGCGTGCGGGCGCGCGCACCGGCGCGTCCGTCACAGGGCCGCCCCCAGGGCGGCGATCACGTCCGCCTTGCGAGGCATGCCCTCCGCGCGCCGCACGATGCGTCCGGCGGCGTCCAGGACGAGCACGGTCGGGGTCTTCTCCACGCCGAGGGCGCGCACGAGCCCGAGGTTGCGTTCGGCGTCGATCTCGATGTGGGCGACCCCTTCCACCAGGGCGGCGACCTCGGCCAGGATCCGGCGGGTGGCCCGGCAGGGCTGGCAGAACGCGCTGGAGAACTGGACCAGGCTGGCCCGCTCCCCCGGTTCGCCGCCCAGCTCCGCCGCGCCCAGCGGCCCGTGCCCGGCCGCCGTGCGAGCCGCCGCGTCCGCCGGGTGAGCGGCCGCCGCGTCCGCCGTCCGACCACCCCGTTCGCCTCCCGGCACGCCCGCTCCCCCTTGCTCCGTCCGCCTGTACGTACCCTGTTCGCAGCACCATCCCGGCGTCGCGCATTCCCCGCGTGACGAGGATCTCCCCGGGCACGCTCCTGTGAACTGGTCAGCGGGCCGTGTTTGGGGCACGATCCCCATGGTCGCGTACCTACGCTGCCGTAACTTCCGGCCGGGAGCACCTCCCCAGGCAGAAAGCGGGGTCTCCCCAGCATGGCTGAACTCGTCTACCCCCCAGTGATCGGCGCCGCGCACACCTTGTTCCGCGCGCTGGACATCCGGATCGACATGTCGGGCACCGAGAACATCCCGCGCAAGGGCGGGGCGGTCCTGGTGTCGAACCACATCGGCTACCTCGACTTCATCTTCGCGGGTCTGACCGCGCGGCCGCAGAAGCGCCTGGTGCGCTTCATGGCCAAGGAGTCGGTCTTCCGCCACAAGGTCTCCGGGCCGCTGATGCGGGCGATGAAGCACATCCCGGTGGACCGAAAGCAGGGTGAGACGGCGTACCAGCACGCGCTGGACGCGCTGCGCTCCGGCGAGATCATCGGGGTCTTCCCGGAGGCGACGATCTCCCAGTCCTTCACCCTCAAGAGCTTCAAGTCGGGTGCCGCGCGCATGGCGCAGGAGGCCGGCGTCCCGCTGATCCCGGTGGCGCTGTGGGGCACCCAGCGGCTGTGGACCAAGGGCCGCCCCAAGGACCTCAAGCGCAGCCACATTCCGGTGACGATGCGCATCGGTGAGCCCATGGAGGCCCCCGCCGACCAGTTCGCCGGCGCCATCACCCGCCGCCTGCGCGAGCGCGTGCAGGAGCTGCTGGATGCGGCCCAGGCCGCCTATCCGGCCCGGCCCAAGGGTCCCGAGGACTCCTGGTGGCTGCCGGCCCACCTGGGCGGCACCGCCCCCACCGCCGCGCAGGTCAAGGAAGCGGGCTGATCCCGCCGCCCTTCGCGCTCTTCTCGCTCTTTCCGTCGCGCGGCCGTCCGGCGTAGCGTCGGGTGCGGCCGTCGGGCCGTACGGCGCGGAGGGGGTTGGCCGGTGGGCGGGTTCGGGCGGTACCTGGCGGCGGCACTGGCCGCGCGCTTCGCCTCCGAGGGCATGGGGCTGGCGGTGGTGCTGCTCGCGCTGGAGCGGACGGGGAGCGCCGCGCACGGGGCCTTCGTACTGACCGCCTGGCTGGCGCCGCACGTGCTGGCCGCGCCGCTGGCGGGCACCCTGGCCTCCCGGGTGCGCCGGCCACGGCTGTTCTACGCGGGCTCGCTGGCCGGTTTCACGGCGGCGGTGGCGGCGCTGGCCGTCCTGCTGGGCCGGGCTCCGACGCCGGTGGTGCTCGCGGTGGCGGTGCTCGGCGGCGGCTGCGGGCCGACCGTGACGGGCGGGCTCTCCAGCCTGGTCGCCTCCCTGGTCCCGGCGGGGCCGGAGCAGGACCGCGCGTACGCCTGGGACGCCACCACCTACAACGCGGCGGCGGTGACCGCCCCCGCGGCCGTCGGCCTGGTGGCGGCGCCCGTCTCGGCGGCGTACGCGATGGCCGTGCTGGCGGCCTCGGCGGCCCTCTCGGCGGCGCTGGCCGCCACCCTCCCGTACGGGGCCCCGCACGAGGCCTCCCACGCGGACGGCGCTGCCCCGCGGGCGGACGCGCCCCGCGACACCCCGCGCGCCGGACCGGGGGCGGGGCTGGCCGCCCTGTGGCGGGTGCGGGAGCTGCGGGCGATCACCTCGGCGACGACCCTGGCCTTCGTCGGCATCGGGTCGCTGACCACCACCTCGGTCCTGCTGGCCGCCGGTCTGGGCAGTCCGGGCGCGGGCGGGGTGCTGATGACTGCCTTCGCGGTGGGCGCGCTGGCCGGCTCGCTGACGCTGGGCCGGATCACGTCCGTCGCGCCCGCCCGGCTGGCCCGCTGGGCCCTGGCCGGCACCGGGCTGGCGCTCGCGGCGGCGGCCTACGCGCCCGGCGTCGGCTGGACGGCGGCGGCGTTCGCGGCGGCCGGGGTGTGCGACGGGCCGCTCCTGACGGCCACGCTGCGGATCCGTTCGGCGCACGCCCCGGACGGGGTACGGGCCCAGGTGTTCACCCTGGGGGCGGGGCTCAAGCTGACGGCGGCCTCGGCGGGCGCGGCCCTGGTGGGACTGGCGGCGTCCGCGCCGCCGCGGTCGCTGCTCCTCGGGATCGCCGGGCTGCAGCTGGCGGCCGCGGCGCTGCACGCGCTGGTCCGGGTGCCGGGTGCGCCGGCGGCGGCACTGTCTACAGGGCGGTCGGCAGGTTCCGCCACAGCTCCCGCCGGTCCGCGGACTCCTGGAGCGCCCTGAGCGCGCGGGGGTGCGGGGCGGCGTGCAGTGCGGGGTAGTCGCACTCGCCGAGTTCCGGGCGGACGGGGAAGGCGAGGCGTTCGCGGTCCAGGCTGAACCGGGCGTCGACGCCGGGCTTGTTGCCGCGCGGGTCGACGCGCGACCAGCGGTCGGCGCCGGGCGGCTTGAGGGCGACGAGGCCGTGGACGACCGGGTCGGAGCCGTCGTCCTCGGTGAGGCGCTGGTAGCAGAGGGCGGCCGGGATGCCCCGGGCGCGCAGCAGCGCGGCGAAGGCGTGCGCCTTGGCGTAGCAGATGCCGGTGCGGGTGCTCAGCACGTCGGAGGCCCGCCAGGTGACGCGGTCGTCCCCCGAGTCGCCGGAGTGCGCGACGGCGTCGCGGACGAACTCGAAGGCGGCTTCGGCGTAGCCGAGGGCGTCGCCGGTGGCCGTCCAGAGGGCGTCGGCCGTTTCGCGGACGTACGGATGGTCGTGGTCGACCGCCTCGTCCACCGCGAGGTAGGCGGACAGGTCGGAACGCTCCTGGATCATTTCCATGATCCAGGAGCATACCTATGCATGCTTCAGCATGACTATCGAATTACCGGGCGAGCTCTTCCTTCAGCGCCTGGAGGAAGCCGTCCACGTCTTCCTCCTGCGTGTCGAAGCCGCACATCCAGCGGACGTCACCGGCGGCCTCGTCCCAGAAGTAGAAGCGGTAGCGCTGCTGGAGCCGGCGCGTGACCTCGTGCGGCAGCCGCGCGAAGACGGCGTTCGCCTGCACCGGGTAGAGGATCTCCACCCCGTCGGTCTCGCGCACGCCCGCCGCGAGCCGCTGCGCCATCGCGTTCGCGTGGGCGGCGTTGCGCAGCCACAGGTCCTTCGCGAGCAGCGCTTCGAGCTGGACCGACACGAACCGCATCTTCGAGGCCAGCTGCATCGACATCTTGCGGATGTGCTTCATCTGCCGGACCGCGTCCGGGTTGAGCACCACCACGGCCTCGCCGAACATCATGCCGTTCTTCGTGCCGCCGTACGACAGCACGTCGACCCCGACCGCGTTGGTGAAGGTGCGCATCGGCACGTTGAGCGAGGCCGCGGCGTTGGCTATGCGGGCGCCGTCGAGGTGCACCTTCATGCCGAGGCCGTGGGCGTGCTCGCAGATGGCCCTGATCTCGTCCGGGGTGTAGACCGTGCCGAGCTCGGTGTTCTGCGTGATCGAGACGACCTGCGGCATGGCCCGGTGCTCGTCTTCGAAGCCCCAGGCCTCCTGGTCGATCAGCTCGGGGGTGAGCTTGCCGTCCGGCGTGGGGACGGCGAGCAGCTTGAGGCCCGCCATCCGCTCGGGCGCACCGCCCTCGTCCACGTTGATGTGGGCGCTCTTGGCGCAGATCACCGCGCCCCAGCGGTCGGTCATCGCCTGGAGGGCGGTGACGTTCGCGCCGGTGCCGTTGAAGACCGGGAAGGCCTGCGCGTACGGCCCGAAGTGGCTGCGGAAGATCTTCTGCAGGTGTTCGGTGTACTCGTCCTCGCCGTACGCGACCTGGTGGCCGCCGTTGGCGAGCGCCACGGCGGCGAGCACCTCGGGGTGCACGCCGGCGTAGTTGTCGCTGGCGAATCCGCGCACGGCCGGGTCGTGGTGGCGCCGGGCGTCGGTCTTGCCGGTCCCGGTCCTCACGGTTGCGGGGTGAGCCACAGACGCTGTCCGTTCACATCGGAGGCGGACCGCTCCCACACGCCGGCGATGGCCTCGGCCAGCTCCTTGACGTCGGTGAAGCCCGCGAACTTCGCACTGGGGCGCTCGGCGCGCATCGCGTCGTGCACCAGTGCCTTGATGACCAGGATCGCAGCCGCCGCGCCGGGGCCGTCCTCGCCCCCCGCCTTGCGGAAGGAGTCCGCCATGGCGAGGGTCCAGGCCTCGGCGGCCGCCTTGCCCGCGTTGTACGCGGCGTTGTTGGCGACCGGCTTGTGCGCGCCGGACTGGCTGACCAGCACGAACCGGCCGCGGTCGCTGCGCAGCAGGCCGTCGTGGAAGGCGAGCGAGGTGTGCTGGACGGTGCGGATGAGGAGCTTCTCCAGGAAGTCCCAGTCTGCGAGGTCGACGTCGGTGAAGGTCTTGCTGCCGCGCCAGCCGCCGACCAGGTGGACGACCCCGTCGATCCGGCCGAACTCCTTCTCGGTGCGCTCGGCCCAGGCCTTGGTGGCCGCCAGGTCGAGCAGGTCGACGGTGTCACCGGTGACGGTGGCGCCGCCGTGGGCGTAGCGGGCCGCGTCGACGGCCTCGGCGAGCCGTGCCGGATCGGCGTCGGAGGCGACGACCACGGCTCCCGCCTCGGCGAGGCGGAGCAGGACCGCGCGCCCCGCGGGACCGCCCGCCCCGGCCACCGCGACCACCGCTCCGTGGAGCCTGCCGTTGCCGTTCCCGGAGCCGTTCATCTGTGCAGCCTCCTGAGGGCGAGTGCTCACGCGGCGGCCCGCTCGGCCGCTTCGGCGTTCAGGGCGGTGATGCCCTTGGTCGAGGCGATCACACCCTTGAGCTTCTTGGCGAGGGCCTCGTAGAACATGCTGAGCGGAAACTCGTCCGCGAGCACGTCGTCGACGAGCTTGCGCGGCGGCTGCGTCAGGTCGAGGGCGTCGGGGCCCTTGGCCCACTTGGACCCCGGGTGCGGGGCGAGGTAGGTGGAGACGAGCTCGTACGCCTTGAACCAGTGGACCAGCTTCGGGCGGTCGATGCCCGCGCGGTAGAGGTCCTCGATCTCGGCGCACAGCTGGTTGGTGACCTGCGGGGCGCGCATCCAGTCGATCTTCAGCGTGTTGTCCGTCCAGCGCACGACATCGTGCTTGTGGAGGTACGCGAAGAGCAGCTGGCCGCCGAGACCGTCGTAGTTGCGGTTGCGGTCGCCGGAGACGGGGAAGCGGAACATCCGGTCGAAGAGGACGGCGTACTGGACGTCGCGGCCGTGCTCGTTGCCCTCGGACTCCAGCTTCACGGCCTCCTTGAAGGCGGTGAGGTCGCAGCGCAGCTCCTCCAGGCCGTACATCCAGAACGGCTGGCGCTGCTTGATCATGAAGGGGTCGAACGGCAGGTCACCGTGGCTGTGGGTGCGGTCGTGGACCATGTCCCACAGGACGAAGGCCTTCTCGCAGCGCTCCTGGTCCTCGACCATGCGGGCGATGTCCTCGGGCAGCTCGATGCCGAGGATGTCGACGGCGGCCGCGGTCACCTTGCGGTAGCGGGCGGCCTCGCGGTCACAGAAGATGCCGCCCCAGGTGAAGCGCTCGGGGGCCTCGCGGACGGCGATGGTCTCCGGGAAGAGCACGGCGGAGTGGGTGTCGTAGCCCGGGGTGAAGTCCTCGAAGGTGATGCCGAGGAACAGCGGGTTGTCGTACCGGGTGCGCTCCAGCTCGGAGAGCCACTCGGGCCACACCATCTTCAGGACGACGGCCTCGAAGTTGCGGTCCGGGTTGCCGTTCTGGGTGTACATGGGGAAGACGACGAGGTGCTGGAGCCCGTCCTCCCGGCCGCCGGCCGGGTGGAAGGCCAGCAGGGAGTCGAGGAAGTCCGGCACGCCGAAGCCGCCGGCCACCCACTTGCGCAGGTCGGCGACGAGCGCGTGGTGGTAGGCCCGGGCGTGCGGCAGCAGGGGGGAGAGCACCTCGACGGCCGCGGCCACGCGCTCCACGGCGGCCTCGACGGTGGCCGGCGCGGGCGCGCCCTCGGCCTCGAAGTCGATCGAACCGTCCTTGGCCTGCCAGGGGCGGATCTCCTCCACGGCGGCCTTGAGCTCGGGCCATGCGGGGTGGTCGACCACCCGCGCCCCAGCGGTTATCACGGCACCGCCGGCACCCGGCACAAGAGTTTCCGTCATGTCACTTCCTCCACAGGAGAACCTCACGTCAAGACAGCGTATGCATGTAAGGGTCTCGACCTCAAGAGTTAACGCGGGAAAATATCCTGCTCCACCCCCTGCTCCACCGAAAGTCTTCCCGTCGTTACGGGTGGAAGCCACCACTCCGCCTACCTGACACGAGGGATCCCCGAGAAGTGCGGGATCACCTTCTCCCCCCACTGGCGCAGGGTCTCCAGACAGGCCTCCTGCGGCACCGTGCCCATCTGGACGAGGCACATCACCTCGTCCGCGCCCGCCTCCCGCAGCCGCTCCACGTACGCGATGGCCTCGTCCGCGCTCCCGTAGGCGTGGTCCGCGTGGAAGGTGGCGGTGGAGTTCGGCCGGACGGGGATGTCCAGTTCGTGCAGCCGGGCGACGGCCTGCTCGGCGGCCCGGCGCATGTCCGCCCCCTCGTCGGCGCCCGCCACCACCGCCTCGTCCGGGACGCCGGCGCCCCCGTACCAGTGGGCGATGGACTGCGCGAAGAACCGCTGCCCCCGCACCCCGATCCGCCGGGCCTCTTCGGGATCGTCGAGCACGATCGTCGGGCAGAGCACCGAGAAGTGGTCGTTGACCACCGGGGAGACGAAGGCGCTCCCGTCCCGGGCCGCGCGCGCGGCGTCGTACGCGGACCGCATCGCGGCGACCGACTCCGGCCCGGCGAAGCCCATCACCAGCGCCCCGACCCCCAGCTCGGCGGCCCGCACCAGGGTCTCGGCCCGGCTGCACGCCAGGAAGAGCGGCGGGTGCGGGGTCTGCGCCGGGCGCGGCAGGACCGGGTGCGGGGCGATGTCCAGCAGCGGGCCGTGGTGCTCCAGCTCCTCCTCCCGCCAGGCCTTCCCGATGATCCGCAGCGCCTCCTCCACCTCGGCGGTGGCGCGCTCCCGGTCCACGCCGCACAGCGAGGTCTCCTGCTCCGTGCCCCCGCGCCCGGCCCCCAGGTCGAGGCGCCCGCCGGAGAGCAGGTCGAGCATGGCGGCCCGCTCGGCGACCCGCACCGGATGGTTGAAATTGAAGGGCATGCACACGACGCCGTGACCGATGCGTATGGTGTTCGTCCGGGCCGCGACCCAGGTCAGGAAGATTTCCGGAGCTGACATGTGGGCGTACCACTTCAGGGAGTGGTGCTCGACGGCCCAGATCCGGTCGAATCCCATGCGTTCGGCGAGCACGGCCTGCTCGACGCAGTCGCGGATCACCTGGTGCTCCCGTTCCACGGTCGGGTCGGCGAGCTGAGCTTCGAAGATGACGGAGAACTTCACGATGCCTCCAGGGATGCGTCCACTGCCCGGACTCACTTCTATTCGAAATATGACTAGTAGTCAGACGTCGAACAAGCAAGAGCTTCCGCCGACCGCGTGGGCGGTCCTCGGCCTGCTCTCGTTCCCCGGCGAGCGCACCGGGTACGAGCTGAAGAAGTGGGCGGACTCCTCCCTGCGCTTCTTCTACTGGTCACCGGCGATCAGCCAGATCTACGCGGAACTGCGGCGGCTGGAGGACCTCGGCTACGCGGCCTCCGCACGCTCGGGGCCCGAGGAGGCCCGCGCCAAGCGCCGGTACGCGATCACCGACGCGGGGCGCACGGCGCTGGCCGGCTGGGCCCGCGACACGGCCGAGGCCGGCCCGCCGGTCCTCAAGCACGGGCTGCTGCTGCGGATCTGGCTGGGCCACCTGTCCGAGCCGGAGCGGCTGTGCGCGATGGTGGAGGAGCACCGGGAGCGGACCCTGGCCGAACTGGCTTCCGTGCGCGAGGCCATGGCGCACGCGGCGGAGGTCCCCGAGTGGGCCTTCCCCGTCATCGCCCTGCGCTGGAGCGAGCGCCGGCACCTGGCGGAACTGGAGCTGGCCGACGCCCTGCTGGCGGACCTGGCCGAGGTGCGGAGCCTCGCCGGGGACGGCGCCGGGACCCCCGCCGGGACCGTCCGTCAAGCCGACGGGGACGCGCCCACGCCCGGGTGACGCGGCACGGCGGCCGCGCCGCCGCACGGCGCGCACGGCCCTGACGGGAAGCGGCCGGGGAGCTTCCGCGAGCCCTCGCACGACCGGTCCCCTCGCGGGCGGGGCGCACTAGCATGCGTCCTCACCGTGCGCGGCCGGTCGGGACACCGCGACCGCGCGCCGAGCCGCCGTCGACGGAAGCGAGAGAACCTTGACTTTCCTCACCATCGGTCACCGCGGAGTCATGGGCGTCGAACCGGAGAACACCCTGCGGTCGTTCGCCCGGGCGGAACGTTCCGGGATGGACTCCCTCGCACTGGACGTCCGCCTCAGCAAGGACGGCGCCCTGGTCGTCCTGCACGATGCCGAGGTGGACCGCACCACCGACGGCGCGGGTGCCGTCGCCGACCTGACCCTGGCCGAACTGCGCGGTCTGGACGCGGGCGAGGGCGAACGCGTCCCGCTCCTGGAAGAAGTGCTGGACGCCGTCCGGACCCCGCTCCAGGTGGCGGTCCACGACCGGGGCGCCGCCCAGGCCCTCGCGGAACTGGTGGTGCGCCTCGACCTGACCTCGCGGCTGGAGGTGTCCTCCATCGACGGGGGCCTGATCGCCTCGGTCGCCGGGCGGGCGCCGGGCGTCCGGACGGTCCTGCGGGTGCCCGGGCACCGGGAGGGCGTCGTGGAGCTGGCCCTGGCCGCCGGCGCGCAGACCCTGGCGCTCGACATCCGCCGGATCGCCCTGGAGACGGTGGAGACGGCGCACGCGGCGGGGCTGCGGGTGACGGGCTGGACGGTCAACACCCTGGATCAGCTGCGCCTCGCGCGGGCGCTCCAGCTGGACGGCGCCGCCACGGACTTCCCGGAGATCCGCAGCACGGGCCGCTTCACGGCATGAGCGGCCGGGCCCTCGGACGGCACGGAGGCTCCGGCGGGGTCAGAGGGTTTTGACGAGCAGCTCGAAGGCCAGGTCGTCGCGGAGCGGCACGCCGAAGCGCGCGTCGCCGTAGGGGAAGGGGCTCAGCTCGCCGGTGCGCTCGTAGCCGCGGCGCACGTAGTAGGCGATGAGCTCCTCCCGTACGTTGACCACCGTCATCCGCATCTGCTTGGCGCCCCAGGTCTCGCGGGCGCGCCGCTCGGCCTCGGCCATGATCTCCTTGCCGAGGCCGCCGCCCTGGAGTCCGGGGCGGACGGCGAACATGCCGAAGTAGACGTGGTCCCCGCGGTGTTCGAGCTGGCAGCAGGCGATCAGCTCGCCGGACCGCTCGACGACGAGGAGGATCCCGTCCGGGTTGGCGATGACCTCCCGGACGCCGTCGGGGTCGGTGCGCTGACCGTCGAGGAAGTCGGCCTCGGTGGTCCAGCCGGAGCGGCTGGCGTCGCCGCGGTAGGCGGACTCGACCAGGGCCACCAGTTCCGGAACGTCGGCCTCCACGGCGCTGCGGTAACTCAGGGCGGCGGAGTGGGCGGTCGGCATCGGGGCAGCTCCGTTCGGTGCGGCGGCACGGGGCGTGCCGCGTGCGGCAAGGAGAGCCTAACCCGGTGCGCAGCCGGGGCGGGGTGCGGGCGGCGTGAGAGGGCCGTACGGCGGGCATTCCTTCCGTGACGCCGACGAACCGGGAGGTTCCGCCGTGCACGGACCCGCGATGTCCCTCTCCCCCTTCTCCGCCGCCGCCGTGAGCGCCTGGCTGCTGGTCCTGCTCTGCGCCGTGAGCGGTACGTACTGTCTGCTGCGGGCGCGCAGAGCGGACCGGCGCACGCGCGGCGCGGCCGCGGGCGAGGCGGTGATGGGCCTGGGGATGGCGGCCATGGCCGTGCCCTCCGGGACCGGCGCCTGGGGGCCGCCGATCCTGCTGGCGGTCTTCTGCGGAGCCGCGCTGCACGCGCTGTGGCTGCTGCGCGGCGGGGCGCACCACGCGCACCACCTGGTCGGCTCGCTGGCGATGGCCTACATGGCGCTGGAGGTGACCGCCGGGGCGGGGCGCGGCCACGGGCACGGCGGGCCGGGGCTGCCCCTGGTGACGGGGGCGCTGCTCGTCTACTACGCCGGGTACGTACTGCTGGGCGGGGCCCGGCTGGTGACGGCGGCCGGCGCCGCGCTGCCGGGTGCGGGCGCCGTGCCGGGGGCGGGCCCGGGTGCGGCGGCGGCCGGCGAGCTGACGCGGGCCTGCCGACTGGCCATGGCGACGGGGATGTTGGCGATGCTGCTGATCATGTGAGGCGGCGCCCGGAGGGGTGGAACGTGTCCTGCGTCACCAATGTCCCGGGACCGTACCCGTGGGCGGACCGGCGCTCATAGGCTGGCGGACATGATGGTCCCCGCCGCCCTCCTGATGCTCGGCGCGCTGACCGCGGTCCTCGCGCCCCGTCTGCTGGCCCGGGCCCAGTGGCCCGACCGTGAACCCGTCGTCGCGCTGTGGGTGTGGCAGTGCGTGGTGGGTGCGACCCTGCTGTGCCTGGCGCTGTCGATGCTGCTCAGTGCGGCCGCCGCCTGGCAGGCGGTGCGCGGCGGCCTGTTCGCGGGGGCCCCGCACGGGGTGGCCGACGCGTACGCGCTGGGTGCGGCGAGCGGGCCCTGGGCCGCCGGCACGGCCCTGGCGCTGGCCTGCGGGGGCCTGTGGACCGGCGCGATGCTGACCCGGGAGGTGCTGCGGGCGCGGGCCCGGCGGCGTACGAGCGGGGCCGAACTGCTGCGCCGCGCCCCACTGTTGCCCGGCGAGGACCCGGCGGCGGCCCGGCTGGTGGTGCTGGAGGGCCCCCGCCCGGAAGCCTGGTGGCAGCCGGGGTCGGCGCCGCGGCTGGTGGTGACCACGGCGGCGCTGGGCCGACTCAAGGGCAGTCAGCTGGACGCGGTGCTGGCGCACGAGCAGGGGCACGTGGCGGCCCGGCACGACTGGCTGCTGCACTGCTCGCGGGCGCTGGCGCAGGGGTTCCCGCAGGTGCCGGTCTTCGCGGCGTTCGAGGCGGAGATGCACCGGCTGGTGGAGCTGGCCGCCGATGACGTGGCGTCCCGGCGCTACGGGCGCCTCACGATCGCGCTGGCCCTGGTCGGGCTGAACGAGGACCGGGGCGTTTTCGGCCCCTGCCCGACCCGGGCGCACGTCCCCCAGCGGGTGCGGCGGCTGCTGTCGCCCGCGCCCCGGCTGTCGGCGGGGCGCCGGCTGCGGCTGACGGCGCTGGCCACCCTGGTGCCGGCGGTGCCGCTGGTGGTGGCCTTCGTACCGGGTCTGAGCGCGCTGGCGTAGTCGCCGGGGCGGACCGCGGCCCGCTGCGCCGAGTCGGCGTGCGGCCGGAGGGGGTGCCTGCTCGGGGTGATCCCCCGCGTCACCCCGAGCAGACGGTCCCGTGCGCTGAGTATATTGGCTCGAAGCCAGTCAACGCAGGAGTAAGCATGTCCCCGCGCAGCGCATCGGTCAATGAAGAATTGCGCAGACGTTCCCGGGAGCGGCTGCTGCAGGCGACGGTCGAACTGGTCGCCGAGCGCGGCTACGAGGCGACGAAGCTCGGCGACATCGCCGACCGGGCGGGCGCGGCCCGCGGACTGGTCTCGTACTACTTCCCCGGCAAGCGCCAGCTGTTGCAGTCGGCCGTGCACCGGCTGATGCACCTGGCGCTGGAGGCGGGGCTGGAGCGGGAGCCGCGCAGCGACGACGGCCGCGAGCGGCTCGCCCGGGCGATCGACGCGGTCCTCGGGCTGGCGCGCGACCACCCGCGGCTGATGCGCACGCACATGGCGGGGATCCTTCAGGCGGAGGGGTTCATCCGGTGCCCGGAGCAGCAGCGGCTCGCCGCGCTGCTGCGGGACACCGTGGAGCGGTACGGATCGCCGGACGTGGACCGGGACTATCCGCTGCTGCGGGCGCTGCTGATGGGGGCGGTGGTGGCGGTCCTGCTGCCGGGGGCGCCGATGCCCGCGTCCCGGCTGCGGGCGGAGCTGTTCCAGCGGTACGGGCTGGACTGGGAGCTGGGGGTCCCGCCGGACGGCGGACCGCCCGGCGGAACGTTTCCCCGCGATCGGCCCTAGCCGGCCGCGCGCCTCAGTGGTACTCGGGCTGGCTCTGCACGTTGAGCCGGTCCATCCGGACCCACTTGGCGGCCTCGGTGCGCCAGTCGTCGAGCCTCAGCACGTCGAGGCCCTTGGTGATGTCGTTCGAGTAGATGTGGCCGTTGTAGTAGTACGCCGACCAGGAGCCGCCGAGACCGAGCTTGTCGGTGGTCAGCGGGCCGCGCTCGAAGTAGCCGATCTCCTTGGGGCGGGTGGAGTCGGTGAAGTCCCAGACGGAGACCCCGCCCTGGTACCAGGCCTGGACCATGATGTCGCGGTCGCCGCCGACCGGGATCAGCGAGCCGTTGTGGGCCACGCAGTTCTCGGTGTCGGCCTGGTGGCGGGGGATCTTGTAGTAGCCCTTGAAGACGAGCTTGCGCTGGTCGCCGCTACCGGTGATGTCGTAGATGCCGTCGGCTCCCCGGTTCGGGCCGGTGGCCTCGTTGCAGGTGGCGCTGCCGCCGCCGCCCAGCTCGTCGGTGAAGACCACCTTGTCCGCGCGCTCGTTGAAGGTCGCCGAGTGCCAGAAGGCGAAGTTCACGTTGTCCTGCACGCGGTCGATGACCCGGGGCTGTTCGGGGTCGCTGATGTCGAAGAGGATCCCGTCGCCCATGCAGGCGCCGGCGGCCAGGTCCTCGGACGGCAGCACGGTGATGTCGTGGCAGCCGGTGGTCTTGGAGACCCCGGGGTTGGTGGGCGCGCCCGGGTTGCCGCCGTCCGGGAAGAGGACCGGGAAGGCGACGACGGCGGCCCGGGTCGGGGCCTTCTTGGGCACCTTGACGACCGAGATGCCGTCGTGCGGCGGCTGGCAGTCCGGGAAGGCCTCGCTGGGCGAGTAGGAGGCGACGTAGAGGTAGATGTCGCGGTCGCCCGGCACCAGGGTGTGGGTGTGGGAACCACAGGCGGTCTCGACGGATTTGATGTACTTGGGGTTCTTCTTGTCCTTGATGTCGAAGATCTTGATGCCCTCCCACGAGGACTTCTCCGTGGCGGGCTGCGAGACGCTGTTGCAGGAGTCGTCGCTGCGCGAGGAGTCGGTGGAGAGGAAGAGCAGGTCGCCGGAGACGGAGATGTCGTTCTGGCCGCCGGGGCACAGCACCCGGGTGACCACCTTGGGGGACTTGGGGTTGGCGATGTCGTAGATCGTGAAGCCGTCGTAGTTGCCCGCGTAGGCGAAGTTCCCCTGGAACGCCAGGTCGGAGTTGATGGCGGCGGGGTTGGCGCTGGGGACGTTGGCCAGGGGCTTGATGTTGCGGCTGTGCACGATCTCGTCCTGGCCGGGTATCTCGCCGGGGGCGAGTTCACGGTCCGGGGCGAGGCCCGCGCTCTGCCGGGAACCGGCTGCGGGCGAGAGGTCGCCCGGGTCGGGGGTGGCGGCCGCCGGGCCGGCGGTGGCCAGGAGCGTAGTGAGGAGCCCGGCGGCGGCCAGGGCCGCTCCCAGGCTCCGGCGGCGCACTCTGGTGGTGTGCAACGTGGTCACTGTTCCTCCCGTGGGGGCCCGCGCGTTCCGTTCCACCGGGGAACGGAACCTGGACCCCGGCAGTATCTTCCTTTCCATGGACATGGCAAACGCGTTACTCGGCCGATTCCTGGGGGCGGCGCTGGCCGCCGGCCTCCTCCTCCCGCTCACCGGCTGCCAGGACGGCGGCGGGGGCGCCGGCGCCCGGGCCACGGGGGACGGCGCGGTGGTGGTGGCCCCCGGCAGACCGGGCGAGCAGGCCCGCACCCTCTCCCCCGGGCAGGCCGCGAAGGAACGTCCCGACGACACCCCCAACGCCGCCGACCACGCCTACGTGCGGCACATGACCGAGCACCACCGACAGGCCCTCGCCATGAGCGCCCTCGCCCCCGGCCGGGCCTCATCGGACGCGGTCACGCGCCTCGCCGAACGCATCGCGGCCGCGCAGGGACCCGAGATCGCGGCCATGGACAAGTGGGTCGCCCTCCACCCCTCCCCCGGCCCCGGCGCGACGGCCCACGATCACGCGGCGATGCCCGGCATGGCCACGGAGCAGCAGCTCGCGGAGCTGACCGCGGCCCGGGGGGCCGACTTCGACCGGCTCTTCCTGAAACTGATGACCGCCCACCACGAGGGCGCCGTGAAGATGGCCGCCGAGGCGCTGGCCGGGGGCAACAACGTCGCCGTCGAGGAGCTGGCCACCGAGGTCGTGGCGACCCAGACCGCCGAGATCCACCGGATGCGCGCGATGGGCTGACGGTCCCGGGCGCCGGTGGCATGCTGGGAGCACCTGCGGGAGGAGCTCCGCCGTGCTTCGTGTCGCCGTCGTCGGTTCGGGCCCCAGCGGGGTCTACGCCGCTCAGGCACTGGTCCAGCAGCGTGAGGTGCCGGGCGTACGGGTCGACGTACTGGACCGGCTGCCGGCGCCGTACGGGCTCGTGCGGTACGGGGTGGCCCCCGACCACGAGAAGATCAAGTCGCTGACCGGAAGCCTGCGGTCGGTGCTGGAGGACGAGCGGATCCGCTTCCTCGGCAACGTGGAGGTCGGTGGCGCACTCCTGCCCACCGCACGGCTCTCGGAGCTCTACCACGCGGTGGTGTACTGCGTGGGCGCGGCGCGCGACCGGACGCTGGGCATCCCCGGCGAGGACCTGGCCGGGGTGCACTCCGCGACGGCGTTCGTGTCCTGGTACAGCGGGCACCCCGACGCGGCCGCCTTCGACCTCGCCGGGGTGCGCTCGGCGGTGGTGGTCGGGGCCGGGAACGTCGCCGTGGACGTGGCCCGGATCCTGGCCCGGGGCGTGCCCGAGCTGGAGCCGACGGACATGCCCCAGCCCGCGCTCGGGGTCCTCGCCGGGAGCGGGCTGCGGACGGTGACGATGGTGGCCCGGCGCGGCCCGTCGCAGGCCAGGTTCACCACCAAGGAACTCCGCGAACTGGGCACCCTGGCGGGGGTGGAGGCCCGGGCCGAAGCCGCCGAGCTGGCCCTCGACCCCGCCTGCGCCGACCCGGCCGCGGCGGCGGCGCTGCCCGCCGCGGCCCGGCGGAACCTGGAGGTGCTGCGCGGCTGGGCGGCGGCCGCTCTGGCCCCGGGAGCGCGCCGGAGCATCTCCCTGCGCTTCTACCTGCGCCCCGTCGAACTGCTCGGCGGGCCGCGGGGCCGGGTGCGCGCGGTGCGCTGCGAGCGGACCGCGCCGGACGGCCTCGGCGGGGTGCGCGGCACGGGCACGTACGAGGAGCTCGACGCCGAGCTGGTGCTGCGCTCGGTCGGCTACCGGGGGGTGCCGCTCACCGGGCTGCCCTTCGACGCCGTCACCGGGACGGTGCCGCACGCGGCGGGCCGGGTGGTGCGCGGGGGCCGGGCCTCGCCCGGCGAGTACGTGGCGGGGTGGATCAAGCGCGGCCCGACCGGGGTGATCGGCACCAACCGGCCGTGCGCCAAGGAGACGGTGTCCTCGCTGCTCCAGGACGCGGGAGCGCTGGCCCGCCGCGAGCGCCCGGGCGACCCGCTGGAGGCGCTGTGCGCGGCGGGGCTGCGTCCCGTCCGGTGGCCGGGCTGGCTGGCGATCGAGGCGGCCGAGGCGGAACTCGGCCGGTCCCTGGGCCGCCGCTCGGTGAAGATCCCCGACTGGCCGGGCCTGCGCGCGGCGGCGGGCCTGGTCTGAGCCGCCCCGCCCGCGCGGGCTACTGACCGGCGGGCGCGGCCGTCGCCGTGAGGCGGGCGGCTTCGGCCGCGGCGGCCGTGAGGACGGTGTCCAGGAGCCCGGGGAAGAGGCCCTGGAGCTCGGCCCGGCGCAAGCCGTTCAGCTTGGTGGTGCCGCGGTAGGTCTGGCGTACGACACCGCTCTCGCGCAGGACGCGGAAGTGGTGCGTGGTCGTGGACTTGGTGACCGGCAGGTCGAAGTACGAGCAGGCCAGTTCGGCTTCCGTGGCGGCGAGGTCGCGGACGATGGAGAGCCGGACCGGGTCGGAGAGCGCGTGCAGCACCGCTTCGAGGCGGATCTCCCCGGGCTCGGGGTGGGCGAGGGCGCGGGCCGTGTCCCGTTCCGTCATGTCCGGCTCCACTCGTCGGATCGGCTGCGCCCGCCGGCCGGCGGACCCCCATCGTACGAGAACCGTCGTAGCACCGGCGAAGGGTGCCGCGGGGGGGGTGCGGCGGGGCGTGGGGAACTCCCGCGCCGCACCCCGGTTCACCAGGAGCGGTGGTACTGGACCGGCATGCGGAGCTCTCCGCCGAGTTCGGCGGCGGCGCGGCGGGCCCAGTAGGGGTCGCGCAGCAGCTCCCGGCCGAGCAGGATCGCGTCCGCCTCGCCGTTGGCCAGGACCTTCTCGGCCTGCTCCGGCTCGGTGATCAGGCCGACGGCGGCCACGGGGAGGGCGGTCTCGGCCTTGACGCGGGCCGCGAACGGCACCTGGTAGCCGGGGCCGACGGGGATCTTCACGTGCGGGGCGAGACCGCCCGTGGAGACGTCGAGCAGGTCCACCCCGTGCTCCGCCAGCAGTCCGGCCAGCCGGACCGTCTCGTCGGCGGTCCAGCCCTGCTCCTCCAGCCAGTCGGTGGCCGAGATCCGGAAGAACAGCGGGAGCTCCTCGGGCCACACCGCCCGTACGGCGTCGACGACTTCGAGGGCGAGGCGGGTGCGGTTCTCGAACGAGCCGCCGTAGGAGTCGGTGCGGGTGTTGCTGTGCGGGGAGAGGAACTGGCCGATCAGGTACCCGTGGGCGCCGTGGATCTCCAGCACCTGGTACCCGGCGGCCAGCGCGCGGGCGGCGGCCGCGGCGAACAGGGCGGTGACCTCGCCGATCTCCTCGACCGTGACGGCGTGCGGGACCGGGTCGCCCTCGGCGAACGGTACGGCGCTCGGCGCGAGCGGCGTCCAGCCGTGGGCCTCGGGCCCGACGGGGCGGCCGCCCTTCCAGGGCCGCTCGGTGGAGGCCTTGCGGCCGGCGTGGGCGATCTGGATGCCGGGGACGGCGCCCTGGGACTTCACGAAGTCGGTGATCCGGCGCAGGGCCGCGACCTGGGTGTCGTTCCAGATGCCGAGGTCGTAGGGGCTGATCCGGCCGTGCGGGGAGACGGCCGTGGCCTCCTGGAGGATCAGTCCGGTGCCGCCGGTGGCGCGGGCCGCGTAGTGGGTGAAGTGCCAGTCGGTGGCGACCCCGGCGGCCGGGCCGTCGGGCGCGGCGCTGTACTGGCACATCGGCGCCATCCACACCCGGTTCGGGATGGTCACCGACCGCAGCGCGTACGGCTGGAACAGGGCGGAAAGGGCGGCGGGGGCTGCGGCACTCATGGGGCTCTCCAGATGTCACCGGACGCGCGCCGGGGATCGGCGCTCAGGACGAGAAACGCTAAGTACGAGAAGCACCGTACTACGAAATCTCTCGTAGTACGAGACTTCCCGTACAACCGTCGGGCGGGTGCAGACTGGCCGGAAGCCGTCGTGGAGCCGAGGACGTCCGGAGGTGCCGGCCATGAACGAGGTGCTGCTGCTCGCGGGAACCCGCAAGGGGCTGTTCATCGGCCGCCGCCGGGGCTCCGGCCCCTGGGAGCTCGAAGGGCCCCACTTCAACGCGCAGGCCGTCTCGGCCGTGGCGATCGACGGACGGGGACCGGCGCCGCGGTTGCTGGCGGGCGGGGACAGCGCGCACTGGGGGCCGTCCGTCTTCTCCTCCGACGACCTCGGGGCCACCTGGCAGGAACCCGCCGCGCCCGCCATCAGGTTCCCGCGGGACACCGGGGCCTCGCTGGAACGGGTCTGGCAGCTGCACCCGGCGGGGCCCGAGGCCCCGGACGTGGTCTACGCCGGTACGGAGCCGGCCGCCCTGTTCCGCTCCACCGACCGCGGCACCTCCTTCGAGCTGGTCCGCCCGCTGTGGGAGCACCCGACCCGCTCCGCGTGGGTGCCGGGCGGCGGGGGCGAGGGCCTGCACACGGTGATCACCGACCCGGCCGACCGGGCCGCGGTGACGGTCGCCGTCTCCACCGCCGGAGTGTTCCGCACCCGGGACGGCGGGGCCGGCTGGACCCCGTCCAACCACGGTGTCGCGGCGGTGTTCCTGCCCGATCCGCACCCCGAGTTCGGCCAGTGCGTCCACAAGATCGCCCAGGACGCCGGGAACCGCGACCGGCTCTACCTGCAGAACCACTGGGGCGTGTACCGCAGCGACGACGCCGGCGACACCTGGAGCGACATCGGGGCCGCACTGCCCTCCGACTTCGGCTTCGCCGTGGCCGCCCATCCCCACCGCCCCGGCACCGCCTACGTCTTCCCGCTCAACGCCGACTCCGACCGGGTCCCGGCGCAGCACCGCTGCCGGGTCTTCCGCACCGGGGACGCGGGCGCGCACTGGGAGCCCCTCACGAGGGGCCTGCCGTCCGGGGACCACTACGGCACGGTGCTGCGCGACGCCCTGTGCACCGATGACGCGGACCCGGCGGGCGTCTACTTCGGCAACCGCAACGGCGAGTTGTACGCCAGCCACGACGACGGCGACAGCTGGCGGCTGCTGGCCGCCCACCTGCCGGACGTGCTGTGCGTGCGGGCTGCCGTACTGCACTGAAGCGGAACCGGCTGTCGGTGTGGGCCAGTAGAGTGATCACCCATGGCAGCACGACCGTTGAACGAGATCGTCGAGCCGGGCTGGGCCCGCGCTCTGGAGCCGGTGGCGGCGCAGATCGCCGCCATGGGCGACTTCCTGCGCACCGAGATCGCGGCCGGTCGGACGTACGTCCCCGCCGGGGCGAACGTCCTGCGCGCGTTCCAGCAGCCCTTCGACGAGGTGAAGGTACTGATCGTCGGGCAGGACCCCTACCCCACCCCGGGCCACGCGATGGGCCTGTCCTTCTCGGTGGCGCCCGAGGTGGACCCGTGGCCGCCGAGCCTGGACAACATCTTCCGCGAGATGCACGCGGACATCGGGACCGGCCGCCCGGTCAACGGCGACCTGACCCCCTGGACCCGGCAGGGCGTGCTGTTGCTGAACCGCTCGCTCACCACCGCCCCGCGCAAGACCGGCGGCCACCGCGGCAAGGGCTGGGAGGCGGTCACCGAGCAGGCGATCCGGGCCCTGGCGGCGCGCGGCAAGCCGCTGGTGTCGGTGCTGTGGGGGCGCGACGCGCGCAATCTGCGGCCCCTGCTGGGCGACCTGCCGGCGGTGGAGTCGGTGCACCCGTCCCCGATGTCCGCCGCCAACGGCTTCTTCGGGTCCCGGCCGTTCAGCCGGACCAATGACCTGCTGGTCCGCCAGGGTGCACAGCCCGTCGACTGGCGGCTCCCGACCGTCGGTTGAACGGTATATGACATTGAACTACGACATTCAATGGATAAATACGGACAGATGCCGCCCGGACAGGCCCTGCCCGAACACCAGGTTCCGATAAGCCAGTAGCATGCGGCGCCATGAGCTCCCCCACTGGGCCCGCAAATGGCCTGCCCGTACGAATGCCGCGACCCCGCCAGACCGGACGGCACCGCCGGCCCGAGCCCGCGGTGGCGCCCGAGGGCGCGCCCGCGCTGGTGCTCGCCGTGCCCGGTGCCCCTTCGGCCGCCTCGCGGGGGCTCGCGGAAGAGATCATCAGCATCGGCCGCTCCGAGCTGCCGGGCCTGGACGCCCGCATCGGCCACCTCGACGGTGACGACGCCGAGGGGGCCGAGTTCCCCTCGCTCCGCAGCGTGCTGAACTCCGTCGTCGCCGAGCGGACCGCACGCGCGGAGTTCGCCCGCGCCGCCGGTCACGAGGTGCCCGCGCCGACCGGCCCGGACGCCGTGGTCGTGCCCCTGCTGGCCGGCCCCGACGGGGACCTGCTGCGCCGGGTCCGCCAGGCACTGATGGACTCCTCCGCCGCCGCCGAGCTGGCCGACGTACTCGGCCCGCACCCGCTGCTCGCCGAGGGCCTGCACGTGCGGCTCTCCGAGGCCGGCCTGGCCCGCGCCGACCGCGCCCGTCTGTTCACCGTGGCCACCGCCGCCGACGGCATCATCCTGGCCACCACCGGCGGCGAGGAGGCCGTCCAGGCGGCCGGGATCACCGGCATGCTGCTGGCCGCCCGCCTCGCGGTGCCGGTGATGGCCGCCGCCCTGGACCAGGAGGGCTCGGTGGCCGCCGTCGCCGCCGAGCTGCGCGGCTCGGGCTCCGCCCAGCTGGCGCTGGCGCCCTACCTGATCGGCCCGGAGGCCGCCGAGGGCCTGCTGGACACCGCCTGCAAGGAGGCCGACTGCGCCGCCGCCGACGTGCTGGGGTCCTACCCCGCGCTCGGCAAGCTGGCCGTCGCCCAGTACAGCGCCGCCCTGGGGATCACGCTGGGCGCCGCCTCCCACTGAGTCCCGCCCCAACGCGAAGAGGGCCCGCTCACCCGGATTCCGGGGGCGGGCCCTCGCCGTGTCCGCGGGGCGCCGCCCGGGGCGCGATCCGGGCCGCGATCCGGGCGCCGGCGGCGGACGGGCTCAGCCGAAGACCACGCACGAGGCCGCCGGTACGGGGACCGAGCCGGCCCGGCGCGGCTCGCCGGTGCGCCGGTCCACTTCGAACCAGGTGACGTCGCCGGAGCGTTCGTTGGCCGCGTAGAGGCGGTGTCCGGCCGGATCGGCCGCGAGGTCGCGCGGCCAGCGGCCGCCGCAGCCGACCGTGCCGATGAGCAGCGGTTCCTCCGGACCCGCGGCCAGGGAGAAGGTGACCAGGGTGTCGGTGCCGCGCACGGCGGCCCAGACGAAGCGCCCGTCGGGCGAGGCCACGATCGCGGAGGGATAGGGCCGCGCGGCGCCCGGAGCACCCGCCGGCGCGACCGGAACCTCACGGACCGGTTCCAGGTGCCCCGACGCGGCGTTCCAGCGGCACACGGTCAGCTGCGGCTCCAGCTCGTGCAGTACGTACACCACTCCGCCCGCCGGGTGGAAGGCGAGGTGGCGCGGTCCGGCGCCGGCCCGCAGGGGCACTTCCGCGTGTACCCGGAGGGCCTCGGTGGCCGCATCGAGCGCGCAGACCCGTACCGCGTCGGAGCCCAGATCCACGCCGAGCACCCACCGGCCGGTGGGGTCGGGCAGCACCTGGTGGGCGTGCGGGGCCCGCTGGCGCTCGGCGTCGGGGCCGGCGCCGCGCAGGGCGAGGACGGCGGCGGGCCCGTGCGGGGCGCCGTCCGGGCCGACCGGCAGACTGCTGACGCTGCCGGAGGTGTAGTTGGCGGTGACCAGCCGGCTCCCGGCCAGGCAGAGGTGGGTGGGGCCCGAGCCGCCGACGGGCGCGGGCGCCCCGATCGGCTCCAGTCCCCCGGCGGTGACACGGAAGGCGCCCACCGCACCGCGGTCGGTCTCGCTCACGGCGTAGAGCACCCCGGCGGCCCGGTCGAGCGTGAGGTACGAGGGATCGGGCAGGGACGCGTCGGCCGCGAGCGGGGTCAGCGCCCCGGTGGCCGGATCCACGGCCGCGGTGGTGACACCGCGGCCGCCCCCCGAGGTGAACGAGCCGATGTAGGCACGGTGCGCGCCGCCTTGGTCCCTGCTGTCCGCGTCGCCCACGGATGCCCCTTCTCCGCCGTCCCGGATCCGTACGGAGCCGACGGTAACAGAAGGTCTAGACCAAATCCTCACCTCTGGCGCGTTCCTGCGCCCCGGGATGGTGGACGTACGCCGTCGCGCTCGGCCGGTCCTCGTAGGTCCGGTGGAACACCGGGGTCGCCGATCCGGACATCGGGGGGACGATCCAGGACCAGTCGGCGCCCACCGCACGGCCCTTGCCCTCCTCCCGCTCCAGATGGGAGAGGAACCGCCGGGACTCGGTGTGGTGGTCGGCGATGGTCACACCGGCGGCGTCGAAGGAGTGCAGCACCGCCCGGTTGAGTTCGACGAGCGCCCGGTCCTTCCACAGCGAGCGGTCGGTGGAGGTGTCCAGGCCGAGGCGGCGGGCCACGGCGGGCAGGAGGTTGTAGCGGTCGGTGTCGGCGAGGTTGCGGGCACCTATCTCGGTCCCCATGTACCAGCCGTTGAAGGGGGCGGCGGGGTAGTGGACGCCGCCGATCTCCAGGCACATGTTGGAGATGGCGGGCACGGCGTGCCAGCGCAGGTCCCAGTCGCCCCAGTCGTCCCGCCCGTCCGGATACCGCACGGGCACCTCCAGCACCGCGTCGGCGGGGGTCTCGAACCAGCGGGGCTTGTCGTCCACGCCCTGGACCACCAGCGGGAGGAGGTCGAAGGGGGTGCCCGGGCCGCCGGGCCAGCCGAGCCTCAGCAGGGCCTCGGTGAGCGGCGCGTTGCGGGCGTCGCCCACCGTGACCGAGTGGTGGTCGCCGTAGCCGGCGTAGCGCACCAGCTGCTCGTTCCAGATCAGCGGGCCGGGGCGGCCGGGGGCGTCCGGGGCGAAGACGGTGATGGTGGGGCGGACCCGGCCGCCGTTGGTGGCCTCCCGCAGGTGCTCGAAGCTCTCCCGCGCGATGTCCTCGGCCTCCGTCAGCATGCGCCGGTCGCGCACGCGCAGCGAGTTCCAGTAGAGGCGCCCTATGCAGCGGTTGCTGTTGCGCCAGGCGACGCGGGCCCCGTGGACCAGCTCCTGCGGGGTGTGGCGGTAGGTGCCGGTCTCGGCCAGCTCGGCGCGGACGGCGGCGATCCGGGCCCGCGGATCGCCCGCCGCCGGGTTCTCGCGGTGGAAGAGCCGGATGAAGTCCTCGGCTTCTTCCGCCACCTGAGCGGTGCTGGCGTGCTGCTGGAGTATGTCCATTGCGCCCCGTAAGCCCCCGTCCGACCGGATCCACCCCGTAGGCACCGGATGAAAATGCGCACATGCAGGTCACCCGTTGTACAGGGCGGTGATCAGCGGTGCAGCCACTCGGAGGAGTGAACACTCCTCCGAGTGATCTTCTCACGAAGTCCTGCGGGAGAGGGCCGGACTGCCCTATCATGCGCGGCGGTCGGGGCTGCGTCCGGTCCCCGGCCGGGCGGCGGTACGGACGCGGGGCGTCAGGCCGCCGCGGTGAGCGGGGCGCGCGGGTCGGTGCGCAGGGGGGCCGCGAGGGCGGTCAACGCCTGCTCCAACCCGTGGAGGTGGGCCAGGGCCGGTTCGGCGGCGGCCGGATGGGCCGGGGCCTGCGCGGTGGCCGGCTGCGGGCCGCCCTGGGGGGCAGTGAGCGCCTCGACGGCCGCCTCGACCCGCCAGCAGGCGGCGGCGAGCCGGGCGTCGTGGGAGGCCTGTGGGTCTGCGGCCACCAGCACGAGCCCGTGCACCTCGCGGGCGCAGTCGTCGAGCAGGGCCAGGACCTGGCGGGCGCGGGCCTTGCGGGCGCGCAGCGGGCTCAGCGGATGGACGAGCGGGGCCAGCGCCATCCGCACCCGGCCGAGCAGCAGTTCCAGCTCGGCCGCATGCGGGGCGGGGTCGGCGGCCGGGTCCCCGGCGAGCCGGTCGAGGGAGGCCGCGGTGGAGGCCCGTACGCAGTGCAGTGCGCGCTGGATCCAGGCGTCGTTGGCGGCGTGCGTGGTGACGGGCAGGACGAGGATGACGGCGAGCGATGCGCCCAGCGCGCCGACGGCCGTCTCCTCGAAGCGCAGCAGCAGCAGACCCGGGTGGAGGACGCCGAGGAGCCCGTAGAGCAGCCCCGCCATGACGGTGACGAAGAACATCATCCAGGAGTAGGAGGGGGCGGCCGTGTAGAAGATGCCGAAGACGCAGACGGCGACGAGGGCGGCGGTGGGCACGGGCGCGCCGTGCAGCGGTACGGCGATCAGCAGCCCGGCCGCGATGCCGAGGACGGTGCCCAGCACCCGGCGGAAGCCGCGGACCAGGGTCTCCCCGCGCGAGGCGGTGTTGACGAAGATCCACCAGGCGGTGCCGACGGCCCAGTACCAGCGGTCCTCGGACAGCGCCTGCCCGATGGCGAGGGCGAAGCCGCAGGCGGCGGTGGCCTGGAAGGCCTGCCGGGTGGTGGGCCGGGCGAGGCCGGCGCCGGGCAGTCCGGGCGGGGCGGTGGCCGGCGGGGTACGGCGCTCGATGGGCCACAGCAGGAAGCGCGTGGCCCCGGCCGACAGCAGCGCCAGCGTGACGGCGGCGAACAGTTCGGGGAGCTGGGCGGGCACGGCGTGCAGGAACTGGGTGACGAAGAACATCATGAAGCCGAAGATGCCGAGGGCATGGCCGCGCGGTCCCCAGCGGCGGGCGTACACCCCGGCGAAGACCACGGCGAGGAAGGCCGCGTCGCGGGCCTGCGGCAGCCCGTGCAGGGAGGTGGCCAGCGCGAGGACGGGGAATCCGGCGACGGGCAGCAGCGCGGTGGTGATCCGCTGGGCGCGCACGTCGGCGTCCAGGACGGTGAAGAGCGCCAGCAGGGCCGCGAGGCCGCCGGTGATGGAGGCGGTCTGGGAGAGCCCCGCCAGTTCGGCCACGGTGACGGCGAGTGCCACGCCGACGACCGCGCGCAGTGAGTTCCTGAGCCTCGTACGGCCCGGGTCCGGAGCCACGAACATTCTCTTCACGGCGGTGTGCCGCCCCCCTCGTGATGGCGCACGCCGGGCCGCCTCCCGCCCGGGGGTGGTGGGCGGTGTGGGGGCACGGCGAAGGCGCCACGGTCCGGACCGGCCTCGTTGCCGTCCGGCGCTGCGTGGCGCCGTAAGTACATGGATAAGACACAGATAACCATCCGGAGGCCCACTGGCTCAACCGGAGGGGCCACCACTGAGCCATTGGCACAGCCGAGGGGGGCCGGATCCGACCGGGAATCCGCCAGCGGACCAGCCGGCCCCGATGGAGACACGCCCCGCGCGTGGACGCGTACCGGACGGGTACGTGCATCACACGGGGTGCGGCTCTGGCCATAGGGGCTGCGACGGGGGCCGCACCCCGACATCAGTCCGCCGTCGACACCGGCCCGCCGTCAGGGAGCGTTGGGGGCCACGACGGTGAAGAACGCGCCGTCGGGATCGCGCAGGGTCAGGGAGCGGCTGGCCGCGGTGGTGCGGACCGGGGACGCGAGGGTTCCGCCGAGCGCCGTCGCCCGGTCGGCGGCCGCCTCCAGGTCGGGCACGTGGAAGTGGGTGTGCCAGCGGGGCCGGACGTTCGGGTCGGGGTCCGCCTCGACCGCGCCGCCGCTGATCCGGGCCACGGTGTCACGGCCGTGGCGGAGCACCACCCGGTCGTGCTCGTAGGAGACGCTGCAACAGCCGGGGCTCCCGTCGGCCCAGCCGAGGACCTGACCGTAGAAGATGGCCGCCGCGAAGGCGTCGCGGGTACGCAGTTCCAGCCACGCGGGGGCGCCGTCGCCCGCCACGCTCCAGTCGGGGATGACCCCGCCCTCCCAGAAGCCGAAGACCGCGCCGTCGGGGTCGGCCGCCAGGGCGGCACGGCCCGTCCCGAAGGGCAGCGGGCCCACGGCCACGGTGGCGCCGCGTTCGCGCACCCGGGCGGCGGCCACGTCCGCGTCGTCGACGGCGAAGTACGGGGTCCAGGCCACGGGGAGGCCGGGGGACGCGGCCGGGGCGCCGATGCCCGCGACGGGCGTGCCGTCCAGGAAAGCCACCGACAGGCCGTCTCCCGTGTCGCGGAACTCCCACCCCATCACGGCTGTGTAGAACCGCTGCGCCGAGGGCAGGTCCCGGGTCATCAGGCTGACCCAGCAGGGTGCGCCCGCGAGTGCGTGGCTGGATGTCGACACGGCTTGCACGTCTCCTCTGCCGCGCGGCGGACGGAACCGGCCCACCGTAGCCCCGGCGGGACGCGGCGGCGGTGAGGCTCGGCAGGCCCCGCCCGATCGGACGCAGCGGGGCGGCGCGCGCGGGCGGCGGCGGACAGCGGGAGCCGGGCGTTTCGAGGCGGGCATACCTTTCATACGTGCGGACATTGGCGCGCTCGACCTTGGGTTGAAGGGATCATCCGGTGGCGTCTCCTCGCATTCCTCAGACCGGCGGTGGCGAAGCCTCCGCCCCGTGCGCGGCCGAGTGGGCGGTGGGGGTGGTGATGGTGATGACCCCTTGTGCGGAGCGGGACGCACACCGGGTCCTGGCGGCCGCTGCCGCCGCCGCGCGCGTCACCGCCGAGGAGCTGGCCGTGGCCCTGGCGGCCGCCGGCCCGCGCGGCAAGGGGCTGCCGAAGGGTGTGGAACGGGCCCTGCGGCGGGCGGTCGTGGCGGCCAGGACGGCCGGGCCGGCGCAGGCCCGGGTCGCCCCGGCGCGGCCCCTGGTGCCGAGCCGGGCCCGGACCGAAGAGGCCCTCGGCCGCTTCCGGGCGTGCCGGGCCCGGCTGCGGGCGGCGCCCGGGGAGGCGCGGGCCCGCCGGGCGATGGACGACGCCACGTACACGCTGTGCGTTCTGCTGGGGCGCCCCACGGCCCACGAAGCCCTCCACGCCGCCCGGCTGCGCCTCGCCGCGCTCCCCGCGACGCCCCCGCCGGAGGACCTGCTGCCGGCCGGAGTCGCCGTCTGACGCCCCGTCGCCACGGCCGCACCCGCCGGATCCGCACGACGCGCTCCAAACCTCCGGCGCGGCGAATTCGCCCGGTCGGCCGAGGCCCGGTGGCCGTCTGGCCGATGGCGGGCTCTCATGGGACAGCGGGCGGTTCCCCGCCCACCCACGCAAGCGCGGAAAGGCGTCCACATGTACGAAATGCGCGCTGAATCCCCGGACGGCGGGGGTGAACTCCTGTGGCACGTCCTCGCCAAGGAGCCCTCTTCCGGAACCCTCTGCGGCCGCCACGCGCCGCCCCCGGTCAGCACCCCTGCCGAGACCGGCGGGACGACCGCGGAACGCTACTGCACCCACTGCATGGGCGCCTTCCGCTCGGCGGTGCAGGCCCATGCCGAGAAGGAGCTGCGGCCCGAGGCCGCGTAGCCGGCCGACGGGCCCGGCCGCTCGTCGTGGTGGTCCCGGGCGCCGGAGTTCCCGGTGTCCGGGACCACGCCCGTGTCCGGCGGGGGGGGGCAGGGGGGCGGGGGGCGTCAGGCGCCGTCCGGGACGTGCACGTGCAGGACGCAGATGTCGTCGCGGTGGCCCCGCCGCAGCGCGGCCAGGGTGCGGGCGAGGGTCTCCTGACGCCCTTCCCGCAGGAGCCGCAGGGCGGTCGTCGCGAGCCGGGCCAGCCCGGCCTCGATGTCCTCCCCCGGCTCCTCCACGAGACCGTCGGTGTAGAGCAGCAGGTGGTCCCCCGGCAGCAGGTCGACCGTGCTCTGGCCGTACGCGGCCCGGAAGGCGGCGCCGAGCAGGGGGCCGGCCGGCTGCGGCAGGAAGACCGCCTCGTCCCCGCGGATCAGCAGGGGCGGCAGGTGGCCCGCCCGGACCCAGGTCAGGCGCCGGTCACCGGGCCGGTAGCGGCCCATCACCATGGTGGCGGTGGCGCTCCCGGCCGGATCGGTGGCGGTGTGCATCAGCAGCGCGTTGAGCCGGCCCAGGACGTCGGGCAGGGCCGAGCCGGTGATGGTCATGCCCTTGGTGGTGAACCGCAGCTGGGCCATGGTGCCGACGGCGGGCAGGCCGTGCCCGGCGACGTCCCCGACGACGAAGAGGGCGCTCCCGTCGGGGAGTTCGATGGCGCTGTACCAGTCGCCGCCGACGTTGATGCCGCTGTCGGCGGGTACGTAGGCGACGTCCACGCGCAGGCCCGCCAGGTCCAGCGACTGCTCCGGGATCGGCAGCAGCGCGTCCTGGAGCCGGGCGGCGAGCAGGCGTTCGGCCTTGAGCATGCCGCGCTGGATCAGGACGTCGCGTTCGCTCTCGCGCAGGGCGAGTTCGGCGTTCTGCTGCGCGGTGACGTCCTGGAGGAGCCCGTGCACCTCGATGGGGGTGCCGTCGGCGTCGGTCTGGGCCTCGGCGACGATCCGTACGTGGCGCACGCCCTGGGGGGTGGCGACGCGGAAGGCCTCGTCGACGGGGCCGCCCTCGCCGATCAGCCGTCGCACGGCCGCGCTCATCCTCGGCAGGTCGGCGGCCACCAGGTACCGGGGCAGTTCGTCCAGCCGGACGGGCCCGAGCGCGGGGTCGCGGTCGAAGATGGCGTACAGCTGGTCGGACCAGACGGCGGTGTCCGCCACCAGGTTCCAGGCCGCCCAGCCGAGGTTGCCCAGCCGCTGCATGTCGGCCAGCCGCCGGACCTCGCGGTCGCTGATGTCGTGGCGGATCCAGGACACGACGAGGCGCTCCCCGAGCGGGGTCGCCCGTACGGAGTACACGGACCGGCGCTGGACCCCGGCGACCACCTCCTCGTAGGTGAAGGGCTCGCCCTCGTACGTCCTCCCGGTCCGCAGCACGGCCAGGTAGCCGTCCCACAGGGCCGAGCCCGCCACGGTGGGGTAGGTCTCCAGGACCCGCCGGCCCACGAGTTCGGTGCCGCGCCGCCCGGCCACGTCGACGGATTCGGGGGCCGCCGCGTCGATCCGGTAGTCCTCGACCTCGCCCGACGGCGAGCGCAGCGGGGTGAGCACGATGGCGGGTCCGGACAGGGCGTCGAGGACCTGCTGGACGGCATCGACCTCCGCGCGGCTCCCGTCGGCGCCCGCGGCCACGGGGGCGCGGCCGTTCAGCGCGCCGAGCGGTCCGGCGCAGAGCCGCACGGCGCGCCGCAGCAGGTCGCGGGTGGGCGGATCGAAGGGGCCCGGCGCCGTCCGCAGGAAGCCGACGACGGCCCTCGGGGCCCCGTCGCCCGGCACGGGCAGCCAGGCGCGGGAGGGCCAGCGCTCGGGCGGATCCCCGATCAGCAGGTAGCGGCGGGCATCGCCCACCGGGTCCTCCAGCCAGAGGGGCCCGCACGCGGCGAGGGCCTCCAGTGCGGCGATGCCGCTGAGCGGCGGGACGTGGCGCCACTGGCCGGCGACCACTCCGCCCACCCCGGCGTGGCCGGTCAGTTCCAGGCTGCCGCCGGGGGTGGCGGCGTAGACCATGACGCCGTCCACGCCCGCGGCGCCGTCCAGTCGCGACCTCAGCAGCTCGGCGAGGTCGTCGCCGGAGCCCACGGCGGACAGCCCCTCGGCCAGCCGGGCCAGGATCCGGCGGTGCGCCGCGGCGGGGGCGGGCCCGTCGGCCGGGTCACCGGCCGGATCACCGGCCGGTTCGGGGTCCGCGACGGGCGCCACCCGCGTACGGACCGCCGACGCGATGGGCGTCGGCGCGGGCGAGGGCGGTGTGGACGGCGGCGGGGAGAGCGGGGACGCCGGCGGCCGGCCGAGCGCGCCCGCCCCGCCCAGGGTGATCCAGCACTCCTCCAGGAGGCTGCGCCCGTGCTCGGCGGCGTGCTGGGCGAGCCGTTCGTGTGCGGCGTCGGCGGAGAGGCCCAGCCGGGCCATGAGCATGCCCTTGGCCCGCTCCACGACGGCCGTGGTCGCGGCGACCCCCTCCAGGTCCTCGATCTCCTGCCGCAGCCGGGCCACCACCTTGGCCAGCGCGAGCACCTCGGGTGCCGCACCCTCGCCCGCGGACCGGGCGTCGCTCTCCATGCTCCGAGGATGGCACGGGCCGGCCCCGCCCGGTGACCCCTCAGGCGGGATGTCCCGGCTCCAGGTCCTCGACGTCGCTCAGCCGCAGCGGCTCGGGCGGCGGCCCCTCCCGCGGCGGGCAGACCTCGACGGGCGCCAGTAGGAAGCCCACGTGGTCCCCGCCCTCGACGCTGCGCTCGACCCGGCCGGTGAACCAGGTGCGCGCCGACGTCAGGACCGGGCTGCCCCCGTGCCCCGGCCGCCAGCCGGTCAGGGCGAACTTGTCGGTCCGGTCGCCCGTCCGGCTGCCGAAGAGCTCCGCGAGGTCCCGCTGATCGCGTTCGAGCGCGTGCACGGTGAGGTACGCCGCCGTGCGCGCGACCCGGTACGTGTGGTTGGCGGTGGACAGCCAGACGAAGAAGCGGGGCGGGTCGATGGAGCACTGCGAGGCGAAGCCGACCAGGCAGCCGGCCCGGGCGCCGCCGGCCTCGGCCGTGACCACGTACATCGGCACGTCGAGCCCGTCGGTGAAGGGATCCAGCGCGGTCACGGGGCCTCCTTGCGGTCCGTCGTCTCCCGGACCGGCTACCCGGCCGGGGCGGCGGGCAATCCGCCCCCGCATGAGGGGCGTGACCGAGGGCAGGCGCAGGGGGCGCGGAACAGGCCGCGCACCCCCTCGGCACGGCGGCGCGCGGCGCCGCCGCCGGACGGGAACCACGCACAGCGAGGTGACGCACATGGAACGCAGGACCGCGCCGGACGCCACACCGGCGACGGCGACGACGGCGACGATGACGCGGGCGGATCCGGAACCCGAAGGTCCGGGCCCCGTCCCCTCGTCCCCCCAGCCGGTTCCGCGTGATCCGGAGCCCGCCGAGCCCCGCCCCCGGCCGAAACCGCACGATCCCCGCCCCGCCCCCGCGAAGCCGTCACCACCCCCACCGGAGCCGTCGGAGCGTCCTTCGGTCCCCGAGCCCCCCGACTGACGCGGCGGACACCCATGAGCCTCGAACATCCCGCCGAAAGACACGGGGACGGCCGGATCGGCCGCTTCGGCAAGCTCGCCGAGCTCGCCTCCAACTTCACCAGCTCGGCGCTCTTCTCCGGCCTGTGCGTGCTGCTGGTGGCCGCCTTCGTGACGGTCCACGTGGCCGGGCTGTCCATGGAGTGGCAGCACCTCGCGGGCGACGCGATGGGAGCCGTCTCCCTGCTGCTGCTGGCCCTGCTGAAGAACGCCGAACGGCGCGCCGAGCACGCGATCCAGCGCAAGCTCGACGCCATCGCCGCCGCCCTGCTGGAGTCGCAGCGCGGCGAACCGGGCCGGGCGGCCCGCGAACTGGAGAAGGCCATCGGGCTGGCGGACCAGGCCTGAGTCGCGCCTCCCGGTCGCCGGGCGACGGCCGCCCGGCGACGATGGAGGAATGCGCGACGAACCGGTGGACGTACTGGTCGCCGGAGCGGGTCCGGTGGGACTGACCGCGGCGGTGGAACTGCGCCGGCGCGGGACCGGCTGCCGGATCGTGGACCGGCTGCCGCGGCGGCTGCCGTACGCGAAGGCCGTGGGCATCCAGCCGCGGACCCTGGAACTGTGGGACCGGATGGGCCTCGTACGGTCCGCGCTGGACGCGGCCGCACCGCTGTACGGGCAGCTGGCCTACTCGGACGGCGTGGAGACGGCCCGGCTGGAGATGCGGGTGCCGCCCGGGATCCCGTACGGGTTCGCGGCGCTGCCGCAGTACGAGACCGAGCGGATCCTGGAGGAGTTCCTCGCCCGGTCCGGGACGGCCGTCGAGCGGGGCACCGAGCTGGTCTCCTTCGCCCAGGACGCCGACGGCGTGACCTGCCGGCTGGCCGGCCCGCACGGCGAGGAGGAGGTGCGCGCCCGCTACCTCGTGGGCTGCGACGGGGCGCACAGCCTGGTCCGCAAGGGACTCGGGCTCGCCTTCGGGGGCGGGGCGTTCGCCGACGCGTACATGCTGGCGGACGTGGTGCTGGACTGGGACCTGCCCTACGGGTACGCGGTCCGCTCGACGCACCACGACGCCGCGGGCCGGCCCGACGACGTGCTGGTGTGCATCCCGCTGCCCGGGGCGGGCCGGTACCGCGTGTCGATGCCGGCGCCGCCGGAGCTGTCGTCGCCGTCGGCCGGGCCGGACGGGGTCGCGCACGGGCTGGAGGGCGGCCCGCGCCCGGAGCTCCCGCACGTGCAGGCGGTCCTGGACCGGCTGTCGCCCCGGCCGGTGACGGCCTCCGGGCTGCGCTGGTCCTCCGTGTTCCGGATCAGCCACCGGATCGTCGACCGGTACGGGGAGGGCCGCGTCTTCGTCGCCGGAGACGCCGCGCACATCCATCCCCCGACCGGTGCGCAGGGCATGAACACCGGGATCCAGGACGCCTGGAACCTGGCCTGGAAGCTGGCCCTGGCCGTGGCCGGAGACGCCTCCCCCGGTCTGCTCGCCAGCTACGACGCCGAGCGCCGGCCGGTCGGCGAGGAGGTCGTCGGGCGGACCGTCCGGCACGCCGCCGAGGGTGTGCGGGCCGGTCCCGGCGACGGGGACGGGGACGGGGCGACCCTGCTCCTGCGCGAGGCGCAGCTCCTCCTCGGCTACCCCGCAAGTCCTATCGTGCTGCGGGCGGAGCCGGACGGCGCCTCCCCGGGCCCGCGCCCCGGCGACCGCGCGCCCGACTGCGAGGGGCTGACCGGCCGGATCGAGGCCCACCCCCTGCGCCTGCACGAGCTGTTGCGGGGCAGCGAGCACGTACTGCTGGTCTGCGCCCCGCGCGCGGACTCCCCTGGCGTCCCCGAACTCGCCGCACTGACGGACGGGTTGCCCGCGGGACGGTTCACGGCGTACGCGGTCCTCACCGAGGGCGGGACCGCGCCCGCCTGGGCCCCGCTGCCGGTGTTCCTCGACGGCCGGGGCGACTTCGCCCGCGTCTACGGGGTGCGGGAGCCGACGGCCTTCGTGGTCCGCCCGGACGGCTACCTCGGCGCCCGGCTGACCCCGCCGACGGCCGCCGGTCTGAGCGCGTACCTGTCGGGGATCTTCGCGGAGGGACCGTCAGGCTGAGGGCGAACCGTACGGGTCGTCCGCGGTCGGGACGCAGAGCACCGGCACCGGTGACAGGTGCAGGAGCTTGTGCGGGGTGGAGCCGAGGAGGGCGCCGCGGATCGGGCTGTCGCCCCAGCTGCCGACGATGATGACCCGGGCGTCGTGGCGTTCGGCCGCGTCCAGCAGCGCCTGGGCCGGTTTGTCGTCGACCACCTCGACGGTGGAGGGGACCCCGGCCTCGTCGGCGGCCTCGACGGCCCGCGCCAGGGCGCTGCGGCCCGCCTGGAGGACGGCCTCGCGGTGGGCGCGGTACTCCTCGCCGGTGGGTCCGGGCGCGGCGGCTCCGTAGACGAGGACGAGCGGCTCCCCGAAGGCGGTGGCCACCTCCAGCGCCACCCGCAGGGCGCGTTCCGCGCCGGGTGATTCGTCGTACCCCAGGACCACGGACATCCGGCCTCCTCAGGACTTCCCGCCGTGCACGAGGGCCGGGTCGACCACGCCCCGCCGCTCCTGCCAGAACCTGCCGTCGCGGACCCGCCAGAAGCACATCAGCAGGACGCCGGCCACCGCGATCCCGATGCCGATGACCAGGGGCGGGCCGAGACCGAACCAGGAGGCCCCGCTGGCGGAGTTCCCCGGGTTGGACATGTCGCTCACGGACTCCACCAGCAGCCAGGCCAGCAGCCCGGCGCCGGCCAGGGGGCCGAGGCCGATGAGGAGGAAGTTGTGCGCGTTCTCCAGGAGGTGGCGGCGGTAGTAGACCGCGCAGGCCACGCCGGTGAGCGCGTAGTAGAAGGCGATCAGCAGGGAGAGCGCCGTGAGGGAGTCGAGCAGGGCGTTCTCGCTGATCTGGTTCACGACGAGGTACCAGGCGATGGCGATGGCGGCCACCCACCAGGTGCTGACGTCCGGGGTGCGGAAGCGCGGGTGGATGTGGGCCAGGTGCGGCGGGAGCGCGTGGCGGCGGGCCATCGACAGGGCGGTGCGGGACGCGGGGATGATCGTCGTCTGGGTGGAGGCGAGGGCGGAGGTGCAGACGGCGAGCAGCACCATCCAGTCCCATCCGCCCATCACCTCGTGGGCGAGGATCGCGAAGACGGCCTCCTCCTGGCCCGCGTTCTCCGCGAGGAACTTGGTCCCGGCGTAGGCGACGACGGCGTAGCCGACGGACAGGTAGGTCACCAGCAGTACGACGGTCGACCAGATGCCCGCCTTGCCGGGGGCGGTGGCGGAGTCCTCGACCTCCTCGGTGAGGTTCACGGCGGATTCCCAGCCCCAGTAGATGAACACGCCGAGCAGCAGGCCGCCGGTGAGCGCGCTGCCGCCGGCGCCGAAGGGGTTGAGCCAGGAGAAGGAGGGCGGGGTGCCGTCCAGGCTGCTGGTGCCGGCGTAGACGCGGTAGATGGCGACCACCGCGAAGACGAGCAGGAAGAAGACCTGGGCGAGGATGAGGACGTCCTGGAGGCGGGCGGACATCTCGGTGCCGATGACGCAGACGGCGGTCATCGCGAGGATCACGACGACGCTCAGCCCCTGCCGGACCAGCTGGTTGGAGGCCCAGCCGTCGAGGCCCGCGGCGAGCAGGCCGAAGTGGACGGCCACGTCCGCGAGGGAGCCGATGACGAGGACGCCGGTCATGGTGATGGCCCAGCCGCCGAGCCAGCCCGCCCAGGGGCCCATGGCGCGGGTCACCCAGGAGAAGGTGGTGCCGCAGTCCTGGTCGACCTTGTTGAGGTAGTAGAAGGCGGCGGCGATCAGCAGCATCGGGACGAAGGACGCCAGCATCACGCCCGGCGCGTAGATCCCGACGAGGGCCACGATCGGTCCGATCACGGCGGCCAGGGAGTATGCGGGCGAGGTGGAGTTCAGGCCGATCACCAGGGCGTCGAGGAACCCGATGGCGTTGGCCTTGAGGCTCGCCTCGGGAGCGGTTCCCGGCATCGTGCCGCCCGGTGTGCCGCGGTCGCCGTCGTCCATGTACGCATCGTCACGCACCCGGCCCGCGCGCGCGAGGCGGGCGGGCCGGGCGGGGCGTGCCACGGACCGGCCCGTCGGCGGGCCACGGACCGGCCCACGGAGCGGCCGGGGGGCCGGTCCGTCTCAGGGGCGGGTGTTCCAGCCGGCCACGACCGGAAGTCCGTGCTCCGTGGACAGGACGCTGACCGTGCCGGTGCGCAGCAGGAAGAGCCGGCCGTCCTCGGGGGCCAGGCCGAGGTAGCGGGCGGTCAGCACGCGCAGGAAGTGACCGTGCGCGACGAGCACCACGTCGCCCCGGTCGGCGCGCAGTGCCTGCGCGGCCCGGGCCAGGACCCGGTCCGCGCGGACGCCGACCTGGGCGGCCTGCTCCCCGGGGTGGTGGGCGTCGCCGGGCGGCACCCCGTCGGTCCACAGCGACCACTGCGGCACGGTCTGCCGGATCTGGGCGGTCGTGATGCCCTCGTAGCCGCCGTAGTCCCATTCGTGCAGGTCGGGGTCGGGGACCCCGTCGGAGAGCCCGGCGAGCCGGGCGGTGGCGACGGCCCGGCTGAGCGGGCTGGTCAGCACCAGGGCGGGACTCTCGTCGCGGAAGAAGGGGGCCAGGGAGATGGCCTCCTCGACCCCGCGCGCGGTCAGCGGCACGTCGGTCAGGCCCGTGTGCCGGCCGTCCGCGCTCCAGGCGGTCTCGCCGTGCCTCACCAGTAGAAGATCACTCATGCTCCGGACCCTAGGGCATGCCCGCTGACTCCCCCCGCCCTCCCGCATGTCGCTGCCGGCCGGGCCGGGGCGCGGGCCAGGGTCGGGCGTCAATGGACGTGAGCACGCGCCGGAGGGGGGCCGGGGCCCTGCGGCCCAGCCCGGGGGGCTCCTGCCGGCCCTGCGGGGCGCGGACGGAGTCGGCCGCGGGGCCGCGGGGCCGGCGCCGGATGAGCGTGGGCCCGTGCGCGGAGACCCTGCTGATCCCGGCCGCGGCCGTGGGCGGATGGGGCCCCGAGGTTCGGCGGCCCGGGGGCCCGCACCTGCGTAGGCGAGCTGCTGCTGCCCGCCGCGGTGGTCGTGGCGGCGGTGGTGCACCGGACCCCGCTGCCGAGGCTGCACGGCCGTCGGGGACGGCCCGGCCCGCCTTGCGTCGATTCGCTGCGGAAACGCTGCAACTTGGCCGCGGCCCCGTCCGTGGCGAGGCTCGTCCCATGGACAAGGCTTCCCCCACCACCGATCGGGACACCGCCCTCTGCGCCGGGTTCGCGGCAGGGGACGAGGGGGCCGTGGAGGCCGTCTACCGGCGCTGGCGGCCCCTGGTACTGGCGCTCGCACGCCGCTCGCTGGGCGACGAGCGCGAGGCCGAGGACGTGACCCAGCTGGTCTTCCTCGCCGCCTGGCGCGGCCGGGGCGGCTACCGGCCCGGCCCGGGCGGGCTCGGCGCCTGGCTCACCGGAATCACCCGCCACAAGGTCGCCGACGCGCTGGAGGCCCGGTCCCGGCGGGCCCGTACGGTGGCCGCCGCCGCGGTACTGGACGGCCCGCACGGGCTCGGCCCGCACCCGGGGACGTCGGGCGCGGCCGGGTGGCCGGGGCCCGAGCAGGTCCTGGACCGGGTGCTGATCACGGGGGAGCTGGCCCGGCTGCCGTCCGCGCAGCGGCGCGTGCTGTGGCTGGCCTTCTACGCCGATCTCAGCCAGAGCCAGATCGCCGCCCGCACCGGCCTCCCGCTGGGCACCGTCAAGAGCCACATGCGGCGGGCGCTGCACGTCCTGCGGCAGTCCCTGGGCGGGCCCCCGGCTCCGGCCCCGCGGCGGGTCCGGCTGCCAGCGCCTCGATGAGGGCGAGGCCCGGCCGCAGCCCGAACAGCCGCTCGGTGCGCGGCTCCCGGTAACGGCCGTCCCAGCCCGGTCCGGCCAGCAGCAGCGCCGAGTGGCCGCGGGCCCCGCGCAGCCCCCATTCGATGCCGGCCACCGACCGGACCAGGGCCCGGTCCGCGGTGGCGCGGGACTGCGACCAGAGCACCACGGCCCGCGGCCCCGTACGCCGGACCGCGTCGCACAGCGCCTCGGCGGGCAGGGCCGCGCCGAACATCCGTACCGGTACGCCGCGTTCCGCGAGGGCTGCCGCCAGCGCCTCGATCGGCAGGCTGTGCAGTTCCCCGGGCACGCAGGCGAGCAGCACCGGGGGCGTGTCCGGCCGCTCGGGCGCGGGCCGGACGCGGTGCAGGGCGGCGGAGACCTGCCAGGACAGCAGGTGCTCCACCTCGACGTACCGCTCCCCCGCCGAGGCCCATTTGCGGCCCACCGCGTGCAGGGTCGGCGCGATGACCTCCTCCCACGCGGTGACCACGCCGCAGTCCGCGAGGGCGGCCTCCAGCAGTTCCGCCACCACCGGCGCGTCCAGGCGTACGGCGGCCCGCGCGAGCCCCCTGGCTTCCGGCCGCACCTCCCCGAGGGGAAGGGCACCGGGCCCGCCCGGCGTCACGGCCGCCGCCCGGCCCCCGGCGCGGGCGGCGGGTGCTGCGCCGAGCGCGGCCCGCGCCGCCTCGGACGGGGGCACGCCCCGCGCGGTCAGCCGGCACATCTCTTCGAGGCGGGCGATGTCCCCGGGGGTCCAGCGGCGGTGCCTGCCGTCCTCGCGGCGGGCCGGGCCGATGGCGTAGCGGCGCTCCCAGGACCGCAGCGTGGTCGGGGACACCCCGAGGCGGCGGGCGACGGCGCCCGTGCTCAGGGCGGGTTCGGGGGGCGGCGCCGCGGGGTCCACCCGGCTCACGATACGGCGCCGGGCCGCCCCTCGCGGAAGCGGCCGAGGCCGTCGGCGAGGTCCACGAGGGGGTCGGGGTAGTCGAAGCGGGCCCGTTCGAGGCCGGGCAGCCGCCAGGGCTCGTGGACGCGGGGCGCGGGCAGGTCGGCGAGTTCGGGCACCCAGCGGTGCACGTAGCGGCCGTCGGGGTCGTAGCGCAGGCCTTGGCGGACGGGGTTGAGGACCCGGTTGGGGCGGGTGTCGGTGCCGGTGCCGGCCACCCACTGCCAGTTGAGCTGGTTGTTGGCGACGTCCCCGTCGACGAGGAGCTCCATGAAGTGCCGGGCGCCGGTGCGCCAGTCCACGTACAGGGTCTTGGCGAGGAAGCTCGCGGCCAGCAGGCGGCCCCGGTTGTGCATCCAGCCCTCGTGGGCGAGCTGGCGCATGGCGGCGTCGACGACCGGATAGCCGGTGCGGCCCTCCTGCCACGCCCGCACCTCCTCCTCGGCGTCGGGGCCGGTGCGCCAGTGGTCCCCGCGGGTGCGGTAGTCCTCGGTCGCGACGGCGGGGCGGGCGGCGAGGACCTGGTGGTGGAAGTCGCGCCAGCACAGCTGCCGGACGAACGCCTCGGCCCCGGGGCCGCCGGTCGTGCGGGCCCGGAAGACGGCCTCGACGGGCGAGAGGGTGCCGAAGTGCAGGTGCGGGGAGAGGCGGGAGGTGGCGTCGCCCGCCAGGTCGTCGTGGGACTCGTCGTAGCGGGTGATCCCGGCGCGCAGCCAGCGGGTGAGCAGGCGGCGGGCCTCGCCCTCACCGCCGCGCGCCAGGCCCGGGGAGACCCCGGCGACGGCGGAGCGGCGGGGCGGCTCCTCCGAGCCGAGGGTGTCGGGGACCCGTACGGCGCGGGGGGCGGGTTCCACGGGCCGCGGCGGGAGCTCCGCCCAGCGGCGCAGGTAGGGGGTGAAGACCGAGAAGTGGTCGGAGCCCGAACCGGAGGGGCGGACCGCCCCGGGGGCCACCGCGGTGATGGTCGTGTCGTGGACGTAGAGCCTGCGCCCCTGGGCCTCCAGGGCCTCGCGCAGGCGTTCCTCGCGGGCGTGGGCGTAGCCGCTGACGCCCGCGGCCATGTGGACCTCGTCGGCGTCGGCCTCCTGGACGAGGGCGCAGACCTCGGCGACCACGTCCCCGGAGCGCAGCACGAGGCGGCCGCCGCGCTCGCGCAGCGCGGCGTCCAGGTCGGCGAGGCAGTCGGCGAGGAAGGCCAGCCGGTTGGGGGCGGCGAACGCGGAATCCTGGATGGCCCGGTCGCGGACGAAGAGCGGGACCACCCGGTCGCTGGAGGACAGGGCGGCCCGCAGCGGCGGATGGTCGTGCACGCGCAGGTCGGAGGTGTACAGGACCACGGCGGTGTTCATGGTTCTCGGCTCCGCGTCAGAGGTGTGGGGGGCGGCTGTCACGGGGTTCTTCGGCGGTGGGGGCCGCGCCGGATGCGGCGCGTTCGGCGGCGCCGGCGATGTTGCGGGCCATGCCGCCGAAGACGATGGCGTGGAAGGGGGAGACGCTCCACCAGTAAAGGTGGCCGAGCAGTCCGTGGGGGTGGAACAGCGCCCGCTGCCGGTACACCGCCCGGCTGCCGCCGGAGCCGGGGCCGGGGCCCGGGCCGGGAGGCGCGCCGCCGGAGGCCGGGGCCGGGGCCGTTCCGGCGGAACCCGCGCCTGCGGACCCCGCGCCGGAAGGACCGCCGCCGGAGGAGCCGCCGCCGGAAGGACCGCCGCCGGAAGGGCCGCCGTCGGCGGGGTCCGCGTGGAGTTCCAGCCAGGCCAGGCCCGGGAGGCGCATCTCGGCGCGCAGGCGCAGCAGGCGGCCCGGTTCGATCTCCTCCACCCGCCAGAAGTCGAGGGAGTCGCCCACGCGCAGCCGGTCGGCGTCGCGGCGGCCGCGCCGGATGCCGACGCCGCCGACGAGCCGGTCCAGCCAGCCCCGTACGGCCCAGGCCAGCGGGAAGGAGTACCAGCCGTTCTTCCCGCCGATGCCCTCCACCACCCGCCACAGCGCGGCGGCCGGGGCGTCGACGGCCAGTTCCCGCTCGTCGGCGTAGAGGCTGCCGCCCGCCCAGTCGGGGTCGGTGGGCAGCGGGTCGCTGGGCGCGCCCGGCAGGGAGGCGGAGGACCACCGGGTCGTCACCTTGGCCTCCCGGACCCGCTGGAGGGCCAGCGCGAGGGCCTGGTCGAAGCCGATCGGGGAACCCGGCGGGTCGGGGACGTAGGCGGCGATGTCGTGCTCGTCGCAGACCACCTCGTGGCGCAGGGACTCCGCGAGCGGCCGGGCCAGCGAGCGCGGTACCGGCGTGACCAGGCCGATCCAGTGGCTGGAGAGCCTCGGCGTCAGCATGGGGACCCGCATGATGAGCCGTCTGGGCAACTGCGCCACGGCGGCGTAGCGGCGCATCATCTCCTCGTACGTGACCACGTCCGGCCCGCCGATGTCGAAGGACCGGCTGACCTCGGGCGGCATGCCGGCGCTGCCGACCAGGTAGCGCAGGACGTCCCGGACGGCGATGGGCTGGATACGGGTGCCGACCCAGCTGGGGGTCACCATCACGGGCAGCCGTTCGGTCAGGTAGCGCAGCATCTCGAAGGAGGCCGAGCCGGATCCGATGATGACGGCGGCGCGCAGGACGGTGGTGGGCACCCCCGAGGCGAGCAGGATCTCCCCGACCTCGGCGCGGGAGCGCAGGTGCGGGGAGAGCTCCTCGCGCGGGACGTCGAGGGGGATCAGCCCTCCGAGGTAGACGATCCGGCCGACGCCGGCCGCGCGGGCCTGCTCGGCGAAGATCCGGGCGGCGGCGCGGTCCCGGTCCTCGAAGCCGGATCCGGTGCCGAGGGCGTGGACGAGGTAGTAGGCGACGTCGATGCCCTCCAGGGCCGCCCCGACCGACGCCGGGTCGGTGACGTCGCCGCGCACCACCTCGGCGCGGCCGGCCCAGGGGTGGTCGCGCAGCCGCTCCGGGGAGCGGGCCAGGCAGCGGACGCGGTGTCCGGCGTCCAGGAGTTCGGGCACCAGGCGGCCGCCGATGTAGCCGGTGGCACCGGTGACCAGGCAGTGCTGGCCGGGCATGTGCGTCCTCCGCTCGTCGTTCCCCCCGCCCCGGGGGCGTTCGGTGGCCCCGGAAGGGATTCGGGCGGGCCGGTGCGATCGGATGCGGCGGCCCGGTCTCCGGGATCCACCATGCCGGTCCCGGTACCGGTTCGCCCCACGACACATCCGAGACCCCCTCCGGCTCCGAAGTAACGGTGAGCGGCGAAGGAGGGAGCGAGATGAGCGAGCGAGGACGACCGCGTACGGCCGTGGTCGGCGGGGGTGTCTCGGGGCTGACGGCGGCGTACGTGCTGGCCCGCAGCCATGAGGTGACCCTGTACGAGGCAGACGACCGGCTGGGCGGCCACGCCCACACCCATGAGGTGAAGGGGCCCGACGGCCGGGTCCGGGCCGTCGATTCCGGTTTCATCGTGCACAACGACCGTACGTACCCGCACCTGCTGCGGCTCTTCGGCGAGCTGGGGGTCGCGACCCGGCCCACCACCATGAGCCTGTCGGTGCACTGCGAGGGCTGCGGGCTGGAGTACGCGGGGGCGCGCGGGCCGCGCGGGCTGTTCGCCCGGCCGCGGTGCGCGCTGCGGCCCGCCTACCTCCGGATGCTCGCGCGGGTGCCGGAGTTCCACCGGCAGGCCCGGCGGCTGCTGGCCGGGCCTGCCGAGACGCCCGAGCCGACCCTGGGCGAGTTCCTGGAGCGCGGCGGCTTCGGGCCGTACTTCACCGGGCACTTCGCGGTGCCGCTGGTGGCCTCGGTGTGGTCCTGTCCGCCGGGGGACGCGCTGGCCTATCCGGCGCGGTACCTGTTCCGCTTCCTCGACCACCACGGGATGCTCTCGGTGGGCGGCTCGCCGCGCTGGCGCACGGTCGAGGGCGGCTCCGCGCGGTACGTGGAGCGGCTCCGGGACGCGCTGGGCGCGGGCACGGTCCGCTCCGGGGCCCGGGTGCGGTCGGTCTCCCGCACGGCGGGCGGGGTGTGGATCACCACCGCCGACGGGGTTCCGGCGGCGTACGACTCGGTGGTGGTCGCCGTCCACGCGGACGAGGCGCTGCGGCTGCTGGCCGACCCCAGCGACACCGAGCGGTCGGTGCTCGGCGCCTTCCGCTACTCCCGCAACCGGACGGTGCTGCACACCGACGCCTCGGTGCTGCCGCGCGCGTCGGGGGCGCGGGGCTGCTGGAACCACCGGCTGTCCGGGTGCCGGCCGGCCGGGGCGCCGGTGGAGGTCAGCTACGACATGAACCGGCTCCAGGGGCTGTCGGGGCCGGAGGCGTACGTGGTGACGCTGAACGCGGCGGCGGGCCGGGTGCGGCCGGAGCGGGTGCTGGCCGAGATGGTGTACGAACACCCGCTGTACACGCCGGAGTCGGTGGCGGCCCAGCAGCGGCTGCCCGGGCTTTCGGGGCCGGTGACGGCCTTCGCGGGGGCGTACCACGGCTGGGGGTTCCACGAGGACGGCTGCCGTTCGGGCGTGGCGGCGGCGGCCGCGCTGGGGGTGGTCTGGTGAGGGCCGGCGGCCCGCGCGGGGCCTGGCCGGCGGCGGGCGGCGCCCTGTACGAGGCCGACGTCCGGCACGGGCGCGGCGGAGGGCACCGGTACTCCCTGCGCCACCGCACGTACATGTGGCTGGTGGACCTGGACGCGCCGCCGCGGCTGCCGGCCCCGCTGCGGGTGCTGGCCCGGTTCGAGGCCCGGGACCACTTCGGCGGTGGCCTGCCGACGATCCGGGCGGGCCTGGACGGGTTCCTCGCGGCGCGCGGGGCGGCGCTGCCCGCCGGGTCGCGGGTGCTGATGCTGGCGCACGCGCGGGTGTTCGGGTACGTCTTCAACCCGCTCTCGGTGTACTGGTGCCACGGCCCGGACGGGGCCCTGCGGCAGATCGTCGCCGAGGTGCACAACACGTACGGGGAGCGGCACTGCTACCTCCTCGGACCGGAGGCCGCCCGCGAGGGACGCGTCCCGAAGGAGTTCCACGTCTCCCCCTTCCTGGAGGTGGACGGGGACTACCTGATGCGGCTGCCGGAGCCCGGCGAGCGGCTCGATCTGACGGTCCGGCTGGCGGGCGGGGCCGACGGGGCCCGGCTGACCGCGACCGTACGGGGCCGGCGCCGCCCCGGGGGCGCGCGCGGACTGCTGCGCGCCGCACTGCGCCATCCCTGGTCCACCGCCGCCGTGTCGGTGGGCATCCGTTTCCACGGCATCCGGCTGTGGCTGCGCGGGCTGCCCGTGCAGCCGCGGCCGGAGCACGTACCCCAGGAGGGTGTGAAGTGACGCTGACGACGCTTCCGGCCGTACCGCCCATTTCCCGGACGAGGGCGGCCGTCGGGCGGCTGATCATCCGCCGGGCCCTGGACCGGCTGCCCCTACAGGTCCGGATGGGACCCGACGGGGTGCTGGGCCGGGGCGGCCCGGCGATGGCCGTGCACGATCCGGCCGCCTTCGAACGCCGGATCGCGGCCGAGGGGCTGATCGGCTTCGGCGAGTCGTACGTCGCCGGGGAGTGGGACGCCCGCGATCCGGTGGCGGTGCTGACCGTCCTGGCCGGGCACGTCTCGGCGCTGGTGCCGGCCCCGCTCCAGCGGCTGCGGGGGTTGTGGGCGGCCCGGCAGCCGGTGGAGCAGCGCAACACCCGCAGCGGTTCGCGCAGCAACATCGAGCGGCACTACGACCTGTCCAACGAGCTGTTCGCCGAGTTCCTGGACCCGACGATGAGCTACTCCTCGGCGGTGTTCCGGGCCCTTCCCGCGCGGCCGGCGGATCTCGCGGCGGCCCAGCACCGCAAGATCGACATGCTGCTGGACCTGGCCGGGGTGGGGCCGGACGTCCGGCTGCTGGAGATCGGCACCGGCTGGGGAGAGCTGGCGATCCGGGCGGCCGGGCGCGGGGCCCGGGTGGTGACCCTGACGCTCTCGCGCGAGCAGCAGGAGCTGGCGCGCGAGCGGATCGCCGCGGCGGGCCTGGCGGACCGGGTGGAGGTGCGGCTCTGCGACTACCGGGAGGCGCGCGGCTGGTACGACGCGATCGTCAGCGTCGAGATGATCGAGGCGGTCGGCGCCGAGTACTGGCCGGTGTACTTCCGCACGCTGGACCGGCTGCTGGAGCCGGGCGGGCGGGTGGCGCTCCAGGCGATCACCATGCCGCACGAGCGGATGCTGGCCACGAAGGACACGTACACCTGGATCCAGAAGTACATCTTCCCCGGCGGGATGCTCCCGTCGGTGCGGGCGGTGGAGGAGACGGCCCGGGCGCACGGCCGGCTGCGGGTGGTGCGCTGCGAGGGCTACGGGGCGCACTACGCGCAGACGCTCCGGCTGTGGCGCGAGCGCTTCGAGGAACGGGCGGAGCGGGTGGCCGAGCTCGGCTTCGACGAGCGGTTCCGGCGGATGTGGACCTTCTACCTCGCCTACTGCGAGGCCGGGTTCGCCTCCGGCTACCTGGACGTCCACCAGTTCCTGCTGACGCGGGACGGGGGTGACGGGCGGTGAACTGGGGTGCCTTCGGGGCCGGACTGGCGGTCGCGGCGGGGGCGGCGCTCGCCGTGATGCTGCTCGCCTTCGCGGTGGGGGTGCGGCGGGGCATCCACCGGGGCGTCGACGTGGCGTGGGGGCTGGGCTTCGCGGCCGTCGCGGTGGCGACGTACGGGTTCTCGGGCGGGGGCGGGGGGCGCCGGCTGCTGCTGATGGTGCTCACCGTGGTGTGGGGGCTGCGGCTGGCCGGGCACATCGCGTGGCGCGGGCGGGGGCACGGCGAGGATCCGCGGTACGAGCGGATGCTGGCGAAGGCTCCCGGGAAGCGGAGCCTGTACGCCCTGCGGATGGTGTACCTGCTCCAGGGGGCCCTGGTGTGGCTGGTGTCACTGCCCGTGGTGGCGGGGACGTACGCGGTCGCCCGGCCCGGCGGTCTCACGGCGGGTCCGGCGGGCGCGCTCGTGGTGGCGGGGGGCGTGCTGTGGCTCGGCGGGATCGTCTTCGAGGCGGTGGGCGACCACCAGCTGGCCCGGTTCAAGGCGGATCCCGCCCACCGGGGGATGATCATGAACCGGGGGCTGTGGTCGTGGACCCGGCATCCCAACTACTTCGGCGACTTCTGCGTGTGGTGGGGGCTGTTCCTGATCGCCTGCGGGTCGGTCGAGGCGGCCGCCGTGTCGGTGCTCTCGCCGCTGCTGATGTCGTACCTGCTGATCGCGGGCAGCGGGAAGCGCCTGCTGGAGCGGCACATGGCCGGCCGGCCGGGCTACGCCGCGTACCGGGCCCGGACCAGCGGTTTCCTGCCGTGGCCGCCGGGCCGGGGCGCCCGGAGCGGCGTCGGGGGCGGAAGCGGCGCGGGGGACGGACGCCCCGGAAGCGGGTGAACCGGGCCATTGGTACAGTCCGGCCATGCCGGTGGACGAACTCGACACCCTGATCCTGCGCCTGCTGATCGAGCGGCCCCGCACCAGCGTCCGCGAGTACGCCCGGCTCCTCGGGGTGGCGCGCGGCACCCTCCAGGCCCGGCTGGACCGGCTGGAGCGGACCGGAGTGATCACCGGGACGGGCCCCGCGCTCTCCCCCGCGGCGCTGGGCCACCCGGTGCTCGCCTTCGTCCACATCGAGGTCACCCAGGGGCATCTGGACGAGGCCGGCGAGGCCCTCGCCGCCGTGCCCGAGATCATCGAGGCCTTCTCGATCACCGGCGGCGGGGACCTGCTGACCCGGGTGGCGGCCCGGGACAACGCCCACCTGGAGGACGTGATCCAGCGGCTGATCCGGCTGCCGGGCGTGGTCCGCACCCGTACCGAAGTGGCCCTGCGCGAGCGGGTGCCCCATCGGCTGCTGCCGCTGGTGGAGTCCGTGGGCCGGGACGCGGCGGCACGGGCGGGTCAGGCGACGCGGGCGGCACGGGAGGAACGGGAGGCACAGGCGGCAAGGGAGACCCGCAAACCCTGACAGGATGGTAGGGACACGTACACGACCGGCAGGACGGGCACAACGGATGATTTCCGTCATATTCGATCTCGACGGCACCCTCGTGGACAGCGAACCGAACTACTACGAGTCGGGCCGCCTCACCCTGGAGCGCCACGGGGTCACCGATTTCACGTGGGAGCAGCACTCCCGCTTCATCGGCATCGGCACCCTGGAGACGCTGGAGATCCTGAAGGAGCGCTACGGCCTGCGGGCTCCCGTCGGACAACTGCTCGCGGAGCAGAACGCCAGCTATCTGGAGCTCGCCCGCACCCGTACCGAGGCCTACCCGGAGATGCGGAAGTTCGTCGAGCGGCTGCACGCGCGGGGCACGGCGATGGCGGTGGCCTCCGGCTCCTCGCGCGAGGCGATCGACGCCGTCCTGGCGGGCACCGGACTGGACGCGCTGCTGAGCACGGTCGTATCGGCCGAGGAGGTCGCGCGGGGCAAGCCCGCCCCCGACGTGTTCCTGGAGGCGGCCCGCCGGCTCGACGCCGCGCCGGCCGACTGCGTGGTCCTCGAGGACGCGGCGCCCGGCGCCCGGGCCGCACTCGCCGCCGGGATGCACTGCGTGGCGATCCCCTACGTGACGGACACCGCCGACGACCCTGCCTTCGCCGCGGCGGGCCTGCTCTTCGCGGGCGGACAGGCCGAATTCAGCGCGGACGCGGCCTACGACTGGCTGCTGTCGCACGAAACCGCCTGAGCCCGGAGGCACCCGTGCGCGCTCGCGATGCCGCGAGATCGGCCTGAACTGCCCCTGGGAACTGCCCCCTTGGCGGTGCTCACGCTCCTACGCTCGGGCCTCGGCGGCGGCGGGAGAGCACGCCGCCCTGACGCAGGAGAGGGCTTGATGGACATGAACAGGAACAAGCTGGCGGCCGGCGGCGCCGCCGTCGTGATGGCGGCGGGGATCGCGATGACGGCGGTCGGCACGGCGAACGCGGCCCCGGGCGGCGCGCGCATCACCTCGGTGGAGCAGCTGCACCACAACCTGTCCCAGGCGGTGGCGCAGGAGCAGGCCCTCGGCCTGCAGGGCACCCTCGGTGACCCCGTCGGCCGTGAGGTCCTGGCGTCGAGCGACGCCGTAGAGGGCTGACGGGCCGGGTGAGCACCGTGGGAAGCGACCAGACGGCCAGCGAACGGACGGCAGGCGACCGGACGGCAGGCGACCGGACGGCTTCGTCGCCGGTGCCCCCGGCGTCCCCGGCGACCTGGTGCCCGAGCGGCGAAGCCCGGGCCCCCGAGTCCGTGGTCCTCGGCGTCCGCTCGGCGACGGACGGCCAGGTGGTCTACCTCGCCGATCCGGTCCCGGCGGCCGAGGTGCTCGGCAGCGTTCCCGAGGGCATCGAACCGACCCGGGTCCTGCGCTTCGCCTCGCACTGCGTCTCCGCCTGCGTCAACCGGCGGGGCGACGACTGCGCCCTGGTGGAACGGGTCCTGACCCTGCCCGCGGCCACGGCGGACGCCCGCGCGGTCCCGCGGTGCCACCTGCGTTCCCGGTGCCAGTGGTGGCAGCAGTCGGGCGTCTCCGCCTGCCACCGCTGCCCGGCCGTCACCACGGCCACCTTCCGGGAGGACGAACTCGCCACCCTGGTGGCCGACCCGTCCACCACCCCGGAGCAACTGGCCGCCTGGATCAGGGAGTCCGCCTGACCGAGCCCGGCCGGCACAGAAAGCGAGACCCCCGCCCGGCGGAAACCCCCGTCGCCGGACGGGGGCTTCCGCGTTCCCGCCGCGTCCCGGTATCGAAGACGCTCCGTCCAGTGGGCGAGACACCATTGACCGGCCTCCGGTCGGATGGCTACCTTCTGCCGCATGTTGCGTTCAGCCCTTCTCACCACGCGCGGTCACATCGACCTGCTGCGGGTGGCCTCCGCCGCGTGTCGCCGCGGCTGCTGACGCCCTCTCCCGCTTTCTTCTCCACCCGTCACGAGCGCCGCGCGCTCGTTTCCGGCGCACCCTGAATCACCCTCCCCCGCCCCTTCCTTGAACGCGTCTTCCTTGACCGCGCCCGCCGATCGGCGGGTCGGCAGGGCACGGTTGCGGACGGGCGACCGTGGGCCGGGCTGACGCCTCCTCCCCCTCCCTCCTTGCCTCTCCCCCCTCTCCGTTTCCGTGGAGCCCTCATGAGCATCGACCATGCGCCGCCCGACATATCCCCCATAGCGGGATCCGAACCGGCCGCTCCGTTCCCCGCCACGCCCGCCGCTACGACCGCCACGACCGGCGCGACTGCCACGACCGCCGCAGCCTCCGCGCCCGCCCTGGTGCCCGTCGTACCGGCCTCCGCGCGCCGCCGGTCCGTACCGCGCTGGGCGCGGCGCACCGCCGGCCCGCTGCTCCTGCTCGCCCTCTGGCAACTGGCCAGCACCTTCGGGATGCTGCCTGTCGACGCACTCGCCCCGCCGTCGACGATCGCCCGGGCGGGCGCTGATCTGATCGGGGACGGGACCCTGCCCTCGGCGATGGGGATCTCCCTCCAGCGCGTCGCGATCGGCCTGCTGATCGGCGGCACCGCCGGTACCGCGCTCGCGCTGCTCTCGGGACTGTCGCGGCTCGGCGAGGACCTGATCGACGCGAGCGTGCAGATGCTCCGTACCGTTCCGTGGGTCGGTCTCATTCCGCTGTTCATCATCTGGATGGGCATCGGCGAGGCCCCCAAGGTGGCCCTGATCGCGCTCGGCACCGCCTTCCACCTGTACTTGAACGTGTACGCCGGGATCCGCGGCGTGGACGAGCAGCTGATCGAGGCGGGCGGCTCGCTGGGGCTCGGCGGGTGGGGCCTCGTACGGCACGTGGTGCTGCCGGGCGCCCTGCCCGGGTTCATGACCGGGCTGCGCTACTCGCTCGCGACCGCCTGGCTGGCCCTCGTGTTCGGGGAGTCCATCAACGCCGACGCCGGAATCGGGTTCCTGATGAACCAGGCCCGCGAGTTCTTCCGTACCGACGTCATCGTCGTCTGCCTCGTCGTCTACGCCTTCCTCGGCCTGTCCGCCGACCTCCTCGTCCGCGCTCTCGAAAGGCTGCTTCTGCAATGGCGACCGACCTTCAAGGGGCAGTGATCCCGCCGGCCCCCACCACCGCCGCCGCCGTGCGCGTGGCCGGGCTGACCCGGTCCTTCGGCGGCAGGGCCGTCATCGACGGGCTCGACCTGACCCTGCGCGCGGGCGAGTTCACGGTCCTGCTGGGACGCAGCGGCTGCGGCAAATCCACGCTGCTGCGGATCCTGGCCGGCCTGGACCGGGAGATCGAGGGCGAGGTACTGGTCCCGGAGCGGCGGGCGGTCGCGTTCCAGGCGCCCCGGCTGATGCCGTGGAAGCGGGTCTGGCGCAACGTGCTGCTCGGACTGCCCGGGCGCCCCGAACGGGAGCGTGCCGAGCGGGCCTTGGCCGAGGTCGGGCTGGAACACCGGAGCGAAGCCTGGCCCAAGACCCTGTCGGGCGGCGAGGCCCAGCGCGCGTCGCTGGCCCGGGCGCTGGTCCGCGAACCCGATCTGCTGCTGCTGGACGAGCCGTTCGGGGCGCTGGACGCGCTGACGCGGATCAAGGCCCAGCGGCTGGTCGCCGAGCTGTGGCAGCGGCGCGGCTGCGCGGTCCTGCTGGTCACGCACGACGTGGACGAGGCGGTGCTGCTGGCCGACCGGATCCTGGTGATGGACGAGGGCAGGATCGCCCACGACACGCAGGTCGAGCTGGAGCGGCCGCGGGCGGTCGGCGATGCGGGGTTCGCGCGGCTGCGCGCGCTGCTGCTCGCCGAACTCGGCGTCGGCTGACCCGCCCCCTTTCTTCCTCCCTCCCCCTTCCTTCCCCCTCCCCCATCCTTCCCCCTCCCCCTTCCTTCCGCATAACCGCGCACGAGAGACCGAAGAGAACGCCATGAGACGCAACTCCCTGTCCCTGTCCCTGCTCGCCACCCTCGTTCCGCTGTCCCTGGCGCTGACCGCCTGCGGCGGCAGCTCCGCCGCCGACAGCGGTCCGGGCTCCTCCCGGGACGGGGCTACGGCGGCCGGTGCGAAGGTCACCCTCAGCGTCGGGGACCAGAAGGGCGGCTCCGAGTCGCTGCTGCGGGCGGCCGGGGAGCTGGAGAACCTCGACTACACGATCAAGTGGTCCACCTTCACCTCCGGGCCGCCGCTGCTGGAGGCGGTCAACGCCAAGGCCGTCGACATCGGCGCGGTGGGCAACACCCCGCCCGTGTTCGCCGCCGCCGCCAAGTCGAAGATCGCGGTGGTGGCCGCCACGCACGGCTCCTCCGCGGGCGAGGCGATCCTCGTGCCCAAGGACTCCCCGCTGAAGTCCCCCGCCGACCTGCGCGGCAAGAAGATCGCCGTGGCGCAGGGCAGTTCGGCGCACTTCCAGCTGATCGCGAGCCTCCAGCAGGCCGGCCTGACCCCCTCCGACGTGCAGATCACCCTGCTCCAGCCGGCGGACGCGCTCGCCGCGTTCAACAGCGGCAAGGTCGACGCCTGGGCGGTCTGGGACCCGTACACCTCGCAGGTGCTGCGGGCCGGGGCGCGCGTGCTCACCTCCGGTGAGGGGATCGTCAACGGTCTGGGCTTCCAGGTCGCGGCGCCGTCCGCACTGGAGGACCCGGCGAAGGGCAAGGCCGTCGCGGACTACGTGCGGCGCCTCCAGCGGGCCCAGGAGTGGGTGTTCACGCACCCGGAGGAGTGGGCCAAGGCCTGGGCGAAGGAGACCGGTCTGCCGTACGAGGTGGCCCTCGACTCGGTGAAGCGCAGCACCGGGACCCGGGTGCCGGTCGCGGTGGACGATGCGGCGGTGGCCTCCGAGCAGAAGATCGCGGACACCTTCGCCGAGCTGAAGCTGATCCCCGGCAAGGTCGTCTTCAAGGACTACGTCGACACCCGGTTCAACGGCTCCCTGCCGCCCTCCACCACCGCGCCCCGCGCGTTCGGGAAGGACTCCTGATGACCGTCCGGCTGCACTGGTTCCTGCCGACCGGCGGCGACGGCCGCACCCTCGTCGACCGGCACGCGTACGCCCACAACACGGCGGCGGCCGGGGTGCGCGCGCCCGACATCGAGTACCTGGCCCAGATCGCGAAGGCCGCCGAGCGCCTCGGTTTCGAGGCGGTGCTGACCCCGACCGGGACCTGGTGCGAGGACGCCTGGCTGACCACCGTGGCCCTCGCGCAGCACACCGAGCGGCTGAAGTTCCTGGTCGCCTTCCGGCCCGGGGTGATCTCGCCGACGCTGGCCGCGCAGATGGCGGCGACGTACCAGCGGATCACCCGCGGGCGTCTGCTGCTCAACGTGGTGACGGGCGGGGACGGGGCGGAGCAGCGGCGGTTCGGGGACCACCTCGGCCACGACCGGCGTTACGAACGGACCGCCGAGTTCCTGTCGGTCGTGCGGGGGGTGTGGGGCGGGCGGCCCTACGACTTCCAGGGCGAGCACTACCGTGTCGAGGGCGGGCTGACGGCGCTGCCGCCCGACCCGCTGCCGGAGATCTTCTTCGGCGGGTCCTCGGCCGCGGCCGGGCCCGTGGCGGCGGAGCACGCCGATGTGTACCTGACCTGGGGCGAACCGCCGCAGCAGGTGAAGGAGAAGATCGACTGGATCCGTGGGCTGGCCGAGGAGCGGGGGCGCACGGTGCGGTTCGGCATCCGGCTGCACACCATCTCGCGGGATTCCGCGAAGGAGGCGTGGGGGGCGGCCGACCGGCTGCTCGGGGACCTGTCCGACGCGGACATCGCCACCGCGCAGTCGCTGCTGGGCGTGAGCGAGTCGGTGGGGCAGCAGCGGATGCTGGCCCTGCACGGCGGCTCGCGGGACGGGCTGGAGATCTCGCCGAACCTGTGGGCGGGCGTGGGCCTGGTCCGGGGCGGTGCGGGGACGGCGCTCGTGGGCAGCCACGGGGACGTGGCGGACCGGATCGAGGAGTACCACGCGCTCGGGATCGAGCACTTCGTCCTGTCGGGGTACCCGCACCTGGAGGAGGCGTACTGGTTCGGGGAGGGCGTGACCCCGGAGCTGGCGGCGCGCGGCCTGCTGGCGTAGGGGGGTAGGCGCGCAGGAGCGTGGGGGGGGGAAGATCCCGCGCTCCCCGTGGGTTGGCAGAACCGTGAACGAAGTGGCGCGGGACGTGGCAGAGGTGGACGTGGTGGTCGTCGGGGCGGGCCAGGCGGGCCTGTCCAGCGCCTACCACCTGGCCCGGGCGGGGATCGACCACGTGGTGCTGGACCACTCGCCGCGGCCGGGCGGCGCCTGGCAGTTCCGCTGGCCCTCGCTCACCTACGGCAAGGTCCACGGGATGCACGCGCTGCCCGGCATGGAGCTGGTCGGCGCGGATCCGCTGCGGCCCTCGTCCGAGGTGGTCGGGGAGTACTTCGCGGCGTACGAGGAGCGCTTCGGCCTGCGCGTACGCCGGCCCGTGGACGTGAGCGCGGTACGCGACGGCGGCGACAGCGGCGGGGGCGGGCCGGCCGGACGGCTGCTCGTGGAGTCCTCGTCGGGCACCTGGTCGGCGCGGGCGCTGGTCAACGCCACCGGCACCTGGGACCGGCCGTTCTGGCCGCGCTACCCGGGCCAGGAGCTGTTCCGGGGCCGCCAGCTGCACACGGCGAACTACCCGGGCCCGCAGCAGTTCGCCGGGTCCCGGGTCATCGTCGTCGGCGGCGGCACCTCGGCGGTGCAGCACCTGCTGGAGATCTCCGAGGTGGCGGCGGAGACCACGTGGGTCACCCGCCGGCCGCCCGTGTTCCGCGAGGGGACCTTCGGCGAGGCCGAGGGCCGGGCGGCGGTGGCGCTGGTCGAGGAGCGGGTCCGGCGCGGGCTGCCGCCGCAGAGCGTGGTCAGTGTGACCGGCCTGCCGCTGAACGAGGCGGTACGGGCGGGGCTGGCCTCGGGGGTCCTGGAGCGGCGGCCCGCCTTCGACCACCTCACCGCGACGGGGGCCACCTGGGCGGACGGCTCCCGCGTGGAGGCCGATGTGGTCCTGTGGGCCACCGGCTTCCGGGCCGCCGTCGACCACCTGGCCCCCCTGCGGCTGCGCGAGCCGGGCGGCGGCATCCGGGTCGAGGGGACCAGGGCGGTCCGGGACGCGCGCGTCCACCTGGTCGGCTACGGCCCGTCGTCGTCGACGGTCGGCGCCAACCGGGCCGGCGCCGCCGCCGCCCGGGAACTGCGCCGCTTCCTGGCCCGCACCCCGTCCGGCGTCCGCGGTTAGGGCGTCCGGGGAGCGGGCGGAGCCGCGGCCGCGCGATGGTGGTTGAACTCGGCCACGTTCCGCTTGTGTTCCTCGTAGGTCGCCGAGAAGCGCGTGTCACCCGGTTTCACGGTGACGAAGAACAGCCAGTCGCCGGGGGTCGGCGCGACCGCCGCCGCCATGGCGCGCAGGCCCGGGCTGTCGATCGGGGTGGGGGGCAGGCCCTGGCGTTCGTAGGTGTTGAAGGGGTGGTCGATGCGGGTGTCGCTGAGTGTGGTGTCGACCGTGGTGCGGCCCAGGGCGTAGTTGATGGTGGAGTCCATCTGGAGCGGCATCGACTTCGCCAGCCGGTTGTGCACCACGCGCGCGACCTTGCCCATGTCCGCCGGGGTGTCGGCCTCCGCCTCGATGATGCTGGCGAGGGTGGCCGTCTGGTACGGGGTCATGCCGTGCGCCTTGCCGCCGTCGGCGACGGGCTTCGTGGCGAGCTTCCGGTTCGCCGTCTCCACCATGTACGTGAGCAGCTCGACCGGGGTGGACTTGGAGGTCACCGGGTACGTCGCCGGGAAGAGGTAGCCCTCCGGGTTGCCCTTGGCCTCCGCCGGCAGGGGCAGCGCGGCCGTGGCGGCGGCCTTCCGGGTGGTGCCGGCGGGGAGCTTCAGTTCGCGGTCGACGGCGGCGTAGACCTGGGGAGCCCGCCAGCCCTCGGGGATCAGCAGCCGGCGTGGTTGCTCGGGCGGCGCCTCGCCGGGCAGGAGCGGGATCAGCACGGCGGTTCCGAGCGCGAGCAGTATGCCGAGGAAGAGCGCCAGGCGGCCTCGGCGGGTGAGCCGGGAGCGGCGCGATGACGGCAGGTCTTCTTGACGCATGCGGGAACGCTAGCCCGCACTTCCTTGCATTTCCGGCATTACATGCCTTACCGCTCCCATTTAAGTCATACGATCACACTTTCACGGGAGTCGGCAGCGGCTCCTCCCAAGGCCCCTGCTCCCGTACGGCGGGGGTGGCCTTTGCGGCGTCCCGGTCCCGGCGGACCAGCGCCGCATAGCGCCCGCCGGCGCCCAGCAGCTCCTCGTGCGTCCCGCGCTCGGCTATGCGGCCCGCGTCCAGGACCACGATCTGATCGGCATCCCGGACGGTGGAGAGGCGGTGCGCGATGGTGATGGTGGTGCGGCCCCGGGAGAGGTTGTCGATGGCCCGCTGCACCGCGTGCTCGGTGCGGGTGTCCAGGGCGCTGGTGGCCTCGTCGAGGATGAGCACCGGCGGATCGCGCAGGATCGTGCGCGCGATGGCCAGGCGCTGCTTCTCGCCGCCGGAGAAGCGGTAGCCGCGCTCGCCGACCAGGGTGTCGTACCCGTCGGGCAGGGACTCGATGTGGTCGTGGATCTGGGCCGCCCGGGCCGCCTCGGTGATCTCCTCGTCGGTGGCGTCGGGCTTGGCGAAGCGCAGGTTGTCGGCGACCGAGGCGTGGAAGAGGTAGGTCTCCTGGGAGACCACGCCTATGGAGCGGGCCAGCGAGTCGAAGTCGAGGTCGCGCACGTCCACCCCGTCGAGGGCGACCCGGCCGCCGGTCACGTCGTAGAGCCGCGGCACGAGATAGCTGAGGGTGCTCTTGCCGGAGCCGGTCGGGCCGACCACGGCGAGGGAGCCGCCGGCGGGGACGGTGATGTCGATGCCGGTGAGCGTCGGGCCGTTCTGGGGCTCGTAGGCGAAGTGCACGTCCTCCAGGCGGACCTCACCCTTGGCCCGGTCCAGCCGGACGGGGTCCGGGCGCTCGGTGATGTCCACCGGCAGGTCCAGGTACTCGAAGATGCGGGCGAACAGCGCGAGCGAGGTCTGGATCTGCACACCGGTCGACAGCAGGCTCACGGCGGGCCGGAACAGGCCCTGCTGGAGGCTGACGAAGGCGACGAGCGTTCCGACGGAGAGCGAGGGGGCACCGGTCTGCAGGGCGATGCCCGCGGCCCAGTAGATGAGCGCGGGCATGGCGGCCATGACGATGCCAATGGTCGACATCCGCCAGCGCCCGGCCATGCTGGAGCGCACCTCCAGGCCGACCAGCTTCTCGGACTCCTCGGCGAAGGACTTGGTCAGCGACTCGGAACGGCCCATGGTGCGGCCCAGCAGGATGCCGCTCACGGAGAGGGACTCGGTGACCTCGGCGGCCATCGCGGCCATCTGCTTCTGCCGCTGCGTGGTGATCTTCTTGCGCTCGCGGCCGACGCGGCGGCTGATCCACACGAAGAGGGGCAGCAGGAGCAAGGAGACGAGGGTGAGCCGCCAGTCGAGGGCGAGCATCGCGACGACGGAGGCGATGACGGCGGTCAGGTTCGACACGAGCGAGGTCGCGGTCGAGGTGACGGTGGCCTGCATGCCGCCGATGTCGTTGGCTATGCGGGACTGCACCTCACCGGTGCGCGTGCGCGTGAAGAAGGCCAGGGGCATCCGCTGGAGCTGGGCGTAGACGGCGGTGCGCAGGTCGTGCATCACGCGCTGGCCGACGGTGGTGGAGATGAAGGTCTGGAGGACGCCGAACACGCTGGTCACGACGGCGGTCAGGATCATGCCGAGCGCGAGCAGGCTCAGCAGCCCGGTGCGGCCCTGCGGGATCGCGACGTCCAGGATCTCCTTGAGGAGGAACGGCGAGGCGACGCCGACCAGCGAGGACGCGGCGACCAGTGCCCCGACCACCGCGAGACGCCCGCGGTAGGGACGGAACAGGCCGAGGATCCGCCGCAGCTCGCGCGGGCGCTCGGAGGGGGCCGGACGGCTGGGGTCGAGGGCTTCGTTCGATGGGGTCCACTTCGGTTCTTCGGGGCGCATGGGCCTCCTTCTGACGAGACTCCGGTGAGCATAGCTCATTGTTACCTATACTCACAATGAATCCGGTCCTGGTACTGTTCCCCAGTATGAGCACCGGTTCCGAGACCGACACCCCCGACTCCACCGACGGCGTCCTCGCCGAGCAGCTGCTGCGCCTCACGCGGCGGCTCCACCGCATCCAGAAGCGCCACCTGGAGCCGCTCGGGATCACCCCGGCGCAGGGCCGGCTGCTCCGGCTCGTCGCGCACCACGGCGGCGAACAGCCGCCCCGAATGGCCGATCTCGCCAAGCGCCTTGAGGTCGTGCCCCGCGCCGTGACCACCCTCGTCGACGGCCTGGAGACGGCCGACTGCGTGCGCCGCGTACCGGACCCCGCCAACCGCCGCGTCATCCGGATCGAGCTCACCGAAACCGGTCGCGCCACGCTGCGCCGTCTGCGCAACGCGCGGACCGGCGCCGCGGAGGAGATCCTGGCTCCATTGACCGCCGGACAGCGCGAGGTGCTCGGCGGCCTGCTGAACGCGCTGGCGGACGCCCCGGCGGGGATCCCGGCGGAACGCGGCTGCTGAGGCGGCCACGGGCGCCGGGCCGGGCCCCCACCGGCGTCCGGACGGACGGACCGCGACGAGGAGGGCCCCGACATGCCGCTGCTGGAACCGAGGCCGGACGCCCTTCGCCCGCGGGGCCCCGGCGCCCCGGCCCCCGACCGGGTCCCCGACCGGCTGGCGGCGGGCACCCCGCCCGGGCTGCGGGCCGACCTGACCGAGCTGCTCGGCGCCGAGAAGGTGCTGTGGAAGGTATCCGACCTGGTCCGTTACGCCACCGACGCCTCCCCGTACCGGTTCGTACCGCAGGTCGTGGTGGTCGCCGAGGACATCGACGACGTCTCCGCCGTGCTCTCGTACGCCCACGGAAAGCAGCGAGAGGTGGTCTTCCGCGCCGCCGGGACCTCGCTGAACGGGCAGGCCCAGGGCGAGGACATCCTGGTCGACGTGCGCCGCCACTGGGCCGGGATCGAGGTCCTCGACGGCGGCCGCCGTGCCCGGATCCGGCCCGGCACCACCGTGCTGCGGGCCAACGCGGCCCTGGCCCGGCACGGCCGGATCCTGGGGCCCGACCCGGCCAGCGCCCTCGCCTGCACCCTCGGCGGGGTCGTCGCGAACAACGCCTCGGGCATGACGGCGGGGACCACGAGGAACTCGTACCGCACCCTCTCCTCCCTCACCCTCGTGCTGCCGACCGGCACCGTGGTCGACACCGCCGACCCGCTCGCCGACGAGGAACTGGCCCGCGCCGAGCCGGCCCTCTGCCGGGGGCTGCTGGAGATCAAGCGGGAGATCGAGGCCGACCCGGAACTCGTCGCCCGCATCCGCGCCAAGTACGAGATCAAGAACACCACCGGCTACCGCCTCGACGCCTACCTCGACGGCACCACGCCCGTGGAGATCCTGCGCGGCCTGCTGGTCGGGTCCGAGGGCACCCTCGGCTTCATCTCCGAGGTCGTCTTCGACACCCTGCCCCTGGACCGCGAACTCACCACCGCCCTGCTCTTCTTCCCCTCCCTGACCGCCGCTGCCGCCGCCGTACCGCTGTTCAACGAGGCGGGCGCCCTGGCCGTGGAGCTGATGGACGGCAACACCCTGCGCGCCTCGGTCAGCGTCGCGGGCGTGCCCGCCGACTGGGCGGACCTGCCCAAGGAGACGGCCGCGCTGCTGGTGGAGTTCCGGGCCCCGGACGCGGCGGGCCGCGCGCGGTGCGAGCGCCGGGCGGCCGGGGTGCTGGCCGGGCTGGAGCTCGTCGCCCCGGTCGCCTCCGTCACCAACGCCTTCACCGGGGACCCCGCGGTCATCTCCGGCTACTGGAAGGCCCGCAAGGCCTTCGTCACGGCCGTCGGCGGCGCCCGCGCGCCCGGCACCACCCTGATCACCGAGGACTTCGCCGTACCCCCCTCACGCCTGGCCGAGGCCTGCGCGGCGCTCCTCGTCCTCCAGGCCGAGCACGGTTTCGACGCGGCCGTCGCCGGCCACGCCGCCCACGGCAACCTGCACTTCCTGCTCGCCTTCGACGCCTCCGTGCCCGCCGACGTCGACCGGTACGCGGCCTTCATGGAGGCCTTCTGCCGGCTCACCGTCGAACGGTTCGACGGCTCGCTGAAGGCCGAGCACTCCACGGGCCGCAACATGGCCCCCTTCCTCGAACTGGAATGGGGCCCCCGGGCCACCGAGCTGATGTGGCGCACGAAGCGGACCGTCGACCCGGACCTCGTCCTCGCCCCGCGGATCCTCCTCGACCGCGATCCGCGGGCCCATCTGCGCGGGCTGAAGACGATCCCCCGGATCGAGGCCGTCGCCGACCCCTGCATCGAATGCGGGTTCTGCGAACCGGTCTGTCCCAGCCGCGACCTGACGACCACTCCGCGCCAGCGGATCGCGCTGCGCCGCGAGATGGTGCGCCAGCGGCCCGGCTCCCCCGTCCTCGCCGGCCTGCTCGACTCCTACGGCTACGACGCCGTCGACACCTGCGCCGGCGACTCCGTCTGCGCGCTCGCCTGCCCCGTCGGCATCGACACCGGCGCCCTGATGAGGGACTTCCGCCACCGCCGCCACGGGCCGCGCGAGGAACGCGCCGCCGCCCTGGCCGCGAAGCGGTTCCGCGGCGTGGAGGCCGCCGCCCGGCTGGCCGTGGCCGCGGCCGGCGCGATCACCGCCCGCGTCGGCGACGGCCCCCTGACCGCGGTGACCGCGGCCGCCCGCAAGGCCGTGAACCCCGACCTCGTGCCCCGCTGGCTGCCCCAGATCCCCGGCGCCGCCGCCCGTACGCTCCCCGCGACCCGGCGGGCGGGCGCGGCCGCCGTGTACTACCCGGCCTGCGTCAACCGCATCTTCGGCGGCCCCCACGGCGACTTTGGGCCCTCCCTGCCGGAGGCCGTGGTCGCCGTGTCGCAGCGGGCCGGCAGGCCGGTGTGGATCCCCCGCGACGTCACCGGCACCTGCTGCGCCACCATCTGGCACTCCAAGGGGTACGAGGACGGCAACCGGGTGATGGCCAACCGGATCGTGGAAGCCGCCTGGGGGTGGACGGCCGGGGGCCGGCTCCCGCTGGTGGTCGACGCCTCCTCCTGCACCCTGGGGATCGCCCACGAGGTGGTCCCGTACCTGACCGAGGACAATCGCGCCCTCCACGCCGGACTGCGGGTCGTCGACTCCGTCGTCTGGGCGGCGGACGAACTGCTGCCCCGGCTGGAGGTCCTGCGCACGGTCGGCTCCGCGGTCCTCCATCCCACCTGCTCGATGCTCCGGCTGGACGACGTCGCCGCGCTCCGGGCGGTGGCCGGGGCCTGCGCCGACGAGGTGGTCGTCCCGCACGACGCGGGCTGCTGCGCCTTCGCCGGCGACCGGGGGATGCTGCACCCGGAACTGACGGCGGCGGCGACGGCCCGCGAGGCGGCGGAGGTGACGTCCCGGCCGTACGAGGCGCACCTGTCCGCGAACCGGATGTGCGAGGTGGGCATGGAACGGGCCACCGGCCACGCCTACTCCTCGGCGCTGCTCGCGCTGGAACGCGCCACCCGTCCCACGACGCCCTGACCCCGCGTCGGGCGGCCTCCCCAGCAGCCCGGACGCATCCCGCACGCCCCCGAGCGCCCCGCGTTACGCGCGGGCGCGCTCCCGGCCGCACCGGAAAATCGATTGCCGGGGCCGGGTCCGGAAGACGAACCTTGCGTGGTTCGGCTACTCGACCAGTCATGGGGCGTCATGCAGATCAGCGATCTTCCGTATGCGGACCCAGGACGACCCGACGCACGCTCAGGACCGGCGTTCCTGCGGTGGCTCGGACGCGGCCAGCTCGGCGGCCAGGCCCGCAGTCTCGCCTGGGGCCTGGTGCACTTCGGCGGCGTCGCCGGACTGCCCTACGCCGTCGGACTGGGCGTGGACGCGGTCGTCCGGCGCGACGGTGCCCGGCTGCTCCAGGTCGGCGGGCTGCTCCTGCTCCTCGGCGTGGCCATCTCCGTCGGTGACGCCATGCTGCACCGCACCGCCGTCACCAACTGGATCACCGCCGCCGCCCGGGTCCAGCAGCTGCTGGCCCGCAAGACCGCCGAGCTGGGCTCCGCCCTCACCCGCCGGGTCGCGGCCGGTGAGGTGGTGGCCGTGTCCACGGGCGACGTCGAGAAGATCGGCTGGTTCGTCGAGGCGGTCTCCCGCTTCCTCGCCGCCGCCCTGACCGTCGTCGCGATCTGCGTCGGCCTGCTGTTCTACGCCCCGGCCATCGGTGTGGTCGTCGCCGTCGGCGTCCCCGTGCTGGCCCTGTCCGTCCTGCCGCTGCTGCCCCGCGCCACCCGGCGCGCGGACCTCCAGCGCGAGAAGGCGGGCAAGGCGACGGAGCTGGCCTCCGACACCGTGGCGGGCCTGCGCGTCCTGCGCGGCATCGGTGGGGAGGAACTGTTCCTGGGCCGCTACCGCGAGGCCTCGCAGGAGGTCCGCCGGGCCGCTGTGCGCAGCGCGCGGATGTGGGCTCTGATCGCCGCCGTCCAGGTGCTGCTGCCGGGCGCGCTGCTGATCACGGTGATCTGGTACGGCTCCGTGCTGGTGCTCGACGAGCGGCTGGCGGTCGGTGAACTGGTCGCGGCCTTCAGCGCGGTGAGCACCATGCTGTACCCGCTGCGGCACTTCCAGGAGATCGCGATGGCGTACTCCTTCTCCCGGCCCTCCGCCGCACGCGCGGCCCGGGTGCTGTCGCTGACCCGCACCGACTCCGACTCCGAGACCGCCACCACCGCCGGCTCCGGTGCGGTGGTCTCCCCGCCCGCGCCGGGCGGGGACCTGTACGACGCCGAGACCGGGGTGCTGGCTCCGGCCGGCCGGTTCACGGCGGTCGTGTGCGGGGACTCCGACCTCGCGGGCCGGCTGGCCGAGCGGCTGGGCGGCCATCCGATGGACGCCGCCGCCGGGGTCCGTTCCGCCCTGCTGGGCGGGGTGGCGCTGGACGAACTCCCGCTGGACGCGGCGCGCGAGCTGGTCCTCGTACAGGACAAGGATCCAGTGCTGCTGTCCGGCACGCTGCGCCAGCTGTTCGACGTACCGGCCTCCGGCTGCGTCACGGCCGGGGAGGCGCTGGCGGCCGCCCGGTGCGACGACGTCCTGGACGCGCTGCTGCAATCGGCCCCCGAGGGGGTGGACGACCCGATGGACGCCCGGATCACCGAGCGCGGCCGCTCGCTGTCGGGCGGCCAGCGCCAGCGGCTGGCGCTGGCCAGGTCCCTGGTCACGGACCCGGAGGTGCTGGTCCTGGACGAGCCGACGTCGGCGGTCGATTCGCACACCGAGGCACGGATCGCCGAGGGCATCGCGGCCCTGCGCGCCGGGCGGACGACGGTGGTGCTGGCCTCCTCGCCCCTGCTGCTGGACCGTGCCGACCGGGTCGTCCTGGTCCACGAGGGCCGCGCCCTCCCGGCGGGCACGCACCGCGAGCTGCTGCGGGCCGAGCCGCGCTACCGGGCGGTCGTCACGCGCGAGACGGACGAGGAACAGCGGCGCGCCGGGATCGGCCTGGCGGCTCCGGCCGGGGAACTCACAGAGATCGAGGAGTCCGCATGATCGGCTTGGCGCCCCCGGAACACGATCCGGCGGCCCCCGAGACGGCCGCGACGCTGCCCGTGGGCTCGTCGGCGACCGTACGGGGCTACGTGCGCGGCCTGCTGCGCCGCCACCGGCGCGCCTTCGTGGCGCTGGTGGCGGTCAACGCGGTCGCGGTCATCGCCTCCATGGCCGGGCCCGCCCTGCTGGGCCGGGTGGTCGACGAGCTCTCCTCGGGGGCCCGCGAGCTCCATCTGGGGCGCGTGGCCCTGCTGTTCGCGCTGGCACTGGCCGTCCAGACGTTCTTCACGCGTCTGGTGCGGCTGCGCGGGGCGATGCTCGGCGAGGAGATGCTGGCGGACCTGCGCGAGGACTTCCTGGTGCGTTCCGTCGGGCTGCCCCCGGGCGTGCTGGAGCGCGCCGGCACCGGCGACCTGCTCTCGCGGATCACGACCGACATCGACCGGCTGGGCAACGCCATGCGCGAGGCCGTACCGCAGCTGACCATCGGCGTGGTGTGGGCCGGGCTGCTGTACGGGGCGCTCGCGGTGACCGCCCCGCCGCTGGCGCTGGCGGCCCTGCTGGCGCTGCCGGTGCTGGTGATCGGCTGCCGCTGGTACTTCCGGCGGGCGCCGTCGGCCTACCGCTCGGAGGCTGCCGGGTACGCGGCGGTCGCGGCGGCGCTGACCGAGACCGTGGACGCGGGCCGGACGGTGGAGGCGCACCGCCTCGGGCGGCGCCGGATCTCGCTGTCGGAGCAGCGGATCAAGGAGTGGACGGCCTGGGAGCGGTACACGCTCTACCTGCGGACGGTCCTCTTCCCCGTCGTGAACGTCACGTACATCGTGATCCTCGGCTCCGTGCTGATGATCGGCGGCTACTGCGTGCTGCGCGGCTGGATGTCGGTCGGGCAGATGACCACGGGGGCGCTGCTGGCGCAGATGATGGTCGATCCGATCGGTCTGATCCTGCGCTGGTACGACGAGCTCCAGGTCGCGCAGGTGTCGCTGGCCCGGCTCGTCGGCGTGCACGAGATCGAGCCGGACGCGGGGGACGCGACGGTCGCCCCACGGGGCCGGGCGGTGCGGGCCGACGAGGTCCACTTCGGTTACAAGGAGGGCGTGGACGTCCTGCACCGGGTGTCGATGTCGGTGCCGCCGGGCACCCGGATGGCGCTGGTCGGCCCTTCGGGCGCGGGCAAGTCGACGCTGGGGCGGCTGCTGGCGGGCATCTACGCGCCCCGGACCGGTGAGGTCACCCTCGGCGGGGCGCGGCTGTCGCGGATGCCGGCGGAGCGGGTGCGGGAGCACGTGGCGCTGGTCAACCAGGAGCACCACGTGTTCGTCGGCTCGCTGCGGGACAACCTGCGGCTGGCGCGGGCGGGTGCGGCGGACGCCGAACTGTGGGAGGCGCTGGGCGCGGTGGACGCCGAGGGCTGGGCGCGGGCGCTGGAGGCGGGGCTGGACACGGAGGTGGGTTCGGGCGGGACGGCCCTGACTCCGGCGCAGGCCCAGCAGGTCGCGCTGGCGCGGCTGGTGCTGGCGGATCCGCACACGCTGGTGCTCGACGAGGCGACCTCGCTGCTGGACCCTCGGGCGGCCCGGCACCTGGAGCGTTCGCTGGCCCGGGTGCTGGACGGCCGTACGGTCATCGCCATCGCCCACCGGCTGCACACCGCGCACGACGCGGACGTGATCGCGGTGGTGGAGGCCGGCCGGATCAGCGAGCTGGGTTCGCACGAGGAACTGGTCGCGGCGGACGGTGCCTACGCCGCCCTGTGGCGCTCCTGGCACGGCTGACGGCCGGCGCCGCCGGTCGGCCCGCCGGCCTGCCGGCCTGCCGGCCCGTCTGCGGGGGCGGGCCGGCGGCCCGTGTGCGGGTGGGCGGGCCGGCGGCCGGTCAGATGAAGCCGAGGGCCGCCGCGCCGCCCACGCCACCGAGGAGCATGAAGACCGGCATCAGCACCTTGAGCTCCACCCAGCTGCCGGCGCGGAACCGCATCATCTTCGGCGGCCCGATCGGGTACCAGCGCTTGCCCGCGATGGGCAGCGGCCACAGGATCGGGCAGCCGGACACGGTCAGCGCGTCGCCGATGTCGTGGACGAGGGCGCCGAGCACGATCGGCAGGCCGAGCCACAGGTACTCCTGGCCGGGGCCGGTGAAGAGCCAGCCCGCGCCGTTGCCCGGCTGGTCGAGCACACCGGCGAGGATCCAGGCGCTGGTCGCGCCGAGCAGCCAGACCAGGACGTCGCTGGACATCCGGGCGGCCCGCCACAACAGCCCCTCGACGGCCAGGACCAGGTGGACGAAGAGCAGCGCGAGCACGCCCCAGCGGCCGACTGTCACGGCGAGCGCGGAGGACCCGGCCCCTATCAGGACCGCCCAGAGCCAGGTGTGGGTGAGGGTGCGGTGGCCCCCGCTGCGGCGGGCGTCGCGCGGCGCGCGGGTGGCCTTGTAGACGGAGTACGAGATCTTGTCGACCACCTCGCACAGGCCCCGGGACAGCGGGCCGAAGGCGCGCGAGATCGTCGCCGACTTGTGGTCGAGGTCGGGGGCGAGGGCGGCCCCGGCGCAGATCAGCGCACCGACGACGAGGACGGGCCACGGCATCGGTTCCCCGGCGGCCGCGGTCGCGGCGCCGACCCCCAGCCAGGCGGCCGCCCCGGACAGTGAGTGAGCCGGACCCATCATGTCTGTTCCCCGCCCCGGTGCTGTGTGCTCGGGCCCCGTCGAGTCGGTTCGGTCGGGCCGCGTCGACGGCACAGCGTACCCGTGATGATCTTCCTTCCGGCCGCCGGTTCCCTCTTCCGGCCGGAAGCCAGGCAAGATGGGGGGTGTGACCCTCATTGATCAGCTCCCGCCGAACGCCGACCCCGACGCCCTCTTCGAGGCCTTCTCCTCGTGGGCGGAGGACCAGGGCATCACCCTGTACCCGGCGCAGGAGGAAGCACTGATCGAGGTGGTCTCCGGTGCGAACGTGATCCTGTCGACGCCGACCGGCTCCGGCAAGAGCCTCGTGGCGGCGGGCGCGCACTTCACGGCGCTGGCCCAGGACAAGGTCACCTTCTACACCGCGCCGATCAAGGCGCTGGTGTCGGAGAAGTTCTTCGACCTGTGCAAGCTCTTCGGCACCGAGAACGTCGGCATGCTCACCGGGGACGCCTCCGTGAACGCGGACGCCCCCGTGATCTGCTGCACCGCCGAGGTGCTGGCCTCCATCGCCCTGCGCGACGGCAAGTACGCCGACATCGGCCAGGTCGTGATGGACGAGTTCCACTTCTACGCGGAGCCGGACCGCGGCTGGGCCTGGCAGATCCCGCTGCTGGAGCTGCCGCAGGCGCAGTTCGTCCTGATGTCGGCGACCCTCGGCGACATGAAGCGGTTCGAGGAGGACCTGACCCGGCGCACGAGCCGCCCCACCTCGGTGGTCCGCTCCGCGAGCCGGCCCGTTCCGCTGTCGTACGAATACGTGACCACGCCGATCACGGACACCATCACCGAGCTGCTGGAGACCCGGCAGGCGCCGGTCTACATCGTGCACTTCACGCAGGCCCAGGCGGTCGAGCGAGCGCAGTCGCTGATGAGCATCAACATGTGCACCCGCGAGGAGAAGGACAAGATCGCGGAGCTGATCGGCAACTTCCGTTTCACCACGAAGTTCGGCCAGAACCTCTCCCGCTACGTCCGCCACGGCATCGGCGTGCACCACGCGGGCATGCTGCCCAAGTACCGGCGCCTGGTGGAGAAGCTGGCCCAGGCCGGTCTGCTGAAGGTCATCTGCGGCACCGACACCCTCGGCGTGGGCGTCAACGTCCCGATCCGCACGGTGCTGTTCACCGCGCTGACCAAGTACGACGGCACCCGGGTCCGCACGCTGCGCGCCCGCGAGTTCCACCAGATCGCCGGCCGGGCCGGCCGCGCCGGCTTCGACACGGCGGGCTATGTGGTGGCCCAGGCGCCCGAGCACGTCATCGAGAACGAGAAGGCCCTCGCGAAGGCGGGGGACGACCCGAAGAAGCGCCGCAAGGTGGTCCGCAAGAAGGCCCCCGAGGGTTTCGTGGCATGGTCGGACACCACCTTCGAGAAGCTCATCGCCGCCGACCCGGAGCCGCTGACCTCGCGCTTCAAGGTCACCAACATCATGCTGCTGTCGGTCATCGCCCGGCCGGGGGACGCCTTCAAGGCGATGCGTCACCTGCTGGAGGACAACCACGAGCCGCGCAAGGCACAGCTGAGGCACATCCGCCGGGCCATCGCGATCTACCGTTCGCTGCTCGACGGGGGTGTCGTGGAGAAGCTGGACACCCCGGACGCCGAGGGCCGCACCATCCGGCTCACCGTGGACCTCCAGCAGGACTTCGCGCTGAACCAGCCGCTGTCCACCTTCGCGCTGGCCTCCTTCGACCTGCTGGACCCGGAGTCCCCCTCCTACGCCCTGGACATGGTCTCGGTGGTCGAGTCCACCCTGGACGACCCCCGCCAGATCCTGGCCGCCCAGCAGAACAAGGAGCGGGGCATCGCGGTCGGCGCGATGAAGGCCGACGGGATCGAGTACGAGGAGCGCATGGAGCGGCTCCAGGACGTCACCTATCCCAAGCCCCTGGAGGAACTGCTGCTGCACGCCTATGACGTGTACAGCAAGAGCCACCCGTGGGTCCGGGACCACCCGGTCTCCCCCAAGTCGATCATCCGCGACATGTACGAGCGCGCGATGACCTTCACCGAGTTCACCTCCTTCTACGAGCTGGCCCGCACCGAGGGCATCGTGCTGCGCTACCTGGCCGGTGCCTTCAAGGCCCTGGACCACACGATCCCCGACGACCTGAAGTCCGAGGATCTCCAGGACCTCATCGCCTGGCTGGGCGAGCTGGTCCGCCAGGTCGACTCCAGCCTGCTCGACGAGTGGGAGCAGCTGGCGAACCCCGAGGTGGAGACGGCGGAGCAGGCCCAGGAGAAGGCCGACCAGGTCAAGCCCGTCACGGCGAACGCCCGCGCCTTCCGCGTCCTGGTCCGCAACGCGATGTTCCGCCGGGTGGAGCTGGCGGCCCTGGACCACGTCAACGTCCTGGGCGAGCTCGACGGCGACGCCGGCTGGAACGCCGACGCCTGGGGCGACGCCATGGACGGCTACTGGGACGAGTACGACGACCTCGGCACCGGCCCCGATGCCCGCGGCCCCAAGCTGCTCCAGATCGAGGAGGACGCGGCGCACGGGCTGTGGCGCGTCCGCCAGACCTTCGCGGACCCGAACGGCGACCATGGCTGGGGCATCAGCGCCGAGGTCGACCTCGCCGCGTCCGACGAGGAGGGCCGGGCCGTCATCCGGGTCACCTCGGTCGGTGAGCTCGGCGCACTCTGACCCCACCCCGCCAACCGCCGGCCGGGGCGCACCCGCCGGACCCGACCGTGGAGAAGCCCTGATGACCAACCCCGCCGAGAGACTGGTCGATCTGCTCGACCTGGAGCAGATCGAGGTCAACATCTTCCGGGGGGCCAGCCCCCAGGAGTCCCTCCAGCGCGTGTTCGGCGGGCAGGTCGCCGGCCAGGCGCTGGTGGCGGCCGGCCGCACCACCGAGAGCGACCGGCCGGTCCACTCGCTGCACGCGTACTTCCTGCGCCCCGGGATCCCCGGGGTGCCGATCGTGTACCAGGTGGAGCGGGTGCGCGACGGGCGTTCCTTCACCACGCGCCGGGTCACCGCGGTCCAGCAGGGCAAGACCATCTTCAATCTGACCGCCTCCTTCCATCATCCGGAGGAGGGCGGCATCGAGCACCAGCTGCCGCCCCGCCTCGACTTCCCGCACCCGGACTCGCTCCCGAAGGTCGCGGACGAGATCCGAGAGCACCTGGGCGCGCTGCCCGAGGCCCTGGAGCGGATGGCCCGCCGCCAGCCCTTCGACATCCGGTACGTGGACCGGCTGCGCTGGACCCCGGAGGACCTCAAGGACGCCGATCCGCGCAGCGCGGTGTGGATGCGGGCGGTCGGCCCGCTGGGCGACGACCCGCTCGTGCACACCTGCGCCCTCACCTACGCCAGTGACATGACCCTCCTCGACGCCGTGCGCATCCCCGTGGAACCGCTGTGGGGCATGCGCGGTTTCGACATGGCCTCGCTGGACCACGCCATGTGGTTCCACCGGCCGTTCCGGGCGGACGAGTGGTTCCTGTACGACCAGGAGGCACCCATCGCGCACGGCGGCCGCGGTCTGGCCCGCGGCCGGATCTACGACCTGGAGGGCAGGCTGCTGGTCTCCGTGGTCCAGGAGGGCCTCTTCCGCCCGTACCCGGCCGCTTCGGCCAGGCCTGCCGTGTCCCCGCAGTAGTTCCGCACCCTCCCCGCCCGAGCCCCGAGCGCCGGGGCACGAAGAGCCCCGGCCCGAAGAGCCCCGGCCCGGCATACCGAAGAGCTGAGCGCACATGCCCACCCCCGAGCTCCCCTGCCCCTGCGGGCTGCCCGCCGCCTATCCGGCGTGCTGCGGCCGCTTCCACTCCGGCGGCCGCCAGGCACCCACCGCCGAACTGCTGATGCGCTCGCGCTTCAGCGCCTTCGCCGTCGGTGACACCGCCTATCTCCTGCGGTCCTGGCACTCCTCGACCCGCCCGGCCCGGCTCGACCTGGACCCGGAACAGCTCTGGGAGCGCCTGGAGATCCTCGCCACGGAGCGCGGCGGCATGTTCGAGACGGAGGGTTCGGTGGAGTTCCGGGCGCACTACCGGGAGGGCGGCCACACGGGCTCGCTGCGCGAGCACAGCGCCTTCTCCCGCGAGGACGGGGCCTGGGTCTACGTCGGCCCCCTCTCCCCCGTCGAGTTCGACTGACCCCGCGCCCCGGTCAGGGCGAAGTCCAGGCTGGTGCGGTACCAGTGGACCTCGTCCGGCGGCTCCGCCAGCAGCAGCCGGTCCGCCACGGCGGCGGCGGCCGGGGCCTGGGGGTGTCCGTAGGGCGGGGGTGGCGCGAGGGCGGCCAGCACGATCCGCTCCGCCGGGTCGGGAACGGCCAGACGCACCTCGGAGCCGGGGAGTACGGAGGCCAGCACGGCGGCCCGCTCCCAGGGGTCGGCGGTTCGTCTCAGCAGCAGCCCCACATGCCGCCCCCGCCACCGGCGGGGCCGCAGATCCGCGCCGGCCAACACCAGCTCCCGGTCCTGCGGGGGCGCCGCCCCGGTCAGCGTCCCCGGCTCCTTGGCGGCGAACTCCCGTAGTTCCGCGGTCAGATAGATCCAGACGACGGCCCGGTAGCGGTTGACCCGGTACCCGACGGGGATCAGGTGTCCGCAGCGCGCGAGCCGGGTGAAGCGGCTCGGTCCGATCCCCAGCACTCCCGCTCCGGCGTCGGCGCCGGCCACGGTCTCGACCTGCTCCCGCAGGGCCTGCGGGAAGCCCTCCCGCGCCCTGACCCGCTCCAGTTCGGCGCGGGCGAAGCGGGCGGCGCCGCTCGGCGCCCGGGGTCCGGCGCGCACCAGTCCCAGCTGGACGGCCCGGGCGAACTCACCTCGACGCAGGCCCAGTTCCCCGGCCGCGCGCAGACCGCCCAGCAGTTCCTGCGGCCGCGCGTCTCCCCGTGGCTCCGGACGGGGGTCCGGTCCGGGATCCTCCCGGAATTCCTCGTCGGCCGATACCGACGCACGCTCCAGCGCTTGCACCTTCATCACGGTCCTCCCCCACGAGTGGCGATCACTCTGTGTGAAGACCGTAACTCAGCGCGACGATCCCGTGCGAGGCCTGTGGATAACTTCCGCCACGGTCCGCCGGTCCGCCGGTCCTCAGCCCCCGGTGATCCGCCGCTCCGCCACCCCGAGGTGCTCACCGACCCGGTTGACCAGCAGTGTCATCTCGTACGCCACCTGCACGATGTCCGCCTCGGCCGCGCTCAGCGCGCACAGGCAGCTGCCCGAACCCGCCGCGACGACGAAGAGGAACCCCTCGTCGTACTCGACCATGGTCTGGCGCACCTCGCCCGCCCGGAAGTGCCGTCCGGAGCCCTTCGCGAGGCTCTGCAACCCGGCAGCCACGGCCGCGAGGTGCTCCGCGTCCTCCCGCGCCAGCCCGGCGCTGGCCGCCGTGACCAGCCCGTCGTTCGACAGCACCACCGCGTGGCGGACCTGTGGGACCCTGCGCGTGAGGTCGTCCAGCAACCAGTCGAGCTGCTTGTCCAGTGCCATTTCCAGCCCCTCCCCGTCGACGCGGCCGACGTGGCCGCGCCCCACCCCGCGTAGTCGTGGCGCAAGCCTTCCCCACCAGGGCCTTTCCGGCAAGGAGGATGGGCCCATGGCACAGAAGATGACTCAAGAGGAATGGCGGGCCTTCGTCTCGCACTCCACCCGCACCGGAAAGCTCTCCACGGTCCGCGAGGACGGAAGCCCTCACATCGCTCCCATCTGGTTCGTTCTCGACGGGGATTCCTTCGTGTTCAACACGGGGAGGAACACCGTCAAGGGGCGGAATCTGGCCCGCGACGGCCGGGTCGCCCTCTGCGTGGACGACGACCGGCCACCCTTCTCCTACGTCGTCCTCCAGGGGCGCGCCGAGATCAGCGACGACCTGGAGGAGATGCTCCCCTGGGCGACGCGGATCGGCGCCCGCTACATGGGCGGGGAACGCGGGGAGGCCTTCGGCCGCCGCAACGCCGTACCGGGCGAACTCCTCGTCCGCGTCCCCATCGACAAGGTGATCGCCGTGGCCGGCATCGCCGACTGACCGCCCGGCCGGACACCCGGCCGCTCGCCTGCCCGGCCCCTCGTTCGCCCCGGCGCAGGCTGACGGCACCTCACACGGGATCGGCCTGCGGTCCGACCGAATCGAGCAGCCGGGCGGTGTGCACCCGCCCGGCGTACTCGACGAGCCGGATCAGCACTTCCTTCCCCGAGTCCTTGTCCCGTGCGTCGCACAGCACCACCGGCGTCCCCTGCTCCAGGTCGAGGGCCCGCGCCACCTCGTCGGAGCCGTAACGGCGGGCATGGGCGAAACAGTTGACGGCCACCACGAAGGGGATCCGCCGGCGCTCGAAGTAGTCCACCGCGGGGAAGCAGTCCTCCAGCCGCCGGGTGTCGGCGAGGACGACGGCTCCGAGCGCACCCTGCGCGAGCTCGTCCCACAGGAACCAGAACCGGTCCTGGCCCGGCGTCCCGAACAGGTACAGCGACAGACCGGACCGGATGGTGATCCGGCCGAAGTCCATGGCGACGGTGGTCGTGGTCTTCTGACCGACCCCGTCCGTGTCGTCGACGCGTTCGCCCGCCTCGCTCAGCAGTTCCTCGGTGCGCAGCGGCCGGATCTCGCTGACCGCTCCCACGAGCGTGGTCTTGCCGACCCCGAAGCCGCCCGCCACCAGGATCTTCAAGGCGAGCGCGGCCAGTTCCCCGTCCGCCCCGTCGTCGTGCAGTCCCATCACAGCGCTCGCAATCCTTCGATGACTTCCCGCAGAATCCGTTCGTCCGGCAGCTGGGCCGGCGGCACCGGACGGCTGACCTTGACGTGCCCCGCCTCCAGCAGGTCCCCCAGCAGCACCCGCACCACCCCCACCGGCAGGTCGGCGTCGGCGGCCAGCTCGGCCACCGACTGCGTCTCGTCCCGGCAGAGTCCGAGCAGCGCCCGGTGCTCCGGGCCGAGCAGCGACTCCTCCCCCGGGCCCGCCGCCGGATCGACCACGACCAGTGCGATGAGGTCGAAGCGCACTCCGTGCGGTCCCGGCTTCGTCCGGCCGCCGGTCACGGCGTACGGACGCACCAGCGGACCCGCCTCGGCGTCGTACCACCGGCCCGCCGCCTGCCGGCCGTTCACCTGCCCCTCCCCGGGCTGAGTGTCCCCGGGCTGCGCGTTCCCGGGCTGCGCATCCCCGGGGGGCGCGTTCCCGGCCCGCGCGTTCCCGGCCCGCGCCTCCCCCGGCGGCTCGGGCTTCACCTGCGCGTCCCCGGCCTGCGGGGGCTCCACCTGCGGGCCCTCGGCCTGCTGGGCGTCCATCCGCCGGACCGCCGCCCTCACCCGGCGGCCGGCGGCCGGGCCGCGAACCGGGGCGGGGCGTACAGGTGCTCGCCGACCCGCTTGACCAGCCGCGCCATCTCGTAGGCGATCAGCCCGATGTCGGCGCCCGCCTCGCTGAGGACGGCCAGGCAGGAGCCGTCACCGGCGGCCGCGACGAACAGGAAGCCCTCGTCCATCTCCACCATCGTCTGGCGCACGCCCCCGGCGTGGAAGTGCCGGCCGGCGCCCTTGGCGAGGCTGTGGAAGCCGGAGGCCACGGCCGCCAGGTGCTCGGCGTCCTCCCGGCTCAGCGCGTGCGAGGAGCCGACGGCCAGACCGTCGTTGGACAGGACCACGGCATGCCGGACCTCGCGGACCCGCGTCACCAGGTCGTCCAGCAGCCAGTCCGGTTCGCCGGGCCGGCGGCCCGCGTCGAGCTCTGGGTGGCCGTCGAGGCCCGGGTCGGTCCTGTGCTGTTCGATCATCACACTTCTCCTTCGTTGCCTGCGTGGGGGACGCCGCCGTGCGCCTTCGAGGTCTCCCGGGCCCCGCGCGCCCAGCCGTCCCGGAAGGCCGCCATCCGTTCCCGCGCCTGCTCGGGGCTGCGGCCCCGGGGCGCGCCTTCGGGCCGGCTGCCGTCGGGGTCGACCTTCGCGGCGGGCGCCTCGCGCAGCTGCGGGACCAGGCTGGCCTGGCGGACCCGGCGCGGCAGTTCGGTCACCGACCCGGCGGCGGGGGCGGCGGGGGCGGGCGCCGGTGCGGGCGCCGGGTGCGTACGGGTGCCCGCGCCACCGGGGCCGCGCGGCCGGAGGGGGGCCACCGGGGCGGGGGACGGCGGTTGCCGTACGGGGGCGGGCTCCGCGGCCGGGACGGGGGCCGGGGGGAGGACGGACGCCGGGACGGATGGCCGGCCGGGCGACGGGACGCCGGGCACGGTCTCCCGTACAGGACTGTCGGCCGGGGAACGGCGCGGCTGCTCCTCTCCGGCGGCCCGGGCCGTGGTCCCGTCCGGGGCGGGGGCTTCGATGGCGCTCTGGAGGAGGGAGTTGGGCAGCAGGACGACCGCCGTGGTGCCTCCGTAGGGGGAGGTGCGCAGGTGGACCCGTACCCCGTGGCGGGCGGAGAGGCGGCTGACGACGAAGAGGCCGAGGCGGTCGCTGTCGAACAGGTCGAGGTCCTCGGAGTGCTCGATCCGACGGTTGGCCGCGCCGAGGGCTTCGCGCCCCATGCCGAGGCCGCGGTCCTCGACCTCCAGGACGTATCCGGCGCCGACGGGCTCGCCGCTGACGCGGACCTTGGTGTGCGGCGGGGAGAACTGGGCGGCGTTCTCGATCAGTTCGGCGAGGAGGTGGGTGAGGTCGGCCACCGAGGCGCCGACGACGGCGGCTTCGGCGAGTCCGCGGACCTCGACGCGCGGATAGTCCTCGATCTCGGAGACGGCGGCGCGCACCACGTTGGTCAGCGGGACCGGCATGCGCCAGGCCCGGCCGGGCGCGGCGCCCGAGAGGATGATCAGGCTCTCCGCGTGACGGCGCATGCGGGTCGTGAGGTGGTCGAGCCGGAAGAGGTCGCCGAGCTCACCGGGGTCGTCGGCGCGCCGCTCCATCGAGTCCAGCAGGGTGAGCTGCTTGTGGACCAGGACCTGGCTGCGGCGGGCGAGGTTGACGAAGACCCCGCTGACCCCGCTGGCGAGTTCGGCGCGTTCGACGGCGGCGCTGAGGGCGGCCCGGTGGACGGTGGACAGGGCGTCGCCGACCTGGCTGACCTCGTCCCCGGCGGGCGGCCCGGTGGGGGACCCGGCCTCGCCCTCGACGTCGACGGCCTGCCCGGCCCGGAGCCGTTCCATGGCCTGCGGGAGCTTGCGGTGGGCGATCTCCAGGGCGGCGTTGCGCAGCGAGACCAGTTCGACCACGAGGGCGCGGCCGATGCGGACCGAGATGACGAGCGAGGCGGCGACGGCGGCCAGGCCCAGCAGCACGGCGGCCCCGGCGGGACTGAGCAGCGCGTCGGTGAGCGGGTCAGTGCGCGGCGCGGCCGCGGCCCGGGCGGCCTCCCCGATCTCGCGCACCGAGCCGCTGACGCTCGTGTACGCGGCCTCCCAGTTCGCGGGCGCCGTCCCCTGGGCCAGGGCCAGGACGGGCGCGGGGGCGGGGCCGGCGGGGGCCAGTGCCCTGTCCTCGGCGCTGGTGAGCTCGGCGTAGGCGGCGCCCTTCGCCACCGCCGCCCAGGCGGCCCGCTGGGGGGCGGGCAGGTCGCCCGCGGTGGCGGCGGTCAGCGCGCGACGGGTTTCGACGGCACCGGTCAGGCGGCGCAGCGCGTCGCCGGTGCGCGGTCCGGGGAGGGCGAGGAGCGCGTCCTCGCGGGCCAGCATCTCGCCGGCGCGGGCGAACTCCAGCAGGACGCGGGCGTCGGAACCGGCGGCTGCCCCCTCCCGGTCGCCGTCCAGGGCGCCTTCGACGGCGAGGGCGGAATCGGCGAGGCGGGTGTAGGTCTCGTAGGCGCCCTCCGGGGTCGCACGGCGGTCGGTGACGTCCCGGCGGGCGGCGGCGAGCCCTTCCGCTCCGCTGACGAAGGCGCCGAGCCGGGTGACCACGTCGGGGCGGTAGTCGCCGGATTCGGCCACGGTGTGCCGGTCGCCGAGGCGCAGGCGCCGCACGGCCTCGTCGGTGCGGCGGGCCTGCTGTTCCAGGGCGGCCGCCTGGTCGGAGGCCGGATCGGCCAGGAAGCGGACGGCGGCGCGGCGTTCGGCCTGGAGCTCGGTGAGGGCGGCGGCGACGGGGGTGCGGATCTCGGCGTCGGCCTGCCGGACACGGCTGAGGAGGGCGACGTCCTGGGCGGCGCTGACGGTGGCGAAGGCCCAGAGGGCGAGCAGGGAGACGACCGGGACCATCAGCAGGGAGAGGATCTTCGCCCGGACGGTGCCGGGCCGCAGCCGAACCCGCAGCCGCTGCCGCTGCCAGGGGCGCGCGGCGGCCGGAGCGCCCCCGGGCGGGGAGGGGCGCGGGTCCGGGGCCGGCGGCTCCTCGGCGGGGGGACCGGCGTGCGCCCGACGGCCGCGCGCCGGGGGCAGGGGCGGCTGCGGGACCGCTGCTTCCGGTCTTCTGCGGGGTGTGCGCATGGACTCCTCGTTCCGGGCGGTACGGGTGGGGCGGGGATGGCGGGTGGGGTGAGGGTGGACGACGGGGCGGGCGGGGCGGGCGGGAGGCGCGGGGTCAGTGGGCGGGCACGGTGCCCCGGCCCGGGCTGCCCGGGGCGGAAGGTGACGCCGCCCCGGGCACCGCCCCGGGCACCGCCCCAGACCCCGGCGCGCCAACCGCCGCGCCCCCTGGCGCGCCCCCCGGCGCGGGGCGCGAGGCGGCGGCCGCGGCCGTCGCAGCCCGCTCGTCGGCGGTCGGCGACAGCGCCACGAAGGCGGCGGTGATGAACAGGTAGGAGCCCAGCCCGACCGCGAGCGGGAAGATGAACTGCAGGGTGGTGGCTCCGGGCAGCGGCCGGTCCGAAGGCGTGACGTGGACGGAGACGGCCAGCATCCCGGTGTAGTGCATGCTGCTGACGGCCAGGCCCATCACGAGCGAGGCGACGGTGACGGCCGCCGGGGACTTGATGGTGAAGGCGGCCCACAGGGCGACGGTCGCCGCGACGACGGCGATGACCACCGAGAGCCCGACGGCGGCCGGCGCGTAGCTGATCCCGCCGTGCAGGCGCAGGGCGGCCATGCCGAGGTAGTGCATGCTCGCGACCCCGAGTCCGGTGGTGAGGCCGCCGATGACGAGGGAGCGGCCGCGCGCCCTGCCGTAACCGACGGCGAAGACTCCGGCGCCCACGACGAGCATCGCGCCGAGCAGGCTGAGGACGGTCAGCGGCACGTCGTAGCGGATGTCGGTGCCGGTGACGTGGAAGCCGAGCATCGCGACGAAGTGCATCGTCCAGATGCCGGTGCCGATGGCGGAGGCCGCCGTGAGGAGCCAGTTGCGGCGGGAGGCCCCGGTCGCGGCGAGCGCGCGGACGGTGCAGCTCAGGCCGAGGGCGGCGCCGATCGACGCCATCACGTACGACAGTGCGGGTGTCAGCCAGCCATAGGCGGCGTGGTCCAGGTGTCCCATGGCCACGGGACGCTAGTCCGGGTGAGGCCGCGAACACGGGAAGCATTTCGAAAGCCGCTGGAACTGCTGGAATATGACAGAGCTACGTTCATCTCCGATCACACCGCGTACCACCTTGCACACGCCCCGCAGGTGGTGCCGGTGCGGGATCATGGGGGCATGAGCACTGTGAACCGTACGAACGAGGACCGCACGCGCGTGCAGGAGTTCTTCGGAGCGCGCGCCGCCGACTGGGACCGCAAGTTCCCCGGGGACGGACCCGCTTTCGCGACCGCCGTCGGCGAGTTCGGCGTGGGTCCGGGCGATCGGGTGCTCGACGCGGGGTGCGGGACGGGCCGGGCGCTGACCCCGTTGCGCGCGGCGGTCGGACCGTCCGGGACCGTCCTCGGCGTGGACCTCACCGAAGGCATGCTGGCCGCCGCCCGGGAGGCCGGGCGGGACGCCGACGGCACGCTGCTGTGCGCGGACGTGGCCCGGCTGCCGCTGCGCGACGGGGCCCTGGACGCGGTGTTCGCCGCCGGGCTGATCGCGCACCTGGCCGACCCGGAGTCGAACCTGCGCGAGCTCGCCCGCGTGGTCCGACCCGGCGGCCGGCTCGCGCTCTTCCACCCGATCGGGCGGGCCGCGCTCGCCGCCCGCCACGGCCGCGAGCTGACCCCGGACGACCTGCGGGCCGAGCCCAACCTCCGGCCCCTGCTGGCCGGTTCGGGCTGGGAGATGACCTCGTACGCCGATGAGGACCACCGTTTCCTGGTCCTGGCGGCCCGCCGCCCCTGAGGTCTCCCCCTCGTACGTCGGCCCGCGCGCCGGGATCCCGCGGCACCCGGGGGCTACGCGGGCGGCTGGGCCTCGGCTCCGGCCGGCCGGCGCGGGTGCGGCACGGGGCAGCCGCCCGCGCCGGCCACGGGGAACGTACCGAGCTCGCCGACGTCGTAGCCGTCGGGGTAGCCCTTGATCTCCGGGTTCTGACGGGCGTAGTGCGGGGTGTCGCGGGGCGGCATCAGCCGCACCGCGCGGCCGCGCAGCCACAGGGCGCCGCGGACCAGCCGGCGCAGGGCGGGGCGCGGGGACTCGTAGCGGAAGGCGCTCAGCAGCGGCTCGTCGAGCAGGGCCAGGCTCGCCCGGCGCACGGCGGGGGCCAGCGGGGCCGGGTACCAGGACGCCATCAGGTCGAGGGTGGAGTCGGCGACCTTCCGGCCGCCCTCGTCCCAGCCGAAGTGCTCCCGCTCGTAGGCGTCCAGGGTGGTCTCGAACTCTTCGAACGATCCCGGGACGTCCTTGATGCCGAGGTGCCGGCCGAGGGTGGCGTAGTAGGCGGCGCAGGCCCGGCGCTCGTGGTGGGTGAGCGGGCGCCAGCCGTAGGCGTCGATCCAGCGGGCGGGGATGACCACGAACGTGGACAGGACGTAGCGCATGTCGTCGTCCGAGATGTCGTACCCGCGGTGCATCTGGTTGACGCGGCGGATCGCGGTGCGCGCCGTATCGCTGTCGAAACCGTGCTCGACGACCGCGTCGAGGAGCAGTGCGGTGTCGTCGTAGCGCTTCTGGGTGCGTTCGGTGAACTCGCCGGTCTCGGCGAGCAGGCCGCCGATGGCGGGGACCGCGTAGGTCCGGAAGAGGGCGAGCTCCAGGGCGCGGGTGAAGTCCCAGGGGAACTCGTAGGTGGCGGTGAGCCGGTAGATGGCCAGGAAGTCCTTGTCGGGATCGAGGCGGAGGATCTCCCTGAGCCGGTCGTAACGCTGCACCGGTGTCCCTTTCTGTGGCGGGTGCCCAACTCTACGTGCAGGTGGCGGCCTTGGAAATCGGTGCGCGCGGGCTCTCGACGTGCGTGTTACCCGCTGGTTAAGGTGCGCCGACGACAGAGCGATCGGGAGGCCACGTGTCCGACGAGGAGGACGGGGGCTCGCTGTACGTGCTGACCGCCGTACTGCTGACCCCCACGCAGTTCCCGGCGGTGTTCGGCGACGACTTCCCCGAGGCCTGCGCCCTGCTGGGCGTGCAGCCGTCCGCCGAGGGCTACGGGCTGGTGCTCGGGCAGGACGAGGAGGGCGCGCGCTGGACGGTCGTCGTGGACGACGTCTCGCTCGTGGCCACGGCCATCGCCTCCTGGGACTGCGGCATGGAGTACGAGCTGTCTCCCGACGAGCGGACGGTCGTGGCCTCGCTGGCGGGCTGGCCGCTGGAGCTGACGGTGGCGGCGCCGGACGTGCCCGCGCCGCACGATCCGGAGCAGGGCGCGGACGGGACCGGCCGGGTGCCGCTGGCTCCGCCATCGGCGCGGGTGTGGGGGCCGGTCCAGCGGCGCCTGGGCGCGGACCAGATCGCCCGGGAGTGGACGGACTGGCGCGAGCGCGTCGCGGAGGACGGCGGGGCGGCGGCCGCGGCGCATCCCGGGCTGGCGCGGGCGCTGCGGGAGGCCGCGGCGTACACGCGCCAGGCGCCGCCGCCGGGCCGGGTCCGCTCCGCCTTCGCGGGTGAGGGCGCGCGGACGCTCCGGGCCGACGGGCCCGGCTGGTCGCTGGTGGCCCGGACCGACGACGCGGCTTTCGTGCTGCTGGACGAGGAGCCCGGCGAGGTCCTGGCCGTCCCGCGCGCGGGCGGTCCCGAACCGGCGGACTTCCCCGGGCTCCCGGAACTGCTGGCGGCGCTGGACCGCGTCGCCATCCGTCCGGCCTGAACCCGAGCGGCAGCCCGCGCCGGGCCGCGCCGGCCCGGGACGGGCTGCCGGCGCCGGGCGGCCTCCGGCTCCGGGCCTCCCGACACTGGGCCGTTGGCCAGACTCCGTCTGAGGGCGCCGGGCGGCATCAAGCGGCGTCGGACGCCGCCTGGCGACCCGAACCGCGTCGAGCGCGGTCGGGCCGGATCCGGCCGGGGTCAGACACGGTCGAGCGGGACGTGCGGCGGCGCCGGCAGGGTGACTTCGATGGTGTCGCCGGGGCGGATGGTGCCGCCCTGGTGGACCACGCCCATGATCCCGGCCTTGCGGACCACCCGGCCCTGCTCGTCCCGGCCGACGACCTGCTTGAGCAGCCCGTCCTGGAAGGCGTTGATCTGCGGGCACGGGTTGCGCAGGCCCGTCACCTCCACCACCGCCTCCCGGCCGAGGCGCAACAGCGTCCCCGTCGGCAGGGCGTGCAGGTCTATGCCCTCCGTCGTCACGTTCTCCCCGAGCTCGCCCGGTTCGACGCTGAAGCCCGCCGAGGCCACCTCGTCGAACAGTTCGCGGTGGATCAGGTGCACCTGCCGGAGGTTCGGCTGGGTCGGATCCGCCGCCACCCGCGAGCGGTGCTTGACCGTGACGCCCGCGTGCACGTCGCCCTCCACACCCAGTCCGGCGAGCAGCGTGATGCTCGGCCGGTTGGGCTTGGTGAACGAGTACTCGCCGTTGCTGCTGACCGCGGCGATCCGCCCTGTGCCCCCATGAGCGCTGTTCATGTGAAACGTCCCCCCTGCCGACCTCAGCGGCCGAGCTGCTTCCTGGATATGCCCCGCAGGCGACGCTTCTGGGAGGAGTCCAGCAGCAGATAGGCCGCGACCGGAACCCCGATCAGAACCGCCAGTCCCGCCCAGAATCCGAGCAGGGAGTACAGCACGACGGCTGCCACCACAGCGCCGACCGCGATCTTCGCGTTCTTCGACATCCGCGGACACCTCCTTCTTCGACTTCTTCGACTGCCCCGACTTCTCCGACGCGTCACCACGTCCGTCATCTGCACAACGTGCGGTCCGGAGCGTACGTTCCCGGCCACCGGAGGGGCTACCGGGGTGGCCGTCCACGTCGCCCGTGACGTGATCCGGGTCGCCGCGCCCCCACGGGCCCGGGGGCCCGTCGGGCGGGCTGCTCTCGGCCGCCCCGTTCCCCCGAGCCCGAATCCAGGGAGCTCGCGCGCACCGAGATGTCCGGCCCGCTGCTGCGCTGCCCGGGCTCTGCGACCTCGACCCGCGCTGCGACTGCGGCGAGTGGGACCACTGCCCCCACACGGCGGCGCTCTGACGGCGACCCGTTCCTGCTGCTGCTCCTGCGCGGGCGGACGCGGCGGCGGCTGCTGGACGCGCTGGAGGAGCGGGACGCGGCGGGCGCCGAGCCGGAAGCGGAATCCGCCGCGGCGGACCCGGGGAGGCCGGCCGCGGAGGTGTTCGCGGCGGCGCGGCGGGGCCTGCCGAGGTTGCCGCCGCTGCCCTCGCGGCCGGACGAGCCGGGCCGGCCGCCCTCGCTGGACACCGACACGGAGCCGGAGGGGCGGGACGTGGACGCGGTGGAGTTCCTCGCGCAGGCGGCCGCGTCCGAGGCGTACCGGCTGCTCGCGGGGGCGCTGGCGCTGGCTCCGGGCCATGCGGAGCGCGCCGCGGAGCCGGCCCTGACCGTGGCGGAAGACGCCGTACGGCTCGCCGCGGAGGCCGGTGACTTCCGGGTCCGGTTCCGCCTGTCGGTGGCCGCCGGTCGCGACGGGGCGGCGATGGAACGGGCCGTACGGGGCCTGGGGCTTCGGCGGGGCGGCCGCCCTGGAGGCGCTGGAGGAGGACTGGACGCCGGACCGGGCGGCCCTGGCCCGGGCCCGCTCCGCCCTGGCGGCGGCCTGGCCGGACGAGGCCGCTCCGGAGCTGCGCCGGGTCCGGGCCCGCTGGACGACCCCGGACGGCAACGGCCGGCTGCGGCTGAACCGGCACGGCCGCTGGTGGCCGCTGCGCCGCGAGCCGGGCCGCCGGCACCTGGCGGGCCCGTCGGCCCCGGACCCGGCATCGGCGCCGGCCTCCCTGGACCCGCCCGCCGGGACCCCCGGCCATAGCCCCCACGCCGGGGCAGCACGCCGGAGCCCGCCTCACCCCGCCCCACTGCGGAAGCGGCTGCCCCGCCCGGCCCGGAGCGGGTTTCGGCGCGGGGTGGCCGACACAGCGCTTGCCCGGGGCCGGGGGCCGCACCACGATGGGGGCGCTCCGCGTTCCGGGGCACCACGACCCCCCGGGAGGGCGACATGGGCGACCCGTCGTTGGCGCTGCCGGGCGGGGCCGACCCCGTGGAACGCACGCGGGTGCTGCGACGGGCGCACGAGGCCTTCACCCGGGACGGCCTGGTCGGACCGCCGGTCCGGACGGTGATCGCGAAGTCGTGGCGGCGGTGCGCGCGGGCGCGGGTCAGCCCGGAGTGCGCGCCCGGGCCGGCGCTGGCGGAGGCGGACCTGCGGGGTTACCGCGAGCAGCATCCCCTGTCCCGGGTGATGCCGCTCTTCCGGGACCTCGTGGGGGCGTTCGCCGCGCAGGGGGCGCACCTGCTCGCGGTGTGCGACGCGCGCGGCGGGCTGCTGTGGGTCGAGGGGGAGTCGGCCACGCTGCGGCGGGCCGAGCGGCTGGGCTTCGTACCGGGGGCGCGCTGGGCGGAGACCGCGATGGGAACCAATGCGCCGGGCACGGCGGTCGCGCTCGGGCAGCCCGTGCAGGTCTTCGGCGCCGAGCACTTCAGCCGGCTCGTGCACCCCTGGACCTGCGCGGCGGCCCCGGTGCGCGACCCCGCCACGGGCCGGGTGCTGGGGGCGGTCGACATCACCGGCGGCGACGGGCTGGCGCACCCGCACTCGCTGGCCTTCGTCCAGGCGGTGGCCCGGGCCGCGGAGGCCCAACTGGCGCTGCTCGCACCGCCCGAGGAGTCCGCCGGGCGCAACACCCTGACGGCCCTGGGCCGTGATGAGGCGCTGCTCGTGCTCGGCGGGCGCCGGATCCCGCTGGGGCGGCGGCACAGCGAGATCATGGCCCTGCTCGCGCACCATCCCGAGGGCCTGTCGGGGGCCGAACTCGCCTTCGCCCTGTACGAGGACGAGTCCGTCTCCGCGGTGACCCTGCGGGCGGAGGTGTCCCGGCTGCGCTCCCTGCTGGGCGCCGGGATCCTGCTCTCCCGCCCCTACCGGACCGCCGTCCCGCTGGAGGCCGACTTCACGGCCGTGACCCGGCACTTGGCGGCGGGGGCCGTGTCGGCCGCCCTCACCCGGTACCCGGGCCCCCTGCTGCCGGCCTCCGCCGCGCCCGGGATCGTACGGCTGCGGCGGCGGATCGAGGACCAGGCGCGGGCGGCGGTGATCGCGCGGGCGGACGCCGGGCTGCTCGCCGACTGGGTGTGCGGGCCGTGGGGCGCGGAGGACCCGGCGGTGTGGCGGGCGCTGGCCGCGGCCCTGCCGCCGCGGGACCGGCCGGCCGCGCTGGCCCGCGTACGGGCCCTCGACGCGGAGCTGGGCACGGGGCCGGGGGCGGCGCCGGGGCGGGGGCCGGGGCGCGGGGTGGCGGCGCCGGTTGCAACGTATCCGCAACCCACCCGCTCCTAGCCTCCTCCGAGCGCTGTCCGACGGCGGCCGGCGCCCGGCAAGGGGAGGCACACCATGGCCCGTTACGCTGCGCCCGGTACGGAGGGCGCGCTGATGACGTACGCGTCCCGCTACGACCACTTCATCGGCGGCGAGTACGTCGCGCCGGCGCGGGGGCAGTACTTCGAGAACCCCTCCCCCGTCACCGGCCGGCCGTTCACGGAGGTCGCGCGGGGCACGGCGGAGGACGTGGAACGGGCCCTGGACGCGGCGCACGCGGCCGCCCCGGGCTGGGGGCGCACCTCGGCGGGCGAGCGTTCCACCGTCCTGCTGCGCATCGCGGACCGGATGGAGCAGAACCTGGAGGCCCTCGCGGTCGCGGAGACCTGGGAGAACGGCAAGCCGGTGCGCGAGACCCTCGCCGCGGACCTGCCGCTGGCGATCGACCAGTTCCGCTACTTCGCGGGCGCGCTGCGCGCCCAGGAGGGGGCGCTCAGCCAGCTCGACGAGGACACGGTGGCCTATCACTTCCACGAGCCGCTGGGGGTGGTCGCCCAGATCATCCCGTGGAACTTCCCGATCCTGATGGCCGTGTGGAAGCTCGCCCCGGCGCTCGCCGCGGGCAACGCGGTGGTCCTCAAGCCGGCCGAGCAGACGCCGGCCTCGGTGCACTACTGGCTGAGCCTGGTGTCCGACCTGCTGCCGCCGGGCGTGCTGAACATCGTCAACGGCTTCGGCGAGGAGGCGGGCAAACCCCTCGCGTCGAGCCCGCGCGTGGCGAAGGTCGCCTTCACCGGGGAGACCGCCACGGGGCGCCTGATCATGCAGTACGCGGCCGAGCACCTGAAGCCGGTCACCCTGGAACTCGGCGGCAAGAGCCCGAACCTGTTCTTCGACGACATCTGGACGGCCGACGACGACCTGCGCGACAAGGCCCTGGAGGGCTTCACGATGTTCGCGCTGAACCAGGGCGAGGTCTGTACGAGCCCGTCGCGCGCGCTGATCGAACGCGGCCGGTACGGGGAGTTCCTGGACGCGGCCGTCGCCCGCACGGAACTGATCGTGCCGGGCCACCCGCTGGACACGGACACGATGATCGGCGCCCAGGCCTCCGAGGAGCAGCTGCGGAAGGTCCTGTCGTACGTGGAGATCGGCCGGCAGGAGGGCGCGAAGGTGCTGACGGGCGGCGGGCGCATCGACCACGGCGGTGACCTGGCGGGCGGCTTCTACGTCCAGCCGACCGTCTTCGAGGGGGACAACCGGATGCGGATCTTCCAGGAGGAGATCTTCGGCCCGGTGGTGTCGGTGACCTCCTTCCAGGACTTCGACGACGCGGTCCGCATCGCCAACGACACGGCGTACGGTCTGGGCGCCGGCGTCTGGACCCGCGACATCAACACGGCGTACCGCGCGGGCCGCGCCATCCAGGCGGGCCGCGTCTGGACGAACTGCTACCACGCCTACGCGGCGCACGCCGCCTTCGGCGGCTACAAGCAGTCGGGCATCGGCCGCGAGACGCACAAGATGATGCTGGAGCACTACCAGCAGACGAAGAACATCTATTGCAGCTATTCCCCGAAGGCAGTTGGGTTCTTCTAGAGAACCAAGTCGAGCTCCAGGAAGGGAAATTACCCTCCTGAAGTCAGCCGCGGAGCCTCACCCATCAGCACGGAGTCACCACGCCAAGTGCGGGATGGAGCGGCTCAGTCGCGCCTCCCGGACCAGTCACGGACCAGACTCCCCGCCCGGAGTGAGGCTGGCGGCCACCCAGTCGGCCGTGAGCCTGGCCTGGTACGTCAACTCACTCAGAGCCGTTGCCGTTCCCGCCCGGCCCCGACCGCACCCGTACGGCAGCCCGCGGTACGCCGATCGGCGGGCTGCCGCACGGGCGGTGGCGCCCTGGGTGTCAGCTCAGCGGCAGTTCCAGCCGGGCCTCGCTCCCGCTCACGGAGCCGACCGTGGTGGTGGTGAGGGCCGGGAGGTCCGAGCCCGCGTAGGAGTACAGCGGGTCGCGGCTGTTGACCACCAAGGCGAGGCGGTGCCCGACCGGCAGGTCGTAGGACGCGGCCTGGAGCGACCAGGTGATGGTGGTGTCGGCCTTCGGGGCCAGGCCGGTGGCCGTGTACGGCTCGTGGGTGATGATCCGGGCGGCGCCGTCCGGGGCGACGTCGTACAGGTACGCGATCACGGTGGCGGCATCGACGCTGCTGCGCACCGACAGCCGCACGGTGGCGGCGCCCCGGATCCGGCGGGCCACCTCACCGGGGCCGGTCAGCGGGTCGGTCGTCCAGACCAGCAGCTGAGTGCGCTCGAAGTCCGCGAGGGTGTACTTGTTGGGGTTGCCGAACCACTCCCGCTGCCCGGTCTTGAGCAGCTCGCCCGCGTGGGAGGAGGTCAGGGCGCCGGCCTGGAAGTCCCGCGACCACCCGTTGGTCGGCTTGTCGGTCAGCGCGCCGTCACCGGAGCCGCCGGTACCGGTGAGGTACCACGACTCGCTCCCGGTGGTGGCCTCGGACCAGGAGTCGTGCGTCTCGCGGTGCGCCGGGACGGTGATCAGGTTGGAGCCGCCCGGGATCGCGATCGTCTTGTAGGTGAACATGCTCTGGCTCTTCACCACCGACCAGTTCGGCACGTCGTTGTCGACGCCGAGCAGGTGGTGGTCCAGCCACTCGTAGGCCTCCCGCGTCGGCTCCGCCAGCCCGGGGAACGGCAGGCCGGTCACCAGCCCGGCCAGGCCGGGGCCCTCGGGGGCGCCGTGGTCGCCGATCCACAGGTTCAGCCGCTTCGGCACGGTGAGCCGCTCGAAGTGGTCGAGCACCGGGTTGACCGGGAACAGCGTCTCGTGCCAGGTGTTCGAGATGAACGTCGGGATGCCCCGCGCGTTCGTCTGGTCGACGTACGTCTCCGGGGAGCGCTCGGTGCCCCACTCGACCACGGCGTCGAGGTTCCGGCCGGCCAGGAAGTCCTTCAGGAGCTGCTGGGAGCCCTCGTCGAACTTCTCCTCCAGCGGGCCGCCGGTGAAGGCGATCAGTGCCTCCACGGCCGCCAGGTGCCGGGTGCCGTTGTTGTACAGGCTGGTGGCGAGGTTGCCCCAGGTGCTCAGCGCGACCACGGTGGAGACGCGGCCGGCCGGGTCGTGCGCGGCGACCAGCTGGCTGATCCCGGAGCCGTAGGACTCGCCGAGGAAGCCGATCCGGCTGGGGTCGAGGGCCTCCTGCGCGTAGTCGATCACGGACGAGCCGTCGGCCCAGTCGTCGGGCCCGGCCACGTTGACGAAGCCCTCGGAGGTCGACAGCCAGCCCTTGATGCCGATGCCGCGCGGGGAGTAGGCGAGCACGTGGTAGCCGCGCTGCGCCAGCTTGAGGTACGCGTAGAGGAACGGCAGCCAGCCGTACGGGTTCCACCCGGCGGGCACGATCACCACGGGGCGCGGGGCGTCGTCCTTCAGCTTGATGCTGAACGCCGACAGCCGGACACCGTCGTGCGTGGTGATGCGGGGCAGCGCGATCGTGGCGATCCGCCGCACCGCGGCCACCAGCTCCGCGAGCTCCGGCGGGAGCTCGACGCCCTCCTCACCCTGGAGGGAGGCGAGCAGCGCCCGGGACACGTCGACGACGGCCTCGCTGACGCTGTGGCCGGGGCCCCAGATGCCGTTGGTGGCGATGTCAGTGAGCGTCGCTTCGGTGACCGAGGGAGTCTGGCCACTGGTCATTCGGAAACCACCTTTGCTCTGAACGGATATCGCTCGACATCATGATCAGGTCAGCGATGGGCAAACTGATGCACCATCATGTTCATCAGAACTAGCGATGTTTCCGCGATCCACACCCCCACCCCACGTGGCTACGGTAGGAACTCCGGAACTCAGCGCGCCCCACCGGCAGCCCCCATGCTCCTGGAGCGCATGTCGGCCGTGACAACGGTCGCCGGACGGCGAAGTCCGGCCACCCGGCGTGGCGTTCAAGCCGTGCGCCGGGCGAGTGGCTCCACAACTTCCCCGCGATCGTAGCCGTGGGTGCAGACTGGCCAACGCTCCGTCAGGAGTGATCCGCACGTCCATCGCCGCTCCGGAGCGTGTGGGACCGGGGTCGGCGGCCATGCTCGCGGGAGGGGAAGCAGTGGCACCGCAGGAATCCCTGCTCAAGATCTACGGAGACCGGTCGTACCGGCACGTGACGATGGCGCGGCACCAGGGCACCACCGTCGCGTTCGCGATGGACGCGTCCCGCCGGATCGTCTACTCGGTGTTGGACCTGGCCGGCCCGCAAGCCAAGGGCGCGGCAGACACCGCGTACTGGAGCGACAACCCGGCCGAGCTGGTCTTCCCCCGGGAGCTGGCCGAGGTGGGGTACGCCGTGGTCGGCGCGACGGCGATGCCGACGGTCAAGCGCGGCGGGGCCGAGGCGGCCGTCGACGAGCGGCCCACGGCCCAGGAGACCGACCTCTTCCTGTCCACCACCGCGCGGCTGACGGCGGACGCCCCGTTCCACGTGGTCTCCGACGGCACGTACGTGGTGGTGTTACGGCAGTCGGTCGGCGAGACGCACTCCGACGCGGTGTACAAGCTGACCGGCGGCGGCTGTTCGGGCAGCGCGTCCCGCACGGACTACGTGCTCAGCGGTACGAAGAAGGTGCCGCTGGTGCGCGACACCCTGCTGTGCGACCGGTTCCTGCTGGTGGACGGCAAGCTCAAGCCGGTGCTTGAGGTCCGCTATAAGCGCAGCCGGCACGCCACCCGTCCCGAGTCGGCCAAGGACAGCCCGGGCACCGAGGACATGGAGGGCCGCCCGTTCCACGAGCCGACCCAGGAGCTGTCCTTCGTACGGAACCTGACCCAGGGCCGGTTCGCCGCCGTGCTGGTGCCCACCGCGATCAGCGGCGTGCAGCGCTGGCAGCTGTTCGCCCACAACGACGCCACCGGGCGGGTCGACTCCTTCAGCGTCGAGCAGGGCGCCCAGGGCCTGTTCAACACCCGGGGCACCCGTTTCTACACCAGCCCCGACCCGCTCTACCGGGACGCGGTGTTCGAGCGCAGCCCGGGCAGCTGCCCGTTCACCGGGCGCGAGCTGGTACCGGTGACGGGCGCCGACGGGCGTGCGGAGACCGCCCTGCGGCTGGACGGCACCGACGCCCACCTCGACCTGGGCGATCCGGCGGCGCTGCGGTTCGGCGGCAAGGCGTACTCGATCGAGGCCTGGGTCAAACCCGCTGCCCTCGACGGTCCGGTGCTGGCCAGGAGCGGGGAGTACCTGCTGGCGGTGGACGCCGCCGGCCTGGTGAGCCTCACCCACCAGGGCGCGCCGTCGCCGCTGCTGTCCACCGAGTCGGTGCCGACGGACGCCTACACCCACATCGCCGCCACCTTCGACGGCACCACCGCGAAGCTGTACGTCAACGGCAGGCCGGCCGGCAGCGGGGCGCTGCCGTTCACCCCGGCCACCGGTGTGAGCACCCTGGTCGGCAAGGGCTCCTCCGGCGGTACGGACAAGCTTTTCAAGGGCGACGTCGACGAGCTCCGGATTTGGGACCGGGTGCGTTCCGCCGCCGAGCTCACCGAGGACATGAGCTACCGGCTGATCGGCAACGAGCCGGGATTGGTGGCCTACTACCGGTTCGACGAGGGCACGGGGAGCACCGCGAACGACCAGACCGACCGGGCGCTGCACGGCACCCTCGGCGGCGGCGTGAAGTGGACCGGCTCGGAGGCCCCGGTCGGCGACCACCCCGGGGTGCGGCGCGACAGCTTCGTCCTCAAGGGGCGCTCGGTGGTGTCCGGCCTGTCGGCCGTGCTGTACCACCAGCAGGAGAACGTGGTCGCCGGGTACCGCCCCGACCCCAAGCCCGCCAAGCGGCAGGCTCGGGTGCTGCTGGCGTTCGCCGCCAGGTACGGCCAGAACCCGTGCCTGGCGGGCCTGGACTTCGCGGTCGGCCGCGACGGCCGGCTGGCCCAGGCGCCGGACGTGCTGGACCCGGCGGTGCTCAAGCGGCCGACGAAGGGCCAGGACTCGGAGCAGGTCAGCGCCCTGCAGCAGCTGATCAAGCGGCTGGAGCCGGAGGTCGCGTCCCTTCAGTCGGAGATGACCCGGCTGGCCGGCACCGCGGGCAGGGTGGCCGAGTACCAGGCGGAAGTCGACCGGCTGAAGCCGGGCTTCGACGACCTGGAGCGGCGATACCTCGCCGAGAAGGACCTGGTCACCTCCTGGACCTACAACCTGGAGCTCAAGACACCGCGCCAGCTGGCCAGCGGCCACCTGGCGCAGTCGCTCTTCGCCATCCTCACCTCGGAGTACGAGGCCGGGGTGCAGTTCGTCCCGCCCAACGGCCCCCGGACGACCTGGTGGTTGGACGACACCGGCCAGAGCCAGAACGGCCGGCCCTGCTACTTCCTGGTCGCCCGCGAGCGCAACCGGGACCTGCGCGTCACCGGCAACTCGACGTCCGAGACCGCCCGGCTGAGCACGATCGTCCGCGAACCGGGCAATGTCAGCGCGCAGTTCCAGCTGATCGCCGGGGGCGAGTACGTCCGCATCGTCAACCGCGGCAGCCGGCTCGCGATCGGTTCGCCCTCCACGTACCAGTTACCCCACCTGGTCCAGTCGAGCGAATGCCTCACAGCGGACTCGGGCCTGTTCAAGATGACGCGCCTGTCCATGCGCTCGGGTGTGGACGTGGCGTACCTCGCGGCGAAGGAGAAGCTGGACGCCGCGCGCCAGCTCCTCCAGGAGGCGCGCACGGCCCAACAGCGGGTCGCCGAACTGCAGCTCGTGCTGGCCGCCAAGCAGGCCGAACTCAAGGACGCTCGGGACCAGCTGGCCCGCCTGTCGACCGCCCTGCAGGGGGACGACGACCTGACGGTGGCGATGCCGCTGCTGGCGGTGGACTCCACCGGTCTGAGCCTGTCCGGCGGCCTGCTCGAATTCGCCCGGGGCACCGACCGGCCCGCACTGCTGGACAGCGGCACCGGCAACGTCGTGCTGTACTTCCGCGGCGCCGAGAACCAGTTCTTCGCCGTGTACTACGACACCGGCGTCGTCCGCGGCGCCCAGACCCTCGCCGGGGACGGCGGCACGCTCACCTTCGTCGCCCGCGACCCGGCCGTTCCCCTGGACAGCGCCACCATCAAGGTCGCCGACGGCGACGCGCCCGGCCGCTGCGACCTGACCGTCACCGTCGGCTCCGACACCGAGACCTGGCGGTCGCTGCCGCGCAAGGCCGACCTGATGACCGCCGCCCTGGCCGGGAGCCCCGGCCGGCCGGTGACGGTCGGCGCGGTCGCCCGGGTGACGGGCAGAAACGTGGAGCTGACCGGGGCCACCACCGTGCCGGTCCCGGCCAAGGCCCACCTCGTGATCGGCAGCACCGGCTACGCCGCGGAGGCCGACAACCCCACCGGCGCCAAGACGCTCACCCTCACGACGGCGGGCACCGCGATCAAGCCCGGCGACAAGGTCAGCCTGGTCGGCTACGACTGGGCCCGGGCGGAGTCCACCCGGGCCGGGGTCCTGCTGTCCGCCGGATCCCGCCTGATCGGGCTCACCGCGGGCGGCGTCGACTCCGTCCCCAACGGCACGGCCAAGGCGACCATCACCGGCCGCGGCTGCCGCTGGCGGGCCGAGATGCCCGGCCGGGCCTTCCTGTTCGACGGCAAGGAGCAGTACCTGACCCTGCCCGCCGGCCAGCAGCAGAACATCGCCCCGACCGGTGACCTGAGCCTGGAGGCCTGGGTCAACCCCGAGGCCGGAGGAGGCCGGATCGTCCACGCCAGGACGGACGGATCGGGCTACTCCCTGGCGCTCGCCCCGGCCGCCCTGCCGGCCTGGCAGTTCGTCGGCGGCACCAAGGCCCAGTTGACTCCCTCGCTCGACCTGGCGAACCGGGACTTCACCATCGAGCTGTGGGCCAAGCGCAACCAGTCCCGGGGCCGCGTCGAGCCGCTGCTGTTCCACGGTGCGACGGACGGCCGGGTCGACCAGTCCCTGCACCTGTGGGTCCACCCCGACGAGACCTTCTACTTCTCGCTGTACGGCGACGACCTGAAGACCACCCAGGCCTACCCGGACCTGGAGTGGCACCACTGGGCCGCGGTCTACAAGACTGCCACCCGCGAGCAGATCCTCTACCGGGACGGCGTCGAGGTCGCCCACCGCACCTCCAACGGGGCCTACACCGGCAACGGCCCGCTGATCCTGGGCCACTTCCCCTTCACCGGCGACTACCTCGACGGCCGGATCGACGAGGTCCGCGTCTTCGGCCGGGCCCGCACCCAGCACGAGATCTCCTCCGAGCGCCACCAGCGGCTCTCCGGCCGCGAACCGGGCCTGCTCGGCCACTGGACCTTCGACGGGCCGAGCGGCCCGCCCTCGCCGATCAAGGGCTACCAGGTGGTCGCGCGGGTGAGCGACCGGGTGGTGCGCTCGGCGGAGCGTTTCCCGTGCAACGAATGGGCGCACCTGGCCGCCACCTTCACCCAGTCCTGGGCCCTGAGCCTGAACGGCGGCGCGGGCCTGTCGGTGGCACCGCAGAACTCGCTGGACGTTTTGGAGGACCTCACCATCGAGGCGTTCGTCCGGATCGACAAGCTCGGCGCCCCGATGGGCCTGCTCGCCAAGGGCACGGTGGTCGACGGCGGCCGGGACGGCATCCCGTACCAGTTGGGCATCCTGGCCGACGGCCGGGTGGAGTTCGCCTTCGCCGAGGCCGACGGCAAGGCCGTCCGCTACACCTCCGACCGGCCCGTGACGGCCGGGGCCTTCCAGCGGGTGACCGTGGTGCGCCAGCGCCGCAAGCCCGACACCTCCGCCGCCGCCCAGGCGAACGCGAGCGTCCAGTCCGAGCAGGACATCCGCTTCTACCTGGACGGCGCAGCCGCCGGCAGTCACCTGTACAGCGGCCCTGGTGCACAGTCCAACTCCAGCGAGCTGGAGATCGGCCGTGGGCTGCACGGTGTCCTGTGCGAGGTGCGGCTGTGGAACTCCGCACGGCCGGCCGTCCAGCTCGGGCAGCCGGTCACCGCGCGTGAGAAGGGGCTGCTGGCCCGCTGGCCCTTCAACGAGAACGCCGGGAACGTCACCGTCGACGTCTCCGGCTCCTTCCCGGCCAAGCTGCGGGGCGCCCGCTGGACCCGCGACGTCGACCCCACGGCCAGCCCGCTGCGGCTGTACCGCAACGGCGAGCCGCTGTCCGAGGCCCCCGTCACCGCCCAGGACACCGCCTCCTGGGGCGATGCCCAGCTCACCCTGGGCGCCCGCCTGGAAGGGGGCAAACCGACGGAGCTGCTGACCGGAACGCTGGAGGAGGTGCGGATCTGGCGCACCGTCCGCACCCGGGAGCAGATCAGCGACAACCTGTTCACCCGCCTGCGCGAGAACAAGCGGGACCTGCTCGGCTACTGGCCCTTCGACCGGGACTCCACCGAACCCGGCACCACCTCGGTGCGCGACGAGGGCCTGCGCGGCAACAACCTCGCCTTCTCCGCGAAGCGGCCCCGCGTCCTGCTCTCCACCGCCCCCGTGTCCACCGACACCGCCCAGGTGCGCTCGGCCCTCGCCGACGTCCGCACCCCCTTCCACGACACCATCGCCGGCGCCCCCGGCGCCACCGAGTACGCCGACCTCCAGTACGACGCGAAGGGCGAGACGCTCGGTGTGCTCAAGCGCTGCTACGGCTTCGTCCGCGACGGCCGCTGGCACCTGGTCACCGGCTACAAGGTGGGCGACCTGACCACCGAATGGGTCGGCCAGGCCCAGTTCGACCCGCAACTCATGGGCTACATCGAGGGCGCCCCGCCGGTCCCCTCGGAGAACCTCACCGACAAGGCCGACGGCTACGCCGCCGCCTCCTCGGTGGAGTTCGCCGAGGCCAACCAGGTGGTGCGGAGCCTGTCCTCCAGCAAGACCCGCAGCGTCAACGCCGCCTTCGGCTTCGCGGTGGGCTTCGAGACCGATGCCAGCGTCCTGTCGATCACCGCTCCGGCCGGCTTCGGCATCGCCTCCCCGCTCGCCGACGCCCAGTTGAAGGTCGGCCTGACGGGCCGCCTGGAGTTCTCCAACAGCTGGAGCGAGGACACCAAGGTCAGCCAGGGCACCAACACCGCCCGCAAGGCCAAGCTGGCCCTGACCGGCTACACCGAGGACGCCGCGAAGGTGCTGAACTCCGCCGTCGGCCGCCGGTACGTGCCCGCCAACACCGGCATGGCGCTGGTGCAGTCCCAGACCGCCGACGTCTTCGCGCTGCGCCTGGCGCACACCGGCGCCTTGGTCGCCTACCGGATGCTGCCCAACCCGGACATCCCGCCGGACTGGAACCTCATCCACTTCCCGATCAACCCCCGCTACACCAAGCAGGGCACCCTGGACGGCGCGGTCGGCTTCGACGACCGCGGCAAGGTCACCGACCCCGACTACCCCACCGCCACCGGCTACGGCGAGTACAGCTACTTCAAGCCGCGGGACGCCTACGCGCTCAAGCGCCGGATCACCCGCGACCAGCAGCGGCTGCACGCCTTCTACGAATCGGTCTCGACCGAGACCCACCGCCCGGACCCGACCCAGGGACAGGCCAACGCGCTCCTGCGCTCGATGGGCATGTCCGTCGAGCAGCAGGAGACCGGGCGCAGCACCGCCGGCAGCGCCGCCGCCACCGGCTTCTCGCACCGGGACCTGGTCAACACCTACGTCTGGACGGCCCAGGGAGGCTTCTTCGCCGAGACCACCGAGGCCACCGACGCCGTCAGCGAGACGACCTCCGGCTCCTACGCGCTCAGCGGCAGCATCGGCGGCACCTACGGGGGCAACTTCGGCTTCAAAGGTGTGAACTTCTACGGCCAGCTCGAGGCCTCCGTGGGCGGCGGTTTCAGCGTCACCCGGGCCAAGGGCAAGGACGCCTCCCGCTCCTTCGGCCTCGACGTCCAGTGCGCGCCGCCGGGCGACCTGCAGCGCCGTGACAAGGACGGCAAGCCCGTCTACGACACGGCGGGCAAGCCCGTTCTGGTGCCGGGCAAGGTCGACGCCTACCGCTTCCTCACCTTCTACCTCGGCGAGAACAGCGCCAACTTCGACGACTTCTACCACAAGGTCGTCGACCCCACCTGGCTGTCGGGCAGCGACGCCCCCGACGCCGCCGCCCTGCGGCAGACCCGCCAGAACTCGGCCAAGCCCCCGTGCTGGCGGATCCTGCACCGCGTCACCTACGTCAGCCGGGTGCTCGCACCCGTCCCGCCGCCCGGAGCGCCGCCCCTGGAGAAGGCGATGCGCGCCGAGAACATCGACAGCAACTACGAGCTGATCAAGCGCCTCGAACCGTACGTCCGCCCCGCCGCCACCAGCACCGGCGCCCTCGCCACCGCCACCCGCGCGGCCCTGGCCGCCCAGCTGCCCGAGCTCCTCCCCCACTCCACGGAGATCATCGACTACCTCAGCCGCTACTTCGGCATGGACAACTGACCTGGGCCCGGCCCTCCGTCACCCCGGAGGGCCGGGCGCGCCAGGCTGTTCCGGACCGGTCACGGACCACACCGCGCTCACCGTGCGGGTGGGCGGATGGCGCGGTCGCGGGGCCGCACCGGCTGACCGAACCGCTCTCAGGGCGGAGTGTCGCCCGCGTCCCGGTGTGCGCGGGCGACCTGGGCCGCGTCGCCGATCCGGTCCAGGCCCTGTACGGCGCGCGCCATGCGGGGGTTGCCCGCCAGGCGCGGGCGGTGCCGGTCGAGGAAGGACCAGTAGCCGACCGTGTACGGGCAGGCCCGTTCTCCGGTGCGGTCGGTGGGCCGGTACCGGCAGCCCCCGCAGAGGTCGCTCATCCGGTGGATGTAGGCCCCGCCCGACGTGTAGGGCTTGGTGGTCATCAGGCCGCCGTCCGCGTACTGGGACATGCCCACCACGTTGGGAAGCATGACCCAGTCGAAGCCGTCCACGAAGCTCCGGTGGAACCAGTCCGTGACCTGCGCCGGGTCCCAGCCGCGCTGGAGTGCATGGCTGCCGAGGACCATGAGGCGGGGGATGTGGTGCGTCCATCCCGTGTCCCGTACCTGCGCCAGCACCGTGGACAGGCAGCGTGCCCCCACCGCGTCCGCGTCCAGCTCGGCGAACCAGGCGGGGACCGGTGCGGTGTGGCGGAGGTCGTTGCGGTGCCGGTAGTCCTCGCCGAGGTGCCAGTAGAGGTGCCACACGTACTCGCGCCAGCCGCAGACCTGCCGGATGAACCCCTCGGCGCTGTTGAGCGGCACCAGCCCGGCCTTGAAGGCTCCCTCCGCCCGGATCACGCACTCCCATGGGTCGAGGAGGCCGAGGTTGAGGGAGGAGGACAGCAGGCTGTGGCTCATGATGGGGTCGGCGGCGAGCACTGCGTCCTCGTGCGCGCCGAACCCGGCGAGCCGGTGGGTGACGAAGTGGTCGAGGGCGGCGAGCGCCTCACGGCGGCTCGCGGGGAAGAGGCGCGGACCGTCGCGCCCCACGAAGGTGATGCCCTCCTCGCGTTCCCAGCGGTCCAGGTCCCGTCGGACCCCGTCGTCGATCTCGTCCTCGCGCGGCCGGTACGGCGGCGGCGCGCCCAGGGTGGCGCAGCCGCGCGGCGGGGGTTCCCGGTTGTCCTGGTCGAGGTTCCACCGCCCTCCCATCGGCCGGTCGCCCTCCATGAGGATGTCGTGGGTGCGGCGCGTGTGCTGGTAGAGGTTCTCCTGCAGGAGCCGGTGGCCCTTCTGCCGTGCTGCCCAGTCGGCGAACTCCCGGTGTCCGACCACGAACCCGCGAGCCGGGTGGACCGTGACCTGTGGCAGCGACGTCACCAGCGCGAGGGCCGCGCGGGAGGTCGGGTGGTGCACGGAAACGGGCGAGTCGCCCACGGCCCGCGCCAGTCCCTCCCGATAGGTCTCAGCCGTGACGTATTGGGCGCTATCGCCCAGTTCGGCCGCCCGGTGGCGCATGGCGCTGAGGACCAGATGGGCCTTGGCGCGGTGGAACCGGCGCCGCCGCAGCACGGCCAAGGACTCGATCAGCAGCCACCGGGTGTTCCTCGGTGTCCCGCCTGCGGCGGTGGCCGTGAAGTGCGGACCGAGTTGGTCTCCGAACAACCAGTGCACTGAGCTCATCCCCGCATCCAACCAATACGGAACGAGCCGACGGCGGCAGGCACGGCCGGACGGCAGTCCCGGAACGCACGTGCGGACCCGTCGCCCTGCCAACCCGTGTCACTGCCCGGCCGACGTGGTGGTTCACCCGGTACGGGTCAGCGGGGCGGCGGATACGGGTCGGCCCGCGCCCAGGCGATCGTGGCGTACAGCGGGGTCCGGACGAGGCCGAAGGCCCAGGCGGGCGGCTGCCGGGCGGCTTGCGCCGTGCGCGGTAACCCGTGGCTCCCCGGAGCCCCGGTACTGCCTTTCTTCACCCACGGGTCACGGGCTCAGTACAGGCCCATTCGGCGAGCGGTGTTCTCCCCGTGCTGCATCCGCTGGTGGGCACCCTCGCCCAGGGCGGTGAGCACACCGGCCACGACGGTTTCGACGACAGCGAGGGTGGGGACGAGGCTGTCATAGGGGGATGGTGCTGCTACCTGACTGGGCAGGACCACCTGAGCGTGCGCGGCCGCCGGTGAAAGCCACACGTCGGTGAAAAGGATGACCTTGCCACCCTGTTCCTGGACGAGTTCGGCCATGGAAACCTTGTCCGGCTCGTAGCGCCGGTAGTCGAACAGCACAAAGACATCACGTCGGTTCACCGCTGCGAGCTGCGCGGTCCGTTCGACGTCCCGGTCCGGCAGGAACCGTACGTCGTCGCGTACCTGCATGAGGTGCAGGCCGAGATACTGGGCGAACAGGTTCGTGAACCGCCCGCCGACCAGGGTGATGCGGCGTTTGCCGTCCGAGAGCAGGGCGATCGCGTGCTCGAAATCGTGCGGCGGCAGTTCGGCGAGGGTCTGCGCCACAGCGGCGCTGAAGACGTTGCTGCCGCGCTGGAGGAGGGACAGGTCCTCGACGCCGTCCTGGCTCCGTCCGTAGTCGGTCGCCTCGTAGAGGGAGAGGGGAGAAGCGTTGCGTTCGTCGAGCTCCGCGCGGAGCGCGGTCTGGAAGTCAGGGAAGCCGCGGTAGCCGAGCCGGTTGATGAAGCGCAGGACAGTGGGGGTGCTGACGGCGGCGCGTTCCGCGAGGACGGCCATGGTTTCGAAGCCGGCCGCGGGGTAGCCGGCGAGCAGCACGCGTGCGACCTTGCGTTCGGCGGGGCTGGCGTCGCCCAGCTTGAGGCGGATCTCGTCGGCGAGCGTGCCAGGGGCCATGCGCTGCGTCTTCCTTCGTGTGCGGGCCGGGTAGGTCAGTGGTCGAGCCTACTGTCGATCGTGGCTCGGTGAGGCCGGCCGGAACCCTTCGATTCCGGCCGGCCCCGTCGCCGGGAGCGCGTCAGGGCGCAGTCACTCCGGGGCGACGGCTATCCGCAGGCCGATGACGGTCTGCGCGGTGGCGCCGTCGCTGGTCCAGGCGGTGAATCCGGGCTGCTTGCTGAAGGTGACGGTGAATCGGGGGCCGCTCTCGAATGTGCCGGCGGTGGTGGTGCGCCGGGTGCCGGCGGCGAGGGCGCGCGCGGTGTTCAGGAAGGAGTAGGGGGCGCCGGCGGGGTCGGCCGGGGAGTCGAACACGTCTGGATTGGCGGGGATCGTCGCGGCCGCCGAAGGGATCAGAGGTCGCTTGCCGCCGGCGGGCAGGGTCTGCCAGCGGTTGGGGTCGTAGCGGTCGCCGTCGGAGAGGTAGGTGTAGCGGGCGCCGGTCAGTGCCCATCCACCCTGTGGATTTCCGCTGGTCCGGCTCTGGCGGAGGTCGAGGACGGCCACGCCTTGCGGGCCGAGAACGCGCATGCGCTCGCGGGGGCTGCCGGGGTCGTCGACGACGAGTGCGGTGTTCTCTTCGAGCGCGTACACGCGGTCGTGTCCGGTGTCGGCGGCCAGGCGCAGGGCTCTGCCTTCGCGTCCGTTCGCGCCGGTGTGGGTGTCGATGAGGCCTGAGCGCAGGAAGGCGAAGCCGCCTTCGGGGAGGTATCCGAGCCGGGTCGGGTCGTCGAAGTAGCCGGGGCTGCTGCCGTCGCGCAGTGCTTCGTAGGAGTCGCCTCCGGTGACCATGTCGGCTCCGGCCGCGATCTGCGCTCCGGCGCTGGATCCGGAGACGACGGCGCCGGTGGCGAGCTTCGCCCGGATGGCGGCCAGCACCTTGGAGTCGGTGTGTGCGGATCCATGGAGCAGGGTGGTGACGTAACGGTACTGGTCACCGCCTCCGAAGAAGAAGCCGGTCATGGAGTTGACCTGCCGTACGGCCTCGTCGGAGTCGGCATTGCCGATGTGGTCGAGGTCGACGGGGATCCATTGGGCGTCGGCGGCGCCGTGCTGCTTGAAGAGTCCGGCGTAATAGGCGCCGTTGCAGGCGGAGTTGCTGCAGTTCTCGGGGTCGCCTGCGTCAGGGTCCGCGCTCGCGGGGGTCGAGGCGGCGGTGAGGACACCGATACGGGCCTTCGATCCGCCCGCACGCTTGATGATCTCGCCGTACACCTGTGTGTTGTCTGCTTTCAGGCCGCCGCCGATCAGGACGAGCGAGCCACGGCCGCCGGCCGGTGTGGCGGCGCCGGCGTGGGCGGCCGGGGCGAGGGAGAGGGCGAGGAGGAGAGCGGTGCTGCCCGCCAGTGCGGTACGGCGGGCTCCGGTGGGGACACGCATGGATGTCTCCTTTGGGTGGGGGCGGGTGATGGCCGGGACCGCGGCAGCGTGTGGCCGCTGCGGTCCCGGCTAGAGCCGGCAGCCCGGTGCGTGGTCGCAGGGGCTGCCGGGTCCGGGGTCCCGTACCGGGCAATGGCGCGTTCGAACCGGTACGGGACGTCTGTGGGGGTTCAGCCGGTGCGGCTGTCGCCGAGGCCGACGATGAGGGAGGCCAGGAGCGCGACGCGGGCGGGGACGGTGGAGGTGTCGAGCCATTCCTCCGGGGTGTGGTCGGCGCCGCCGACCGGGCCGAGGCCGTCCAGGGTGGGCACGCCGAGGCCCGCGATGAAGTTGGCGTCCCCGACGCCGCCGGTCGCCGCGCCTGCCAGGCTGATTCCCAGGCCTGCGGCGATGCCTCTTGCTCGGTGGAACATGCGGCGTGAGGCGGGTGTGTCCTCCATGGGCGGGCACAGGTCCAGCTGCTCGACGCTCGCCGTGGTGCCGGTCACCGCGGGCCGGGCGGCGGCCGCCTCGATAGCGCGGTGGGCTGCTGCGAGTCCGGCGGCGGTGGCCGAACGGACCTCGACGCGCAGCTCGGCTTCGGGGCAGACGATGTTGGTGCGGGTGCCCGCCCGTAGGACGCCCACGTTGACGGTGACGTCGTCCCAGTGGCCGTTGAGGGCCTGCAGGGCAACGACCAAGTGGGCGGCGGCCAGAGCTGCGTTCGCGCCGCGCTCCGGCTCGATGCCGGCGTGCGCCGCCCGGCCGGTCACGCTCACACGGAAGTCGGCGACACCTTTGCGGGCGATGACCAGGTCTCCGTTTTCCCGGGCACACTCGAGGGCCAGCGCGAAATGGGCTCCTCGGGCTGCCGCTTCGGTTATCGGGCGGCTCGCCGGTGAACCGATCTCCTCGTCCGGAGTGGCCACAAAGGCGATTTCGGCGTACTGGCCCGCCCCGGTCTCTTCAAGGATCTCCAGGGCGGTGATGCCTGCCAGCAGGCCGGCCTTGTCATCGCTGACACCGGGGCCGCGCGCTGTGTGGCCGTCGAGGTGGAAGGGCCTGGCCGCGGCTGTTCCGTCGTCGAAGACCGTGTCGAGATGGGCGACGAGCAAGAGGCGGCGTCCGCCCCGTTCGACGGGAAGGGATCCGGCTTTGCGGGCTACGATCACATCGCCGACGGCATGTCCGTGGGTGGGCTCGGGAGCGACTCGTTCGACGTCGAAGCCGAGGCGCAGCAGCCGGTTCTGTGTCCAGGCGGCCATCTGGTCGACGCCGGTGGGGCTGTAGGAGCCCGAGTCGATGGCGACCAGGTCGGCAAGGTCCGCGAGGTAGCCCTCCAGGCGGGCTTCGGCATGCGGAAGCAGCGAGTCGGTATGGAGCTGCTCCCGGGAGGGGGCGGTCACAGGACCTTGGAGAGGAACGCGCGGGTGCGTTCCTGCCGGGGCTCGACAAGGACCTGGCGCGGGTCACCGGATTCGACGACGACGCCGTCGTCCATGAAGACGGCCGTGTCCGCGACCTCGCGGGCGAAGCCGATCTCGTGGGTCACCACGACCATCGTCATGCCATCCGCCGCGAGCCGGCGCATCACGTCCAGGACGTCTCCGACCAGTTCCGGGTCGAGCGCGGAGGTGGGCTCGTCGAAGAGCATGAGCTTGGGTTTCATCGCCAGGGCTCGCGCGATGGCGACGCGCTGCTGCTGCCCCCCTGAGAGCTGGGCCGGGTAGTGGCCGGCCCGGTCCCCGAGGCCCACCTGCTCCAGCAGCTGGTGGGCCTCGGCCCTGGCCTGTGACTTGTCGGTCTTGCAGACATTCACGGGGGCTTCCATGACGTTGTCCAGGGCCGTCATGTGGGGGAAGAGGTTGAAGCGCTGGAAGACCATGCCGATGTCGCGTCGTCGGGCTGCGACTTCCTTTTCGCGCAGTTCGTGGAGTCGCGATCCGCTCTGGCGGTAGCCGACCAGATCGCCGTCGACCGCGAGTTTCCCGCCGTCGACTCGGTCGAGGTGGTTGATGCAGCGCAAGAAGGTCGACTTGCCCGAGCCGGAAGGGCCCAGCAGGCAGCACACCTGGCCGCGTTCGACCGTCAGGTCGATGCCCTTGAGGACTTCGAGTTTGCCGAAGTGCTTGCGTACGCCTTGGGCGTGGACCATGGGAACGTTCACGCGGCCGCCTCCTTGGTCTTCTCTTTCCTGCGGGCGGGCTGGGCCGGCGCGCCGGTGAGCATGCGGCGCAGGGGTGAGACGCGGCCGCCGCGGTCGGAACCTCGGCCGTAGCGGCGCTCCAGCCATGCCTGCGGGACGCTGAGCAGGGTGACCAGACCCAGGTACCAGAGGCTGGCGACGACGAGCATGGGGATGACCTGGTAGTTCTGCGCGTATACGTCCTGGATGTTGGACATCAGGTCGTGCGCGGAGATGATCGATACCAGGGCGGTCATCTTCAGCATGTTGATCGTCTCGTTGCCCATCGGCGGGATGATCACCCGCATGGCCTGGGGCAGGACGATCCTGCGCATCGTCTGTGCGGGCCGCATGCCCAGGGAGTGCGCGGCTTCGGTCTGGCCGGGGTCCACCGACTGGATGCCGGCGCGGACGATCTCCGAGGCATAGGCGGCTTCGTTGAGCCCGAGGGCCAGCAAGGCGGCGACGGCCGGGGTGAGGAGCGAGTTCGTCTCGATCTGGAAGAAGGTGACGGTGGTGAACGGGATGCCGATCTTCACGTACTGGTAGAGGGCGGCGGCGTATCCCCAGAAGATGATCTGGACCAGCAGCGGAGTGCCGCGGAAGAACCAGACGAACAGTGAGGACATGCCGTAGAGGACGGGGTTGGACGACAGGCGCATCACCGCGACCAGCGTGCCCAGCACCAGTCCGAGCGCCATGGCCGCGACGGTGAGCCACAGGGTGGTGACGAGTCCGGTGAAGATCAGATCGGCGAAGAGGAAGTGCCTGATGATCTCCCAGTGGAGATTGCCGTTCTTGGCCAGTGATCCGGCGACGCCAATGAGCGCGGAGACAGCCACGGCGGCTGAGATCCAGCGGCCGTAGTGGCGCAGCGGCACGACGGTGAGTTGCTCGGGGGCCGGTCGGTCCGTGTCGGCGGGGGCTGTGGCGGTGGTCATTTTCAGTTCACCGCCGCGTTCTTGGTTGCCTCCTTGACGGCGATGGAGGCGACACCGTATTTGTCGAAGATCTTGGCGGCGGTTCCATCGTCGATCAGGGCCTGCAAGGCTTTGTGGATCGCGTCGGTGAGCTGGGGCAGTTTCTTGGAGACCGCGATTCCATTGGGTGAGGCTCCGTAGCCGCCCGCGGCAGCCGGATCGTCCACGACCTGAAAGGCGTTGCCGGCGTCGGCGGTCTTGGCGGTCCAGCCCGCGGCGGGCTTGGTCTGCACCTGGGCACCGACCTTGCCGGAGCGCAGGGCGAGCTGCGCGTCAGAGTCCTTGGGGAAGGTCTGGATGTCGATCTCGCTCCCGGCGGCTTTGCACTTGGCCTGGTGTTCCTTGAGGAGGTCGAGCTGGTTGGTCGCCGCCTGGACCGCGACCTTCTTGCCGCACAGGTCATCGAGGGTGGTGATCTTCTCGGGGTTGCCCTTGACCACCATGATCCCGGAACCGGAGACGGAGTAGTCGACGAAGTCGACGACGGCCTGGCGCTCCTTGTTGTCCGTCATCGCCGACATCGCCGCGTCGAACTTCCCGGCTTGAATGGCCGGCACGATCCCGTCGAACTTCTGCGGTGAGAAGGCGAACTTCACTCCCAGCTTGGCTCCCAGCGCCTGCCCCAGGTCGTAGTCGAGCCCGGTGAGCTCCGGCTTGCCTTCGGCCACGAACATCTCGAACGGCGCGTAGGGCAGGTCCGTGGCCACGCGTACCGTCCCCGACTGCTTGACCGTGTCGGGGAGCGCCGCGTGCAGGCCGTCGTCCTTCGTGATGACCACACCTGCGACGGTGGTCCGCTGCCCGCCGGTGGTCTTGGCCGACGAGTCGGCAGCGGAGTCGGAACAGGAAGTGAGTGTGGCCAGCGCGGCTGCGGCCGTCAGCGCCGCGATCAGGTTTCGGGACAGAGGGGTGTTCATCAGGCGTGGGCCTCTCCGGTCTTCGGGCCGACGGGGTGCTCGCCGTCGACTGCAACACGGAAATTACAGAACGGCCCATCACTTGGCTAGATGTATCGCATGTTTCATTGCCGTAACGGTCACCCACCTGATCGCGAGAGGCTCACAAGCAGGACTCCGATCTGACCGCACCCACAACTCCCCACTCTTTTGCGCTACATCTACCGCTCCACCTCGTTGGCTTGTAAGTTCCGCTACTGCCGCACCCGCATGACGGCGCACCTGTCTCCCCCACCCCTCGGAGAGTTCCATGAGCACACGCTTCAGGCATGCCTCCCTGGCCTCGGCTGCCGTCACCCTGCTCACGCTTGCCGCCACTCTCACCGCGACCGCAAGCGCCGAGGCAGCCGCCACGCGAGTCCGCGCGGGCAGCACCTCGGACGTCAGCCGCGCCTCCTGGCAGGGCCCTGCCTTCACCATGAACGGCGACGGCAAAATCGTCCCCGGGTCCATGTCAGCCGCCATCGACGCCATACGCGGCGGCACCGGCAGCCTGGATGTCGTCGTCCTCGCCGGCTCCGTCCCCACCTCAGGCAGCGCCACCCCCGAATGTGACGCCGCCATGGCGCTGCCTGGCGTCAACTCCTGCACCACCTGGACCCTGACCACCGCGGCGGACGGCAACAACAGCCAGGTCAACACCGACATCCGCAACGCGGAATTCGTCTACTTCGCCGGCGGTGACCAATGCCGCTACGCCGCCTGGAAGGGCACCTCGCTAGAGGCATCCGTGGAATCGGTGGTCGCCAAGGGTGGCGGCTCGGGCGGCGGCAGCGCCGGCCACCACATCAACAGCCCCGTGGTCTACGACGCCTGCAACGGAAGCGTCACCAGTCCGGAAGCCCTCGCCAACCCGTACGACAGCCACATCACCTTCACCACCGGCATGTTCGACTGGCCCAACTACGCCGGCGTCATCAACGATTCCCACTTCACCACCCGGGACCGGATGGGCCGCACCATGGCCTTCATCGCCCGCGCCATCAGGGACGGCCGGACCTCAGGCGGCAAAGCCTGGGGCGTCGGAGTGGAAGAAGGCAGCTCGCTGCTCCTCGACAAGAACGGCCGGGCCACCCTCTACGGCAAGGAAGCCTTCGTCGTCCTCGGCGACCACCAGCCCGAGCAGGCCACCGCGGGCAAGCCCCTGACCTTCTCCGGATACAAGATCTGGCGCCTCGGCCCCGGCCAGAGCTACGACTTCAAGAACCGCCCCACCTGCGGCTACTACCTCCGCAGCGTCACAGGCGGCGTCCCCGACACCAACCTGTACACCGGGACGCCCCAGAGCACCTGCGGCAGCTCCGGAAACACCACGGCCCTGGCCGAGAGCGAAAACAACGACACCCTCGCCACCGCCGATGACGCAAGCACCCTGGCCCATCCCCTCACACTCACCGGCACCATGAAGTCCACCAGTGACCGCGACTACTTTCGCGTCTCCTTCGCCGCGAACGAACGCATCAGCATCAGCTGCGCCATACCTGACGGCGCCTACGACGCAGACCTCTACCTCCTCGACTCCGCGGGGAGCACGGTCGCCAGGTCCGTGAACGACGGCGTGGGCGCGGACGAGTCCCTCACCTTCACCAGGACAGCCACGGGAAGCGGCACCTACTACGTCGAGCTGGATGCTTTCCAGGGCTCGGGAAGCACGCCCTACACCTGCGACCTGGCGAAATCCTGAGCCACTACGTCAATCCCTCGCGTTCCTCTCACCACAGGGGTTACGCAGTACACGCAGCCCGAAGTGATGCATAAAGGGTGCAAATAGCCGTCATGGTGCACCGCGCATAGGTTCGGCCCGTCAGATACCTCTCGGGGCTCGGGCGCCTCTCCCGGGATGATCGGAAGGAGACTTCGTCATGATCGTCAAGAAGCTGCACGACGCGGGCGTAAAGAGCGAGCACGCCTATCTGGCGGCCACCTTGTCCATCGGCCTGTCGCTGGCATCGTGGCTCGCCTCCAACAGCCGCGAGGACATCGAGCGTGCTGACCGGTGGGGCATCTTCGTCGGGGAGTGGGCGCCCACGTTCTTCGGCCTCGGCCTGGCCCTCGCTCACTACGAAAAGTGACCGGTGCACCGAAACGATCTCCCGTAGGAGGCGACATGAAGCTGAGTGACGAGCTACCCGTCGATCACCACCTCGCCACCGTCTACCGGTACGGTGCCCTGCTCTGCGGCCTGATCCTGATCGTTTTCGGGATTCTGGGCTTCTCGGATGCCCTGAGCCCGTTCGACACCCGCGGCAGGACGATCGCGGGGATGACCACCAACACGACCCTCAGCACCATTTCCGTGGTGGTCGGTCTCGCACTTGCCGCGGGCGCGTTCGTCGGCGGCAACTTTGCCTCCACCCTCAACATCACGGTAGGAGCCCTGTTCCTGCTCAGCGGCTTCGCGCACATCTTCGTGCTCGACAAGGACGCCAACGTCCTCGGTTTCGGCATGACCAACGTGATGTTCAGCTTCGTCATGGGGCTGATCATCATGACCTTCGGGATGTACGGCCGCGTCTCGAGCAAGCTCCCCCACGACAACCCGTATTGGCAGAGCCGCCACACGGACCGGGAAACAGGCCGGTCCTCGCGGGCACGCCCCGCTCTCGCAGGTCGGGGGCCGCGCGCTCGCACCTCACCCGCGGCCACGACGAGCTGTCTCGACCCGGCCGAAAGCTCGCGGTGACCGTCCGGGGAACGCGTCGTGATACCGCGTTCCCCGGACACCTGCGGCTACGGGTCTCACCGCGCTCCGTCGCCGCCCGCTCCGGCGCGTGGTCCCGTGCCGTTCTGCGTGTGGTCCTCCAGCGGGCCGGGGGCGGCCGCGTCCGGGATGGAGTGCGTGGTGAAGGCCGGGTGCGACGGTAGGAGGGGTCGATTCGGACCTGGGCGTACCGGCTCGGCTCACGTACGACGTGCCGCCGTTCCGGTCCGCGGCAGCCTGGTGTAGACGGAGGCGAACGCGGAGGCTGCCGCGTCAATGGAATAGCGCGCCCGGACCGTGGCGCGGGCACGGCGGGTCATGGCATCGACAACCGCCGGATCCAGCCCCAACAACCGCTCCAGCCCTTCGGCCAGGGTTTCCGAGGACGTGGTGTCCAGGAGGATTCCGTTGACCGCGTCCTCCACGTAGTGCGGAATGCCGCCTCGACCGGTGCCCGCGACGGGCAGGCCCGCGTCCATGGCCTCCAGCACGGCAATGCCGAACTCCTCCTTCGCGCTGGGGCAGACGTAATGAGCCCGACCGGTGTTCCCCGGGCCCGCCAACGCCCGCTCCAGGCACCGGACCGCGTCGTTGGGCATCGCCGGCACCAGTGCCAGGCGTGCGGCGGCATCCGGATGCTCGCCGATCAGATCGGCGATGGCCGAACGCACCGCCCGCTCCCCCGGGTCCCTCCCCTCCGCCCGGGCGGACCCGCCCACCACGACGAGCGACGAGCGCAGGTGCAGGCCGGATTCGAGCCACGCGCGGACCAGGACGTGCTGCTGCTTGAGAGGGTGCAGGCGTCCCACGGTGAGCAGAAGGGGCATACCGCGCGCGGCCGGGTCGACCGCCGACGGGAGTCCGGCGGCGAAGAGGCCCTCCAGCAGTCTCTTCCGTCGCGCCGGTTCGTCGGCGGACGACCGGTAGGCGGTGATCCCCTCCTGAGGTGCGCTGGGGCCTTCCCCACCCCTGACCGCGGCGAGCTGCGGGAAGTAGCGGATCAACTCGTCCGTGCCGCCCCGGCCGGGGATACCGACCACGTCATCGGCACGGTCGACGAGTCTGTCCGCCGCGAAGACGCGGTGCAGGTCTTGGCGCAGCTCCTCCGCTTCGGTCTCGTTGGCCGCCGCGCGTCCGGCGTGCCGTTCGCTGACGCGGCGGTGTGGATCGGGTGTCGCGGTGAAGATCAGACGTGCGCCCAGTTGCCGGGCGGCTTCGGCCACCGCGAGGGACCCTTCGTCCGCGTACCTGACGTGGACGAGGTCCGGTCGTCGGCCCAACCCCTCGAGAACCCTTTTCGTCCACCAGGTCAGGGCAGTACCGGCGGGAATCCCGGCGGTGGCGTTGTCGTGGGGGGCGGTCGGCAGGGTGAGCGTCCAGTGCCCGGCTCCCCGGCCGCGCAAGAGGTCGGGCTCCTCACCCAGTTCCCGCGCGTCCTTCGTCACCAGAGTGATCACCGCATCGATACCCCGCGTGCGCGCGAGTGCGTCGCCCAGGCCGGCGAGCAGGACTCCCAGACCTCCGCTGCTCCCCTCCCCCGGGCTGTCCAACTCGCCGAGCAGCATCGACTGGACCACCAGCAGGCCGTCGCCGTTCGGAAGGGCGAAGGGGGATTCAAACAATCGGCCGCCGCCGGCGGCCGCGAGCAGCAGGCGTTCGTAGGCGTCGTCGCCCGTCTCGGGCGGCGGAAGAATATGGCGCAGGTCGGTGCGGCCCGCGATGTGGCGCCACAGGGCGAGTCTGGCCTGCCTGGTGTCGAGGGGCTTCCTGCGGGCCATATCAGCCCATTGGAGCGGGTCCAGCACGTGCAGGCGCCCAGCGGTGGCCAGGTCGATCAGGTGGGCCAGGGTGCCCGGGTCCGTACAGCGCAGGATCTCGTCGCGGAGTCCGCGGCGGACCCGTTCGGTGTCATGGAGGGGCAGCGACAGGGGCCAAGCCTCCGCGACCGTGCTGCGCAGGCGGTGGTCTCCGCTCAGCGAGGCGGCCAGGAGTTCTTCGGGGACGAGCGCCCTGCGGAGCCTCAGGTCACGGCGCAGTGAAGCGATTCTCTTGTCGCGGGGATCGGTCAGGGGAACGGCCGGATGCTCGTGGCGCCCCGGAAAATACTCGGCGTGCAGGAAGGACGACAAAGTGCCCGGGGCGAAGGAGATCCTTGGCGCTGTCGTGCGAGCCCAAAAGCTCTGACGGGCCGCTACGAAAGGGTCGGTCCCGTCCTGCGGGGTGTTTGCGTCCATGGGGCGCTGCTCTCGCTCGGGCAGATGGTCACCTCCCCTTCCGCCGTGCCCACGGCTTCGGATGCGGACAGATGTCCGTTCCACCATTGCCTCCGGATCCGGGGCCGCGGCCGAAGCAGACGTGACAGTCCTCTGCCGGAAGTGGGTCCCTCATGCCGCGCGTCACCGTGATAGCTCCACCGTTCCATTCGCACGCCGCTCCCTTGTCCGTGTTGGCAGGCGAGCTTCGCGCGGCGGGGTCCGACGTCACGTTCGCCTGCGCGGAGGCTTTCGCACACCTGGCCGAGACCGCGGGGGTGGAATTCACACCGCTCAGGGTGGGCCGCAACGCGAACACGGGAATCGCGCGGCACACGGCCCAGGCCGACGGTGAGGCCAGACGCCTGGAGGAGTTCCTGGAGGCGACCCGGGCCGGCGCCATCGCCGCCCTGTTGGTCCAGGCTCGGCACCGCCGGGCAGACATGCTCGCCGAACCGGAACGGGTCCTCGCGGACCTGCGGGTGCTGCATGCCCGGCGCCCGGCGGACTGGTACGTGGTGGATCAGCTGAGCTACGCCGTGACACTGGCCCTGCACTGTCTGGACCTGCCGTACGCGACCTTCTGCCCCGGCCATCCCAGCTATCTGCCCTCCGAACCGGGCGCCCTGTTCGGAGTTCCCTACGCATGGCCCCAGGCGGTCCGGCCGACCGCCGCGGACCTGCAGACGCTACGTGGAGAGGCGCAGGTGAACGACCTCTCCTTCACGGCATTGTTCGCACGGTTCATCGCCCGCCACGCTCCACACCGGCCTGTGCCCCGCCGGGCGTTCGCCCTGTGCTCTCCGCACGCCGTCGTGCTGAACTATCCCCGCTTGAACTGGCTGCCTCCACGCCCCGAAGGGCCCGCCTACGTGTTCAGCGGGCACCTCACCCCCACCGGCGCACTCGATCCGGGCCCCTTCTGGAGCTCCGAAGTGAGCCGGCTGCGCCGGGCCGGCCGGCATCTGGTGCTAGTCGCACTGGGGACGTTCCTTTCGGCCCGGAGCGACGTACTGGAGTCGGTGACACGGGGCATTCTCGCCGAGCGCCCGGATACTTCGGTGATCCTCGCAGCCGGGGACCAGGCCGGGGCACTGGCAGGTCTGGCAGGCCCCCGGGTCGCGGTGGCCGCGACCGTACCGCAGCAGGCGCTGCTCCGGCAGGTCGACGCCATGGTCCATCACGGAGGCAACAACTCCTTCACCGAATGTGTGGCGGCCGGCGTACCCGCCCTCGTGCTGCCCTTCTCCAGCGATCAGTTCTCCGTCGCCCACGACGCCGAAAGGTCCGGCGCAGGCCTCTGCCTCGACCCGCACCAGCTGGACCCCCAGAGAGCGGGCCGGGCGGTCTCAGCCCTCCTGGACATCCCCCGGCACGGCCGCCTCGAAGATCTACGCCGGAGCGTGGGTCTGCGAGGCCCACGACGAGCCGCTCGGCTATTGAGCGCGCTGATGTCCTGACCCGAGGCCTGGGAAGACGGCGGGGAGCCGGCCGGGCACGGGCCGGAACTGGCTTCCGCCGCCGACCTCTGATCGCGCGGGCGGGGTTCAAACGGTGCACGAACGCTGCAAGATGCGGCCGGGTGGCCGGCGGCGGACGCTCGAAGAGAAGGTACGACCTCGTCCGGCGAAGGAGGCACCATGAGCGCCCATCCTGTTGTGCCGCAGGAAACACCGCAGGTGGAGGGTTCCACGGCCGAAGCGCACCAGGAACGACCTGACGGCGGCATCTGGGAGCACCCGTGGTTCTTCCTGGGCCTGATCGTGGTCGGCGCCATCCTCGTGGCGGGCTTCTTCGTGGCACGGATCGCCGGGTTGTAGGACGAGAGAGGGGAACCGACGTGGACGGGGACGGCGGAGCGGCTGGATCGGCAGCGGGTACGGGCCGCGTGCTCGTCGCAGGAGCCAGCGGCGTCCTCGGCGGGCTCGCGGCTCGTGAGCTGAAGGCCCGCGGCGCCGTGGTCGCACTCGCCGGGAGGAATCCGGACCGGCTGGCCGGCGTGGCCGGCGAGCTCGGCGGGGCTCCGTTCCGGCGGCTCGACGCGTACGACCTCGACAGCTGTGGCGCCCTCGCCGCGTGGGCGGCGCGGGAACTGGGGGGTCTGGACGGTGTTCTGGTCACGGTGGGGGTGGCCGGGTTCGGCAGGGTGGAGGAGGTGCCCGACGCAGTCGTCGAGCACCTGTTCGCCATCAACGTGCTGTGTCCGGCCGCAGTACTGCGCGGCGCGGTCGCCCGCGTGGCGGACGGCGGGTTCCTCGCCGCCGTGACGGGAGCCGTCGTTGGCCAACCGATGCTGGGCACGGCCGATTACGCGGCGGCCAAAACGGCCCTGAGCTGCTGGCTCGGTGTCGTGACCCGCGAGGTGCGGGCGCGGCGGCTGAGGGTGTTCGACTTCCGTCTCCCCCACCTGGAGACGGGTTTCTCCGACCGGCCTGTGGCCGGACGGCCGCCCGCCCTCCCCCGGGGCGGCGATCCCGCCGCAGCCGTACGAGCCCTGGTCGACCAGCTCGAGGGCGCGGCTCCCCCCGCGCGGTGACTGCAAGGAGTGGCCGTGAACGCGACAGGGGCCTCGGGCCGACCCGCCGAATCCGTCTGGGACTATCCCCGGCCGCCGCGACTCGAAGCGGACGGACGTCATGTGGTCGTCGAGTTCGCCGGGGTCCGCATCGCCGACACCCGCCGCTCGGTCCGGGTGCTGGAGACCAGCCACCCCCCGGTCTTCTACATTCCACCCGGCGACACGCGCCAAGAGCTGTTCCGGCGGTCCGCTGCCCGGACCTGGTGCGAGTGGAAAGGCACAGCCACGTACTGGGACCTGTGCATCCGAGGCAGGGCCGGTGTCCCGGACGTGGCGTGGAGCTACGAGGACCCGTCCCCCGGGTTCGCCGCGATCGCCGGATTCCTGGCCTTCTACCCCTCCCGGGTCGACCGCTGCCGAGTCGGGGACGAGGAGGTGGTCGCGCAGCCGGGCGACTTCTACGGGGGCTGGATCACCTCCGGGATCAACGGGCCTTTCAAGGGCCCGCCGGGGACGCGGGGGTGGTGATGCCCGCCCACACCGCTGCCGGGGGACGGACTTGCGCATCCGCCGGCGGCACGGAAGGAGAAGAGGAGCCGGGCAGCAACGGAGCCGGGGCCGTGCGGAGAGGATGCCGGCCGCGGCGGAGGCAGGTAGCGCTGCGCGTCAGAAGCCATCGAGTACACCGGGAGCCGGCCGTGGCCCATTCCGCGACACCAGCACCGATGCCGCCCCCGGCCCGCCCGCACGGATCGAGGCGGTGGCGGGCCCTCGTGGGCTTCCTCGCCGTGAGTTACGGCGTCGCGGCACTGGGAGCCCTGGCCTCCGCCGATGCGGGTGAGGTGTACGCGGCGCTGGCCCGGCCCGCCTGGGCCCCGCCGGCCTGGCTGTTCGGGCCCGTCTGGACGGTGCTGTACGGGATGATGGCGATCGCGGCCTGGCTGGTCGAGCGCCAACCGAATCGTCTGCGCGTGCGGCGGGCCCGCATGTGGTGGTCCGTGCAGGTCACCCTCAATCTCGCCTGGACGCCGCTTTTCTTCGCGGCCCGCCGGTACGGGCTCGCCCTGCTGGACATCGTCCTGCTGCTCGCCGCGCTCGCCACCACGGTCGTCCTGTTCCGACGGCTGAGCCGCACCGCCGCGCTCCTGCTCGTCCCGTACCTGTTGTGGGTGTGCTTCGCGACCGTCCTCAACGCGGCGATCTGGCAGCTGAACCCGTGAAGACCGACGAGCAACCCCTGTCCCCTCCGGTGGTCGGCATGAGTACGGGAGCCGTGGCGCAGCGTCTCGGAGTGGCGGCGGGAACGCTGCGTTCGTGGGAGCGGCGTTATGCGATCGGGCCCGCCGTCCACATCGCGGGCACGCATCGGCGATGGATGCCGCAGGACATCGCGCGTCTGGAGGAGATGTGCCGTCTGACCGCACAGGGGGTACCGCCGGCGGAGGCCGCGCGAGCCGCCTGGGCGAAGGCCGCAAGAAGGTTCGAGGAGGGGGCGGAGGAGGACGCGCCCGCAACCGGGGGGCGGGCTCCTGGAGGACCCGCGGCGCTGCCACTGGGGCCGGTCCGGGCCGAATGCCGCGGCCTCGCCCGGGCAGCGGTGAGACTTGACGGGGACGCGGTGGAGGCCCTCCTGGACCGGGCGATCGAGGACCACGGCTGTGTGGCGGCGTGGGAGGAGATCATCGCCCCGGCACTGCACGCGGCCGGCCGCAAGTGGGCCTCCGCCGGCGAACGGTACATCGAGGTCGAGCACCTGCTGTCGTGGCTCGTCTCCTCAACGCTGCGGCGCCGGTACGAGCCTCGGCTGCCCACCCGCGAGGGGGTCCGGCCGATCGTACTGGCCTGCGCGCCGGAGGAACTCCACAGCCTTCCGCTGGAAGCTCTGTGGGCGGCCCTCGTTGAGCGCGGGCTGCCGGTGAAGATGTTCGGTCCGGCCTTTCCGGCGGAAGCCTTGGTCGAGGCGGTACGGCGGGTCGGCCCTTCGCTGGTAGTGGTGTGGGCCCAGGCCCGTCCCGCTGCCGCGACGGAACTGGTGGACGCGGTCGAGGGAGTGAGGTGGGGGGTCAGGGGGGCGAGGTCCCGTTCCACGCTTCTGATGGCCGGGCCCGGCTGGAGCTCCGTCCCCCAAGCCGGCAGCAGGCTTCTGACGGGCCTGCGTTCGGGCCTCGCCCTGATCGAACAGCGTCTCGCAGACTGAGCCGTCACGACCCTGTCCCGACGAAGCACCTGGGTCGGCCCCGAGGTGCCGGAACCCCCGATCGAGGCGTTGCGGGATCTTGAGGGGGTGATCATGACACCCCGCACCAGGCAACCCTTTCCATTCGCCGCGAGGGCAGGCAGGCTGGCCGTACGAAACCGTCGACGGAGGGTCAAATGTGGAGACCGGCACGCTGCTCGCCGTCAGTGACCTGCACATCGCCTACGAGGAAAACCGCGCGCTCGTCGAGTCGCTACGGCCCCGGTCGGAGGGCGACTGGCTGATCGTCGCGGGCGATGTCGCGGAGAAGTACGCGGACGTCGCCTGGGCACTGACGCTTCTCAGCAGCCGGTTCGAGAAGGTGATCTGGGCGCCGGGCAACCACGAGCTGTGGACTCATCCCGAGGACCCGGTCGATCTGCGCGGCGAGGAACGCTACCTGCACCTCGTGGAGCTCTGTCGCGGACTGGGCATCTCCACACCCGAGGACCCGTACCCGGTGTGGCACGGGGAGGGCGGCCCGGCGACGGTGGCTCCGCTCTTCCTGCTGTACGACTACTCGTTCCGGGTTCCGGGTGCCCGTACCAAGGAAGAGTCGCTGCGGCTGGCCCACGACGCCGGGATCGTCTGCACCGACGAGTTCCATCTGCACCCCGACCCCTATCCGACGCGGGACGACTGGTGCCGCGCCCGGGTGGCGGCGACGGAGCGGCGGTTGGCCGCGCTCGACCCCTCCGTGCGGACGGTCCTCGTCAACCACTTCCCGTTGACCCGCCTCCCCACCCGCGTCCTGCGCTATCCGCTCTTCGCGCAGTGGTGCGGTACCGAGTTGACCGCCGACTGGCACGTACGTTTCCGGGCCGCCGCCGTCGTGTACGGGCATCTGCACATTCCCCGGGTCACCTCGGAGGACGGGGTCCGCTTCGAGGAGGTCTCCGTCGGCTATCCCCGGGAGTGGCGGCCCAGACCACCGCGCGGTCCGCTGCGCCGCATCCTTCCGCAGCCGCAGCAGGGGACGGAGCCGAGGACGACGGGGAACCCGTGATCGAGGAAATCCTTCCCGCCGGAGTCGTCTCGGCGGAGGCCTTCGACGACCGGGTACTCGAACAACTGGGGCCGGGTGCGGGGCTGTTCCCGGAGGAGGCGAAAGTGGTGGCCCTGGCCACACCCCTGCGGCAGCAGCAGTTCGCGACCGTACGCGTATGCGCCCGACGCGCCCTGTCCCGGCTGGGCGTGCCCGCCGTGCCGGTGGTGCCCAACAGGCGCGGGGCTCCTCAGTGGCCGGACGGCATCCTCGGCAGCATGACGCACTGTGACGGGTACCGGGCGGCGGCCGTGGCCAGATCCACCGACACCTTCGCCATCGGCATCGACGCGGAGCCGCACCGACCGCTGCCGGCGGGGGTCCTCCCGTCCATCTCGCTGCCGCGGGAACGGCAATGGATACGCGAGCTGGGGGCCCGTGAGCCCGGGGTGGTCTGGGAGCGGCTCCTCTTCAGCGCCAAGGAAAGCGTGTTCAAGGCCTGGTATCCGCTGACCGGGCTGGAGTTGGAGTTCGAGGAGGCAGAAATCACGATGGACCCCGAAAAGGGCGCCTTCTCCGCACGGCTGGTCCCCGCCGGGCCCGTGGTGGGCGGGCGGAAATTGAGGGGCTTTTCAGGACGCTGGCTGGTCCGCAACGGCCTCATCGTGACCGCCGTCACACTGCCGAAAATTTAGGCGCGATTGGCGCCGCACGGGGCACAGGGAAAGAGTCCAAGGTCACGTTGACAGCGACGAGCCGGAACTCTACGCTCGCATTCAAGCAACGGAAGATCAAGTCGCTCTGAGCATATTACGCCGCCTTGACAGACTTCGTCAGCTGCGGCACCCCATGCGGACTGGGCCGACTTTCCCTACCCTCATTACTCCAGCCACTTACGGAAATGTGGTCGCATGAAGGGCATAGTTCTGGCCGGAGGCACCGGCACCCGATTATATCCATTAACACACGCCGTCTCGAAGCAAATGCTTCCGGTGTACAACAAGCCGTTGATCTATTACCCACTCTCGGTACTGATGCTGGGGAAGATCCGGGACATCCTGATCATCTCCTCGCCCCAGTACTTAGGCGCCTTCCGGGAACTGCTGGGAGACGGCAGCCAGCTCGGGATCAATATCGAGTACGCCGAGCAGGCGGAGCCGAACGGCATTGCCGAGGCCTTTCTCATCGGAGCCGATTTCATCGGATCCGATCCCGTGACGCTCGTACTGGGCGACAACATCTACCACGGCCCCGGGTTCGGCAGACTGCTCCAGGCGGAGATGCAGAATCTCGACGGCTGTGTGCTGTTCGGCTATTCGGTCCGTGACCCCGAGCGCTACGGCATCGGCGAGGTGGATGCCGACGGGCAGCTGATCTCCCTCCAGGAGAAGCCGGCCGCACCCAGGTCCGACCTGGCCATCACGGGTCTGTACGTGTACGACAACGACGTGGTCGACGTGGCCAAGAACGTGCGTCCCTCGCCCCGCGGCGAGTTGGAGATCACCGATGTGAACCGCGCCTACCTGGAGCAGGGCAGGGCCAGGATGGTCAACCTCGGGCGCGGATTCGCCTGGCTGGACACCGGCACCCACGACTCGCTGCTCCAGGCCTCCCAGTTCGTCCAGACGCTGGAACAGCGCCAGGGAGTCCGGATCGCGTGCCTGGAGGAGATCGCCTTCCGCATGGGCTTCATCGACGCCGCGGCGTGTCACGAACTCGGCAGTCAGCTGGCGAAGACGGACTACGGGACATATCTGATGGAGATTTCCCGCCCCAACTGATTTCTCATCCCCCCTCCTGACTCCATACCGAGAGGTGGCCCATGCGCATACTTGTCACCGGGGGTGCCGGGTTCATCGGCTCCCACTTCGTCCGGCAGACCGTGCAGAATAATTACCCGGAGCTGGCCGGATCCGAGGTGACGGTGGTCGACAAACTGACCTACGCGGGAAGAAGAGAAAACCTCGCACCGGTGTCCGCGAGCCCTCGCCTGCGTTTCGTCGAAGGCGATATCTGCGACACGCGGCTGATGTCGGAAACGATGCGGGGCATGGATCTCGTCGTGCATTTCGCCGCCGAGTCCCATGTCGACCGTTCCATAGCCGAGGCCGGGGAATTCGTACGGACCAATGTGCTGGGGACGCAGGCGCTGCTGAGCGCCGCATCAGACACCGGGGTCGGTAAATTCGTCCATGTGTCGACCGATGAGGTGTACGGCTCCCTGGGCGCCGACGAAAAGCCGTGGACGGAAGAGGAGCCCCTCGCCCCGAATTCTCCCTATGCCGCGTCGAAAGCGTCCGCCGACCTCATGGTGCTCGCCTTCCACCGCACCCACGGGCTGCCAGTGTGCCTCACTCGGGGATCCAATACCTACGGCCCGTACCAGTACCCGGAAAAGATTGTTCCGCTGTTCGTTTCCCGTCTGCTCTCCGGCCGGAAGGTTCCGCTCTACGGGGACGGTGAGAACATTCGTGACTGGCTGCATGTCGACGACCACTGCCGGGGCATTGCACTGGTGGCCGCGGGCGGAAAGTCCGGGGAAATCTACAACGTCGGCGGCGGCACGGAACTGACCAACCTCGCGCTGACCGAGCGGCTGCTCGAACTGCTCGGCGCGGGCGGCTCGATGGTGGAACGGGTGGCTGACCGCAAGGGTCACGACCGGCGGTACGCGATGGACATCTCCAAGATCTCGGACACCCTGGGCTACCGGCCCGCGGTGGCGTTCGACGAGGGCCTCGCGGCGACGGTCGACTGGTACCGCCGCCACCACGGCCTCTGGCAGAACGCCGCGTAGTCCCGCCCCGCTTCACGAAGAGGGGACCGGCCCACAGCCGTCAAGGCTGTGGCCCGGCCCCCTCTTTCCTTTCAGCTCGACACTGCGACGCGTGCGCCGGACCGGGACCCAGAGACCTCCACCAGGCGGTCGCACGAGAGGAGTTCGCCTCCGATGCCCGTCAGGAGCCAGCACGTGCGGTCCTGGGAGAGCCCGGTGAACAGCGCGGCCAGCTGGGGGTCGGCCTCGAACGGGTCCGTACCGGCCGTCGCGTCCACCACCACCAGGGAAGGCTCGCCGGCCAGGGCACGCAACAGCGCCAGCCGCCAGCGGTCCTCCGAGGAGAGCGGCTCGGTCAGCGACTCGGAGGCGATGTCCTGCTCGGCCACCGCGGCGCGCAGCCGGTTCAGCCCGTCCTGGACACCGGGCCGGTCCGCCAGCCGGTCGGGGAAGGAGTCGAGCAGCCGGCTCGCCTCCTCCCGCGTGTGCCCCGGGTCCTGCGGGCAGACCCGGGCGATGTGCCGCTCCACGACGGACGGGGCGAGGGCGGTCACGTCCACCCCGCCGATGCGCACCTGCCCGGACGTGGGCGTGACGTCGCCGGTCAGCAGGTCGCCGAGCAGGAGCCGGGTGCCGTCGGGGGTTCCGACGAGCGCCGTGGTCGTACCGCCCGGGATCTCGAACGAGACCGTGTCGAGCACGGTCGTGCCCTCCACCCGCAGGCTGACGCCGTCGAAGACGAGGTCGGTGCCGACGGGCCAGTCGGCGCCCGGCCGGACCTCCTGCGACTGCCCGGTGTCCAGCAACTTGCCTATGGTGGCCAGCACTTCCCGTGCGTTCATGACGGTGCTGGTCAGCAGGACGGCTTCCATCATGGGCCGGTACGTGAGGACCGACAGCACGATCAGCGCGACGCCCCTGGTCCCCGAGAGCCCGTCGCCGGAGACGGCCGCCGCGCAGGCGCCGACAGCGGCGCACGCGGCGAGTTCGGCCGCCCGCCACAGCAACACCTCGCCGGTGGCGCTCGGCAGGAAGCCGCCGGGGCGTCCCGCGCCCTGCTGCTCGTAACTCCTGCGGAGCCACTCCGCCCCGTCGGACTCCTCGCTGCGGGACAGCAGCCGGGCCACGAGCAGGGAGCACAGCGCCAGCACGATCAGCCCCGCCGCCAGCGTCAGAGCGATCTTCAGGTTGACGAAGGCGGTGATGGCGATCACGGTCAGCGGGGTGGCGGCCGCGGCCACCATCGGCCGCATGACATGTGCGGGAAGCCCCATCAGGACCACGACCGCGGTGCCGTCGAGCGCGGCCAGCCGGTCGGAACGGCTCACTCCCAGTTCACGGTTGGGCAGCTTCGCCGTGTGCTCGGCGACCTCCCGGTGGAGGGTGGTCACCAGTTCGGCGCCCAGCTCGTTGCCGAGGGGGACGCTGCGGTAGTGCAGTACGGCGTACACCAGGCCGACGATCGCGAGAGCGGCGATCCAGGCCCAGGGCGCCTGCGCACCGGGGGTGAGCAGGTCCTCCGTGATGGGCACCACGAAGGTGAAGGCGACACCCTGGATGACGGCGCCCAGGAGCAGGAACAGGCACAGCGACGTCAGTCCCCGTTTCCCGGAGACCTGAAGGAAACGAGCGAGCACGGTCCTCATCGGGGCACCTCCTGGAACGCGGGGGACCCTGCGGACCCGGTGGACAGGGCCACGGGGTCCGCAGCACGGCGCGGCTCCCCGACGTCGAGGAACCCGGCGTACGGGCTGCCGGGACCGGTCAGCTCCTCGTGGGTGCCCGCTGCCACCACCTTCCCGGCTTCGGTCACCACGAGCGCGCCGTCGACGACCGCGGGCGGGCCGGTGGCGACGACCACCACGGCCGCCCGGCCGCGCAGTTCGGCGACCGCTGTCCGGACGGTGTCCGGGGAGCCGGGGAAGGCCCGCTCGTCGAGCAGGACGACCTCGCGGTCCCCGGCGAGCAGCCGGGCGAGCGCGAGCCGCTGGAGCTCGGGGTAGGACTGCGGCGCCTCGGAGCCCACGATCGTGTCGTAGCCCCGGGGCAGCGCGGCGATCGTGTCGTGGCAGCCGGCGGTGCGCGCGGCGCGTTCGGCCTCCGCGGTGCTGCCGTCCGTGCGGTCGGCGGTGATGTACGCGCCGATGGGGCCGATCACGACGGCCGGGTCGGCCTCCACCGCGGCGAGCCGCTCCGCGGGGGTGTCGGCGAGCAGCCGGTCGATGACCGAGTCCGCGCCCGCGTCGGTGGTGGCAACGACGGTCAGCACCCCGCGCTCGGGTAGCTCCAAGGCGGGGCCGGGGCCCGGGACCGGCCCGGCCTCCGGTGCCACACCGGCTGCGGTGCCGGATGCTCCCGCGCCGGCCGCGGCGGCGGACGTGGCCGCCTCGGCCACGGAGCCCGCCGGGGCCGCCGCGGGCGGCGGCACGCTCCCGGACGCGAACCGGCCCAGGCGTGCCGCAGCCTTCTTTCCCTCCCCCACTTCTTCGACGAAGTAGGTGATGGCCAGCAGAGGGGCGGCCAGTCCCGCGCCGACCAGCAGGAACGGGATCAGGTCGGCGGGGGCCAGCCACTCCGAGCGGGTCAGCAGGGCTCCCCCGCACAGGACGAAGACGAGCACGGTCAGGGGCGAGAAGGCGATCTCGGCCAGCGCCCGGCCGCCCAGCAGCGAGCCGATGCGGATCCGGAAGAACTCGCTGAACTCATCGGTGACATCGGCCAGTCGGGCGGCGGAGTGCCGGGTCGCGGCGGCGGTGCGGGCCCGCGTGCCGGCCGGGTTGATGCGGCGCGGCAGGCCCACGGTGGGGCGTACCGCGTCGATGCCGCTGATGCTCGCCGCGTAGTCGCTCGCCATCTCGCGGAAGAAGCGCGCGGAGATGAAGCCGAAGACGGCGAAGCCGATCAGGATCGGAGCCAGGGTGATGAGTGCCATCAACCAGTCGATCCAGAACAGGTAGCCGATCGACAGGACGAACACCAGGCACGCCGACAGGAGTTCCGATTGGGCCCGGCCCACCATGACGCCCGTGGAGACGATGTCACGGCCCAGCGTGGTGCCGTGCTCCTTCCAGGCTGCGTGCAGCGGCCGGGCCGCGCGGGCGCCGCGCAGCCTGCCGGTGACCGCGAGGAGCAGCGTGTCCCGGGTGCGTGCCCCCGCTTCCTTGCTCAGGACACGGCCCACCAGCTGGGCCGCGAACCCGACGACCGCCGCGGCGGCGACCGCGAGGACGAGCCGGCCGATCCTGCCGCCGTCGGGGTCGCCGTCGAGGAGTTCCCTGCACACCTCGATGACGGCGAGGACGGGGCCGACCGTGGCCACCGCCCCGGCCGCTTCCAGGACGAGCGCCGTACGGGCGCGCCAGACGGTTCCGGTGGGTGCGCTCATCGCTTGGTGACCAGGTAATCGCCGAGGACCAGGTAGTCGATGTCGGTGCCGAGGAAGCACTCGACGGCGTCCTTCGGGGAGTTGACGACCGGCTCGCCCGCGACGTTGAAGGAGGTGTTGACCAGGCACGGCACATCGGTGCGCGCGGTGAAGGCGCGCAGCAGAGCGGCCAGCCGGGGATTGCTGTCGTCCGTCACGGTCTGGATGCGCGAGGTGGCGTCGACGTGCGTGGCGGCCGCGATGGTCTGCGTGTACTCGGGCTTCACCGGGAACACGAAGGTCATGTACGGCGAGCGCTCCTTCTTGCCCATCTCGAAGACCTTCGGCGCGTTCTCCTCCAGGACGATCGGGGCGAAGGGGCGGAACGGCTCGCGGTGCTTGACCCGGGTGTTGATGATGTCCTTCATGTCCGCGTGGGACGGGTTGGCCAGGATGGAGCGGTTGCCGAGTGCGCGCGGGCCGTACTCGGTGCGGCCCTGGAACCAGCCGATGACGGTCTTGCCGCTGAGCAGTTCGGCGGTCTTCTCGACGATCGCGCCGTCGGTGTGCTCCTCCCAGGTGACGCGGTCGGTATAGGCGTCCAGAGTGGCGAGGACCTCCTCGGCGGTGTACTCGGGGCCGAGGTAGGGCGTCTTCACGGGCACGAGCGGGACGTTCTGCTCGCGGACGACGTGGGCGGCCGCGCCGATGGAGATGCCCGGGTCGCTGGCACCGAAACTGACGTCGGCGCGCTCGAACGGCAGGTCCTCCAGGAGCTTGGTGTTGTTGACGCAGTTGAGCGCCACACCGCCCTCGTAGATGAGGTTGCGCAGGTCGGTGACGTCGGCGAGGGCGCGGAGCTGGTGCGCGGTGACCACTTCGAGGGCCTGCTGGGCGGCGCTCGCGACCCGGACCTGGAACTCGAACTCACCGCGGTTGTCGTCGTTGCCGCCGAAGATCTCGTCGAAGAGGGCGAGGTAGGCGCGGGGGCCACGCGGGTCGTTGGCCAGGGCCAGTGAGTAGCGCCCGGGGCCGTCGAGGGTGACGACGTGGTTCAGGATCGGGTTGTCCTCCCGCGCCGGCGGCTCGCCGAATCCGCCGAGGCCCATGACCTTGTACTCGTCGTTGTTCGGGGTGAAACCGAGGTATCGGGTGATCTCGGCGAAGAGCTGGGCGATCGAGTTCTGGGAGTCGATCGTGAACTGCTCGAAAACCTTGACCTCGCCGTCGCGGACCTCGCCCATGATGGCGCTGTCCGCCTCGCCCTGGCCGTCGCTGATGAGGAAGGCGGCGTCGTCGAAGCCGGCGAAGGCGCGGCCGCAGTCGAGGTGTGCGCGGTGGTGCGGGACGGTGATGAGCTTGTCCTCGGTCAGCTCGAACCCGGTGTTGCGGGCGAAGTCCTGGAGGATCGCGGTCTTGCCGAGCATGCCGGTGTAGAGCTCGCCGAAGTCGGAGATGGCCTGGAACTTGTACTCGGGAGGAATCGGCGCACCGGCGATCTTGGATATGGCGGTGTCGGCGAACTCCGGGGTGAACCGCCAGCCGAAGGCGTAGTAGTCGACGTCGGCGAAGTCGAGTCCCGCCTGGTCCAGGACCCAGCGCATGGCGTTGATCGGGAAGGCGGTGGTCTTCTTCTGGCGGTTCATGCGCTCTTCCTCGACGGCGGCGACCAGCTTGCCGTCGATGAACAGGGACGCGGCCGCATCGTGGCCGAGGAAGCTGTGCCGGTCGACGCTGTCCTGCGTATAGCCGAAGAGCTTGCCGAAGAGCTCGGCGGCGCGGGAGAAACCGTTGTAGCCAAGAACTATCACTGCGCTGTCTCCTCTGGAACACGGATCTCTGTGAACCGCGTTGGTCATGGGGTGGCCGATAGGTGCGGCCGAGGGGTATGGCCGGTGGGAGGGGCGGGGCAGAGCTGCGCTCTGCCCCGCGGTGGTTCAGATGTCCCGTTCCGCGAGCCATCCACGGATCGCGGCGGTGGTCGTGGCGATGTGCTCCTCCATGAGCGTGAAGTGGTCGCCCGGTGTGGTGACGAGCGTGTGCGGAAGGGACCAGGCGGCCCGCCAGTTGTCGTCGTCGAAGCCGTCAGCCTGGTGCGGCAGGGGCTTCTCGGCGCCCACGAAGAGGGTCGGAGCCTTGGTTTCGGTGAGCTCGCACTCGTCCATCAGCGTGTGGTAGTGCCCCATCGCGCTGAGGCGTACGCCGCTCAACGCGCCGCTGCCGAAAAGGTGTTCGCGGGCGAAGAGGCCCTCCAGCATGGCGCGGCTCAGCTCGGCTGAGAACTGCGTACCGGCTTGGAAGGTGTCCAGGACGACGGTACCCGAGGGGGCGAGCCCCTCCCGCTCGGCCTGCGCGGCCAGGGCGTGGCCGATCAGGCCGCCCGCGGAGTGCCCGAGGAGTACGAAGGGCCGCGAGCCCACGGCCGAGCGCAGCGCCTCGACCTGGAGGGCGAGGTACGCCTCGAACGACTCCGGCAGCAACTCCCCTTCCCTGAAGCCCGGGTTGACCAGCACCATCACATCGCGTTCGCCCTGGATCTGCTGGGCGAGCCCGACGTACTGGAGCGGTCCCGCGGTCGCCGTGATGGCCGGGACGCAGACGAGAGCCGCACGGCCCTCGTCGCCCCTGGCGAGACGGACGGGCTCCTGTAGGTGCTCCGCCGCGCTCTCGTGGCCGAAGACGGCCCGCAGCCGGCCCGCGGCCCGGATGAGGTCCATGCCGGCCGAGCCCGCCCGGCCGAGGGCGTGGGACTGCCGGTAGAGGGCCTCCAGGCTGTCGGACGGCGAGGCGGGGGCGGTCGTGCCGGTGATGCCCGCGTCGCCCGGCTCCGGCGCGGTGCCGATGAGGTCGACGAGGTGCGCGGCGAGGAGTGCCGTGGTCGGGTGCTCGAAGAGCGTGGCCGCGGCGAGCTCCACGCGCAGGAGCGAGCCGAGCCTGGTGCGTATGTCGATGCCCGCCATCGAGTCGACGCCCATGTCGAGGAACTCGGCGTCCACGTGGATGACTTCGGCGTCGCCGTGCCCGAGGACCGCGGCGAGCTCCGTACGGATGAGGTCCTCGACGAGCCGGGCCCGCTGGTCGGGCTCGGCGGCGAAGATTCGGGCGACGGCGCCCTGCCCCGACCGCGCGGGGCGGGCGGCGGGCTGCCGGGCGGCCTCCCGCGGGGTGGGGGCCTCGGCGTCCCGGGCGCGCCGGAAGCCGGCGGTGGGCACCGCCCGAAGCGTCAGTTCGCGGGCCTCGGCGACCGGCCGCCCCGTGGTGTCGGCCAGGTGCAGGGCCAGCGCGCCGTCGCCCGCGTCGGACAGCCGTACGAGCAGGCTCGTGGTACCGGTGGCGTCGAAGACCCGTACCCCACCCCAGGCGGCGGACAGCCACACCTGCGTGCCGTCCGCATCCGCGTCCGTGTTCGTGTCCATCGGCCGCTCGGCGGTGCGCGCGTGCAGCGCGGCGTCGAGCAGGGCCGGGTGCAGGCCGCCGAAGCCGTGCCCCGCGGCGAAGGCCTCGTCGGGCAGCGCCACCTCCGCGAGGATGTCGGCGCCGCTGCGCCAGGCGGAGCGCAGACCGCGGAAGGCGGGTCCGTGGACGTGGCCCCGTTCCTCCAACGCGGCGTAGAGGACGGCGGGTTCGAGGGTCCGGGCGCCGGGCGGCGGCCAGGCACCGGACAGTGCGCGGAACTCCGAGGTGTCCACGGGGCCCGGCAGGACCGGCGCGACGACGGCGCGGGCGTGGCGCGTCCACTCCCCCGTCGCCTCGCCGGTCGCGGGTTCGGGCCTGGAGTGCACGGTCAGGGCGCGCAGACCCGCCTCGTCCGCCGCACCGACCTGGACCTGGACGTGCACGGCGGCGTCCGGATCCAGGACGAGCGGTGCTTCCAGGGCGAGTTCGGCCACCTGGGCGCAGCCGAGCCTGTCTCCCGCGTACAGCGCCCAGTCGAGCAGGACGCTGCCGGGTAGCACGACGGTGTCAGCGATCGTGTGGTCGGCGAGCCAGGGGTGGGTGGCCGGCGCGAGCCTTCCGGTGAGCAGGGCCGTGTCGCTCTCCGCGGGCTCGACCACGCCGGCGAGGAGCGGGTGGCCGGCGGCGGTGAGCCCCACGGTTCCCGCGTCGCCCGCGGGCGGGGCGATGTCCAGCCAGTAGCGGTGGTTCTGGAAGGCGTACGTGGGTACGTCGGCGGGGCGCGCCGACGAGTCCAGCAGGGCCGCCCAGTCGATGGTGCCGCCGCGCGCCCACAGTGCCGCGGCGGTCGCCAGCAGTGCGGTGCGCGCCGCCTGGCCCTGCCGCAGGGCGGCGGTGACCAGGACGTCGGGGCCTTCGGCCGCCGTGGCCTCCTCGACGGCGGTGGTCGTCTCCGAGGAGACGAGGGTGCCCAGCTCGACGATGGCCTCGACGCCGTCGCCGAGGAGCGCCTTCACGGCGGCGTCAGGGCCGGCCGGCTCGCGCAGGGTGCGGTACCAGTGCTCGGCGTCCAGGTCGCCGGCGGCGAGGCGTGCCCCGGTGACGGCCGAGTACATCCGTACGCGTCCGTCGCCCGCGGTGACCCGGGCCGCCAGAGCCCTCATCTGCTCGTTCTCGTTCTCGTGCTTGTGCTCGGCGAGCAGGCGTCCCTGTCCGGCGGCGAGCAGCGCGCCGTCAGTGAGGGACAGGACGCCGGCGGCGCAGGCGGCGGCGATCTCGCCGCCGCCGAAGCCGACGACGGCGACCGGGGTGATGCCGACGGCCGACCACATCGCGGCGAGCGAGACCGTGGCCGCCCACAGGGCGGGGCGGGCGACGGCCGGGTCGGCGAGCCTGCCGGGTTCGTCGCGCAGGACGTCGAGGAGGGCGAAGCCGGCGTGCGGGGCAAGGGCGGCGGCGCACTCGGCCATGGCGGCGGCGAACACCGGCGAGTTGTCCAGGAGTTCGCGTGCCGCGTCGGCCAGCCCTTCGGCCCGGTCGGGGAAGACGAACGCGGTCTTCAGCGATGTACGGGCCATGCCGCGCGCGGCGCCGTCACCGGGAACGGCCCCGGCGGCGAGGGTGTCGAGGGCGGTGGTGAAGCCGGTGGCGTCCTCGGCGAGGACGACAGCACGGTACTCGAAGGCGGTACGGGCCGTGGCCAGCGCGACCGCCGTCCCCGCCAGATCCACATCCCCCGCCACGGCATGCTCCCGCAACCGCGCCGCCTGGGACCGCAACGCCACCGGCGACTTGGCCGACAGCACCCACGGCAGCACACCCACGGCCTCCCGCCCGGCCGAGCCCCCGTCCTCGGCCACGACCGCGGAAACCTCCCGCGGGGCCTCCTCCAGGATGACGTGGGCGTTCGTCCCACTGATCCCGAAGGAGGACACCCCCGCACGCCGCACACCCTGCCCGGGCCACGCAACCTTCTCCGTCGCCAGCTCCACCGCACCCGAAGCCCAGTCGACATGACTGCTCGGCTCATCCACATGCAGCGTCGGCGGCACCACCCCGTGCCGCATCGCCAGCACCATCTTGATGACACCCGCCACACCAGCCGCAGCCTGGGTGTGACCGATGTTCGACTTCACCGAGCCGAGCAGCAACGGCTGCTTGCCGGCCCGCTCCTGCCCGTACGTGGCGAGCAACGCCTGCGCCTCGATCGGGTCACCCAAGGACGTACCCGTACCGTGCGCCTCCACCACATCGACATCGGCGGCATCCACACCCGCGATCGCCAACGCCTCGCGTATCACGCGCTGTTGCGAAGGGCCGTTCGGCGCCGTCATACCGTTCGACGCGCCGTCCTGATTGACCGCGGTGCCCCGCACCACGGCAAGAACACGGTGCCCGTTACGACGGGCATCGGAAAGACGCTCCACCAGAAGCATCCCCGCACCCTCGCCCCACGCAGTGCCGTCCGCACCCTCGGCGAACGCCTTGCACCGGCCGTCGACGGCAAGACCACCCTGCTTGCCGAACTCCGCGAACACGGTGGGGGTCGACATCACGGCCACGCCGCCCGCGAGCGCCAGGTCGCACACGCCGCTGCGCAGCGCGGACACGGCCATGTCCAGGGCGACGAGGGACGAGGAGCACGCGGTGTCGATCGTCACGGCGGGGCCTTCGAAGCCGAAGGTGTAGGCGATGCGGCCGGAGGCGACGCTGCCCGCAGTGCCGTTGCTGAGATACCCGGCGATCTCCTCGGGTATCTCCTGGAGGCGTGCCACGTAGTCGTGGTGCATCAGGCCCGCGTACACGCCGGTCCTGCTGCGCCGCAGGCTCGTCGGGTCGATGCCCGCGCGCTCGATGGCCTCCCAGGAGGTTTCGAGGAGCAGCCGGTGCTGCGGGTCCATCGTGGTGGCTTCGCGCGGCGAGACGCCGAAGAATCCCGCGTCGAACTCGGCCGCGTCGTAAAGGAATCCGCTCTCCCGGACATATGTCGATCCGGTGCGGCCGGGCTCGGGGCTGTAAAGCCGCTGGAGGTCCCAGCCGCGGTCGGCGGGGAAGCCGCCGATGCCCTCGCGGCCGTCCACGACCAGGTCCCACAGCTCTTCGGGCGTGCCGACGCCGCCGGGGTAGCGGCAGGCCATGCCGACGATCGCGATGGGGTCGTCGTCGGTGGTCCGCACCTCGACGACGCGTGCGCAGCGCTCCGCGGGCTCCGCGAGGGTCTCGCCCAGGAAGCCGGCGAGCGCCTCGGGACTCGGGTAGTCGAAGACGAGGGTGGTGGGCAGCTGCACCTTGGTGAACTCGGCCAGGAGGTTGCGGAGTTCGACGGCGGTCAGCGAGTCGAAGCCGAGCTCGTTGAACGACCGGTCGGGCGCGATGCCCTCGGCCGTGGTGTGGCCGAGGACGGTGGCGACGTACTCGCACACCAGGTCCACGAGGGCGGCGGAGCGCTCGGCCGCCGACAGGCCGAGCAGCCTCTCGTGCCATGCCGAGGAGGCGGCCGCAGGGGCATCGGAGGCACGGCGTGGGGCGGACCTGACCAGGGAGCGCAGCAGCGCGGGCGGGTCGGCCTGGCCGCGCAGGTCCAGGCGTACGGGAACCACGACCGGCTCTTCGAGCCGCACCGATGCGTCGAACAGGGCGAGACCCTCGTCGGCGCTCATGGCGCGCAGGCCGCCCCGGTTGAGCCTGCCCATGTCGGTGTCGGTGAGCGTCCCCGTCATGGTGCTGAGATCGGCCCACAGGCCCCACGCGAGCGAGTGCGCGGGCAGCCCCGCCGCGCGGCGGTGCCGGGCGAGCGCGTCCAGGAAGGCGTTGGCGGCCGCGTAGTTGGCCTGGCCCGGGGATCCGAAGACGCCGGCGGCCGAGGAGAACAGGACGAACAGGTCGAGGTTCCGCTCCCGGGTGAGCTCGTGCAGGTACCACGCGGCATCCGCCTTGGGCCGCAGTACGGTGTCCAGACGCTCGGCGGTCTGCGCGGTGACCATGCCGTCGTCGAGGACGCCCGCAGCGTGCACCACGCCGCGCAACTCGGGCAGGGACGAGACGAGTTCGGCCAGCGCGGACCGCTGCGAGACGTCGCAGGCGACGAGGCGCACCTCGGCGCCCGCCGCGCGCAGCTCCTCGGCGAGTTCGGTGGCTCCCGGCGCGTCGGCGCCGCGCCGCCCGGTGAGCACCAGGTCGCGGACGCCGTGGGCGGTGACCAGGTGGCGGGCCACGGCGGACCCGATGACGCCGGTGCCGCCGGTGACCAGGACGGTGCCCTGCCCGGTGTAAGCGGCGGGAGCGTCGGCGCCGGTGGCGGTGCGCACCAGCCGCCGTACGAAGACGCCTGCGCCGCGCACGGCGATCTCGGTCTCCTGGTCGGCGAGCGCGGCGCGCACAGCGGGCCAGGGGACGTCGGCGGGCCCGGTGCCGGGGGCCAGGTCGAGCAGTGCGAACCGCTCCGGGTGCTCGGAGCACGCCGAGCGCACCAGGCCGTGCACCGCGGCCTGGACCGGGTCCGCGCCCTCTCCGGGATGCACTTCGACGGCGCCCCGGGTCAGGACGGTCAGCCGCCGGGCCGGGGCGATGCCGTCGTGCGCGAGCCAGGCACGGATGCGGGCCAGGGCGTGGCCCACGTGGGCCCGTACCCCTTCGGGGGTGTCGGTGTCGCCGCCTTCCGCGCAGTCCAGGAGCACGGTGTCGGCGGCCGTCAGCTCTTCGAGACCGGTGTCCGGCCCCCAGACCTGCGGAGCCGCTGCCCCGGCGGCGTCCTGTGGCCCCGCCTTGCGGGGGTGCCAGGCCTCGGTGAACAGGGACTCCGCGAGCAGGGCGGCCCTCGGGCTCATGGGGGTCGCCGAGACGGGCCGCAGCACGAGTTCGTCGATGCCGGCGACGGGGGCGCCGGTGCCGTCGGCGATCCGTACGCGGACGGCGGCGGTGCCCACGGTCGTCAGACAGACGCGGACGGTGCGGGCGCCGCTCGCCCACAGCCGTACGCCGCACCAGGAGAACGGCACCCGCGAGGTGTTCTCGGCGCCGTCGGCCGCGCCGCCGAGGCCGATGACGTGCAGGGCGGCGTCCAGCAGGGCCGGGTGGACGCCGAATGCCGCGACGTCGTCCGCCGCGGCCTCGGGCAGCTCCACGTCGGCGAAGAGGTCGGTGCCGCGCCGCCAGGCCCTGCGCAGCCCCTGGAAGGTGGGGCCGTAGGCGTAGCCCTGTTCGGCGAGGGCGGGGTAGAAGTCCTCGATCCCGACCGGGGCCGCACCGCGGGGCGGCCACACCGCGCCGCTGACCGCGCCGAAGTCGTCGGCGTTCGGGTCCTGGTCCAGGGGGGCGACCACGCCCTGGGCGTGCCGGACCCATCCGGTCTCCACGCCGCTCGTCCCGTCGTCGGACGGTTCGAGGCGCGAGTGCACGACGACGTGGCGGTGACCCTCGTCGTCGGCGGGGCCCACGCCGACCTGGATCTGCACGGCGTCCTCGGGGGTGAGGACGAGCGGGGTCTCCAGGGTGAGGTCGCGGATCAGGCCGCAGCCCACGTTCTGGGCCGCGCGCAGGGCGAGTTCGACGAAGGCGGTGCCCGGCAGGAGCACGGCGCCCATGACGGCGTGGTCGGCGAGCCAGGGGTGGGTGGTGAGCGAGAGGCGGCCGGTCAGCACGGAGCCGCCGGCGGAGCTGCCGTCGGCGACGCTGACGGCGGCTCCCAGCAGCGGGTGGTCGAGTCCGGCGAGTCCGGCGCCGCTCACATCGCCCGCGCGGTGCGGCGAGACGCGGGGCCAGAAGCGCTGCCGTTCGAAGGGGTACGTGGGCAGGTCCTGGCCTGCGGGTACGGCGGGCAGCAGCGCGCGCCAGTCCACGTCGGCGCCACCGGCCCACAGGGCGCCGACCGCCCTCAGCAGGGACGCGACCAGGGGCCGTTCGCGGTGGGCGACTGAGGTGACGGTGGCGGTGTGGTCCGCGGAGAGGCTCTCCTCCAGCGGCCGGGAGAGCACGGTGTGCGGGCCGATCTCCAGGAAGGCGTCCACGCGCGGCTCCGCGGCGCGCACGGCGTCCTCGAAGCGGACGGCCTCGCGGGCGTGCCGCACCCAGTAGTCCGGTGAGGTGATGTCGTCCGCCGCGAACTCGCCGGTGACGGTGGAGACCATCGGGAGAGCCGGGCGGGAGAAGGTGAGGCGCGCGAGCACGGAGCGGAACGCGTCGAGCATCGGCTCCATGAGCGGCGAGTGGAAGGCGTGGCTGACCTGGAGCCTGCGATGCCGCCGTCCGGCCCGGGAGGCGGCCTCGGCCACCTGGTCGACGGCGTCCGCCGCACCGGACACGACGACGGCGGAGGGGCTGTTGACCGCGGCGATCGTCACCTGCCGCCGGTGCTGCTCGGGCAGGGCGCGCAGCCATGCGTCGGCCTGTGCCCGGGTGGCGTCGAGGGCCAGCATGGCGCCGCCGTGCGGGAGTTGCTGCATGAGGTCGCCGCGGGCCACGGCCAGCGTGACCGCGTCCTGAAGGGAGAGCACTCCGGCCACATGGGCGGCGGCGATCTCACCGATGGAGTGACCGAGGACGACGTCCGGGCGTACGCCCCACGCCTCCAGGGTGCGGAACAGCGCGACCTCGACGGCGAAGAGGGCGATCTGGGTGTAGCGCGTCCGATGGATCAGGTCCGCGTGGTCCGCGGGGCGGCCCGCGGAGCCGGCGAGCACCACAGCCGCGAGCGGTACGTCGAGCTGCGGGTCGGCGGCTTCGCAGACGGCGTCGAACGCCGCTGCGAACACGGGGAGCTGCTCGTACCACTGTGCCCCCATGCCCGCCCACTGCGCGCCCTGTCCCGCGAAGACGAAGGCCGTCTTGGCGCCGGGCCGCGCCGTGCCACGGACGAGGTGGCGGCCCGCGGCGCCCCCGGCGGCGAGGGTGTCGAGGGCGGTGGTGAAGCCGGTGGCGTCCTCGGCGAGGACGACAGCACGGTACTCGAAGGCGGTACGGGCCGTGGCCAGCGCGACCGCCGTCCCCGCCAGATCCGCATCCCGCGCCACGGCGTGCTGCCGCAACCGCGCCGCCTGGGACCGCAACGCCACCGGCGACTTGGCCGACAGCACCCACGGCAGCACACCCACGGCCTCCCGCCCGGCCGAGCCCCCCTCCTCGGCCACGTCCACGGAAACTTCCCGCGGAGCCTCCTCCAGGATGACGTGGGCGTTCGTCCCACTGATCCCGAAGGAGGACACCCCCGCACGCCGCACACCCTGCCCGGGCCACGCCAACCGCTCGGTCGCCAGCTCCACTGCACCCGAAGCCCAGTCGACATGACTGCTCGGCTCATCCACATGCAGCGTCGGCGGCACCACCCCGTGCCGCATCGCCAGCACCATCTTGATGACACCCGCCACACCAGCCGCAGCCTGGGTGTGACCGATGTTCGACTTCACCGAGCCCAGCAGCAACGGCTGCTTGCCGGCCCGCTCCTGCCCGTACGTGGCGAGCAACGCCTGCGCCTCGATCGGGTCACCCAAGGACGTACCCGTACCGTGCGCCTCCACCACGTCCACGTCGGACGCGGCAAGACCCGCGTTGGCGAGCGCCTGCCGGATGACCCGCTGCTGCGAGGGGCCGTTCGGCGCGGTCAGGCCGTTCGACGCGCCGTCCTGATTGACCGCGGTGCCCCGCACCACGGCAAGAACACGGTGCCCGTTACGGCGGGCATCGGAAAGACGCTCCACCAGGAGCATCCCCGCGCCCTCGCCCCACGCGGTGCCGTCCGCACCCTCGGCGAAGGCCTTGCACCGGGCGTCGACGGCAAGACCACCCTGCTTGCCGAACTCCGCGAACACACCGGGGGTGGACATCACGGTGATGCCGCCGACCAAGGCCAGCGGGCAGTCGCCGGCGCGCAGCGCGCGGGCCGCGAGGTGCAGCGCCACGAGGGAGGCCGAACAGGCGGTGTCGACCGTCACGGCAGGGCCCTCGAAGCCGAGGGTGTAGGCGATGCGGCCGGAGACGACGCTGGGGGCGTTGCCGGTCAGGAGGTGACCGAGGGACTCGTGTCCCGCCTGGTTGAGCATGCCGGGGTAGTCGGCTCCGTTGACGCCGATGAACACGCCGGCGTTGCTGCCGTGCATGCCGGTGACGTCGATGCCCGCGCGTTCGAAGGTCTCCCAGGACGTCTCCAGGAGCAGCCGCTGCTGCGGGTCCATCTCCAGGGCTTCGCGGGGGGAGATGCCGAAGAAGGAGGCGTCGAATGCGGTGGCCGTGTCGAGGAAGCCGCCCTGCGGACGGGTCCCGCCCTCGAACTGCTGCCAGCCGCGGTCGTCGGGGAAGTCGCTCATGGCGTCGACACCGTCGTGCAGCAGGTCCCAGAACTCCTCGGGTGTACCGGCCCCGCCCGGGAACCGGCAGCCCATGCCGACGATCGCAATGGGCTCGCGCTCGGCCTCCTCCAGGTCTCGGACTCGGCCCCGGGTGCGCTTCAGGTCCGCCGTCACCCGCTTCAGGTACTCGACGATCTGCTCTTTCTCAGCCATGTCCGAAACCCCTCGTCGTGCAGAACGTGCTTAAGGGCCGTGCGTGCTGCCGTACCTGCATCAGCTCAGCCCGATCTCGTCGTCGATGTAGCGCAGCAGCTCTTCCTCGCTTACCTCGCTCAGCTCGTCGGCCCCCGCGTCCTGGGCCCGGCCGCCGCCCGGCGCGGTGCCGGCCAGCGTCCTGGAGCGTTCCCGCCAGCGCAGCAGCAGGGTCTCCAGACGGGCCGTCAGCTTGTTGACCTCGGCCTCGTCGCGCTCGTCGTCGAGCATGGCTTCAAGACGGTCGACGGTCTCCCGGCCCCATTCCTCGGCCTCCGTCCCGGGCAGCAGGATCGTGAGGAGGTGGCCGGTGAGCGCCTCGGGCGTGGGGTAGTCGAAGACGAGCGTGGTGGGCAGCCTCGTACCGGCCGTCCGGGCCAGGCGGTTGCGGAGTTCGACGGCGGTCAGCGAGTCGAAGCCGAGCTCCGTGAACGGCCGGGTGGCCGAGATCTGGTCGCCCGTGCCGTACTTGAGGACGGCGGCGATCTGGTCGCGCACCGTCTCCAGGAGGGCTTCCTGCCGCTCGGCCGCGGGCAGCGCCGAGAGGCGGCTGCGCAGCGCCTGCGCGTCGTCCGGCGCCGTGGCGCGGCGCGGCGCGGTGTACACCAGGCCACGCAGCAGAGCGGGCGTGTCCTCGCCGCCGCGCAGCAGGGCGCGGTCCAGATGGACCGGCGCGGAGTGCGGCAGGCCGCTCGCGATCGCGCGGTCGAAGAGGGCGAGTCCTTCCTCCGTGCTGAGCGGCAGGACACCGCCGGCATTCATCCGCCGCAGCCCGGCTGCGCCGAGGGTGGCGGTGAGTTCGCTGGTCTCCTCCCACAGACCCCACGACAGGGACTGGGCCGCAAGACCTTCAGCACGACGGCGCACCGCCAGCGCATCCAGGAAGACGTTGGCCGCCGCATAGTTGGCCTGACCGGGCGAGCCGAACACACCCGCAGCCGACGAGAACAACACGAACAACTCCAGCCCAAGACCACGCGTCGCCTCATGCAGATACCACGCCGCATCCACCTTCGGCCGCAGCACCGACACCAACCGCTCCGCCGTCAGCCCCGTCACCACACCGTCATCCACCGCACCCGCCGCATGCACCACACCACGCAGGCCAGAAACCCCCGCCACCAACTCCCCCACCGCACCACGGTCAGCCACATCACAGGCCACCAACCGCACCACGGCACCCAGCCCCACCAACTCATCCACCAACTCGGCAGCACCCGGCGCCTGCGACCCACGCCGGCTCACCAGCACCAGATCACGCACACCATGCACAGCCACCAAATGCCGCGCCACCGCAGCACCCACCACACCCGTGCCACCCGTCACCAACACCGCACCGCCACCCGACCACGGCACACCACCACCCGAAGCCCTGGCCGCACCCGCCCCGACCACAACCAGCCTGGGCACATACACATCCCCACCCCGCAGAGCCACCTCCGGCTCCCCCGCAGCAACAGCCGCAGCAACAACGGACGCCGGAACACCGACCACCCCACCATCGGTATCCACCAACACGAACCGGTCAGGATGCTCCGACTGCACCGAACGCAAGAACCCCCGCACAGCGGCCTGCGTGAGGTCCACCGCGCCGGTGCCCGGCACGGCGACGGCGCCATGGGTGACCACGGCGAGCCGTGCGTCGGCCAGCGCCTCGTCGGCGAGCCACTGCTGCACGCGCGCGAGGGCGGCGGTCAGCGCCTCGCGGACCCGCTGGGGCAGGTGCTCGGCGTCGCCCTCCCGCTGCCCGGGGGCGTCGAGCGCGGTCGCGTCCAGAAGGACGAGCCGCACACCGTCGGCGACGGCGGCCTCGATCTCCTCCACCGACCGGGTGCCGTCCCACAGGATCGAACGCGGCGTCTGCGCGGGCTCATCGAACGCACGGCGCTCCCAGCTCACTTCGTAGAGCGAACGCGCCGCGGTGGCACCTGCCGAGCGGAGCCGGGCCTCGGTGACGGGACGCAGCTCGACCCGGTCGGCGCCGAGCAGCGGGATGCCCACGGCATCGGTGACGCGCACCCGCAGGGCTCCGTCGCCGGCCGGGGACAGCAGGACCCGTACGATCCGGGCGCCGTCGACCGCCTCCCGGCCGGTGGCGGCGTCGAGGCCGCCGGCCCGCATCCGCACGCCCTGCCAGACGGCGGGCTGCAGGGCTCCGGCGGTACCGGGGCCGTCCGCGTCGGCCAGACGCCAGGCGTGGCAGACGGACTCCAGGAGCGCGGCGCGCGGCGCGAGCCCTTCGACGGCCTGCTCGGGCAGCTCGACCTCGGCGTAGATGTCGTCGCCCGTGCGCCAGGCGCCACGCAGCCCCTGGAGGGCTGGTCCGAACTGCAGTCCCGCGGCGAAGAGTGCGCCGTAGAGCCCGGCCGTGTCCGCCGGGACGGCGTCGGCCGGCGGCCAGCTGCCCGCGAGCCGTGCGTACGCCTCGTCGGTCTCCTCGGCCCCGGGGTGCAGCTCGGCGGTGGCGTGCAGGGTCCACTCCGCGGTGGCGTCACCGTCGTGCTGCGCGTGGACGGTGAGACGACGGTGCCCGGAGTCGTCGGGCTCTGCGGCCATCACCTGGACGCGGACGGCGCCGTCGGGAGCCTGGAGCAGCGGTTCGTGCTGCTCCAGGTGCGCGACGCCGGGCAGGCCGAGGCGGTCGGCGGCGTACAGCGCCCAGTCGAGCAGGGCGCCCCCGGGCAGTACGGACGTGTCGAGCACGGTGTGGGCCGCGGGCGAGGCCGCGGCCGGGGCGGCGAGCCTGCCGGTGAACAGGATGCTGTCGGTCCCGGCGGGGACGACGGCTGCGGCGAGCACCGGGTGGCCGGTGGCCTCCTGGCCGACACCGCCCGGGTCCCCGAAGTCGTTCGGCGCGTCGAGCCAGTAGCGCTCCCGCTGGAAGGCGTAGGTCGGCAGGTCGACGGCGGCGGCCCGCTCGTCCGGGGCCGGGGTGAGAGCGGCCCAGTCCACGCCGAGGCCCCGGGTCCACAGGACGGCGGCGTTGTGGAGCAGGGCGGTCCGCTCGTCCTCGTCACGGCGCAGGGTGCCGGTGACGACGACCTCCCGGCCCCCGGCCCGGAGCGCGGCGTCCTCCACGGCCGCGGTGGTGACCGGGTGCGGGCTGATCTCGACGAAGGTGTCGATGCCGCCTTCCAGGAGGTCGGCGACGACCTGCGCGAAGCGCACCGGCTGACGGAGGTTGCGGTACCAGTACTCCGTGCCGGCCTCCCCGTCCCGCACGTCCTCACCGGTCACGGTGGAGCGCCAGGTCACCTGGGGCCGCGCCGCGCTGATGTCACCGAGCTCTTTGAGGAGGCGGTCCTTGATGAGCTCGACCTGGGGGCCGTGCGAGGGGTAGTCCACGGGGATGCGGCGGGCGCGGATCCCGTCGGCCTCGCAGCCGTCCAGGAGCTGTCGCAGCGGTCCCTCGTCACCGGCGACGACGACCGCGCCGGGGCCGTTGACGGCGGCGATGACCACGCCGGTGGCGGCTTCGGCGGCGCCGTCGGGGTGCGTGTACCGGTCGATGAGGACCTGGGCCTCCTCGGCGGGCACGGTCAGTGAGGCCATGCCGCCGCGCCCGGCGAGTTCCTCGGCTATGACGCGGCTGCGCAGGGCCACGAGGCGGGCGCCCTCGGCCAAGGTCAGGGCACCGGCCACGCAGGCGGCGGCGATCTCCCCCTGGGAGTGGCCGACGACCACGGAGGGCGTGATGCCGGAGTGCTGCCAGACCTTCGCGAGGGAGACCATGACGGCCCACAGGGCGGGCTGCACCACATCGACGCGCTCCAGGGTCTGCTTGTCGCCGAGGACGTCGAGCAGGTTCCAGTCCGCGTGCGGCGCCAGCGCGTCGGCGCATTCGCGCAGGGCCCCGGCGAACACCGGCGACGACTCCATCAGGCCGAGCGCCATGCCGGTCCACTGGGCGCCCTGGCCGGGGAAGACGAACGCGACCTTGGCGCCGGGGCGCACGGTCCCGGAGACCAGCCCGGGGACCTCGGCGTCCTGACGGGCCAGGCCCGCGAGCCCTTCGGCGAAGCCCCCGGGGCCGGCGGCGAGGACGACCGCGCGCTCGTCGAAGGCGGTACGGCCGCCGATGAGCGCGGCGGCCGTCGCCGCGGGCTCGGCCCCTGCGGCTGCGAAGGCGCGCAGCCGCTCGGCCTGGCCGCGCAGCGCGGCGGGGGACTTGGCCGAGACGAGCCACGGCAGTACGGCGCCTTCGGTGGCGGCGGCGAGCACGGGCTGGGGCCGCTCCGCACCCGGCTCCGGCTCCGGGGCCTCCGCGGCCTCGGGGGCCTGTTCGAGGATGACGTGGGCATTGGTTCCGCTGATGCCGAACGAGGACACCGCTGCCCGCCGCGGCCGGCCCGTCTCGGGCCAGGCGACGGCCTCGGTCACCAGCTCGACGGCGCCCGCCGTCCAGTCGATGTGCTCGCTGGGCCGCTCGGCGTGCAGGGTCCGGGGCACGGTGCCGTGCCGCAGGGCGAGCACCATCTTCATGACGCCCGCGATGCCGGCGGCGGCCTGGGTGTGACCGATGTTGGACTTCACCGAGCCGAGCAGCAGCGGCTGGTTGCCGCCCCGCTCCTGCCCGTACGTGGCGAGCAGCGCCTGCGCCTCGATCGGGTCGCCCAGGGACGTACCCGTACCGTGCGCCTCCACCACGTCCACGTCGGACGCGGCAAGACCCGCGTTGGCGAGCGCCTGCCGGATGACCCGCTGCTGCGACGGGCCGTTCGGCGCCGTCAGGCCGTTCGACGCACCGTCCTGGTTGACGGCCGAGCCCTTGATGACGGCGAGGACGCGGTGGCCGTTGCGCCGGGCGTCCGAGAGCCGCTCGACGAGGACCACGCCCGCGCCTTCGGCGACACCCATGCCGTCGGCCGCGTCGGAGAACGCCTTGCAGCGGCCGTCGTGCGCGAGGCCGCGCTGCCGGGTGAACTCGGCGAAGATCGTCGGGGTCGACATCACGGTGACACCGCCGGCAAGTGCCAGGTCGCACTCGGCGCGCTGCAGGGCGCTGACGGCCATGTCCAGCGCGACGAGCGACGAGGAGCAGGCCGTGTCCACGGTCACGGCGGGGCCCTCGAAGCCGAGGGTGTACGAGACCCGGCCGGTGGCCACGCTGCCCGCGTTGCCGTTGCTGAGGAAGCCGGCGACGTCCTCGGGCACGGAGCGCAGGCGTGCCGCGTACTCGTGGTACATCAGGCCGGAGAACACGCCGGTCCTGCTGCCGCGCAGCTCCGTCGGGTCGACGCCCGCGCGCTCGATGGCCTCCCAGGACAGCTCCAGGAGCATCCGGTGCTGGGGGTCCATGGTCACGGCCTCGCGCGGGGAGATCCCGAAGAAGGAGGCGTCGAAGTCGGCGGCGTCGTGCAGGAATCCGCCCTGGTCCACCAGGGAGGTGCCGGGGCGCTCGCCGGTGGGGTCGAAGAACGAGTCGAGGGCCCAGTCGCGGTCCGTCGGGAAGCCGCTGATGCCCTCCCGACCGTCCGCGAGCATCTGCCACAGCTCCTCGGGCGAGTCGACGTGGCCGGGAAAACGGCAGCTCATGCCGACGATCGCGATGGGCTCGTCGTCCGCCACGACCCGCGCCACCTCGCTGTGCCGCCGCGCGGCCGTGCCGGCCAGGAGACCGTGCAGATGGGCGCCGAGCGCGGCCGGTGTCGGGTAGTCGAACACCAGGGTCGCGGGCAGGCGCTTGCCGGTGAGTTCGTTCAGCCGGTTGCGCAGCTCCACAGCGGTCAGGGAGTCGAAGCCGAGGTCCTTGAAGCCGCGCTCGACGGGGACCGCTTCCGTGCCGGAGTGGCCGAGGACGGAGGCCACTTGGGCCCGGACGAGGTCGACGAGCATGCTCTCCCGCCCGTCCTCGGGCATCGCCTCGTACTGCGCACGCCAGCCTCGGCCCCCGGGGGTGCCGGTGGCGCGGCGCGCGGGGGTGCGGACGAGGGCGCTCAACAGCGGGGGCACCTGCCGGCCTTCGGCGCGTGCGCGGGACAGGTCGAGGCGTACGGGAACCAGGTGCGGGGCGTCGAGGGCCAGCGACCGGTCGAAGAGGGCGAGGCCTTCCTCGGTGCCGAGGGCCTGCAGTCCGCCGCGGCCGAGCCGGGCCTTGTCGGCTGCGCCGAGGGTGGCGGTGAGTTCGCTGGTCTCCTCCCACAGACCCCACGACAGAGACTGGGCCGCAAGACCTTCAGCACGACGGCGCACCGCCAGCGCATCCAGGAAGACGTTGGCCGCCGCATAGTTGGCCTGACCGGGCGAGCCGAACACACCCGCAGCCGACGAGAACAACACGAACAACTCCAGCCCAAGACCACGCGTCGCCTCATGCAGATACCACGCCGCATCCACCTTCGGCCGCAGCACCGACACCAACCGCTCCGCCGTCAGCCCCGTCACCACACCGTCATCCACCGCACCCGCCGCATGCACCACACCACGCAGGCCAGAAACCCCCGCCACCAACTCCCCCACCGCACCACGGTCAGCCACATCACAGGCCACCAACCGCACCACGGCACCCAGCCCCACCAACTCATCCACCAACTCGGCAGCACCCGGCGCCTGCGACCCACGCCGGCTCACCAGCACCAGATCACGCACACCATGCACAGCCACCAAATGCCGCGCCACCGCAGCACCCACCACACCCGTGCCACCCGTCACCAACACCGCACCGCCACCCGACCACGGCACACCACCACCCGAAGCCCTGGCCGCATCCGCCCCGACCACAACCAGCCTGGGCACATACACATCCCCACCCCGCAGAGCCACCTCCGGCTCCCCCGCAGCAACAGCCGCAGCAACAACACCGGCCACGCCGCCATCCGCACCCGCATCCGCATCCGCATCCACCAGCACGAACCGGTCAGGATGCTCCGACTGCACCGAACGCAAGAACCCCCGCACAGCGGCCTGCACCGGGTCGGGCAGCTCCTCGGGCTCGATGCCGACGGCGCCGCGGGTCAGCACGACGAGCCGGGCGCGGGCGGGCGCCTCCCGGGCGAGCCATTCCTGGGCCCGGGCCAGCACGACGCCGGTCAAGGCGTGGGTGGCGGCCGGTACGTCGTCGCCGCCGGTCGCGTCCTGGACGGCGCAGTCGAGAAGCACCAACTCGGGATCGTCGGCCAGGACTTCGGCGAGCGCGGCGCCCGGCTGCCAGGGGACGGTGAGAGGCGCGGCAGCGAGCGCGGTCGCGGGCTGCCAGGCGTCCCAGCGCGGCACGTACAGCGACCGGCTGGGGTCCGCCGCGCGCACGTCGGCGGCGGAGAGCGGGCGCAGCACGAGCTCGTCCACGGAGGCGACGGGCGTGCCCACGGCATCCGTGGCCAGCAGGCGTACGCCGTCGCCACCGGCCGCGGTCAGCCGGACGCGCAGCGAGGTGGCGCCGTCGGTCCAGGTCTGTACGCCGGACCAGGCGAACGGGAGGCGTACGGCGCCCTCGTCCCCGAACAGGCCGCCGAGGCCCATGGCGTGGAGGGCGGCGTCGAGGAGAGCGGGGTGGGCGAGGAAGTCGGCGGCGGCCGCCTCCTCGGGCAGGGCCACTTCGGCGAAGACCTCACCGCCGCGGCGCCAGACGGACTGCAGGCCCTGGAAGGCGGGGCCGTACTCGTAGCCGCTCTCGAACAGCGCGCCGTAGAAGTCGCCCTTCTCCACGGGGGTGGCGCGGGGGGGCGGCCAGGCGCCCTGGAGGTCACCGAACTCCCGCGAGTGCAGCGGCTCTTCGGCCGTGAGGGTGGCGGTGGCGTGCCGGATCCACTCGGCGGGCTCCGCCTGGTCGGCGGTGCCGGTCCTGGAGTGGATCGTGGCGGTCCGCGCGCCGGACTCGTCGGCCTCGGCGACCTGGACCTGGAGGGTGACGCCGGCGTCTGCGGTCAGGGTGAGGGGGCGCTCCAGGGTGAGCTCCCGCACTCGGCCGGAGCCGCTCTCCCGGCCTGCGGCGAGCGCGAGTTCGAGGAAGGCGGTGCCGGGAAGGAGCACGGTCCCCAGGAGGACGTGGTCGGCCAGCCAGGGGTGCGTCGGCAGGGAGATCCTGCCGGTGAAGACGGCCGCGCCGGACTCGGCGGGGATCGTGGCGGCGGCGAGCAGCGGGTGGGCGACGGGGTCGAGCCCGATGCCCGCGGCGTCCCCGGTGTTGGCGGGGCCCTCGATCCAGAACCGGCGCCGCTGGAACGGGTACGTCGGCAGTGTGGCCGTGTCGGTCAGGCCGGCCGGGGTCGCGGTGGCGGCCGCGCCCTCCAGGAAGGTGTCCCAGGAGATGCCGGCGCCGCGGGTCCACAGGGTGGCGGCGGCGCGGGTCAGGGCCGTGCTTTCGTCCTGGTCCCGGCGGAGCGTCCCGGAGGCCACCACGTCGTCGCGGCCCGCCGCGGCCGCGAGGTCCTCGATGGCGGGGGCGATCACCGGGTGCGGGCTGATCTCGACGAACGTGTCGATGCCGCGGTCGAGGAGGGCGGTGACCGTTTCGGCGAACCGCACGGGCTCGCGCAGGTTCCGGTACCAGTACTGCGCGTCGGCGCTGTCCCCGGCGAGTAGCTGCACGGTCACCGACGAGTACATCGGTACGGACCCGGCGCGGGGCGCGATGGGTCCGGTGACCTGGAGGAGCCGGTCGCGGATGCTCTCGACGTGCGGTGTGTGGGACGCGTAGTCGACCGGGATGGTGCGGGCACGGACACCCGCGGCCCCGGCGGCCTCGGAGACCTCGGCGAGCGCTTCGGGGGCGCCGGCGACGACGGTCGCGCCGGGGCCGTTGACGGCGGCCACCCACACGCCGTCGCGTCCGGCGAGGAGTTCGGCGGCGCGTTCGGCGGAGGCCGCCAGGGAGACCATGCCGCCCTGCCCCGCGAGGTCCTCGGCGATGGTGCGGCTGCGCAGCGCGACCAGGCGGGCCCCGTCATCGAGGGAGAGGATTCCGGCGGCGCAGGCGGCGGCGATCTCGCCCTGGGAGTGCCCCACCACGGCATCGGGCGTGACGCCCGCGGCCTGCCAGACCTTGGCGAGGGAGACCATGACGGCCCACAGGGCGGCCTGCACCACATCGACGCGTTCCAGGGCCTGTTCGTCGCCGAGGACGTCGAGCAGGTTCCAGTCCGCGTGCGGCGCCAGCGCGTCGGCGCACGCGCGCATCGCCTCGGCGAAGACCGGCGAGGCCTTGAGGAGTCCGGTAGCCATGCCGGTCCACTGGGAGCCCTGGCCGGGGAAGACGAACGCGACCTTGGCGCCGGGGCGTGCGATGCCGTGGACCAGGCCGGGCGCGTCCGCCGTGCCGTCGGCGAGCGAGGCGAGGGCCGCGGGGCGCTCGTCGCCGAAGACGACGGCGCGGTGGGTGAAGGAGGCGCGGGTGCGGACCAGGGCGGCGGCCACGGCGTCCGCGTCGGGGGCGCCCGCGTCGGCGAGGAAGGTGCGCAGCCTGCCGCCCTGGTCGTAGAGCGCGGCGGCGTTCTTGGCGGACAGCGGCCAGGGGGCGGGGAAGCCGGTGAGCACCGGGGCCGCCGCGTCGCCCGCGGACGGCTCTGCGGCCTGCGGCTCCTCGGCCTCGGGGGCTTCGGGGGCTTCGGGGGCCTGTTCGAGGATGACGTGGGCGTTGGTTCCGCTGATGCCGAACGAGGACACCGCTGCCCGCCGCGGCCGGACCGTCTCGGGCCAGGCGACGGCCTCGGTCACCAGCTCGACGGCGCCCGCCGACCAGTCGACGTGCGGGGTGGGCCGGTCCACGTTCAGGGTGGGCGGCACCACGCCGTGCTGGAGGGCGAGCACCATCTTCATGACGCCCGCGACACCAGCCGCCGACTGCGTGTGGCCGATGTTGGACTTCACCGAACCGAGCAGCAGCGGGCGGCCTTCCGGGCGGTCCTGGCCGTAGGTGGCGAGGAGCGCCTGCGCCTCGATCGGGTCGCCCAGGGTCGTGCCGGTGCCGTGCGCCTCCAGGACGTCGATGTCGGAGGCGGCGAGCCCCGCACCGGCGAGGGCCGAGCGGATGACCCGCTGCTGGGAGGGACCGTTGGGCGCGGTCAGGCCGTTCGAGGCGCCGTCCTGGTTGACGGCGGAGCCGCGGATGACGGCGAGGACGCGGTGGCCGTTGCGGCGCGCGTCCGAGAGCCGCTCGACGAGCAGCACGCCGACGCCCTCGCCCCAGGCGGTGCCGTCGGCCGCGGCCGCGAACGCCTTGACGAGGCCGTCCTGGGAGAGCCCGCGCTGCTTGCTGAACTCGGTGAAGGCGTCCGGCGTCGCCATCACCATCACGCCGCCCACCAAGGCCAACGAGCTCTCCTTGTTGCGCAGCGACTGCGCGGCGAGGTGCAGCGCGGTCAGCGAGGAAGAACAGGCGGTGTCGACGGTGACGGCGGGCCCCTCGAACCCGTACGCGTAGGAGAGGCGGCCGGAGAGGATGCTGGAGGCGCTGCCGGTCAGCAGGTAGCCCTCGCTGTCCTGCGTGCTGGCCACGTTCGAGCCGTAGCCGGACAGGACGCCGCCGACGAAGACCCCCGCGCTCTCGCCGCGCAGCGTGCCGGGGTCGATCCCGGCCCGCTCGAACGCCTCCCAGGAGGCCTCCATGAGGACCCGCTGCTGCGGGTCCATGGCGAGCGCCTCGCGCGGGGATATCTCGAAGAACTCGGCGTCGAAGTCCGCGGCTCCGTCGATGAATCCGCCCTTGCGGATGTACGAGCTGCGCGGGCGCAGTCCCTCCGGGTCGTAGAGGGCCCCCAGGTCCCACCCGCGGTCCGCGGGGAAGTCCGCGATGCCCACGCGCCCTTCGGCGACCAGCTCCCACAGGTCCTCGGGGGTCTGCACCCCACCGGGGAACCGGCAGCTCATGCCGATGACGGCGAGCGGCTCACGGGCGGCCTCCTCGACGGCGCGCAGCCGTGCGTAGGAGTCGCGGGCGTCGGCAACCGCCTGCTTCAGGTACTCGCGGAGCTTCTGCTCGTTCGACATCCAGTCCTCTTCCGGTCCGGCAAATTCAGTCAGCAGGTGGGTTCACATGGCGGCGGGGTGGCCCGCCTGCCGGTCAGCTGGACCATGGCTTGTTGTCCATGAGCTCGAACAGTTCCGCGTCGCTCGCGTCGGTCAGGCTGACCGGTTCGCCCACGGCCTCGCGCCCGGTCCACTTCGTGAGGACCGACCGCAGCCGCACGGTGAGGTCCGCGCGCCTCGGGTCGTCCTCGGCGACCTCGTCGAGGAGCTCCTCCAGGGCGGTGAGCCGGCTCGTGGCGAGCGCTGCCGGGTCGATCTCCGGGAGCAGTTGCTGCTTGAGGTGGGCTGCGACGGCCGCGGGCGTGGGGTGGTCGAACAGCACGGTGACCGAGAGCCGCAGACCGGTGGCGGCGTTGAGCCGGTTGCGCAGCTCGACGGTGGTGAGCGAGTCGAAGCCGAGGTTCTTGAACGGCCGCTCGGCGCCCACGGTCTCGATGTCCTCGTGGCCGAGGACCACCGAGGCCTGCCGGCGCACCTCCTCGGTGAGCAGCTCCTCGCACTCCTTCGGGGACAGCCGCGCCAGTCGCTCGGCGAATCCGCCGCCCGCCCCGGTGTCGGCGGCGGCGGACGCCGTCCGCTTGGCGGGGGCCTTGACCAGGCCGCGCAGTAGGGGCGCGACGTCGCCGGTGAACTTGGCGGGGTCCAGCTGCACGGGGACGGTGTGGGTGTGGTTGTCGCCGGTGGCGGCATCGAAGAGGGCGAGACCGTCGGCGGTGGACAGGGCGCGTACGCCGGTACGTGCCATCCGGTCGAGGTCGGCTTGGCCGAGCTCGCCGGTGATTCCGCCGGCCTGCGCCCACAGCCCCCAGGACAGGGACTGGGCGGGCAGTCCGAGGCGGCGGCGATGGTGCGCGAGGCCGTCCAGGAAGGCGTTGGCCGCGGCGTAGTTGCCCTGGCCGGGCGCGCCGAACACTCCGGAGGCGGAGGAGAACAGCGCGAACAGGGCGAGGTCCTTGCCCCGGGTGAGTTCGTGCAGGTGCCAGGCGGCGTCGGCCTTGGGGCGCAGCACCGTGTCGAACCGCTCGCGGTTCAGGGCCGTGATCACTCCGTCGTCGATGACGCCCGCGGCGTGCACCACGCCCCGCAGGTCGTCGATGCCCTCCAACAGGCTGACGAGGTCGGCGCGTTCGGCGACATCGCAGGCCACGACGCGGGTGGTGGCGCCGAGTGCGGCGAGCTCCTCGACGAGTGCGGCGGCGCCGGGCGCCTCGGGGCCGCGGCGGCTGGTGAGCACCAGGTCCGTGACTCCGTACCGCTCGGCCAGGTGCCGGGCCACGGAGGCGCCGATGGAGCCGGTGCCGCCGGTGACCAGGACGGTGCCGTCCAGGGTCGCCGTGGGGATGGTGAGGGCGACCTTGCCGACGTGCTTGGCCTGGCTGAGGTAGCGGAAGGCCTCGGGCGCCCGGCGGGCGTCCCAGGTGGTCACCGGCAGCGGGGAGAGGACGCCCTCCTCGAAGAGCCGGGCGAGGTGGGTGAGCATTTCGCCGATGCGCTCGGCGCCGGCCTCACCGAGGTCGAAGGAGCGGTAGAACGTGCCGGGCCAGGAGGCGCCCACGGCCTCCGGCTCACGGATGTCGGTCTTGCCCATCTCGATGAACCGGCCCTCGGGGACCAGGAGGTCGAGCGAGGCGTCGGTGAACTCCCGTGCCAGGCAGTTGAGGACGACGTCGACGCCCCGGCCGCCGCTCGCGGCGCGGAAGGTCTCGGCGAAGTCCAGGGTGCGCGAGGAGGCGAGGCGTTCGGCGGGGATGCCGCAGGCCCGAACCGTCGGCCACTTGGGCTCGCTGGCGGTGGCGTACACCTCGATGCCCCAGTGGCGTGCGAGCTGGACGGCGGCCATGCCGACGCCGCCGGCCGCGGCGTGGACGAGCAGCGACTCGCCCTCCTTGACGCGGGCGAGGTCCTGCAGCGCGTAGTAGGCGGTGAGGAACACGGTGGGCACGGCGGCGGCCTGGGCGAACGACCAGCCGGTGGGGATCGGCGCGATGGTGCGGGCGTCGGTGACGGCCAGCGGTCCCGCGTACGAGCCGTTCAACAGGCCCATGACCCGGTCGCCGACCCGCAGGCCGGTGACGCCGGGGCCGACCTCGGCGACGAAGCCCGCGCCCTCGGAGCCGAAGGCCATCTCGGTGAAGGACTTGGCGACGTCGACGACGCCGAGGGCGAGCAGGACGTCGCGGAAGTTCACGCCGGTCGCCCGGACCTCGACGCGTACCTGGCCGTCGGCCAGCGGCGCCTCGGCCTGCGGGCACGACACGAGTCGCAGTCCTTCGAGGGTGCCGCTGCCGTCCACGTCGAGGCTCCACGCGCCGCCGGCGGGCGGGGTGAGGGTGTCGGCGGGCACCACGCGGGCGAGCCGGGGCACCAGCGGGGCGCCCGCGCGCACCACGCTCTCCGTCTCCCCCGCGGCCACGGCGGCGGTGACGGCGGCGGACAGGGCGGCGGCCGAGCGGGCGTCGCCGTCCAGGTCGATCTGGACGATCCTGCCGGGGTGCTCGGAACAGGCCGAGCGCACCAGGCCGCGGACCGCGGACTGCACCGGGTCGATGTTGTCGCCGGGCAGGGCCGCGGCTCCGCCACGGGTGACGACCGCGAGGGTGGCGGCCGCGGTCTCCTCGGCGGCGAGCCAGGCCTGCAGCGCGTCGAGGACGGCGCCGGTCACCTCGCGGGTGGCGGCCAAGGTGTCGTCGCCTCCCGCGGGTACGGGCAGCAGCACCACGCCGGGCAGTTCCCCGCCGGCGCGTACGGCCTCTCGGAGCGCGGCGAGGTCGGCGAACCGGACGGCTCCCTCGGCGCCCGCGGCGAGATCGCCCGCGCTCCCGAGCACGGCCGGGCTCTGCGGGGACGGTGCGGGGGCCTCGGGCAAGGTGACCCAATCGAGGCGGAACAGGTCTTCCACGCGCGGCCGTTCGCGGATGTCGGCGCCGGCCACGGGCCGCGAGGTGAGCTCGTCGACGGTGAGCACGGGCAGACCCGCGGAGTCGGTCATCGTCAGGGACAGGGAGCCGGCCGCGTTCGGGGTGAGCCGGACGCGGGCCGCGGTGGCTCCGGTGGCGTGCAGGCGCACCCCGGCGAAGGAGAACGGCAGCCTCGGCTCGACGCCGCCGTCCTGGCCGAGGGCGGTGGCGATCTGGCTGTGCAGGGCCGCGTCGAACAGCGCCGGGTGCACGCCGAAGCGGGCTGCGTCCGCGCCGCCCCGCTCGTCCAGGGCGACCTCGGCGAAGAGTTCGTCGCCGCGCCGCCACAGGGCGCGCAGCCCCTGGAAGACGGGGCCGTAGGCGAAGCCCCACTCGGTCAGCCGCTCGTACAGGCCCTCGACCGGAACCGGCGTGGCGTCGGCCGGCGGCCAGACGGACTGCTCGGACTGCTCGGACTGCTCGGCCACGGCAGCGGCGGCGGGCTCCGCGGTCAGGGTGCCACTGGCGTGGCCCGTCCACTCCTGCGCGCCGGCGTGGCCGTCGGCGGGGCGGGAGAAGATCCGCACCTGACGGGCACCGGCCTGGTCGGCCTCGCCGACGGTGACCTGGACGTCGACGCCGGGCCCTTCGGCGGCCAGGGCCAGCGGAGTCTCCAGGATGAGTTCGGCGACCTGGTCGCAGCCCGTGTACTCACCCGCACGCAGGGCCAGTTCGACCAGAGCGGTACCGGGCACCAGGACCCGGCCGAGGACCTGGTGGTCGGCGAGCCAGGGATGGGTGCGGGTGGAGATCCTGCCGGTGAGTACGTAGCGGTCGCCGTCGGCGGCCTCGACGCCCGCGGACAGCAGCGGGTGCCCCACGAGGGAGAGCCCGGCGCCGGAGACGTCGGCCGCGCCGCCGGTGCCCGCGGAGAGCCAGTAGCGGCGTCGCTGGAAGGCGTAGGTGGGCAGGTCGACCACGCCGGTGGCGCCGGTGGCGTACACCGCGTCCCAGTCGACGTGGACGCCGCCGGTCCACAGCTGGGCCAGGGAGGTCAGGAGCCTGCGGGTGCCGCCGTCGTTCCTGCGCAGGGTGGCGGTGACGGTGGCGGCGCGGGCGCCCGCCGGCTGGTTCGCGACCGTGTCCTGGACCGCCGTCATCAGGACCGGGTGCGGGCTGACCTCGACGAAGGCGGTGTTGCCCTCGTCCAGGAGCAGCTGGATGGTCTCCTGGAAGCGGACGGGCTCGCGCAGGTTGCGGTACCAGTACTCGGCGTCGAGCATCTCGCCGGGCACGGGTCCGGCGGTGACGGTCGAGTACATCGGGGTGTCCCCGGCGCGCGGGGCGACGGGCGCGGCGAGGTCGAGGAGCTGTTCGCGCACCCGCTCGGTGTGCGGGGTGTGGGACGCGTACTCGATGCCGACCTTCCGCGGCCGCAGCCCGGCGGCCTCGGCCTCGGCGTTCACCTCGGCGAGCGCATCGAGGTCGCCGGCCACGACGGTGGACTCGGGGCCGTTGACCGAGGCGATCCACACTCCGGCCCGGCCCCCGATGAGCGCGGCGGCCCGCTCGGGCGTCGCGGAGAGCGCGTACATGGCGCCCTTGCCCGACAGGTGCTCGTTGAACACCCGGCTGCGCAGGGCCACGAGGCGGGCGCCGTCCGCCAGCGACAGCGCGCCGGCCGCGCAGGCGGCGGCGATCTCGCCCTGCGAGTGGCCGACGACGGCGGCGGGCACGACGCCCAGGGAGCGCCACAGCCGCGCGAGGGAGACCATCACGGACCACAGCACGGGCTGGACGACGTCGTCGCGCTCCAGCTTCTCGCCGCTGCGCAGCAGTTCGACGGGGTCCCAGTCGAGGTGCTGGGCCAGCGCGTCGGCGCACTCGCGCATGGCCCCGGCGAACACCGGGGATGCGCCCATGAGCTCGATGGCCATGCCCGCCCACTGGGAGCCCTGGCCGGGGAAGACGAACACCACCTTCGCGTCGGACGAGGCGGCCTCGCCCAGCGTGAGGTGCGCGGAGGTCTCCTGCCGGGCGACGGCATCGAGACCGGCGAGCAGCCCGTCCCGCTCCCCCGACAGGATGACGGCACGGTGCCGGAGCGCGGTGCGGTGCAGGGCGAGCGCGCGGCCGGTGCCGAGGATGTCCGCGGCGGGGTCGGCGGCGGCGAACTCGCGCAGCCGGGAGGCCTGTGCACGCAGCGCACCGGGGGTGTGGCCCGAGACGACCCACGGCACGGTGGCGCCGTGCCCGACGAGCGGCGTGGGAATCGCGGGGGACGCCGGAGACTCGGAGGGCGTCGCGGCGGAACCGGCCTCGACGGCCTCCTCCTCGAACTGCTCCAGGATCACGTGGGCGTTGGTGCCGCTCACGCCGAACGCGGAGATGCCGGCGCGGCGAGGCTGCCCGGTGCTCGGCCAGTCGGTGACCTCGGTGACGAGGCGGACGTCACCCGTTTTCCAGTCGACGTGCGGCGTGGGCTCGTCCACGTTCAGGGTGGGCGGCACGATGCCGTGCCGGAGGGCGAGCACGGTCTTGATGACGCCGGCCACGCCCGCGGCGGCCGCCGTGTGGCCGATGTTGGACTTCACGGAACCGAGCAGCAGCGGGCGGCCTTCGGGGCGGTCCTGGCCGTACGTGGCGAGCAGGGCCTGGGCCTCGATCGGGTCGCCGAGCGTGGTACCGGTGCCGTGCGCCTCGACGACGTCGACCTCGGCGGCCGCCAGACGGGCGTTGCCGAGCGCCTGGCGGATGACGCGCTGCTGCGCGGGACCGTTGGGCGCGGTCAGTCCGTTGGACGCGCCGTCCTGGTTGACGGCGGAGCCGCGCAGCACGGCGAGGACGCGGTGGCCGAGGCGGCGGGCGTCCGAGAGCCGCTCGACGAGCAGCACGCCGACGCCCTCGCCCCAGGCGGTGCCGTCGGCCGCGGCCGCGAAGGCCTTGACGCGGCCGTCGGAGGCGAGGCCCTGCTGCTTGGTGAACTCGGTGAACATGCTGGGTGTCGACATGATCGTCACGCCGCCCGCGAGGGCCATCGTGCACTCGCCCTTGCGCAGGGAGTGCGCGGCCAGGTGCAGCGCGACCAGGGAGGACGAGCAGGCCGTGTCGACGGTGAGCGCCGGGCCCTCGAAGCCGAAGGTGTAGGCGATTCGGCCGGAGGCGACGCTCGCGGCGTTGCCGATGCCCATGAAACCGGCCAGCTCGGGCTGGTTGTTGCCGAGCATCAAGGTGGCGTAGTCCTGCCCGTTGGTGCCGACGAACACACCGGTCCTGCTGCCGCGCAGCGCCCTGGAGTCGAGCCCGGCCCGCTCGATGGCCTCCCAGGCGGTCTCCAGGAGGAGCCGCTGCTGCGGATCCATGGCCAGGGCCTCGCGCGGCGAGATCCCGAAGAAGTCCGCGTCGAAGTCGGGGGCGTCGTGCAGGAACGCGGCGGCGCGGGTGGCCGATCCCGCCTCCTGACCGGGAGCGCCCTCGAAGAGCGCGGCCAGGTCCCAGCCGCGGTCCGTGGGGAACTCGGTGACGCCGTCGGCCCCTTGGAGCACCAGCTGCCACAGCTCCTCGGGGGAGCCGACGCCGCCGGGGAACCGGCAGCCCATCCCGACGATGGCGATGGGCTCCCGCTCGGCGTCCTCGACCTCGCGCAGCCGGCCGCGGACCTTGTGCAGGTCGGCGCTGACCCGCTTGAGGTAGTCGAGAGTCTTGTCCTCATCCATGGTGGATCCCATTCGTGTGTCGCGCCGGATCGGTCCTTGCCGCTCGCCACGGGTGCGCGCGGTGCTGCCGGGGTGCGCCGGCTCGTTCGTGCTCGGGGGCCCGCCGTCGTGCGCCAGCCCGCTCGTGTCTCCCGGACTGCCGTGGTTCACAGGCCGAGCTCGTTCTCGATGAAGTCGAAGACCTCGTCGCGCGAGGCGGACCGCAGGTGCTCGGCCGCCGCCTCGCGGGGCGCCTCTGGGGACCAGCGCTCCGCCAGGGCCGTCAGCCTGGCCAGGACGTCCGGTGAGGGGGCGGCCTGGGCCGCGACCGCGGCGAGCCTTCCCTCGAGACGGTCGATCTCGGCGAGCACCGACTTCTCCGACAGTTCGCCCTCGCCCAGTTGGGAGCGCAGGTGCTCCGCGAGTTCGGCCGGGGTGGGGTAGTCGAAGATCGAGGTGGCCGACACGGCGAGCCCGGTGGCCCCGGTCAGCCGGTTGCGGAACTCGACCGCCGCGAGCGAGTCGAAGCCCACGTCGCGGAACGGCTTGTCCGCCTCGATCGCCGCGATCCCCGTGTGTCCGAGCACGACCGCCGCATGGGTGCGCACCAGCTCGGTCAGCGCCTGCTGCCGCTCGGCGCCGGAGAGCCCGGAGAGGCGTCGGACGAGCTCGTCGGCGCCGTCCTCGGCGGGCTCGGCAGGTGCCTGCGCCCGCACGGCCTCGGGTATGTCGGACAGCAGGGTGCTGGGCCTCGTCGAGGTGTACGACGGGGCGAACTTCTCCCACTCGACGTCGGCCACCGTCAGGCATGTCACCCGCCGGCCGATCGCGTGCCGGAGCAGGGCCAGCGCCGTGTCGGGTGCGAGCGCCCGCACGCCGCGTCGGCGCAGTTGCGCCTCGGCGTCGCCCTGGGCCGCCATGCCGCCCTCGCTCCACGGCCCCCACGCCACCGAGGTGGCGACGGCGCCGCGCGCCCTGCGCCGTTCGGCGAGCGCGTCGAGGTAGGCGTTGGCGGCGCCGTAGGCGCCCTGTCCGGCACCACCCCAGACGCCGGCCGTGGAGGAGAACAGTACGAACGCGTCCAGCTCGGTGCCGGCGAAGGCTTCGTCGAGGTGGCGTGCGCCGTCGGTCTTGCCCGCGCTGATGGCGGTCACCTCGTGCGCCCGCGTCCCGTCGATGCGGCTGGACTGGGAGACGCCCGCGGTGTGCAGCACCGACGTCACGCGCACACCGTCGGCGGCGAGCTCGCCGAGCAGAGCGTCCAGCGCGCCCCGGTCGGCGACGTCGCACGCGGCGATGGTCACCGCGGCTCCAAGACCGGTCAGTTCGGCTTCCAGGGCTGCGGCCCCGGGAGCCTGGCGGCCCCTGCGGCTGGTCAGCACCAGGTGTTCCACGCCCGAGCGCGCCAGCCAGCGGGCCACGTGGGCGCCCAGGGCGCCGGTGCCGCCGGTGACCAGGGCAGTGCCGCGCGGGGTCCAGTCCGCGCCGTCCACCGCGACCGGGAGGGGAGCGCGCCGCAGTCGCCGGGCGAGGATTCCGCCGACGCGCAGCGCCACCTGGTCCTCGCCGGTGGTCCCGGCCAGGACGGCGCCCAGCCGTGCGGTGTCCCGCGCCCCGAACTCCTCGGGCAGGTCGATGAGACCGCCCCAGCGTTCCGGGTGCTCCAGCGCGGCCACCCGGCCGAGGCCCCACACCTGCGCCTGGCCCGGCCTGGTCTCCTCTGCGGCGACGGCGACGGCGCCCTGGGTGACGCACCACAGGGGTGCCGGCACGTCCGCCTCGCCCAGGGCGCGCACCAGCGCGTGGGTGGCGGCCAGCAGCCAGGCGTCGTCCTGGTCCTGCGCCAGCGCGAGGAGGGACAGCACTCCGCGCACGGGGGTGTCCGCGACCACTGCGCGGAGCCGCTCGGCGAGGGCGTCGGGGTCCGTGGCGCCCGCCAGGTCGTCGGAGACGTCCACGGTCACGACGTCGAGGCCGCCCAGCTCCAGCGTCGCCACACACGCTGCGGCTGCCGTGCCGCCCGCGGTGATCTTCAGCCAGGTGCCGGTCGGCTGTGCGGCCGGTTCGGCGAGGGAACGCCAGGTCACGTCGTAGCAGAGCGCGCCGAGGTCCGCACGCTCCTTGGACCTGCGGCGCCAGTCGGCGAGGACCGGCAGGATCTCCCGCAGCGGCTCCTGTCGCTCACCCTCGCCGACACCAAGGGTGCGGGCCAGGACCTCGATGTCCTCGCCCTCCACCGCGGACCAGAAGGCCTGGTCGAGCTCCGAGGTGTGCTCCTCACCGGTGGGGGCGGGGGCGTCCAGCCAGTAGCGCTGTCGGTCGAAGGCGTACGTGGGCAGCGCGACCCGGCGTCCGGAACGCAGCCCCGGCCACGACACCGCCATGCCCCGGGTGTGCAGCCGTGCCAGGCCCTGAACGAACGAGACCAGCTCACCCTGCCCCACCCGCACCGAGGGAATCGCGACAACACCCTCGCCACGACCCTGCACCAGACCGGAAAGCACCGCTTCGGGACCCACCTCAACGAACTCGGTCACACCCCGGCCGACCAGGCACTCCACACCGTCCCCGAACCGCACGGCCTCCCGGGCATGACGCACCCAGTAATCGACCGAAGCCAGCTCCCCCGCCTCCGCCAGCGAACCGGTCACATTCGACACCACCGCCAGGCCCGGCTCACTGAAAGACACCGTGCGCAGCACCGCCGCGAACTCCTCCAGCACCGGCTCCACCAACGGCGAATGGAACGCCTGACTCACCCGCAGCCTCCGGATACGGCACCCGGCAGCCCCCGCCAGCTCCTCCACCCGCCCCACAGCCGCCTCGGCGCCCGAAACAACCACCGAAGAAGGGCCGTTGACCGCACCCACCGACACCGAACCACCCACCCCGGCCCCGGCGATCCACTCCAGAGCCTGCTCCTCGGACGCCTCCAGCGAGACCATCACCCCACCCACGGGCAACGCCTGCATCAAACGCCCACGAGCGGCCACCACCCGCACCGCATCCTCAAGCGACCACACACCCGCCACATACGCGGCAGCCAACTCACCCACCGAATGGCCCATCACAAAATCAGGACGCACCCCACACCGCTCCAACAACCGGAACAGCGCCACCTCAAAAGCGAACAAACCCGTCTGCGTATAGACCGTCTCATCGATCAGAGCCGCAGCGTCCGAACCCTCCCCGGCCCACAACACCTCACGCAACGGCACCTCCAACAACCCGTCAAAAGCACCACACACCTCCTCGAACACCTCACCGAACACCGGCAGAGACACCAACTCACGCCCCATACCGACCCGCTGAGACCCCTGACCCGAAAACACCAGAGCCAGGGATCGACCCGACTTCGCGCGGTCCAGGACGGTGTGCGGGTCGGGCTCGCCGGAGATGACGGCGTCGAGGCCGCGCAGGAGCTCCTGGCGGCTGTGGCCCATGACCACGGCGCGGTGCTCCATGGCGGACCGTGCGGAGAGCAGCGACCAGGCCACGTCCCCGTCGGACGCCTCCGCCACGGCCGCGGACTCCCGCAGCCGCGCGGCCTGCCCCCGCAGCCCCGCAGCAGAACGCGCCGACAGCACCCAAGGCACCAGGGGCACCACAGCACCCGAGGACTCCCCCGACGGCTCCACGGCGGAAACATCCGCCGGCACCGCCGGATGATCAGCCGGCGCCTGCTCCAGCACCACATGCGCGTTCGTCCCACTGATACCGAACGAGGAAACCGCCGCCCGCCGCGCACGCCCCGTCTCCGGCCACGCACGACTCTCCGTAACCAGCTCCACCGCACCCGACGACCAGTCCACATGCGGCGTCGGCTCATCCACGTGCAACGTCCTCGGCACCACACCGTGCCGCAGGGCGAGCACCATCTTGATGATGCCGCCGACACCTGCGGCTGCCTGCGTGTGACCGACGTTGGACTTCAACGAGCCCATCAGGAGCGGCTGTTCGCTGGCCCGGTCCTGGCCGTAGGTCGCGAGGACCGCCTGGGCCTCGATCGGGTCGCCGAGCGTGGTACCGGTGCCGTGCGCCTCGACGACGTCGACCTCGGCAGCCGTCAGGCCCGCACTGGCCAGTGCCTGACGGATCACCCGCTGCTGCGAGGGGCCGTTGGGCGCGGTCAGTCCGTTGGACGCGCCGTCCTGGTTCACCGCCGAGCCCCGCACCACGGCGAGCACCTCGTGTCCGTTGCGCCGCGCGTCCGACAACCGCTCCACCAGGAGCAGGCCCACGCCCTCCGACCAGGTGGTGCCGTCGGCGCCGGCCGCGAAGGACTTGCAGCGGCCGTCGGGCGCCAGGCCCTGCTGGCGGCTGAACTCGACGAACGAGTCCGGGGTCGCCATGACGGCGACGCCACCGGCCAGCGCCAGGGTGCACTCGCCCTGCCGCAGCGCCTGCATCGCCTGGTGCAGGGCCACCAGCGACGACGAACACGCCGTGTCCACCGTCACCGCAGGACCCTCGAAGCCGAACGTGTAGGAGATGCGGCCGGTCGCGATGCTGCCGGTGTTGCCGTTGCCGAGGAAGCCCGCGAGCTCCTCGGGGACGGAGTGCAGCCGGGCGGCGTAGTCGTGGTACATGAGCCCGGCGAACACGCCGACCCTGCTGCCGCGCACGGCTGCGGGGTCGATGTGCGCGTACTCGAACGCCTCCCAGGTGGTTTCCAGGAGGAGCCGCTGCTGCGGGTCCATGGCGAGCGCCTCGCGCGGCGAGATCCCGAAGAACTCGGGGTCGAAATCGGCGGCGTCGTGCAGGAATCCGCCCTCGCCGACATAGCTGGTGTTGGCGCGCCGGCCGTCCCGGTCGACGAGCTCGCGCACGTCCCAGCCGCGGTCCTCCGGGAACGGCGTGACGCCGTCCCTGCCCTCGGCGACCAGCTGCCACAGCTCCTCGGGGGTGCGGACGCCGCCGGGGTAGCGGCAGCTCATGCCGATGATGGCGATCAGGTCGTCTTCGCCGGACGCCACCGGCGCCACGGGTGCCGGGGCCGCCGCGTCGGTTTCGTCGCCGAGGAGTTCGGCGCGCAGGTGGCGGGCGAGCGCCACCGGCGTCGGGTAGTCGAAGACGAGGGTGGCGGGCAGCCGCACCCCGGTGGCCGTGGCCAGCTGGTTGCGCAGGTCCACCGCGGTGAGCGAGTCGAATCCGAGCTCGGAGAAGGCCCGGCCGGAGTCCAGGCCGCTGTCGGGCGCGTAGCCGAGTGCGGCAGTGACGTGCCGCAGCACCAGCTGCAACAGCGCCTCTTCGCGGGCGGCGGCGGACAGTGCGCGCAGCCGGTGGCGGAGCCCGCCGGTGGGTTCGGCGCCCGTGGCCCGCCGGGTGGTGGCACGGACGAGTCCGCGCATCACCGGGTGGATGCCAGCGGCGTCACCACGGGCGGCGGCCGGGTCGAACGCCATCGGGACGAGCGCCGGTTCGCCCGTGGCGAGGGCCGCGTCGAACAGCGCGAGGCCGTCCTCGACGGACAGGGCCGACATGCCGCCGCGGGAGGCGCGGGCGAGGTCCTGCTCGCTCATGCCGCCCGACATGGTGCTGCGCTGCTCCCACAGGCCCCAGGCCAGCGCGTGCGCGGGGAGCCCTCGGGCCCTGCGGTGCGCGGCCAGGGCGTCGAGGAAGGTGTTGGCCGCGGCGTAGTTGGCCTGGCCGGCCGCGCCGAGGATGCCGGCGGCGGAGGAGAACAGGACGAAGAAATCCAGGTCCGAAGTGAGTTCGTGCAGGTTCCAGGCGGCCTGCGACTTGGGCCGCAGGACGGTGTCGACCCGCTCGGGGGTCAGCGAGGAGATGACCCCGTCGTCCACGACGCCCGCGGCGTGGACCACGCCGCGCAGTGGCCGCCCGGCAGGGATGTCCCCGAGGACGGCGGCCAGGCCGTCCCGGTCCGCCACGTCGCAGGCGGTGACCGTGGCCTCGGCTCCGAGAGCGGCGAGTTCGGCCACCAGCTCCTGCGCACCCGCGGCCCGCGGGCCCTGGCGGCCGAGCAGCAGCAGATGGCGTACGCCGTGCTCGCCCGCCAGGTGACGGGCCACGGCACTGCCGAGGACGCCGGTACCGCCGGTGATGAGGACGGTCCCGTTCGGGTCCCAGGCCGGGGCCGCCTCGTCCTCGGTCGGCTCGGCGGGGGCAGCCGGGGCCACGCGGGCGAGCCGGGGCGCCCACAACGCGCCGTCGCGGAGGACCAGTTCGGGTTCGCCCGCCGCGAGGGCGGTCCGGAAAGCCGGTACCAGGAGCGCCGCCGCGCCATCGGTGGAATCGGCGGGACCGGCCGGAAAGTCGAACTGCACCATGCGGTCGGGGTGTTCGGACTGGGCCGAGCGCAGCAGACCGCGGGCCGCGGCATGCGCCGGGTCGGGGCCCCGTCCGTCGGTGGCCGTCGCGAGGGTCGCCGCGTTGCGGGTGAGCAGCACCAGCCGGGACGGGGCGAACCTGTCGTCGTCGAGCCAGGCCCGCGCCGTCTCCAGCGCCCAGCCGGTGGCAGCCTTCGTGGCCTCCGGTACGTCGGCCGAGGAGTCGGGGCAGGCGACGACGACGGTATCCGGCACGGCGGTTCCCGCGTCGATCGCCGCGGCGAGGTCCGCGAGATTCCCGTACACCTCGCTGTCGACGTCCGCGGCGCGGGTGAGCGCGGCGGCGGCGTCACCGATGACGGCCCAGCGGTGCCGGGCGGTGTCGCCTTCGACCGGGGGCAGCTCGGCCCAACCGGTGCGGTACAGCCAGTCGTTGTGACCGCGCGCGGCGCGCAGCTGGCCGCCGGTGACCGGGCGCAGGACGAGTTTGTCGACGGAGGCCAGCAGCAGCCCGGCACCGTCGGTCATGGTGACCGTGACACCGCCGGCACCCGCCGGGGCGAGACTTACACGTACGGCGGACGCACCCGTGGCGTACAGGCGCACGCCTTCCCAGGCGAACGGCAGGCCGCGCGGCGACTCGCTGTCGCCGGAGCCCTCCAGCAGGGACACGCCGTGCAGGGCCGCGTCGAGCACCGCGGGGTGCAGGCAGAAGTCGCCCGCGTCACCGGCGTCGCCGCCCTCGGGCAGCCGCACCTCGGCGAACACCTCGGAGCCGCGGCGCCATGCCGCCGTGAGCCCCTGGAAGCTGGGGCCGTAGGCGAAGCCACCCTCCCTCATCGTGTCGTAGAGGCCGTCCACCTGGGCGGGTACGGCGCCCTCCGGCGGCCACGCCCCGGATGCGGGGAGCGGCTCCGGTGCCGCCTGGGCCGGGCACAGCACACCGGTGGCGTGGGTGACCCAGGCTCCGGCGTCGCCGGTCCTCGCGTACACCGCGAAGGGGCGACGTCCTTCCTCGTCCGCGTCGTCCGCCGTCAGCTGGACCCGCGCGGTGACGCCTTCGGGAAGCACCAGCGGGGCGTGCAGCGTCAGTTCCTCGATGCCGGCGCAGCCGACCTCGTCGCCGGCCCGCAGCGCCATCTCGACGAAGCCCGCGCCGGGGAAGAGCACGGTGCCGAGCACCGCGTGGTCGGCCAGCCAGGGCAGCTCCGCCGGCGAGAGCCTGCCGGTGAGGAGCACGCCGTCGCCAGCGGCCAGGCCGACCCTGGCGCCGAGCAGCGGGTGTCCTGTGGTTTCGAGGCCCACGGACCCGATGGCCGCGTCCACACCTGCCGGTGCGGAGCGCCGGGGCCAGTAGCGCTGTCGGCTGAAGGCGTACGTGGGCAGCGCGACCCGGCGTCCGGAACGCAGCCCCGGCCACGATACCGCCATGCCCCGGGTGTGCAGCCGTGCCAGGCCCTGAACGAACGAGACCAGCTCACCCTGCCCCACCCGTACCGAGGGAATCGCGACGACACCCTCGCCACGACCCTGCACCAGACCGGAAAGCACCGCTTCGGGACCCACCTCAACGAACTCGGTCACACCCCGGCCGACCAGGCACTCCACACCGTCCCCGAACCGCACGGCCTCCCGGGCATGACGCACCCAGTAATCGACCGAAGCCAGCTCCCCCGCCTCCGCCAGCGAACCGGTCACATTCGACACCACCGGCAGGCCCGGCTCACTGAAGGACACCGTGCGCAGCACCGCCGCGAACTCCTCCAGCACCGGCTCCACCAACGGCGAATGGAACGCCTGACTCACCCGCAGCCTCCGGATACGGCACCCGGCAGCCCCCGCCAGCTCCTCCACCCGCCCCACAGCCGCCTCGGCGCCCGAAACAACCACCGAAGAAGGGCCGTTGACCGCACCCACCGACACCGAACCACCCACGCCGGCCCCGGCGATCCACTCCAGAGCCTGCTCCTCGGACGCCTCCAACGAGGCCATCACCCCACCCACGGGCAACGCCTGCATCAAACGCCCACGAGCGGCCACCACCCGCACCGCATCCTCAAGCGACCACACACCCGCCACATACGCGGCAGCCAACTCACCCACCGAATGGCCCATCACAAAATCAGGACGCACCCCACACCGCTCCAACAACCGGAACAGCGCCACCTCAAAAGCGAACAAACCCGTCTGCGTATAGACCGTCTCATCGATCAGAGCCGCAGCGTCCGAACCCTCCCCGGCCCACAACACCTCACGCAACGGCACCTCCAACAACCCGTCAAAAGCACCGCACACCTCCTCGAACACCTCACCGAACACCGGCAGAGACACCAACTCACGCCCCATACCGACCCGCTGAGACCCCTGACCCGAAAACACCAGAGCCAGGCGACGGACACCCCCGGTGACGTCGCGCACCACGTTCCCGGCCGGCTCTCCGGCGGCCAGGGCCTCAAGGCCCGCCAGGAACTCGGCGCGGTTTCCGCCGAGCACGACGGCGCGGTGCTCCATGGCGGACCGTGCGGAGAACAGCGACCAGGCCACATCCGCGTCGGACGCCTCCGCCACGGCCGCGGACTCCCGCAGCCGCGCGGCCTGCCCCCGCAGCCCCGCAGCAGAACGCGCCGACAGCATCCACGGCACGGGCACGACCGCACCCGTCGACTCGACGCCAGAAGCGTCGGCGGGCACAACCGCCAGATCGGCCGGCGCCTGCTCCAGCACCACATGCGCGTTCGTCCCGCTGATACCGAACGAGGAAACGGCCGCCCGACGCGGACGCCCCGTCTCCGGCCACACACGACTCTCCGTAACCAGCTCCACCGCACCCGACGACCAGTCCACATGCGGCGTCGGCTCATCCACGTGCAACGTCCTCGGCACCACACCGTGCCGCATCGCCTCGACCATCTTGATGACGCCCGCGACACCGGCAGCGGCCTGGGTGTGACCGATGTTGGACTTCACCGAGCCGAGCAGCAGCGGCTTGTCCTCCGGGCGGTCCTGGCCGTAGGTGGCGAGCAGCGCCTGCGCCTCGATCGGGTCGCCGAGCGAGGTCCCGGTGCCGTGCGCCTCGACGGCGTCGACATCGGCGGGGGTGAGCCCGGCGTTGGCGAGCGCCTGACGGATGACGCGCTGCTGGGCGGGACCGCTCGGCGCGGTCAGGCCGTTGGACGCGCCGTCCTGATTGAGCGCGGAGCCCCGCACCACGGCGAGCACTTCGTGCCCGTTGCGGCGCGCGTCCGACAACCGCTCCACCAGCAGCAGGCCCACGCCCTCGGAGAAGCCTGTCCCGTCCGCGTCCGCGGAGAACGCCTTGCAGCGGCCGTCCTGGGACAGTCCACGCTGCCTGCTGAAGGAGACGAGGAGTCGAGGAGTGGGCATGACGGCGACGCCACCGGCCACGGCCAGGGTGCACTCGCCCTGCCGCAGAGCCTGCACCGCCTGGTGCAGGGCCACCAGCGACGACGAACACGCCGTGTCCACCGTCACCGCAGGACCCTCGAACCCGAACGTGTAGGAGACGCGGCCGGAAGCCACGCTGGCCGCGTTGCCGGTGAGCAGGTGCCCGTCGAGACCGTCCTCCGTGGTGAACAGGTCGGTGCTGTAGCCGGAAACGGCGCCGCCGATGAAGATGCCGGTCGGGGTGGCGCGCAGGGTGCCGGGGTCGATGCCGGCCCGCTCCAGCGCCTCCCAGGTGGCCTCCAGGAGCAGCCGCTGCTGCGGGTCCATGGCCAGGGCCTCGCGCGGCGAGATCCCGAAGAACTCCGCGTCGAAGTCCGCCACGCCGTCGATGAATCCGGCGGTACGGGAGTAGGAGCTGCCCACGCCGTCCGGGTCAGGGTCGAACACAGCGTCCGCATCCCAGCCGCGGTCGGTGGGGTAGTCGCCCATGGCATCGCGCTCGTCGCTGAGCAGCTGCCACAGTTCTTCGGGCGAGCCGACACCGCCGGGGAAGCGGCAGCTCATGCCGATGATGACGATCGGGTCGTCGTCCGAGGCCGAAGCCACGGCGGCCGGGAGGATGCGCACCGGCGCGACGCCCGCGTCCACTCCGAGCCGGACGGCGACTTCCGCAGCGAGGGAGGCGGGGGTCGGGTGGTCGAAGACAGCCGTCACCGGCAGACGCAGTCCCGTGGCAGAGCCGATCCGGTTCCGCAGCTCGACGGCGGTGAGCGAGTCGAAGCCCATGTCACGGAAAGCACGTCCGGCCTCCACCGCGCCCGCAGTCCCATGGCCCAGGACGAGGGCGGCCTGGCCACGCACCAGCTCCGTCAGCTCACGCTCCCGCTCAGCCGGAGCCAACGCGGCAAGCCGCTCACGCAACCCGCCACCACTACCCACCGCAGTGTTCGCCGCAGCCCGCTTGACCGTCGTGCGCACCAGAGCGCGGAACAACGGATCCAAGGGCCGCTGCTCGCGCAGCATGCCCAGATCCAGGCGGACCGGAACGGTAGACGGATACGGCAGGCGCACCGCGGCATCGAAGAGCGCCAGGCCCTCCTCCGTGGCGAGCGGCCTGATACCAGCCCGACGCATACGGTCCAGATCGGCCGTGCCCAGCGCACCCGTCATGGCACTGCGATCGGCCCACAACCCCCAGGCCAAAGAATGCCCGGGCAGCCCCTGGATGCGCCGCTCCTGTGCGAGAGCGTCGAGGAAGGAGTTCGCCGCCGCATACCCGCCCTGCCCGGGAGAACCGAACACCCCGGCCGCCGAAGAGAAGAGCACGAACAACGCCAGGTCCCGGTCACGAGTCAGCTCATGCAGGTTCCAGGCCGCGTCCAGCTTCGGGCGAAGAACAGAATCGAGACGCTCGGGAGTCAGCCCGGAGACGACACCGTCATCCAGCGCCCCGGCGGCGTGCACCACACCGCACAGCCCGTCGAGCCCGTCCAGCAGCGCACCCAGAGCGGCACGGTCAGCGGCGTCACAGGCCACCACACGCACCGAAGCACCCAGCGCCGTCAGTTCGGCGGCCAACTCCGCAGCGCCCGGGGCGTCCGGGCCCCGCCGGCTGGTGAGTACCAGATCCTTCACACCGTGCTCGGAGACCAGGTGGCGGGCCACCGCCGACCCGATGACCCCGGTGCCGCCGGTCACCAGCACCGTGCCCGTCAGCCCGGCCCGCGGGTTCGTCAGGACCACCTTGCCGATGTGCCGGGCCTGACTCATGTGCCGGAAGGCCTGCGGAGCCTGACGGGTATCCCACGCGGTCACCGGCAACGGCGCCAGCTCCCCACGGGCGAAGAGCTCCGCCAAGTGCGTGAGCATCTCACCGAGCCGGTCGGCACCCGCCTCACCAAGATCGAAAGCCCGGTAACGCACCCCAGAGTGGGCGGCCGCCACCTCGCCGGCATCACGGATATCGGTCTTGCCCATCTCCAGGAACCGGCCCCCGCGCGGCAGCATCCGCAGCGAGGCATCCACGAACTCCCGCGCCAGACTGTTGAGAACGACATCAACACCCCGGCCCCCGCTGTGCTCCAGGAACCGGTCCGCGAACTCCACACTCCGCGAGGAAGCAAGCCGCTCCGCAGCGATACCCGCCTCGCGAACCGTCGGCCACTTCGCCTCGCTCGCCGTCGCATACACCTCGGCCCCGAGATGCCCGGCCAGCTGAACAGCGGCCATACCCACCCCACCGGCCGCCGCGTGCACCAACAGCGACTCACCCTCACGCAACCCGGCAAGATCGACCAGCGCGTAGTAGGCGGTCAAAAACGTCACGGGCACCGACGCAGCCCGGGCGAACGACCAGCCCTCAGGCATCACCACCACCATGCGACCGTCAGCCACCGCCGAGGGACCCGCATACGAACCCGACAGCAGACCCATCACCCGGTCACCCACCGCGAGCCCGGTAACACCAGGGCCCACCTCGGTCACCACTCCCGCACCCTCACTACCGAACAACGTCCCGGTATCCGGATCAGCGTCGGCGCCGTCAGCACTCGGCAGCCCCGCCGTTTTGGCTACCACGCCCAACGCCACCAGTACATCGCGGAAGTTGACCCCGGTGGCACGTACGGCGACCCGCACCTCACCCGCTCCGAGGGGCTCGGCGGCGCGCGGGGCGGCCACCAGACGCAGCCCGTCCAGGGTGCCGCCCGTTTCCAGCTCCACCCCCCAGACGTCCGCGTCGGGCAGGGCCAGAGTGCCGGCGCCGGTGGTGGAGACCCGGCCGAGCCGGGGCACGTACACCGCTCCGGCACGCAGCGCCAGGGCGGACTCGTCAGCGGCCACCGCACCGGCGACCGCGGCGGGCAGGGCCGCGGCGGACTCCGGGGCCCCGTCCAGGTCGGCCAGCAGGAAACGGCCGGGATGCTCGGAGGACGCCGTGCGGATCAGGCCCTGCACCGCGGCCTGCCCGGGTTCGGGCCGCTCGCCGGGTGCCACGGCAGCGCCTGCGCGGGTCAGCACCGCGAGGCGCGCCTCTTCCAGCTCCGCGAGACCGAGCCACTCCTGCACGGTGGCGAGCATGGAGGCCAGCTGCGCGCGGACGGCGGCGGGGGTGTCCCCGGCCGGAGTCCGCAGGCAGGGCAGCAGCACGGTCGCGGGCACGGCGCCGCCGCGGCGGACGCTCTCGGCGAGCGCGGCGAGGTCCTCGTAACGCGGCAGACCGAGCTCCGCCAGATCATCACCCAGGACCACGGCGGAACCGGGAGCACCGGCGAGGCCGCCCGAACCGTACGTCATCAGGGCCCAGTTGACTTCGTACAGCGAATCGACGCTCTGGCCGGAGAGCGTGTCAGCGGTGAGCGGGCGCGAGGTGAGCGTGTCGATGGTGAGCACCGGGAGGCCGGTGCCGTCGGTCAGCCGCACCGCGATCGAGTCGGCGCCCGTCGGCGTCAGCCGGACCCGTGCCGCGGTGGCTCCGGTCGCGTGGAGGCGAACCCCGCCGGCGGAGAACGGCATCATCCGCTCGCCGCCGTCCTCCAGCAACGTCACCAGACCCGTCTGCAGCGCGGCGTCGACCAGCGCGGGGTGCACCCCGAACCGCCCGGCATCCCGCTCGGCGCCCTCCGGCAGTACGACATCGGCGAACAACTCCTCGCCGCGCCGCCATACCGCCCGCAGGCCCTGGAAGACCGTCCCGTAGCCGTACCCGGTGGCTGCCAGGCGGTCGTAGAACCCGTCGATGTCCACGGCCTCCGCGCCCGCGGGCGGCCAGGCGGCATCGGCCTCCGCCCCGGCCTGCTCACCGGCGAGTGCGGCGGGCGCCGCGATCAGCAGCCCCTCGGCGTGGCAGACCCACTCCGCGCCATCGTCCTCCTGGTCCGGCCGCACCGCCCGGGAGTGCAACCGCGCCGCGCGCCGGCCCTGCTCGTCGGGGGAATCGACGGCGACCTGGATATCGACCCCGGCGTCGCCGGCCGGTACGACGAGCGGGGCCTGTAGAACGAGCTCGTCAAGGACGTCACAGCCGACGCTCTCACCCGCCCGCAGCATCAGTTCGAGCATGGCGGCCCCGGGCACCAGGACCCGGCCCAGCACCGCGTGACCGGCGAGCCAGGAATGCGTGCGCAGGGATATGCGGCCCGTGAAGAGGTGGCCCTCGCCGTTCGCGAGCGTGATACCGGCAGCCAGCAGCGGGTGACCGAGCGAGGAGAGACCGGCCCCGGACACCTCGGTGGTTCCGGCCGCACCGTCCAGCCAGTAGTGCTCGCGTTGGAAGGCGTACGTGGGCAACCCGACCCGGCATGCACCACTGCCGGCGAACACACCCTGCCACTCCGGCTCCACACCCCGCACCCACAGCTCCGCCAGCGACGTGAGGAAGCGCCGGACACCGCCCTCATCGCGCCGCAGCGTGCCGACCCCGTACACCTCCGCACCCACGGCCTCGCCGGTCTCCTCCACCGAAGACGTCAGCACCGGATGCGGACTGACCTCGACGAAGGTGGTGTGACCCGCAGCGATCAGCTCCCGCACCGTGTCGAGGAACCTCACCGGCTGCCGCAGATTGCGGTACCAGTACTCCGCATCAGCCGCGCCGTCCTCCAGGAGCTCACCCGTCACGGTCGAGTACATCGGTACGTCGCCCGCTTGCGGCGTCACCGGAGCGGCCAGCTCCAGCAAGGCCTCGCGCAGCTGCTCGACCTGCGGGGTGTGGGAGCCGTAGTCCACCGGAATGCGACGGGCCCGTACACCGTCCCGCTCACACGCGGCCATCAGCTCATCCAGCGCTTCGGCCTCACCGGCGACGACCGTCGACCGCGGGCCGTTGACCGTGGCGACACTGATCCGGCCCGCCCACGGCTCGATCAGCTCCTCCGCCACGGCCTCACCGACCGCCACCGACACCATGCCGCCCAGACCCGCCAACTCCCGGCCGATCAGCCGGCTGCGCAGCGCGACGATCCGAGCACCGTCCTCGACCGACAGCACCCCCGCGACCACGGCAGCCGCCAACTCACCCTGGGAGTGGCCCACTACAGCAGCGGGCCGGACACCCGACGCACGCCACACCGCCGCGAGCGACACCATGACCGCCCACAGCATCGGCTGGACCACATCCACCCGGTCCAACGACGGCGCACCCTCGCGCTCCCGCAGAACATCGACCGGAACCCAGTCGACATACGGCTCCAGCGCGGCCGCGCACGCACCGAACCGCTCCGCGAACACCGGCGAGGATTCCAGGAGGCCTACCGCCATCCCGGCCCACTGCGAACCCTGACCCGGGAAGACGAACACCACGTCCGAAGCGCCTTCCGACGCCACGCCCGTGACCACGCCAGCCGCCGGTTCGCCTTCTTCCAGGGCCCGTAAGGCGGTGAGCAGTTCCTCCTGGTCCGCGCCGAGCAGCACGGCGCGGTGCCCGAGTGCCGCCCGCGAAGATGCCAGCGACCAGCCCAGGTCGGCGATCGATGCCTGGGAGGAGGTGACGAACGGGTGCAGGCGCTCCGCCTGCCCGCGCAGCCCGGCTGCCGACTTGCCCGAGAGCACCCACGGGACGACACCACCGCCGGAGACGAGGCCGGCCGGACCGGACTCGATCTCGGCTTCGGGGGTCTCCTCGGCCGGGGCCTGCTCGATGATGACGTGCGCGTTGGTCCCGCTCACACCGAACGACGACACGCCCGCACGGCGTGCGCGGCCCGTCTCGGGCCACGGACGCTCCTCGGTCACCAGCTCCACGGCACCGGCGGTCCAGTCCACATGCGGCGTGGGCTCGTCGACGTGCAGCGTCTTGGGCACCACACCGTGCCGCATCGCCTCGACCATCTTGATCACACTCGCCACACCCGCGGCAGCCTGCGTGTGACCGATGTTCGACTTCAGCGAGCCGAGCAGCAGCGGCTCGCCCTCGGGCCGGTCCTGGCCGTACGTCGCCAGCAGCGCATCCGCCTCGATCGGGTCGCCCAGCTTGGTACCCGTGCCGTGCGCCTCGACCACGTCCACCTGCGCGGGAACAAGCCCGGCGCTCTCCAGGGCCTGCCGGATCACACGCTGCTGCGCGGGGCCGTTGGGCGCGGTCAGACCGTTGGAGGCGCCGTCCTGGTTGACCGCCGAACCACGGATCACGGCCAGCACCTGGTGGCCGTTGCGGCGCGCGTCCGAGAGCCGCTCCACCAACAGCAGGCCCACGCCCTCCGCCGCGCTCATGCCATCGGCAGAGGCGGCGAACGCCTTGCAGCGGCCGTCCCGTGCCAGACCCTGCTGCCGGCTGAGCCCCACGAAGACTTCGGGCGTCGACATGATCATCACGCCGCCCGCGAGCGCCATCGAGCACTCGCCGAGCTGCAGCGCGTTGATCGCCAGGTGCAGCGCCACCAGCGACGACGAGCACGCCGTGTCGACCGTGAGGGACGGCCCTTCGAGGCCCAGTGTGTACGAGATCCGGCCCGAGATGACGCTGTCGGCGCGGCCGGTGAGCAGATAGCCCAGCGCCTCTTCGGGGGCGGTGGCCGGGTCGCCGTACCCGTGGAAGCTGGAGCCCACGAAGACACCGGTGTCGCTGCCACGGAGCGCGGTGGGGTTGATGCCGGAGCGCTCGAACAGCTCCCAGGAGGTCTCCAGGAGCAGCCGCTGCTGCGGGTCCATGGCCAGGGCCTCGCGCGGGGAAATCCCGAAGAAGCCGGCGTCGAACTTCCCCGCGTCGTGCAGGAATCCACCCTCGGCCACGTACGAGGAGCGGGGGCGCTCGCCGGTCACGTCGATCAGCGAGGCGGGATCCCAGCCGCGGTCGGCGGGCAGGCCCGTGATGGCGTCGCCGCCTTCGGAGAGCAGCCGCCACAGGTCCTCGGGAGAGTCGACACCGCCGGGAAGGTGGCAGCTCATCCCGACGATCGCCACCGGCTCGCTGCCGGCCGACTCCACGGCCTTCAGCCGTGACTTCGTCTCCTTCAGCTCGGCGGTCACGCGCTTGAGGTAGTCGAAGAGCTTCTCTTCATTCGGCATGCGCGGCGGGTCCATTCCTTAGCGGCACTGACAGGGTGGGGAGTCGTGTTCCGGGGGGAGTCACAAGGGCGGCGCGCAGGGCGTCCGGCCGGTCCGGATCACGGCTCTCCCAGCTCGTCGTCGATCATTGCGAACACTTCGTCCTGGGAGGCTGCGTCCAGGTCCCAGCTCTGCGCGGCCCTGCCGCCCGAGGTGACGACCGAGTCGGGGCTGACCCGGCGCAGCAGTTTCTCCAGCCGCTCCGCCACCTCGCCCCTGACCGGGTCGTCGTCCCGCAGGGTGGCCAGCTCGACGTCCAGGCGGTCCAGTTCGGCCAGCATCGGGCTGGTGTACGTCTCGTCGCCGAGCACCAGGTCACGCAGGTAGCCAACGAGGTCGGCGACCGTCGGATAGTCGAAGACGAGCCCGGCCGGCAGCTTGTGGCCGACCAGGCCACCGAGGCGGTTGCGCAGCTCCACGGCGGTGACCGAGTCCAGGCCGAGCTCCGAGAAGGGGCGGGTGAGCGGCACCGATTCGGCCCCGTCGTGGCCGAGGACGGCCGCGGCGTGGGTGCGGACCGCATCGCGCAGCACCCGGTCCTGCTCCTTGCGGGTCAGGCCGAACAGCCGCGCGGCGAGGGCGGAGCCCTCCGTGCCTCCGGTACCCGCCCCGTCCCCGGCCGTCTCCTGGGGGCGCTGGACCTCCGCGAGCCCGTACAGCAGAGGGCTGGGCCGCGCGGCGGTGTAGGCCCGCTGGAACTTGTCCCACTCGATGTCGGCGAGGACCACGAAGGTGTCGTCGCCCGCCAGGGCCCGCTCCAGGGCGAGGGTGGCGCGCTGCGGGTGCATGAGCGGCACGCCGTGCCTGCGGCGCAGATCGGCGACGGCGTCCTTCTCCGCCATGCCGCCCTGGGCCCAGGCGCCCCAGCCGATGGAGGTCGCCACGTGGCCGTGGGCCCTGCGGTACCAGGCCAGCGCGTCCAAGTAGGCGTTGCCCGGCGCATAGTTGCCCTGGCCCGCGGCGCCGAAGGTGCCCGCCGTGGAGGAGAAGAGCACGAAGGCCGACAGGTCCGCGTCCGCGGTCAGCTCGTGGAGGTTCCACGCGGCAGCCGCCTTCGAGTGGAACGAGGCGGCTACGCGGGGAAGGGTCAGCGTCTCCAGCGGGCCATCGTCCAGGGCGGCGGCGGTGTGGAAGACCGCGGTCAGCGGCAGCTCCTCCGGGATGCCGGCCAGGGCGTCCGCCAATGCGTCGCGGTCGCCCGCGTCGCAGGACAGGACCGTCACCCGCGCTCCCGCGGCCATCAGTTCGGCCCGCAGCTCGTCGGCGCCGTCGGCATCGGGGCCGCTCCTGCTCAGGAGCATCAGGTGCTCGGCGCCCGTCTCGGCGAGCCGGCGTGCGAGGTGGCCGCCGAGCGCACCGGTACCGCCGGTGATCAGGACGGTGCCCCGGGGGGGCTGCCAGGCGCCGTCCCGTCCCACGGACGCGGCGACGCGCACCAGCCTCCTCGCGAGGACGCCGGAGGGGCGCACCGCGAGCTGGTCCTCGCCGGTCGCACCGGTCAGCAGGCCGCAGAGCCGGTCGACGTCCTGCTCCCCGGGCTCGGCGGGCAGGTCGATCAGGCCGCCCCAGCGGTCCGGGTTCTCCTGCGCCGCGACCCGGCCGAGGCCCCACACCATCGCCTGGCGGGGTCCGGTGAGTTCGGCGCCGCTGCCGGTGCTGACCGCGCCGCTGGTGACGCACCACGTGGGGGCGGTGACCGCGGTGGCGGCCAGTGCCTGGATCAGCCCGAGGGTACGGGTGAAGCCGAGAGGGACGCCGGGGTGCGCCGGGTGGGAGTCCTCGTCCCGTCCGGTCAGCGCGAGGACTCCGGCCGCGTGCTCGTGCCCTTCGACGGCGCGCAGTCGTACGGAGATCTCGTCGACGTACGGGAGCTCGCCCGCGGTGGTGGCGTACTCGGCGCGTTCCGCGGGGAGCAGGACCTGGCGGACGGTGCCGCCGCGGCGCTCGATGCCCGCCCCGATGGCCCACACCGTCGGGTCGTCGGCGTGCTCCTCGGGCACGACGAGCAGCCAGGTGCCGGTGAGGCGGGCCGGGGTGTCCTGGACCGGCGCCCATTCGATCCCGTAGCGCCAGGCGTCCACGAGGGACTCCTCGCGCTGCTTGCCGTGCCAGGCGGAGAGGGCGGGCAGGACGGTGGCGAGCGAGGAGCGCACGGAGTCGTCCGCCACGCCGAGCGCGGCGGCGAGCGATTCGGGGTCGCCGCCGTCGACCGCCGTCCAGAAGGCGCTGTCGACGCCGGAGCCCGCGGTGTCCTGCGCGGGGGCGGGGGCGTCCAGCCAGTAGCGCTGGCGGTTGAACGCGTAGGTGGGCAGGTCCACGGTGCTGCCACCGTCGAAGGTGCTCGACCAGTCCACGGGGACGCCGGCGACGAACAGTTCGGCGAGGGAGGTCAGCAGTCTGCTGCGGCCGCCGTCCCCGCGCCGCAGGGTGCCCGCGACCACGGGGGTGACCGCGCGGTCCGCGAGGCTGGCCTCGATGCCGGTGGTCAGGACCGGATGCGGGCTGACCTCGACGAAGACGCCGTGGCCCGCATCGGCGAGGGCCCGCGCGGTCTGCTGGAAGCGGACGGGCTCGCGGAGGTTGCGGTACCAGTACTCGGCGTCGGCCACACCGTCGTCGAGGAGCCCGGCGGTGACGGTCGAGTACATCGGCACCCGGGACGGGCGCGGGGTCACGGAAGCGGCGAGCTCAAGGAGGGCCTCGCGCAGCTGCTCGACCTGCGGGGTGTGGGAGCCGTAGTCCACCGGAATGCGACGGGCCCGTACGCCGTCGCGCTCGCACGCGGCCATCAGCTCGTCCAGCGCTTCGGCCTCACCGGCGACGACCGTGGACCGAGGGCCGTTGATCGTGGCCACGCTGATCCGGCCCGCCCAGGGCTCGATCAGCTCCTCCGCCGCGGCCTCGCCGACCGGGACCGACACCATGCCGCCCTGGCCGGCCAGTTCCCGCCCGATCAGCCGGCTGCGGAGCGCGACGATCCGCGCGGCATCCTGGAGGGAGAGCACGTCGGCGACCACCGCGGCCGCCAGCTCGCCCTGGGAGTGGCCCACTACAGCAGCGGGCTGGACCCCGTGCGCGCGCCACACCGCCGCGAGCGAGACCATGACCGCCCACAGCATCGGCTGGATCACGTCCACCCGATCCAGCGACGGAGCGTCCTCACGCTCGCGCAGCACGTCCGCGGGCACCCAGTCGATGTGCGGGGCGAGAGCCGCCGCGCACGCGCCGAACCGCTCCGCGAACGCCGCTGAGGAGTCCAGGAGTTCGGTCGCCATGCCCGCCCACTGGGAGCCCTGGCCGGGGAAGACGAAGGCGGTCCTGATGTCGCGTGCCGCAGTGCCCCGGATCACGCCGGGGGTCTCGTCGCCGTGGCCGAACGCGGCCAGGCGACGCAGCAGTTCCTCCCGGTCACGGCCGATGACGACGGCGCGGTGCTCGAATTCCGCCCGGGTGGTCAGGAGCGAGCGTGCGATGTCGACGATGCGGGCCTCGGGAGCGGCGCTGACGTGGGCGTGCAGGCGCAGGGCCTGCTCGCGCAGGCTTTCCGGGCTCTTGGCGGAGATCACCCACGGCAGGTGGTCGCCGGCCTCCTCGGCGGCATCGGCCCCGGGCCCGGGCTGGGCCCCGGCCCCGGGCTCCGGGTCGTATTCGAGGATGACGTGGGCATTGGTGCCGCTGATGCCGAACGAGGAGACGGCCCCGCGTCGCGGCCTGCCCGTCTCGGGCCACGGCACGCTCGCGTCGGCGAGCCGCACACCGGCCGAATCCCACTCGATGTGCGGCGTCGGCTCGTCCACGTGCAACGTCTTCGGCACCACCCCGTGCCGCATCGCCTCGACCATCTTGATGACGCCCGCGACACCGGCAGCGGCCTGGGTGTGACCGATGTTGGACTTCACCGAGCCGAGCAGCAGCGGCTCGTCCTCCGGGCGGTCCTGGCCGTACGTGGCGAGCAGCGCCTGCGCCTCGATCGGGTCGCCGAGCGAGGTCCCGGTGCCGTGCGCCTCGACGGCGTCGACATCGGCGGGGGTGAGCCCGGCGTTGGCGAGGGCCTGACGGATGACGCGCTGCTGGGCGGGACCACTCGGCGCGGTCAGGCCGTTGGACGCGCCGTCCTGATTGAGCGCGGAGCCCCGGATCACCGCGAGGACGGGGTGCCCGTTGCGGCGTGCGTCCGACAACCGCTCGACGACGAGCATGCCGACGCCCTCGGCGAAGCCCATGCCGTCGGCACCGGCGGCGAACGCCTTGGAGCGGCCATCGGGCGCGAGGCCACTGATCCGGCTGAACTCCACCATGGGGCGCGGGGTCGACATGACGGTGACACCACCGGCGACCGCCAGCGTGCAGTCGCCGCTGCGCAGGGCGTGCGCGGCCTGGTGCAGGGCCACCAGCGACGACGAGCACGCCGTGTCGACGGTGATCGCGGGGCCTTCCAGGCCGAGGGTGTAGGCGATGCGGCCGGAGGCGACGCTGTTGGCGCTGCCGTTGCCCAGGTAGCCCTCGTAGCCGGTGAGCAGCTGGGGGAAGCGTGCGGCGTAGTCGTTATAGATCAGCCCGGTGAAGATGCCGGTCGGGGTGGCGCGCAGGGTGCCGGGGTCAATGCCGGCCCGCTCCAGCGCCTCCCAGGTGGCCTCCAGGAGCAGCCGCTGCTGGGGGTCGGTGGCTTGGGCCTCGCGGGGCGACATTCCGAAGAAGCCGGGGTCGAAGTCCGCCATGTCGTGGAGGAATCCGCCGACCTTCGCGAAGTGCAGCTCGGGGTACTCGGCGTTGTGCAGATCGACGGAGTCCCAGCCGCGGTCGGTGGGGTAGTCGCCCATGGCATCGCGCTCATCGCTGAGCAGCTGCCACAGCTCTTCGGGCGAGCCGACACCGCCGGGGAAGCGGCAGCTCATGCCGATGATGACGATCGGGTCGTCGTCCGAGGCCGAAGCCACGGCGGCCGGGAGGACGCGCACCGGCGCGACGCCCGCATCCACTCCGAGCCGGACGGCGACTTCCGCAGCGAGGGCGGCGGGGGTCGGGTGGTCGAAGACAGCCGTCACCGGCAAACGCAGTCCCGTGGCAGAGCCGATCCGGTTACGCAGCTCGACAGCGGTGAGCGAGTCGAAGCCCATATCACGGAAAGCACGTCCGGCCTCCACCGCGCCCGCAGTCCCATGGCCCAGGACGAGGGCGGCCTGGCCACGCACCAGCTCCGTCAGCTCACGCTCCCGCTCAGCCGGAGCCAACGCGGCAAGACGCTCACGCAACCCGCCACCACTACCCACCGCAGTGTTCGCCGCAGCCCGCTTGACCGTCGTGCGCACCAGAGCGCGGAACAACGGATCCAAGGGCCGCTGCTCGCGCAGCATGCCCAGATCCAGGCGGACCGGAACGGTAGACGGATACGGCAGGCGCACCGCGGCATCGAAGAGCGCCAGGCCCTCCTCCGTGGCCAGCGGCCTGATACCAGCCCTGCGCATACGGTCCAGATCGGCCGTGCCCAGCCCACCCGTCATCGCACTGCGATCGGCCCACAACCCCCAGGCCAGGGAATGCGCGGGCAGCCCTTGGGCGCGCCGCTCTTGAGCCAGCGCGTCGAGGAAGGAGTTCGCCGCCGCATAACCGCCCTGCCCCGCAGAACCGAACACGCCAGCGGCCGAGGAGAACAACACGAACAACGCCAGGTCCCGGTCACGAGTCAGCTCATGCAGGTTCCACGCCGCGTCCACCTTCGGGCGAAGAACAGAATCGAGGCGTTCAGGAGTCAGCCCGGAGACGACACCGTCGTCCAAAGCTCCGGCGGCGTGCACCACACCACACAGCCCGTCGAGCCCGTCCAGGAGCGCGCCCAAGGCCGCACGGTCAGCAGCGTCGACGGCCTCGATCCGCACCGTGGCACCCAAAGCGGTCAGCTCAGCGACCAACTCCGCAGCGCCCTCGGCGGCCGGACCCCGCCGGCTGGTCAGCACCAGATCCTTCACACCGTGCTCGGAGACCAGGTGGCGGGCCACCGCCGACCCGATGACCCCGGTGCCACCGGTCACCAGCACGGTGCCCGTCAGCCCGGCCCGCGGGTTCGTCAGGACCACCTTGCCGATGTGCCGGGCCTGACTCATGTGCCGGAAGGCCTGCGGAGCCTGACGGGTATCCCACGCGGTCACCGGCAACGGCGCCAGCTCCCCGCTCGCGAAGAGCTCCGCCAGATGCGAGAGCATCTCCCCCAGCCGGTCGGCACCCGCCTCACCAAGATCGAAAGCCCGGTAACGCACCCCACCGTAGGCGGCCGCCACCTCGCCGGCATCACGGATATCGGTCTTGCCCATCTCCAGGAACCGGCCCCCGCGCGGCAGCATCCGCAGCGAGGCATCCACGAACTCCCGCGCCAGACTATTGAGAACGACATCGACACCCCGCCCCCCGCTGTGCTCCAGGAACCGGTCCGCGAACTCCACACTCCGCGAGGAAGCAAGCCGCTCGCCAGCGACACCGCAGTCACGAACCGTCGGCCACTTCGCCTCACTCGCCGTCGCATACACCTCGGCCCCGAGATGCCCGGCCAGCTGAACAGCGGCCATACCCACCCCACCGGCCGCCGCGTGCACCAACAACGACTCACCCTCACGCAACCCGGCAAGATCGACCAGCGCGTAGTAGGCGGTCAAAAACGTCACGGGCACCGACGCAGCCCGGGCGAACGACCAGCCCTCGGGCATCACCACGACCATGCGACCGTCAGCCACCGCCGACGGACCCGCATACGAACCCGACAGCAGACCCATCACCCGGTCACCCACCGCGAGCCCGGCAACACCAGGGCCCACCTCGGTCACCACTCCCGCACCCTCACTACCGAACAACGCCCCGGTGTGCGGTACGACGCCCAGCGCCAGCAGCACGTCACGGAAGTTGACCCCGGTGGCGCGCACCGCGACCCGGACCTCGCCCGCTCCGAGGGGCTCGGCGGCGCGCGGGGCGGCCACCAGACGCAGCCCGTCCAGGGTGCCGCCCGTGTCGAGGTCCACGCCCCAGACGTCCGCGTCGGGCAGGGCCAGAGTGCCGGCGTTGGCCGGGGTGACCCGGCACAGGCGGGGTACGGACACGGCTCCGGACCGTACGGCGAGGGAGCTCTCGCCCGTGGCCACCGCACCGGCGACCCCGGCGGGCAGGGCGGCGGCGGACGACGGCGCATCGTCCAGGTCGGCCAGCAGGAAGCGGTCGGGGTGTTCGGAGTGGGCCGTACGCACCAGGCCCTGCACCGCCGCGTGCCCCGGATCGGGCCGCTCGCCGGGTGCCACGGCCGAGCCGCCGCGGGTCACCACGGCGAGCCTGGCCTCCTCCAGTTCCGGCAGGGCCAGCCACTCCTGAACGGCACCCAGCGCGGAGGCCAGCAGGTCACGGATGACGGCGGGGGCGGCAGCGGTGCCGTCGACGTCCGGTCGCGGGCAGGGCAGGAGCACGGTGTGCGGGACGGCGCCGCCGCTGCGGACACTCGCGGCGAGCGCGGGGAGATCCGCGTACCGTGGCAGGTCGAGGCCCGGCAGCCCTTCACCGATGACCACGGTCGATCCGCCGGCTTCAAGCGCCTGCTCCGAACCATGCTGCAGCGGCGCCCAGTTGACCTCGTAGAGCGAGTCGACGCTCCGGCCGGCGAGCGCGTCTGCGGTCAGTGGCCGCGAGGTGAGGGTCTCGATGGTGAGGACCGGCAGCCCGGTGTGATCCGTCAACCGGACCGAAAGGGCGTCGTCGCCCATCGGCGTCAGCCGGGCCCGGACCGCGGTGGCACCGGTCGCGTGGAGACGGGCCCCGGCGAACGAGAACGGCATCAGCCGGTCTCCCTGCCCTTCCAGCAGGGTCACCAGACGCGTCTGGAGCGCCGCGTCGACGAGGGCGGGATGCACCCCGAACCGCCCGGCGTCCCGGCCGGCTTCCTCCGGCAGGACGACATCGGCGAACAGTTCCTCGCCGCGCCGCCACACCGCACGGATGCCCTGGAAGACCGGGCCGTAGCCGTACCCCGTGGCTGCCAGGCGCTCGTACAGCCCGTCGATGTCCACGGCCTGCGCGCCGGCCGGCGGCCAGACGGTGTCCTGCGCGGACGGCTCTTCGACGGGTGCGGCGACCAGCGTGCCTTCGGCGTGACAGGTCCACTCGGAGTCGTCATCCTGCCCGGGGCGGTAGGCCCGGGAGTGCAGCCGCACCGCGCGCCGGCCCTGCTCGTCGGGGGCTTCGACGGCGACCTGGAGGTCGACCGCCGAGTCACCGGCCGGCACGACCAGCGGGGAGTGCAGGACGAGTTCGTCCAGCAGCTCGGTGCCCACGCTCTCACCGGCCCGCAGCATCAGCTCCAATACGGCGGCCCCCGGCACGAGCGCCCGTCCCATCACCACGTGGTCGGCCAGCCAGGGGTGGGTGTGCAGGGAGATGCGGCCGGTGGAGACGTGGCCGTTGCCGTCCGCGAGAGCGATGCCGACCGCCAGCAGGGGGTGGCCGAGCGCGGAGAGCCCGGCCCCGGACGTGCCTACGGTGCCGGTCCCGCCGTCCAGCCAGTAGTGCTTGGTCTGGAAGGCGTAGGTCGGCAGCGCGACCCGGCCGGTGTCGCTTCCCTCGAAGACCGCCGACCAGTCGGGCGTACCGCCGCGCACCCACAGCTCGCCGAGCGAGGAGAGGAACCGTCGGGTGCCACCTTGATCACGGCGCAGGGTGCCGCCCGCAAACACCTCGACGCCGACCGCCTCACCGGTCTCCTCGACCGGAGACGTCAGTACCGGATGCGCACTCACCTCGATGAACGTGACATGACCATCGGCGATGAGCCCGCGCACGGTCTCCTCGAAGCGCACCGGCTGCCGCAGATTACGGAACCAGTACTCCGCATCAGCCGCACCCTCGGCAAGGAGCTCACCGGTCACGGTCGAGTACATCGGTACATCACCCGCACGCGGCGCCACCGGAGCAGCCAGCTCCAGCAAAGCCTCACGCAACTGCTCGACCTGCGGAGTGTGGGAGCCGTAATCCACCGGAATGCGACGGGCCCGAACGCCGTCCCGCTCGCACGCGGCCATCAGCTCATCCAGCGCCACCGCCTCACCGGCAACAACCGTCGACCGCGGCCCATTGACCGTGGCGACACTGATCCGGCCCGCCCACGGCTCGATCAGCCCCAGCGCGGCATCCTCCGCCAACGGCATCGACACCATGCCACCCCGACCCGCCAACTCCCGCCCGATCAGCCGGCTGCGCAGAGCAACGATCCGCGCACCGTCCTCGACGGACAGCACCCCCGCCACCACAGCAGCCGCCAACTCACCCTGAGAATGGCCCACTACAGCAGCGGGCTGAACGCCGTGCGCGCGCCACACCGCCGCGAGCGACACCATGACCGCCCACAGCATCGGCTGGACCACATCCACCCGGTCGTAAGACGGCGCACCGGCCCGCTGACGCAGCACGTCCTCCGGAACCCAGTCGACATACGGCTCCAGCGCAGCCGCACACGCACCGAACCGCTCCGCGAACACCGGCGAAGAATCCAGCAACTCCACCGCCATCCCGGCCCACTGCGCACCCTGACCCGGGAACACGAACACCACACCGTCTTCCCTGTCCGCCCGGACCCCGAACGCCACACCCTCAGCCGGCTCCCCCGCCGCCACCGCCGCCAGGGCGGCCAGCAGCTCCTCACGATCCGAGCCCAGCACCACCGCCCGGTGCTCAAGACCCGCCCGCGACGACACCAACGCATGCCCGACATCCACGAGCGACACATCAGCCGACGACGATGTCACGAACTCCCGCAGACGCAGCGCCTGTTCGCGCAGCGCCTCAGCCGACTTCCCCGAAAGCACCCACGGCACCACACCGCCCACGGGCCCGGCCACCGGAGCCTGCTCCTGCTCCACCGGCGGGGCCTGCTCCACGATCACGTGCGCGTTCGTCCCGCTCACACCGAACGACGACACACCCGCACGCCGTACCCGGCCCGTCTCCGGCCACGCACGGCCCTCGGTCACCAGCTCCACCGCACCCGAAGACCAGTCCACCTTCGGCGTCGGCTCATCCACGTGCAAGGTCCTCGGCACCACACCGTGCCGCATCGCCTCCACCATCTTGATCACACTCGCCACACCCGCGGCGGCCTGCGTGTGACCGATGTTGGACTTGAGGGAGCCCAGCAGCAGCGGCCGCTCCTCGGGCCGGTCCTGGCCGTACGTCGCCAGCAGCGCCTGCGCCTCTATCGGGTCGCCCAGTGCCGTGCCGGTGCCGTGCGCCTCGACGACGTCGACCTCGGAGCCCTTCATCCCCGCGCTCGTCAGCGCCTGCCGGATCACACGCTGCTGCGCGGGGCCGTTGGGCGCGGTCAGTCCGCTGGAGGCGCCGTCCTGGTTGACCGCCGAACCACGGATCACGGCCAGCACCTGATGCCCGTTGCGCCGTGCGTCGGAGAGCCGCTCGACCAGCAGCAGGCCCACTCCCTCGGCCGCGCTCATGCCGTCGGCGGACGCGGCGAACGCCTTGCAGCGGCCGTCGCGTGCCAGGCCCTGTTGCCGGCTGAACTCCGTGAACAGGTCGGGCGTCGACATGACCGCGACCCCGCCCGCGAGCGCCATCGAGCACTCGCCGTTGCGCAGCGCCTGGATCGCGAGGTGCAGAGCGACCAGTGAGGAGGAGCAGGCCGTGTCCACCGTGACGGCGGGCCCGGTCAGGCCGAAGGTGTAGGAGATGCGCCCCGAGGCCACGCTGCCCGCGGTGCCCGTCATGGCGTGACCCTCGACCTCTTCGGGGATCGCGGGCAGCCTGCTTCCGTAGTCGCGGAAGCTGGAGCCGATGAAGACGCCGGTCCTGCTGCCCTCCAGGGCGTCGGGGGCGATGCCGGAGCGCTCGAACAGCTCCCAGGAGGATTCCAGCAGGATCCGCTGCTGCGGGTCCATGGCGAGCGCCTCGCGCGGCGAGATCCCGAAGAGGTCCGCGTCGAACTGCCCGGCGTCGTGCAGGAATCCGCCCTCGGCCACGTACGAGCTGCCGGAGCGCTCTCCGGTCACGTCCACCAGGGATGCCGCGTCCCAGCCGCGGTCGGTGGGGAGTCCGGTGATGGCGTCGCCGCCCTCGGAGAGCAGCCGCCACAGGTCCTCGGGAGAGGCGACCCCACCGGGGAACCGGCAGCTCATCCCGATGATCGCCATCGGCTCGCCGTCCACCGACTCCGCGGCCTTCAGCCGCGTTTGGGTCTCCTTCAGCTCGGCTGTGACCCGGGTCAGGTAGTAGCGGAGCTTCTTGGCGTCGTCCATGCGTGCGTGCCCCCGAAAGTGAGACGGAAGTGTGCGTGCGCCCCGCGGAAAGGCGCGTGTCGAAGCCGCGGCGTCGATCAGGGGCTCAGGAGATCCCGAACTCTTTGCCGATGTACTTGAAGAGGTCGTCGTTGCTCGCGGATTCGAGGTCTTCGGCGTCGACGGCTTCCTCGCCGTCCACCGCCGGCCCGGATGCGGCACGCAGCAACTGCCGCAGTCGGCTGACCAGTTCGGATCTGCCGGGATCTCCGTCGGGCAGTTGCCCCAGGAGCGCCTCAAGCTGGTCGACTTCGGCCGTGCCGGGAGCCGGCGCGTCCATGGAGCCCTCGGTTCCATCCTCATCGCCGAACAGTGCGTCGCCGAGGTAGCGCACGAGTTCGTGCACGGTCGGACAGTCGAAGACGATCGTGGCGGGCAGTCGCAGACCGGTCGCCGTGTTGAGCCGGTTGCGCAGTTCCACGGCGGTGACCGAGTCCAGGCCGAGTTCCATGAATCGGCGCCGGAGTTCCACCGTCTCCCCGGAGTCGTGACCGAGTACGGCCGCCACCTGCGTACGGACCGTCGTGCGCAACTGCCGTTCGCGCTCGGCCGGTGCGAGGCCGGCCAGCCGCTCGGACAGCGTCAGGGCGGCGGCCGCGTCGGTGGGTTCGTCCTGCGCGAGTACGGCGCGGGCCTCCGGGAGTTCGTCGAGCAACCGGCTGGGCCTGGCCGCGGTGTAGGAGTACGCGAACCTCTCCCAGTCGATGTCCGCGATCACGAGGCTGGTATCGCCGTGGGCGAGCGCCGTCTCCAGTGCGACGGTGGCGCGCTCCGGCTGGAGCAGCGGCACGCCGTGCCGGATGCTGGTGTCGCCGACCACGTCCCGGCCCGCCATGCCGCCCTTTGCCCAGGAACCCCAGGCCACGGAGGTGGCCACCAGCCCCTGGGCCCGGCGGTACTGAGCGAGTGCGTCCAGGTAGGCGTTGCCCGGCGCGTAGTTGCCCTGGCCCGCCATGCCGACCGTGCCCGCCAGCGACGAGAACAGCACGAAGGCGGAGAGCCCCAGGTCCTGCGTCATCTCGTGCAGTCGGTGTGCCGCGGCTGCCTTGACCCGCAGCACCCGGTCGAGCTGCTCGGGCGTCAGCGTGGTGAGCGCCCCGTCGTCCAGTACTGCCGCGGTGTGCACCACGGCGGCCAGCGGGCAGTCGTCGGGCACCGAGTCCAGCAGGCGGCGCAAGGCCTCCGGGTCCGCCACGTCGCAGGCGACGGTGGTGACGCGGGCTCCGGTGGCGACCAGTTCGGCTTCGAGCTCGGTGACGCCGGGGGCCGTACCGCCCTGCCTGCTGACCAGCAGCAGGTGCTCGGCGCCTTGAGCGGCCAGTCGTTTGGCGACCTGGCTGCCGAGTGCGCCGGTGCCGCCCGTGATCAGTACCGTGCCCTTGCCCGGAGTCCAGCCGTCGCCCAGTGCGCCGCGGAGAGGCGCGCGGACGAGCCGGCGTCCGTAGGTAGCGGTCGAGCGGACCGCGACCTGATCCTCGTCGGCCCCGGCCGCGAGCACTTCGCAGAGCCGCGCGAGGGCGCGCTCGTCCGGCTCCGGCGGGAGGTCGACCAGACCGCCCCAGCGGGTCGGCAGTTCCTGGGCCGCCACCCTGCCGAGGCCCCAGACCAGCGCCTGTGCCGGACTGGTGAGCGGGTCCCGCTCACCGATGGACACCGCGCCCTGGGTGACGCACCACAGTGCGGCGTCCGAGTCGGCGGCCTCCAGCTGCTGGAGCAGCGCGAGGTTCTGGGCGAATCCGGCCGGGGTGGCGGGCGCGTCCGCAAGCGGGCTCTCGTCCTGCGCGAGCAGCGACAGCACACCGGCTGCCGCGGAGTGCGCGGCCAGGGCCTCGGCCCACGGACGCTCGCCCTGCCGCGCGTCCTCGGCGCCGCGCACGATCAGCGGTTCGACCACGGCCCCCTGTGCGCGCAGGGCCCCGGCCACTGCCGCGTACAGCGCGCCGTCGAGCTGGTCCGGGGTGACGGCGACCAGCCAGGTTCCGGACAGGGCGGCCTTGGGGCCCGAGGGCAGCGACTTCCAGTGCGCCCGGTATCGCCAGGACTCCATGCCGGCCGCTTCCGCGTGCCGCTTGTGCCAGGCGGAGAGCGCGGGCAGGAGGGACGTCAGCCCGGTCTGCGCCTCGCCCAGCCGCAGTGTCTTCGCGAGTCCCTCCAGGTCCTCGCGCTCCACCACCTCCCAGAAGGCGGCGTGCGGATCGGCGCTCGCCGCGGTGCGGGCCGGCGCGGTGTCGAACCAGTAGTGCTTGGTCTGGAAGGCGTAGGTCGGCAGTTCCACCCGCCGGGCCCCGGTACCTGCGAACACCGTCCGCCAGTCCGGCACCCCGCCCTGCACCCACAGGTGGGCCAGGGACCTCAACCACCGCTCCAGACCGCCCTCACCACGGCGCAGGGTGCCGCCCGCAAACACCTCGACGCCGACCGCCTCACCGGTCTCCTCGACCGGAGACGTCAGTACCGGATGCGCACTCACCTCGATGAACGTGACATGACCATCGGCGATGAGCCCGCGCACGGTCTCTTCGAAGCGCACCGGCTGCCGCAGATTGCGGAACCAGTACTCCGCATCAGCCGCACCCTCGGCAAGGAGCTCACCGGTCACGGTCGAGTACATCGGTACATCACCCGCACGCGGCGTCACCGGAGCGGCCAGCTCCAGCAAAGCCTCACGAAGCTGCTCGACCTGCGGAGTGTGCGACCCGTAGTCCACCGGAATGCGACGGGCCCGAACGCCGTCCCGCTCGCACGCTGCCATCAGCTCATCCAGCGCTTCGGCCTCACCGGCAACGACCGTCGACCGCGGGCCGTTGATCGTGGCGACACTGATCCGGCCCGCCCACGGCTCGATCAGCCCCAGCGCGGCATCCTCCGCCAACGGCATCGACACCATGCCACCCCGACCCGCCAGCTCCCGCCCGATCAGCCGGCTGCGCAACGCGACGATCCGCGCACCGTCCTCCAGCGAGAGGACACCCGCCACCACGGCCGCCGCCAGCTCACCCTGGGAGTGGCCCACTACAGCAGCGGGCTGGACACCGTGCGCGCGCCACACCGCCGCGAGCGACACCATGACCGCCCACAGCATCGGCTGGACCACATCCACCCGGTCCAACGACGGCGCACCCTCGCGCTCCCGCAGAACATCGACCGGAACCCAGTCCACGTATGCCGTCAACGCAGCCGCACACTCACCGAACCGCTCCGCGAACACCGGCGAGGAATCCAGCAGCCCGACCGCCATCCCGGCCCACTGCGCACCCTGACCCGGGAACACGAACACCACGTCCGACGCACCCTCGCGCCGCACCCCGGTCACCACACGCTCAGCGGGCTCACCCGCTGCCACCGCCGCCAGGGCCGCCACCAAGTCGTCACGGTCCGAGCCCAGCACCACCGCCCGGTGCTCAAGAGCCGCCCGCGTCGACGCCAACGACAGGCCAATATCCGCGAGCGATGCATCGGATGACGTCACGAACTCCCGCAACCGCGCCGCCTGCCCACGCAGCCCCGCGGCGGACTTCCCGGAAACCACCCACGGCACCACGCCCCCCGCAGGCTCCGTCACCGGGAGCGGCTCCTGCTCCACCACCGGGGCCTGCTCCACGATCACGTGCGCGTTCGTCCCGCTCACACCGAACGACGACACACCCGCGCGCCGTACCCGGCCCGTCTCCGGCCACGCACGGCCCTCGGTCACCAGCTCCACCGCACCCGAAGACCAGTCCACCTTCGGCGTCGGCTCATCCACGTGCAAGGTCCTCGGCACCACACCGTGCCGCATCGCCTCCACCATCTTGATCACGCCGGCGATGCCTGCGACGGCGGAGGTGTGGCCGAGGTTCGACTTCAGCGAGCCGAGCAGCAGCGGCCGGTCCTCGGGACGGTCCTGGCCGTACGTCGCCAGCAGCGCCTGCGCCTCTATCGGGTCGCCCAGAGTGGTGCCGGTGCCGTGCGCCTCAAGGACGTCGATGTCCGACGCTTCGAGCCGCGCATTGGCCAGCGCCTGGCGGATGACCCGCTGCTGCGACGGCCCGTTCGGCGCGGTCAGGCCGTTGGAAGCACCGTCCTGGTTGACGGCCGAGCCTCGGATCACGGCCAGTACCTGGTGGCCGTTGCGCTGGGCCTGGGCCAACGGCTCCAGGAGCAGCACCCCGACACCCTCGCCCCAGGCCGTGCCGTCCGCTGCCGCGGCGAAGGGCTTGCACAGGCCGTCGGGGGCGAGTCCTCGCTGTTGGCTGAACTCGGTGAAGACGCCCGGGGTCGACATGACCGTCACTCCGCCGGCGAGCGCCATAGAACACTCGCCCTGCCGCAGCGCCTGCACCGCCAGGTGCAGCGCGACCAGCGAAGAGGAGCACGCGGTGTCCACCGTCATGGCCGGGCCCGTCAGCCCGAAGCTGTAGGAGATGCGCCCCGAGGCCACACTGCCCGCGGCGCCGGTGAACAGATAGCCCCCGGATTCCTGGGCGTTGGTGGCGTCGGCGCCGTAGCCGTGCGGGACGGCGCCGACGAAGACACCGGTCCTGCTGCCGCGCAGCGTCTCCGGGTCGAGGCCCGCGCGTTCCACGGCCTCCCAGGAGGTCTCCAAAAGGAGCCGCTGCTGCGGGTCCATGGCGATGGCCTCGCGCGGCGAGATCCCGAAGAAGCCCGCGTCGAACTGTCCGGCGTCGTGCAGGAATCCGCCCTGGTCGACGTAGCTGGTGCCCGCCCGCGAGGAGTCCGGGTCGTACAGCGCGTCGAGGTCCCAGCCACGGTCCTGCGGCAGGCCGGAGATGACGTCCTGCTCGTCGAGCAGCAGCCGCCACAGGTCCTCCGGCGAGCGTATGTCGCCGGGGAAGCGGCAGCTGGTGGCCACGATGGCGATGGGCTCGTCACCGAACGTGCCGGACGTCGTACGAGATCGCAGGGCGGCGGTTTCCGCGTCGTCGGCATCCGAACCGTCCGAAGCGTCCGAAGCGTCCGCGCCGAGGATGCGGTCGCGCAGGTGCTCTGCGAGGCGCAGCGGGGTCGGGTAGTCGAACACGGCCGTCTGCGCGAGCGCCTGCCCGCTCGCGATGCCCAGGCGGTTGCGCAGGTCCACGGCGGTCAGCGAGTCGAATCCTGCCTCGCGGAACGCCCGGCCGACCTCGACTTCGTGCGGCGAGGCCCAGCCGAGTACGGCCGCTGCCTGGGTGCACACCTCGTCCAGCACGATGCGCAGGCGCCGGCTGGCGGTGGGCGCGTCGAGCACCTTCTGCCGGAAACCGTCGACCGGCTCGGCGACGGGAGCGGAAGGCAGCTCCACCTGGACGGGTGCACCGGCGGCCGAGGGGGCGAGCCAGTAACGGTCGCGCTGGAAGGCATAGGTGGGCAGCTCGACCGGCTCGGCGCCTTCGGCGACCGGGGCGTAGACCGCCGACCAGTCGGGCGTACCGCCATGCACCCACAGCTCGCCGAGCGAGGAGAGGAACCGTCGGGTGCCACCTTGATCACGGCGCAGGGTGCCGCCCGCAAACACCTCGACGCCGACCGCCTCACCGGTCTCCTCGACCGGAGACGTCAGCACCGGATGCGCACTCACCTCGATGAACGTGACATGACCATCGGCAATGAGCCCGCGCACGGTCTCCTCGAAGCGCACCGGCTGCCGCAGATTACGGAACCAGTACTCCGCATCAGCCGCACCCTCGGCAAGAAGCTCACCGGTCACGGTCGAGTACATCGGTACATCACCCGCACGCGGCGTCACCGGAGCAGCCAGCTCCAGCAAGGCCTCACGCAACTGCTCGACCTGCGGGGTGTGGGAGCCGTAATCCACCGGAATACGACGGGCCCGTACACCGTCGCGCTCGCACACGGCCATCAGCTCATCCAGCGCCACCGCCTCACCGGCAACAACCGTCGACCGCGGGCCGTTGACCGTGGCGACGCTGATCCGGCCCGCCCAGGGCTCGATCAGCTCCTCCGCCACGGCCTCGCCGACCGGCACGGACACCATGCCACCCTGGCCGGCCAGTTCCCGCCCGATCAGCCGGCTGCGCAGCGCGACGATCCGAGCACCGTCCTCGACCGACAGCACCCCCGCGACCACGGCAGCCGCCAACTCACCCTGGGAGTGGCCCACTACAGCAGCGGGCTGGACACCCGACGCACGCCACACCGCCGCAAGCGACACCATGACCGCCCACAGCATCGGCTGGACCACATCCACCCGGTCGTAAGACGGCGCACCGGCCCGCTGACGCAGCACGTCCTCCGGAACCCAGTCGACATACGGCGCCAGCGCAGCCGCACACGCACCGAACCGCTCCGCGAACACCGGCGAAGAATCCAGCAACTCCACCGCCATCCCGGCCCACTGCGCACCCTGACCCGGGAAGACGAACACCACGCCGCCCGGCTCGCCGGACACTCGGCCGCTGAGCACATGGGCAGCGGATTCGCCCGTCGCCAGTGCGTCGAGTCCGGCCAGGAACATCTCGCGGTCTTCCGCCACCACGACGGCGCGGTGTTCCAGCGCGGACCTGGTGGTGGCCAGGGCGCGCCCCAGTTCCTCGTCCGTCGCACCGCTCTCGGCGGCGGCCCGCCGCAGCCGTGCGGCCTGGGCGCGCAGCGCTGCCGCTGTGCGGCCCGAGACGATCCAGGGCAGCGGGCCGCCCTCGCGCAGCCGCGACCCGGGAACAGGTGTCGCCGCGGGGACCGCTGCGTCGACGGGTGCCTGCTCGACGATGACGTGGGCGTTGGTCCCACTGATGCCGAACGAAGAGACACCGGCTCGCCGGACCGGGCTGGACTCGGGCCATGGGGTGCTCTCCGTGGCCAGGCGCACCGCTCCGGCGGACCAGTCCACCTCGGGCGTCGGTCCGTCGACGTGGAGCGTGGCCGGCACGAGTGCGTGCCGGATGGCCAGTACCGACTTGATGACGCCCGCGACACCCGCTGCGGCCTGCGTGTGGCCGATGTTGGACTTGAGCGAGCCGAGCAGCAGCGGCCGGTCTTCGGGCCGGTCCTGGCCGTACGTTGCGAGCAGCGCTTCCGCCTCGACGGGGTCGCCCAGTGCGGTGCCGGTGCCGTGGGCCTCCAGCATGTCGACGTCGACGGACCCGAGCCCGGCACTGGCCCAGGCGTCCCTGATGACCTGCTGTTGGGAGGACCCGTTGGGCGCGGTGAGGCCGTTGGACGCGCCGTCCTGGTTGATCGCGGAGCCGCGTACGACCGCGAGCACCCGGTGGCCGTTGCGGCGGGCGTCGGAGAGCCGCTCGACCAGCAGCATCCCGGCGCCTTCCGAGAAGCCGGTTCCGTCGGCGGCGCCGGCGAAGGCCTTGCAGCGGCCGTCGAGCGCCAGCCCCTGCTGGCTGGTCATTTCGGTGAAGATGCCCGGTGTCGACAGCACGGTGGCGCCACCGGCGAGCGCCAGCGAGCACTCGCCGCGCCGCAGGGACGCCACGGCCAGGTGGAGCGCGACCAGTGAGGACGAGCAGGCGGTGTCGACGGTCAGCGCGGGCCCGGTCAGTCCGAGCACGTAGGCGATGCGGCCCGAGGCGACGCTGGTCGTCTTGCCGGTGAGCATCAGACCGTCGAGCGTCTCAGGGGCCTCGTGCAGCCGGGGGCCGTACTCCTGGTCCATCGTGCCGACGAACACGCCGGTCCTGCTGCCGCGCAGCAGTTCCGGATCGATGCCGGCGCGCTCAAGCAGCTCCCACGAGGTCTCAAGGAGAAGCCGCTGCTGCGGGTCCATGGCCAGCGCCTCGCGCGGGGATATCCCGAAGAAACGAGGGTCGAAGTCTGTGGCGCCCTCGACGAAGCCGCCGACTCCGGCGGTGACGCGGCCCCGGCCGCTGGGGCTCAGCAGCCGTTCCAGGTCCCAGCCGCGGTCATCGGGGTAGTCCGAGATCGCGTCCCGGCCCTCGGAAACGAGCCGCCACAGGTCCTCGGGAGAACTCACCCCGCCCGGAAAGCGGCAGCTCATGGCCACGATGGCGATGGGGTCTTCCGCGTCGTCCCCCGCACGGCCGCGGTCGGGCTCGCGCACCGTGGCGGCGGCAGGACGCCGCTCTCCGGCACTGTCGCGCAGGGACTCCAGATGTGCTGCCAGCCGGGCCGGGGTGGGGTGCGAGAAGAGGGCGGCCGTGGTCAGCCGCCGGCCCAGCACGGTGTTCAGCCGACTGCGCAGATCACCGAGCATGATCGAGTCGAAGCCGAGGTCCTTGAACGAGCGCCGTACGTCGACCTCCTCCGCGGCGCCGTGCCCCAGCACGGCTGCCGTGTGGGCCCGCACCGCGTGCGAGACGTCCGGCGACACGACGTGTGCACCGCCGGCGCCACTGCTGCCGTAGGTGCCGACTGCCGAGACTGCCGCCGGCACGGCGCCCGCGGTCGCGGCCGCGGGATCAGCGACTGCGCCGTCCAGCCAGAAGTGCTTGGTCTGGAAGGCGTAGGTCGGCAGCGCGACCCGGCGGGTGTCGCTTCCCTCGAAGACCGCCGACCAGTCGGGCGTACCGCCATGCACCCACAGCTCGCCGAGCGAGGAGAGGAACCGTCGGGTGCCACCTTGATCACGGCGCAGGGCGCCGCCCGCAAACACCTCGACGCCGACCGCCTCACCGGTCTCCTCGACCGGAGACGTCAGCACCGGATGCGCACTCACCTCGATGAACGTGACATGACCATCGGCAATGAGCCCGCGCACGGTCTCCTCGAAGCGCACCGGCTGCCGCAGATTGCGGAACCAGTACTCCGCATCAGCCGCGCCGTCCTCCAGGAGCCCACCGGTCACGGTCGAGTACATCGGTACATCACCCACACGCGGCGCCACCGGAGCGGCCAGCTCCAGCAAGGCCTCACGCAACTGCTCGACCTGCGGGGTGTGGGAGCCGTAATCCACCGGAATACGACGGGCCCGAACGCCGTCGCGCTCACACGCGGCCATCAGCTCATCCAGCGCCACCGCCTCACCAGCGACGACCGTCGACCGCGGGCCGTTGACCGTGGCGACACTGATCCGGCCCGCCCACGGCTCGATCAGCCCCAGCGCGGCATCCTCCGCCAACGGCATCGACACCATGCCACCCCGACCCGCCAACTCCCGGCCGATCAGCCGGCTGCGCAGCGCGACAATCCGAGCACCGTCCTCGACCGACAGCACCCCCGCAACCACAGCAGCCGCCAACTCACCCTGGGAGTGGCCCACTACAGCAGCGGGCTGAACGCCGTGCGCGCGCCACACCGCCGCGAGCGACACCATGACCGCCCACAGCATCGGCTGGACCACATCCACCCGGTCCAACGACGGCGCACCCTCGCGCTCCCGCAGAACATCGACCGGAACCCAGTCGACATACGGCTCCAGCGCAGCCGCACACGCACCGAACCGCTCCGCGAACACCGGCGAGGAATCCAGCAGCCCGACCGCCATCCCAGCCCACTGCGCACCCTGACCCGGGAAGACGAACACCACGCCGTCTTCCCTGTCCGCACGCACTCCGGACACCACACCCTCGGCAGGCTCACCCACTGCCACCGCATCCAGCCCCGCCAGTAGCTCCTCACGCGTCGAGCCCAGCACCACCGCACGGTGCTCAAGACCCGCCCGCGAAGACACCAGCGCATGGCCGACGTCCACAAGCGATGCGTCAGACGACGTCACGAACTCCCGCAACCGCACCGCCTGCCCACGCAGGCCCGCAGCCGACCGGCCCGACAGCGCCCACGGCACCACCCCGCCACCGGCCACCAGGCCGACCGGTGCCGGCTTCGCCGCCGGGGCCGGCTTCGCCACGGGAGCCTGCTCCACCACCACGTGTGCGTTCGTCCCGCCCAGGCCGAACGACGACACTCCGGCCACCAGCGGTACGTCCGGACGTGGCCAGGGCGAGCGCTCGGTCTGGACCTGGAGGTGCCAATCGGCCAGCGGTATGGCCGGGTTGGGCGTTTCGAAGTTGAGGCTGGCGGGGAGCTCCCCCGCTTCCAGGGAGAGCAGGACCTTGAGCAGGCCGACGATGCCCGCGGCGCCTTCCAGGTGGCCGACGTTCGTCTTCGCCGAGCCGACCAGCAAGGGTGCGTCCGCCGGGCGGCCGGAGCCGATGACCGTGGCGAGCGCTGCGGCCTCGATGGGGTCGCCGACGGCCGTGCCGGTGCCGTGGAGTTCTACGTACTGGATGTCCTCGGGGCGGACGCCCGCCGCGAAGTACGCGCGGCGGAGCACGTCCTCCTGGGCCTGCCGGCTGGGGGTGGTGAGGCTGTCACCGCCACCGTTGTTGACGGCGCTGCCGCGCAGCACGCCGTGGATGTGGTCGCCGTCCCGCAGTGCCTGCGCCAGGGGCTTGAGGAGGACGAAGCCGCCGCCCTCGCCCCGTACGTAGCCGTTGGCCCGGGCGTCGAAGGTGTAGCAGCGGCCGTCGGGGGAGAGTCCGCCGAACCGGGAGACGCTCAGGGTGCCGTCGAAGCTGAGGTTGAGGTTCACCCCGCCGGCGAGGGCGATCTCGCACTCTCCCGCGCGGAGGCTCTGGCATGCCATGTGGACGGCGACGAGGGAGGAGGACTGGCCCGAATCGACGGTGAGGCTGGGGCCGTTCACGCCGAGGAGATAGGAGAGCCGGTTGGCGATCATGCTTCGCTGCAGACCGGCGAGAGTGTGGTGCGAGACCGCTTGAGAACTGCGCTGCCGGGTGAGGGTCGCGTAGTCGTCGTTCATCGCGCCGACGAAGACGCCGGCGCGCAGGGCCGCCATGCGCTCGGGGGTGATGCCGCCGTTCTCCAGCAGCTCCCAGCCGAGTTCGAGCGCGAGACGCTGCTGGGGGTCCATGGCCGCGGCCTCGCGCGGCGAGATGCCGAAGAAGTCGGCGTCGAACTGATCCACCCGGTCGAGGAAACCGCCTCGTTGGGTGGGTAACTCGACGTCATCGGCTAAGCGTTGTGGCCACCGCCCCAAGGGCAGTGGGGTGATCGCGTCGACGCCGTCGCGCAGGAGTTCCCATAATCGAACAGAGGAGTCGGCCTGCGGCAGACGGCAGGAGAGCCCGATCACAGCAATGTGATCGGCATCGTCATCGTGCCGCACCGAACGAGCACTCCTGGACAAGGTGAACCCCCGCTAATCTTCGAAGTTCGCCGAAGCCGTCGCGAACAATCTCCGGGCCAACTCACCATCCCCAAGCGCGAATGCACAATGGGCGATCGGTGTTGGTTTCCCAATTCACTGCATATACAGAGCAGTTACTTAGCGCAAGATCGACACTGTCACACATCACCAGACCTGGGCAACGTGATGTGGATCACCTCCGGTCATGCATCTGGTCTTCCGGGTAAGGTTCTTGTAAGCACGAGGACGGCTGCACGGGCTTCGAAAACCCCGAGCGATCTGCACCTCTCCCGTCCGCGGTACGCCCTGGAAAGTGTTGACAGCCGAGCACCAGAGACGTAGGACTAGCAGGGTTCAGAAAGTGCATGCCCCGCCATACTCCGGGCATCAGCAGGAGTTGACAGCGCCCGCCTGACGGGGCCTGCTGCCGGACAGTGCCCGAAGGGGCGCGCCGCCGCAGCCGCCCCCATTGGATGCCCTCTTCCACTCATTACCCGCTGGTAAAAATCCGCGCCCGGGAACAGCCAGGGAACCGCCAGGGAACAAGGAGCGAAACTACTGATGACGCACGCCCCTCCGGGCAGCGCCGACGTCTTAGCCAGGCCCGATGCCCGCTCAGCAACCGGAATGATCCATTCCCTGCGGGAAGCCGAACGGGCCGCGGCCAGCCTCCAGGATTTTCACGCATGGTTTGCCGCGTACCTCGAAACGGAAAATTCAGAGATACACCGCATCCCTTTCAGCGAGCTGAAAGGCTGGCGTTTCGAAGGGCCACACGGAAATCTCGTCCACGAGAGCGGAAAGTTCTTTTCGGTCCAGGGTCTACGGGTACGGAACGCCCCCGGGGCGGTGCCCGAATGGGACCAGCCGATCATCCATCAACCCGAAGTCGGCGTCCTGGGCATCCTGGTCAAGAAATTCGACGGTATACCCCATTGCCTGATGCAGGCAAAGATGGAGCCGGGCAACCACAACAAGGTGCAGTTATCGCCCACGGTGCAGGCGACCCGGAGTAACTACACCCGCGTGCACGGCGGCCGGCCGGTGCCCTATCTCGACTTCTTCCGGAACGCCTCCCGGCACCAGGTGCTGGCCGATGTGCTCCAGTCGGAGCAGGGATCCTGGTTCTACCGGAAACGAAATCGAAACATCATCGTGGAAACATCCGATGAGGTCGAGTTACTGGACGGTTTCCACTGGCTGTCCGTAGGGCAGCTGCACGCCCTGCTGTCAGAGCACGACCTGGTGAACATGGACTCACGCACGGTCATGGCCTGCTTCCCGTTCACCTCCCCTACCTCCCCTTCGCTGTCCGGCCCGCGGGCCTTCGACGGTGCACCGGCCGCCCCCTGGTCGGTGGAGGGCCCCGGCATCGGCTCCGCATTGGCCAGATCGCTGGATCCCGCCTACGGCTCACTGCACTCCCCCGGATCCCTCCGCAACTGGTTCACCGGGGCGCGGGCCGGCTTCACCGGCGAAGCGCATCTGGTGGATCTCGGCAGCGTCCGCAACTGGCAGCGCTCCGACGACCGCATCTCGCACGAGCGCGGTGTGTTCTTCGACGTGATGGCCGTGGACGTACGGACCGGCAGCCGCGAGGTCTCCCGCTGGACCCAGCCGATGGTCGAGGCGCGCGGCCAGGGCGTCGCGGCCTTCCTCGTACAGCGGATCGGCGGGGTACTGCACGTCCTGGCGCGGATCGGCTCCGAACCCGGGTTCATGGACGCGATCGAACTGGCGCCCACCGTGCAGTGCACTCCGGAGAACTACGCCGTCCTTCCGGCCGAGGCCGCTCCCCCGTTCCTGGACGAGGTGCTGCACGCCCCCGCCGACGCCGTCCGCTTCGACAGCGTGCTGTCCGAGGAGGGCGGCCGGTTCTTTCACACGCGCAGCCGCTATCTGATCGTCGAACTCCCCGCGGAGCGGACGCTGGTGGAGCCGGACGACTTCCGCTGGCTGACCGTTCACCAGCTGGCGGGCCTCGTGCAGCACAGCAACTACCTGAACATCCAGGCCAGAACCCTGCTCGCCTGTCTGCACAGCCTGCTGGGCCCGGCCGGAGGAGAACGCACGTGAGTACTTCCCCCTCGCCCGGCCCCCTGCGGGTCGGCGTGCTCGGAGCGTCCTCGATCGCGGCGCGGCGCACCCTGCCCGCGCTACGCGAGACACCGGACACCACCATCACCGCCATCGCCAGCCGGGAGCGGGCGAAGGCCGAGTCCTTCGCGGCCCGGTTCGGCTGCGAGGCCGTGCACGGCTACGAGCGGCTGCTCGAACGGGACGACATCGACGCGGTCTACGTGTCCGTTCCCAACGCCCTGCACTCCGCCTGGGCGAGATCCGCGCTCGAAGCGGGCAAGCACGTCCTGGCCGAGAAGCCCCTGACCACCTGCGCGGCGGACACCATCGCGCTGACCCGGCTCGCACGGGAGCGCGGCCTGGTGCTGCGCGAGAACCTCGCCTTCGTCCACCACGGCTTCCACCGGAGCGTGGCCGACCTGGTCGCGCAGGGGCGGATCGGTCAACTGCGGCACGTCGAGGCGGCGTTCTGCTTCCCGCCGCTGCCCCCGCAGGACGTCCGCTACCGGCCCGAGCTCGGCGGCGGCGCCCTGCTGGACGCGGGCATCTACCCGGTGCGCCTCGCCCAGTACTTCCTCGGCGACGACCTCACCGTCGCCGGGGCCGTGCTGCGCCACGACCCGGCGTCGGAGGTCGATGTCGCGGGCAGCGCGGTGCTCGCGTCGGCCACCGGGCAGATCGCCACGCTCAGCTTCGGCTTCCTCCACACCTACGGATCCCGCTACGCCCTGTGGGGCAGCGACGCGCGGCTTTCCGTGGACCGCGCCTTCACCCCACCGCCGACGGCGGCGCCCCTGCTGCGCATCGAGGGGCAGAACCACGCCGAGGAGCTCGCCCTGCCCGCCGAGCACCAGTTCGCCCGCTCGGTGGCCGCGTTCGCCGCCGCCGTGCGGCGGACCGTCGCCACAGGAGCCGACCGGGACCACGACAGCTGGGCCGCCACCACCGTAAGGACCGCCGAACTGCTGGACGCCGTGGCGAAGTCGGCGATCCGCGTCACCGCCACGGAGGGCATCTGATGGAGATCGTCGGCAACGGCTTCATCGCGCGCAACCTGGCCGGCGTCGGCGAACGCCATCCGCACGCCACGGTGCTGGCCGCCGGTGTCTCCAGCACCAGCGTCCTCGCGGAGTCCGCATTCGCCCGCGAGGCCGCCCTGGTGGAAGAGGTCACCCGCAGGTGCCGTACCGACGGCCGCCTCGTGGTGTTCCTGTCCACCGCGTCCCACGCCCTGTACGGCACCGGGGACACGGCGATGGCCGAGGACGTCGAGCTGCTGCCGACCTCGCCGTACGGCAGGCAGAAGCTCCGGCTGGAGCACATCGTCGCCGCATCCGGCGCGCCCTGGCTCGTCCTGCGGGTGAGTCACGCGACGGGCCGCTGGCAGCGCCCGCACCAGCTGCTCCCCGCGCTGGTGCAGCAGGTGCGCAGTGGCAGCGTGCGGGTGTACCAGGGAGCGCACCGGGACCTGATCGACGCGGCCGACCTGACCCGGGCCGTCGACGGACTGCTCGCACGGGACGTGGCCAACGAGGTGGTCAACGTCGCCTCCGGCAGACCGCTGCCGATCCAGGCGGTGATCCACGGCATCGAGAAGCGGCTGGGGCTCTCGGCACGGCACGAGATCGTCGAAGGGCCCCGGTCCATCACCCGGGTGTCGGTCGAAAAGCTCTGCGCACTGCTGCCCGAGATGCGGTCGGTGACCGATGCCGGCTACCTCGACGGCATGCTCGACCGCTACGTCCCCCACTACTGAAACACCGCAGTACCACCGAAGCACTGCCGAAACACCGCGGGAAGCACCGCGGCAACCGAGCGGCTCCCCCTCTCACCCGTCCCTTTCGTACGGAGGACTCATGCAGGTCACACTCCTAGTCACAGGGTCACGGGGTGACGTCCAGCCCTTCATCGCGCTGGGCACCACCCTGATGTCCCGGGGGCACTCGGTCGTTCTCGCCACCCACGGAGACTTCGAGAAGCTGGTGCGGGAGTCCGGTCTGGACTTCGCCGAACTGCCGGGCAGCCCCAAGGACTTCCTGGCCCATCCGGCGCTCACCGAGGCACTGCAGCAGGGTGCCTCGCTCTTCACGGCGGCCCGCAAGGTGCCGCGCCAGACACAGGAGCACATCCGGCTGCTCGCCTCCCGCATCGAGGAGGTGTGCAAGGGCGCCGACCTGGTGGTCAACAGCGTCCTGAGCCGGATCCTGTTCGAGGACAGCGGCACGTCGCCCTGGGCCTCGCTGACGTGGTGGCCGCTGAACCCGACAGGGCGGTGGCCGGCCATGATCGCCCCGCAGTCCAGGCTCGGACCGCTCTACAACCGGCTGACGCACCGGATGGCGGGCCTGCTGGACTGGATCTCCATCCGGGGCTACCGCAAGGACGCGGGCATGCCCGCCCTGCCCTTCGGTGCGCCTTACCGCGAGCTGGGCCGCGACGTACCGCTGCTGTGCCCGGTCACCCGCGAGATGTTCACCGAGCCGTCCGACTGGCCCGCGCTGTCGCGGTTCACCGGATACTGGTTCTGGGACCGTGAATGGAGCCCGTCTGCGGAGCTGGCCGACTTCGTGGAGTCGGGGGGCGCCCCGGTGTCGCTGTCGTTCGGCAGCATCTGGCCGGTGCACCAGCCGGAGAAGACGCTGGAGAAGGTGCTCGGCGTGGTCCGCGCGCACGGCCGGCGGCTGGTGCTGGTGGGCGGTGGCCCGGAGAACGTGCCGGACGACGTGTTCCGTGTCGACGACGTGCACTACCCCTGGCTCTTCCCCCGCTCCTCGGCCGTCATCCACCACGGCGGCTGCAACACCACGGGCGAGGCACTGCGTTCGGGCACTCCCCAGGTGGTCGTGCCGACATTCGCCGACAGCCCGTTCTGGGCGGCTCAGGTCCACCGGATGGGTGTGTCGCCGCAGCCCATTCCGTTCTCGAAGTTCACCGCCGAGCGCCTCGACGAGGCACTCGGCACGGCACTGACCGACCAGGGCATGGCACGAAGGGCGGCCAGTGTCGGGGAGGCCGTACGCGCCGAGAAGGGCACCGAAGCGGCCGTCGACATCCTGGAGGACTGGGTGGAGCGGTGGAACGGCCGCCGGAAGGCGACCGACCTCGAATGACCGGGGCTCAGGCGCGCTCCGCAGACGCGATCACCGACGCGATCACCAGGGAGTCAGCACGACCATGACCGAGACGACGGAACGTTCCAGCACTTCCATCCGGCGCTTCCACTCCTCCGAAGCGGATGTCCGCCTCGTGTGCTTCCCGCATGCGGGCGGCGCCGCCAGCTACTTCTTCCAGGTCTCCCGGCAGCTGGCGGCGGTGGCCGACGTGCTGGCGGTGCAGTACCCGGGCCGGCAGGAGCGGCGCAGGGAACCGTTCATCCCCGGCGTCACCGAGCTGGCCGACGTACTGGTGGCGGAACTGCGCCAGTGGGCCGACCGGCCGCTGGCCCTGTTCGGCCACAGCATGGGCGCACTGGTGGCCTACGAGGTCGCCCGCAGGCTGGAGCAGGAGGGCATCGAGCCGGTCGCCCTCTTCGCCTCCGGGCGCGGCGCGCCCTCCCTCACCCGTGACGAGGGCGTACACCTGCGCAGCGACGAGGGGCTGCTCGACAAGGTGCGGGAGCTGGGCGGCACCGCGGGCGCCCTGCTGGAGGACCCGGACGTGGTGGAGATGCTCCTGCCCGCCATCCGCAACGACTACCGGGCGGTGGAGAGCTACCGCCACACCCCGGGCCCGCCGCTGGCCTGCCCGTTGGTGGTGTTCACCGGCGACGCGGACCCGCAGGTCACCGTGGCGGAAGCGCAGGCCTGGGACGCCTTCTCCACCGGCGGCTTCGAGCTCCACACGTACTCCGGCGGTCACTTCTTCCTCGATGCGCACGCCGCTCACGTGCTGGGGAGGATCCGCTCCCGGCTGGACGGCTGAGCGGCCCGCCGTCAGGTTCCCCTTCGCGTGGGACGGCCGCCCCACGCGAAGGGGAACCGACTACGGCTGGTCGCCCTGATCGTTCTGGTCGTTCTGGAGCATGTTCCGACGTTCCTGTTCGCGCTTGGAGTAGGCCGCCGCCCGGATCGCCTCGTCGCTCTCCAGACCTGATCCCAGCGCGCCGCCCACCGTGGCCACCGAGGCGACGAACCAGGACAGGGTCCAGTAGTCCGGGCCGTGCAGCGGGGTCCGGGTGCTGGAGGCGAACACCTGGTCGTTGAGGATGAACAGCGCCCACACCAAGCTGATGACGACCAGACCGGCATAGCAGACGAGCACCCCGATGCCCACCGTCAGGACCGTCGAGGCGTTGTAGAGCCTCGTCCTCTGCGTCGCCTCCCGCGAGACCTCCGCCGATCGGTGCCACAGCTGCGCGTCCACGATCAGCCAGCCGGTCATGAGCGCGACGGAGCCGACCATGGCGATCACGAGGCGTGGTGTGCTCAGGGCCTCGGCCAGGCTCCAGACGGTGGAGTTCACGGTGGCGACCGCTCCCGTGGCGAGTGCGGCGGCCAGGGCTTTCGACAAGCCCGGCACCAGGCGCCACGGCCGGTTGGCGCGGACCATCCCGAGGAGCACCCTCAGGTAACCGCGCGGCCCGCTGACGACGTACCGGAGGTCGACGCTTTCCTCCTCATCGATCAGGCCCGGGTGGACCGGCGCGAGACGGCTGACGAAGGGCCCCGGAAGCGGCTGATCCGGCGGGGGTCCCTCGGCCCCGGCGGCCCCCGGGCCCGCCAGACCGAGCACGGCCTGTTCGACGGCCCGCCGGGCCCTCGTCTGCAGGCGCAGGCCGCCCAGCGCGGGAAGGGACAGCAGCGCCAGGCCGTGTTCGTGACTCAGATCCACGACGAGCTTGCGCCCGTGCGAGTGCAGCGGGAGGTCGGTGAGGGCCACGACGACGTCCCAGTTCTCCGCTCGTCCCCGGTCCAGGATCCGGCGCATCAAGGTGGGCGGGTCCTCCGTCCCGGCGGTGAAGGGCTCACTGACCACCTCGACCTCGTACCGCCGCCCGCGGCCCGCCTTGTCGGCGAGCCGGGCGGGAAGGGTACGGGCCATGCGCCGGGCGACGTCCGTGGGTGCGTCCGGATCCGCCAGGAGAGCCACGACCGTAACGCCCCGGGGCGACACCCGCATGACGGACACCCTGCTCGCCTCCTTCTCGTGCTCTCGTCCTCGTGCTCTCGTCCCCGTGCTCTCGTCGCCCGCCGGGTTTCATCCGAGCCAGGCCGACTCCTTCGGACGGGTCTGCGGGGCGCGGTCGGTGTCCCCGGGCGCGGCCGGGTGGCGCAGGTGGCGGTGCACGTAGTGGATGCTCATCGCGCCTTCTCCCACCGCCGAGGCCACGCGCTTGACCGAGCCACTACGGACGTCGCCGGCGGCGAAGACGCCGGGCAGGCTGGTCTCCAGGGTCAGACAGTCGCGGCCCTGGCCCTGCCAGAGTTCGGGAACGGAGCACGCCTGTGCCTCCGCGCCGGTGAGCACGAAGCCGCGGGCGTCGAGGGCGAGCGCGCCGGACAGCCAGTCGGTGTGCGGGTCCGCGCCGGTGAAGACGAACAGGGCCCGCACCGCGAGGCGGTGGTGCTCCCCCGTGCGGTGGTCGACCGTGGTGACCGCCTCCAGCACCTTGTCGCCGAGCGCCTCGGTGATCTCGGTGTGCAGCAGCACGCGCACCTGCGGATGGCCCTCGATCTGGTCGATCAGGTAGCGGGACATGTGCGCTTCGAGGCTCGGCCCGCGGACGAGCAGGAGCACCTGCGGTGCGTACCCGGCCAGGAAGAGCACGGCCTGCCCCGCGGAGTTGCCGCCGCCGACCACCGCCACCGGGTCGGTACGGCACTGCTGGGCCTCGTAGACGGTCGCCGAGTAGTGGACGCTCGAGCCCTCCAAGGGCTCGATGCCGGGTACCTGGAGGCGGCGGTAGCGGGCGCCGGTGGCCAGGACGACGGAACGGGCGGTGATCTCGGTGCCGTCGGCGAACCCGACGGCGTAATGGCCGTCCCGGCGTTCGAGCCGGGCCGCCTCCGCCGGGATGCTGATCCGGGCGCCGAACTTCTCCGCCTGGAGCACGGCGCGCTCGGTGAGTTCGGCGCCGGAGATGCCGGAGGGGAAGCCGAAGCAGTTCTCGATGCGGGAGGACGTGCCGGCCTGGCCTCCGGTGGCCAGCACCTCGACCACGGTCGTGTCGAGCCCCTCCGAGGCGGCGTTCACCGCGGCGGCGAGACCGGCCGGCCCGGAGCCGACGATCAGGAGGTCCCCGCGGCCGTTGCCCGACGGCAGGGACGGCAGACCGATGAACCGGGCCAGTTCGGCGTTGCTCGGATTGCGCAGCAGGGTGGTGCCCCGCCAGATCACCAGCGGCGTCTGCTCCGGACCCACCCCGAAGCGGCGCAGCAGCGCCTCGGCCTCCTCGTCGGTCTCCAGATCGATCCAGCGGTGCGGCAGCCGGTTGCGGGCGGCGAACTCGCGCAGCCGCCGGGTGTCGGGCGAGTAGCGCGAGCCGATGATGCGGAAACCCGCGCCCTGTCCGACGAGCAGGGCGCGGCGGCCCAGACAGGCGCGCAGTACCACGTCGCCCAGGACGGAGTCCCGGGCCACCAGTTCACGCAGCTGGTCCATGGACAGGGCGAGGATCTCGCCGGGGTCCCGGACCACGGCGGTGTAGAAGGCCACCTGTTCGTTCAGGAGGCCCAGTTCGCCGATGAAGCGGCCGGGGCCGTGCACGCGCAGCAGGCGTTCACCGGGCGTGCCGTAGCCCTCGACGATGGCGACCGAGCCGCTGAGGACCACGTAGAAGGTCTCGCAGGGCTCGCCCTCCCGGATCAGCACGTCACCCGCTTCGGCCGCGCGCCGCCGGCCGTGTTGCGTGAGGCGGTCCAGCTGTTCGTCCGGGAGGCGGGGGTAGGCGCCGTAGACGTCGGGGGTCTCGAAGGGGACGCTCTCCCGCGTCTCTTCCGGTACGGGCCCCGCGTCCGGCCGCGTCGCGTCGCCGGGCATCACACGAACGCCTCGTGGACGTAGCACCAGCGCCAGTCCTCGCCGGGCTCCAGCGAGGCGACGATCGGGTGGCCGTCGGCGGCGGCGTGCCGGCGGGCGTGCCGGTTCGGCGAGGAATCACAGCAGCCGACGTGGCCGCAGGTCAGGCAGAGCCTGAGGTGGACCCAGGGGGATCCGATGGCCAGGCATTCCTCGCACCCCGTGGCGCGCGGTGTGACGGGGCGTACGAGGGCGAGGTGGGGGTCGGTCCGTACGGTCATGGCGGATCACTCCTTTCCGGCCGCTTCGCGGCCCGCGATCGATTCCTCCACCCACCGCCGCAGGGCGGGGGCGGGGGCGGCGCCCGCCTGCCGGGCGAGGGTCCGTCCCCTGTCGAGGATGAGCAGCGTCGGTACCGCCTGGACCTCGAAGCGCCCGGCCAGGCGCGGGTTCTTGTCGATGTCCACCTTGACCAGCTTGATCGTTCCCGCGAGATCGGCGGCGACCTTCTCCAGCGCGGGGCTCACCATGCGGCAGGGTCCGCACCAGGTGGCCCACAGGTCGACCACGACGGGCACGGTGGCCCGCTCGACGATCTCGGTGAAGTCGTCGTCGCCCGCGTCGGCCACCCACGGCAGGGGCTGCTTGCAGTTGCCGCACCTGGGGCGGCCCTCGGCGGCCGCGGGGACCCGGTTGGTGCGCCCGCAGTGCGGGCAGGTGACGTTGCGGGCCTGCACGGTGCTCATGCGGCCTCCCTCGCTCCCGTCGCGTCCTCGGGCTGGTCGTAGCCGACCACCAGCTCGCCGTGTTCGGCGTCGACGCGGATCGTCGCGCCGTCCTGGAGGTCGCCGCGCAGCAGGGCGCGCCCGACCAGGGTCTCGACCTCGTGGGAGATGTAGCGCCGCAGCGGCCGGGCCCCGTACACCGGGTCGTAGCCCTGGTGGGCGATCACCTCGCGGGCCGCGTCGGTGAGCTCGACGCTGATGCGGCGCTCGGCGAGCCGCTGCCGCAGCTCGTCGAACTGCAGCTCCACGATCCGCTCGATCTGCCGCTCACCGAGCGGCTTGAACAGCACGATGTCGTCGACGCGGTTGAGGAACTCCGGGCGGAAGTGCCCGCGCAGCTCGCCCATCACCCGGGCGCGGGCGTCCGGCTTGATCTCGCCCTCGGCGGTGGCGCCGTCGAGGAGGTGCTCGGAGCCGATGTTGGACGTCATGATGATCACGGTGTTACGGCAGTCGACGGTGCGGCCCTGGGCGTCGGTGATGCGGCCGTCGTCGAGGATCTGCAGCAGGGTGTTGAAGACGTCGGTGTGCGCCTTCTCGACCTCGTCGAACAGCACGACCGAGTACGGCTTGCGGCGTACGGCTTCGGTGAGCTGGCCGCCTTCCTCGTAGCCGACGTATCCGGGCGGGGCGCCCATGAGCCGGCTGACGGTGTGCCGCTCCTGGTACTCGCTCATGTCGAGGCGGATCATGTTCTCCTCGGAGTCGAACAGGGCCCGGGCGAGGGTCTTGGCCAGCTCGGTCTTTCCGACGCCGGTGGGGCCGAGGAAGATGAACGAGCCGATGGGGCGGCGTGGGTCGCGGATGCCGGAGCGGGCGCGGATGACGGCGTCGGAAACGAGTTTGACGGCCTCGTCCTGACCGATGACGCGCTCGCGCAGGATCTCGTCGAGGCGCAGCAGCTTCTCGCGTTCGCCCTCCTGGAGACGGGCGACGGGGATGCCGGTCCAGGCGGCGACGATGTCGGCGATCTCCTCCTCGGTGACGACCTCGCGCAGCAGCCGGTTCTTCCCTTGTTTGGAGGCCAGTTGCTCCTCCTCCGCGGCGAGTCGGCGCTCCAGGTCCCGCAGGCGGCCGTAGCGGAGTTCGGCGGCGCGGTTGAGGTCGTAGGCGCGTTCGGCCTCCTCGGCCTCGTGACGTACCTGTTCCAGTTCCTGGCGCAGTTCCTGGACGCGCCGGATGGCCTGGCGTTCGGCCTCCCACTGGGCGTGTTTGGCGTCGGCCTCGCCCCGCAGGTCGGCCAGTTCCCTGCGCAGTTCCTCCAGGCGGGTCCTGCTGGCCGGGTCGGTCTCCTTGGAGAGGGCGGCGTCCTCGATCTCCAGGCGGGTGACGCGGCGGGTGATCTCGTCGAGTTCGGCGGGCATCGAGTCGATCTCGGTACGCAGCCGGGCGCACGCCTCGTCGACGAGGTCGATGGCCTTGTCGGGCAGGAAACGGTCGGTGATGTAGCGGTGGCTGAAGGTGGCGGCGGAGACCAGCGCGGTGTCCTGGATCTTCACGCCGTGGAAGACCTCCAGGCGTTCGCGCAGTCCGCGCAGGATGGAGATGGTGTCCTCGACGCTCGGCTCGTCGACCAGGACCTGCTGGAAGCGGCGTTCGAGCGCGGCGTCCTTCTCGATGTGCAGGCGGTACTCGTCGAGGGTGGTGGCGCCGATCATGTGCAGTTCGCCGCGCGCGAGCATCGGCTTGAGCATGTTGCCCGCGTCCATGGCTCCTTCGGCGGCGCCCGCGCCGACGACGGTGTGCAGTTCGTCGACGAAGAGCAGGATGCCACCCTGGGCGGCCTTGACCTCGGACAGCACGGCCTTGAGGCGTTCCTCGAACTCGCCGCGGTACTTGGCGCCGGCGACCAGGGAACCCATGTCGAGGGCGAACACGACCTTGTCCCGCAGCCCTTCGGGTACGTCGCCGCGGACGATGCGCTGGGCGAGGCCCTCCACGATGGCGGTCTTGCCGACGCCCGGGTCGCCGATGAGGACGGGGTTGTTCTTGGTCTTGCGGCTGAGGATCTGGGTGACCCGGCGGATCTCGGCGTCCCGGCCGATGACCGGGTCGAGCCGGCCGGCCTTGGCCTCGGCGACGAGGTCGCGGCCGTACTTCTCCAGAGCCTCGTACGCCACTTCGGGGTTGGCGGAGGTGACGCGCTGGTTGCCGCGGACCTGGGTGAGCACGCTCAGGAACGAGTCCCTGGTGATGCCGGCCCGGCCCAGCAGCCGCCCGGCGGCGGTGGCAGAGCCCTCCTCGGCCAGGGCGAGCAGGAGGTGCTCCACGGACACGTACTCGTCCTTGAGGCGTTTGGCCTCCCGTTCGGCGGCGTCGAGCAGGCGGCCCAGGCGCTGGGTGACGAAGACCTGGCCGGGTGTCGCCCCGGGGCCCGTGACCTTCGGGCGGCGGCCGAGTTCCTCGCGCAGTGCCGTGCGCAGTTCCTCCGGCTCGGTGCCGGCCTGTTGCAGCAGCCGCGGGATCAGACCGTCCTCCTGGTCGAGAAGTGCGAGCAGCAGGTGTTCCCCGTCGACCTCGGTCTGCCCCATGCGGACGGCCGCGCTCTGGGCCTCCTGCAGGGCTTCCTGGGACTTCTGGGTGAGACGGTTCATGTCCATGGGGGTGTTTCCCTCCTCGTGCCGCGGCCGCGCAGGGCGGCTTCGAGCAGGCTGATGCGGTCGAGCAGGTCGAGCACCAGGCCGATGGATGCGTAGTTGAGGCAGAGTCCGGAGCGCAGCCGGTGGATGCGGGCGAGGACCGCCGGGGCCCCGGTGTCGAACACCAGCCGGCCCGCGGCGTCGCGCTCGGCGTCGACCAGTCCGAGCGCGACGAACCGCCGGATCAGATCGGGATGGAGGCCCGAACGACGGGCCACGGCGTGCAGGGAGAGTCTGGGGACGGGCACGAGCGCGTACCGGATCGCCGTCGCGGCGGTGATGTCGGCGCCCGTTCGTACCGGGCGGCCGGCCACGCCGGCCCCGCCGGTGCCCCCCGCTCCCGCGGGTCGGTCGGTCATCACGTCCTCCTGGGGTCGAACGAGGAGGTGGCGGCGAGCTCCTCGAACAGTTCGCGTTCCCGGGCGCCGAGGGTGGGCGGCACCATGATGCGGAGTTCGGCGTACAGGTCGCCCTTCGCGCCGCGCGGGTTCGGCATGCCCTCGCCGCGCAGCCGCAGCCGCCGGCCGCTGGACGAGCCCGCGGGCACCGTGACCTTGGCCGTACCGCCGCCGGGGGTGGGCACCGGCACGGTCGCGCCCAGGGCCGCCTCCCAGGGGGTGACGGGGAGCTGGACGTGCACGTCGCGGCCGTCCGGCCGGAACCTGGGGTGGGGCTGGATGCGCACCCGCAGGTACAGGTCGCCCGCGGGGGCCTCACCGCTGCCCCGGCCGCCCTCGCCGGCCAGCCGGATGCGCTGCCCGTCCGTGACGCCGGGCGGGACGTCGACCTCGTACCGCCGGGGCTGCCCGGTGGGGCCGGCCAGCGTGACGGAACGGCGGCCGCCCCGGTACGCCTCCTCGACCGTGAGCGGCAGCTCGGCCTCCTGGTCCGCTCCGGGTACGCCGCCGCCCGGGGCGGCGCCGGCGCCGGCTCCGAACATGGAGCCGAACAGGTCCTCGATGTCGATGCCCTCCGCTCCGAAGCCGTCGCCGAAGCCGGTGGTGTACCGGACCCGGGGACCGCCCGCGCCCGCCGTCCTGCGGCCGCGTGGGCCGCCGCCCGCTCCGGCCGCGACCCGTTCGTCGAAGTCCTCGGGGATCTGGCGGAAGTCCTCGCCGAAGCGGTCGTAACGGGCCCGGGTCTTCGGGTCCGACAGGACGCTGTACGCCTCGTTGAGGTCCTTGAAGCGTTCCTCCGCGTCCGGGGCCTTGTTGACGTCGGGGTGGTACTTGCGGGCGAGCTTGCGGTAGGCCTGCTGGATCTCGTCCTGGCTCGCGCTCCGGGAAACGCCCAGTACCTCGTAGAAGTCCCGTGCCATGGCCGGTCACTCCCGCTTCGCGACCGTCACGGCGGCGGGCCGGAGCTGCCGTTCGCCGTCCCCGTAGCCGGGGCGCAGCACCTCGACGACGGTGCCCGGCGGGGTGCCCGGGTCCTGGACGACACCGACCACCTCGTGCCGGGCCGGGTCGAAGGCGACGCCGGTCTGCGCGTAGCGCGGGTAACCGAGCAGTTCGAGGACGTTCACGGCCTGGTCGCGGACCGCCCGGACGCCCTCCACGATCGCGCCCGGATCGGCGCCGGCATGGGTCAGGGCGAGTTCGAGGTTGTCCAGGACGGGCAGGAAGGCGGCGGCCGTGCGGGAGCGTTCCACCGTCCGCTCGCGCTCCAGTTCCCTGGCGTGGCGCTTGCGCAGGTTGTCGAGGTCGGCGAGCGCGCGCCGCCAGCGGTCCTCCAGCTCCCGGATCGCGGTCGTGTACTCGTCTTCGTCGGGCCCGGGGCCGGGGCCGGCGGCGTCGGGTCCCGGTTCGTCCGGCACCCCGTCCGGCCGGGGAGGCGCGCCCGGCGGGGGCAGGTCCCCGGGGGGAGGGCGTACGGCGCCTTCGGGGTCCGGTCCGGCCGCACCGGACGCGGCCCGGCCGGATTCCTGGGAGTGGCTGGGCATGGCGCGCCTCATTCCTTGTCGAACTCGGCGTCGATGACGTCGTCGTCACCGCCACCCCCGCTCGCGCCGCCGCCGTCCGCGCCGCCCGCGGTGGTGTCCGCGTCCTGGCCGGGGCCGCCCGCGGCTGCGCCCTGGTGGGCCGCGAGCCCGGCGAGCACCTGCTGGAGTTCGGAGGTCAGGGGCCGTACGCGTTCCACGTCCGCCTCTTCCTTGACCGCCGCGCGGGCGTCGGAGACGAGCATCTCGGCGCGCGCCTTCTCGTGCGCGGGCGCCGCGTCGCCCAGTTCGCCGAGGAGCTTCTCCACCTGGTACGCGACGGCGTCGAGCGCGTTGCGGGCGTCGACGGCCTCGCGCAGTGCCTGGTCCTGGCCCTGGTTGCGCTCGGCCTCCTGGACCATGCGTTCGACCTCACCGCGGTCCAGGTTGGAGCTCTCGCTGATGGTGATGCCCTGTTCCTTGCCGGTGTCCCGGTCGCGGGCCCGGACGTTGAGGATGCCGTTGGCGTCGATGTCGAAGGTGACCTCGACCTGGGGTTCGCCCCGGGGCGCCGGCCGGATGTCGGTGAGCTGGAACCGGCCGAGCACCCGGTTGTCGGCGGCTCGCTCGCGCTCGCCCTGGAGGACGACGATGTCGACGGCGGGCTGGTTGTCCTCGGCGGTGGAGAAGGTCTCGGAGCGGCGCACGGGGATGGTGGTGTTCCGCTCGATGATCTTCGTCATCACGCCGCCGCGCGTCTCGACACCCAGCGACAGGGGTGTGACGTCCAGCAGCAGGACGTCCTTGACCTCGCCCTTGAGCACCCCGGCCTGGATCGCGGCACCCAGTGCCACGACCTCGTCGGGGTTCACGCTCATGTTGGGTTCCTTGCCGCCGGTCAGCCGCCGCACGAGGGCCTGGACGGCGGGGATGCGGGTGGATCCGCCGACGAGGATGACCTCGTCGATGTCGCTCTCGCCGACCTTGGCGTCCGTCATGGCCTGCTGGACCGGTCCCAGGCAGCGCTCCACCAGGTCGCCGGTGATCTGCTCGAACGTGGACCGCATGATCGAGTCGGTGAGGTGCTTGGGGCCCGAGGCGTCGGCGGTGATGAACGGCAGGCTCACCTGCGTCTGGGTCACCGTACTGAGCTCGGTCTTGGCCTTCTCCGCCGCCTCGAAGAGGCGTTGCAGCGCCTGCGGGTCCTTGCGCAGGTCGATGCCGTTCTCCTGCTGGAAGCCGTCCGCGAGGTGGTCCACCAGACGCCGGTCGAAGTCGTCGCCGCCCAGGTGACTGTCGCCGGCGGTGGAGCGCACCTCCACCACGCCGCCGCCGACGTCGAGGATGCTCACGTCGAAGGTGCCGCCGCCCAGGTCGAAGACGAGGACGGTCTCGTGTTCCTTCTTGTCCATGCCGTAGGCGAGGGCTGCCGCGGTCGGCTCGTTGACGATCCGCAGCACCTCCAGTCCCGCGATCCGTCCGGCGTCCTTGGTGGCTGTGCGCTGGGCGTCGTTGAAGTAGGCGGGCACCGTGATGACCGCCTCCGTGACTCGTTCCCCGAGCTGCTTGGAGGCGTCGTCGGCGAGTTTGCGCAGCACCTGGGCGCTGATCTCCTCGGGCGCGTACAGCTTGTCGCGCACCTTGAAGCGGGCCGCCCCGCCTTCCCCCTCGACGACGTCGTACGCCACCGCCTTGGCCTCTTCGGAGATCTCGTCGAAGTGCCGGCCGATGAACCGCTTGGCCGAGTAGATGGTGCCCTTGGGGTTGAGGATGGCCTGGCGCCGGGCCAGCTGGCCCACCAGGCGCTCGCCCGTGTCGGTGAAGCCCACCACGGACGGTGTCGTGCGGTTGCCCTCGCTGTTGGGCACGACGGACGGCTCGCCGCCCTCCCACACGGCGATCACCGAGTTGGTGGTGCCCAGGTCGATGCCCACTGCCTTGGCCATGAGGAACTCCTCCCGGTGCGGCGGCACGGCGCCGGCACTGCGGATCCGATCGTTCGGGTGGGGGCGGGACGTCCGGCAGCGGGCCGGACGGCGCGCCCGCGATCACTGCGGAAAGCGAGCCCGTAGAGGGCGACGAGGGCGACGAGCCCGTCGGGACGACGGGGACGACGGGGTCCCCCCAGTCGGCCGGGCCGGAGTGCCGGCCGGTCGGCGCGCCGGGACGAGCCCGCCCGCCCGCCGCTCCGTCCGGAGCGGCCCTACACGGGCCCGTACGTCCGGTACGTCCGGTACGTCAGGCGACGTGCTCGACGGGGCGGGAATCCCGGTCTTCCCAGACTGGCCGACCGCACGGCTCCACGCCTGCCCCCGGCAGGTCGAAAAGCGGCGGGGCCCGTCGGCCCAGGAGCACGAGATACGCCTCTCCGGCAGAGCGGCCGGAGGGGCGTAAGGTGAGAGCCGGATCACACCGGACAAAAGAAGAGCCTCATCTCCTCCCTGAAGGCTCCGGGGAAGGGAGTCATCATGCCCGGCAGCCGGGCGTACCACCTGTACCGCCGCCGCCCCGGCCGTGGGGGCAGCCGTGTACGGGGCAACGCCCGGCGGCACCCCGCCGCCGTGCGGAGGGGGCCCCGCGCGCCCGTCCCCTCCCCCGGCGCGCACGCCCTGCGCGATCTGGTGACGCTCTCCAGCGCCCTCTTCGACTCCCGGGACGAGGCCGAGATCCTGCGCCTGGCCATGGACCACCTGGCCACCATGGGGCCCTACAGCGCCGAGGCCGGATACCTCCAGGTGGACGACGAGCTCGTCCACAGCCCGCGCAAGGCCGGGCACGTCCACGCCACCGCCGTCGACCGGCGGGTGCGGGAGCTGGCCGGGCGGGACGGTCCCGTGACCGTACCCGGCCGGCGCTGGGGCTGGGCCCTGGGCCTGCGCGGTCGTGAAGGGCTCCACGGCTGTCTCGTGGTGACGTCCCGCTCCCGGCCCACCGCGGCCGAGCGCTCCCTGCTCGCCACGCTCGTCCGACACACCGCTGCCGCCCTCTCCGTCGCCTTCGCGCTGCGCCGCCGGCGCGAGGACGCTCTGGAGCTGCACCGGTTGCGGGAGGAGGGGACGGACCTGCGGCGCGAGCTGATCTCCGTCGCCGCCGAGCTGGGGTTCCAGCAGGCCGTGCACGCGCTCATGGCCGACGTCGCCGCCTCGGGCGGCGGCGAGGAGACCATCACCCGCGCACTGCACGGGCTCACCGGGCTCCCCGCGCTGATCGAGGACCGCTTCGGCCGGCTGCGGTCCTGGACCGGCCCGAGCCGCCCCGACCCCTATCCGGAACCGGACCCCGCGCGCCAGGACGACATGCTGCGCGCCGTCGCACGGGAGGCCGGGCCGGTGCGGATCAAGGACCGGCTGGTCACGCTGATCCGCCCGCACGGCGAGATCCTGGGCGTACTGGCCCTGGTCGACGCCCGGGGCGAGGCCGACGAGCACACCGTGCTCGCGCTGGAACACGCCGCCACGTCGCTCGCCCTGGAGCTGGCGCACCTGCGCAGCCTGGCGGAAGTGGAGCTGCGGCTGCACCGTGAGCTGGTCGACGACCTCCTGGCGGGGACGGACGAGGCGAGCGCCTACGCCCGGTCCGAGGCGGTCGGCCACGATCTGCACCGCAGCCACTACGTGGTCGTGGTGCAGTGGTCGAACCGGACGGCGGACGACTCCTTCGCCCGGACCGTGGCCCGGGCGGCCTCGGCCGTGGGCATGCACTCGCTGCTGTCCCCGCGTTCCGGCCACGTGGTCCTGGTCGCCGACGCCAGGCCGCACGCCCGGGCGCTGTACGAGGCGCTCGCCCGGGAGACCGGGACACGGTCCGGGACGATCGGGGTGAGCGCCCCCTGCGACTCCCTGGACGACATCCCCCACCGCTACCAGGAGGCGCAGCGCGCCCTGGACGTGCGCCGCCACTCCCGGGAGCGCTACGGCACGACGTTCTTCGACGAGCTCGGTCTCTACCGCATCCTCGGCCCCGGCAACGGTTTCCGGGAACTGGAGACGTTCGTACACGAATGGCTCGGGGAGCTGATCGACTACGACTCCCTCCACCACGCGACCATGGTGGAGACCCTGTCCCGGTACTTCGACTGCGGCGGCAACTACGACGAGACCGCCGAATCCCTCGCGATCCACCGCAGCACGCTGCGCTATCGGCTCCAGCGGATCCGCGAGATCAGCGGCAACGACCTCGCGAACGTCGAGGACCGGCTGAACCTCCAGGTGGCGACCCAGGTGTGGAAGATCGTGCTGGGCGGATTCGGCTGACGCCCGGGTGTCGGTGGCCTGAAGTACTCTTCCCCCCGCCCCCGCCCCCGCCCCCGCCCCCGCCCCCGCACACCGATCGCAAGGACCAAGAGACTTGACCGGCTCGTCCGCTTTCCCGTTGCCCTTTCACGCATCCCGCTCCCTGCCCTTCGCCACGCCCCGGACGCTGCGGGAACTCCAGATGATGCGGTGCAGCTCCCACATCCGGTCGAAGCCGGAATGGTTCGAGAAGATGAACGATGCCGAGATCGTCGCCCGGTGGACGCGGGAAGCTCTCGCCCAGGGCCTCACCGAGGCGCAAGTTCGTTACGTGCTGGCCGAACTCGCGCATTACGCCGCGCTGCGGGACGGGCGGACCGGAATAGAGGTGTCCGGCGTGGACGGGGTGTGGCAGTCGGACACGCTGGTCGACGAGGAGCTCAGATCCCGGCTGCGCGAGGCGGTACGGGTTCTGGAGGACGTTCCCGAGGCAGAGCGGGACTGGCATCCCGGATCCGGCGGCCAGGTACTGGACTTGGTCCATCCGTCGCTCTTCTGCCTGGTGAGGGAGGCCAGTGGCGGCCCCGAGGAGGCCTGGAAGAACCCGGCGGACCGCCATGCGAAGTACGAATTCTCGGAGAAGTTCCAGTGGCTGCCCACGGATGTCGACGTCAGCGCGGACGGCGAGGTCGCCTTCCGTTCGTACGTCAACAACGTCCATCCCGAGGAGCACCGCGAACTGGCCGCCGTCCTGCCGGAGTTGTTCGGCCGCCTGCGGCCCCTCCTGGAGAACGTGCTCACCGATCTGCGCCATCCGAGGCCCCCGCGGATCGCGGCCGATCCGTACGGGTGGTACGACTCGCAGCCGGAATATCCGGCCAGGTCCTCCTACGCCGATGACGAGGCCTACGCGGAAGCCCGCCGGGCCTGGGAACAGGCCCAGGACAGCTGGTGGGAGAACCGCCGCCCGGTCGTCCCGGACGCCCCGGAATTCACCCCGCCCGAGGTGCCCGACGCGTCCGCCCGGGTCGACCTGCGCGGCCGCCGCCTCCAGGTCATCGTCAAACTCGCCACCCTGCACCTGACCCCGGAACAGCCCGAGTACCCCGGCGGTTCCTGGCACGTCGAGGGGATGCTGAACGAGCGGATCGTCTCGACCGGCATCTACTACTGGGACAGCGAGAACATCACCGAAAGCCGGCTGGGTTTCCGGGCGGCCCTCGACGACCCGGACTACGAACAGAACGACGACAACGGCCTTCGCGAGGTCTACGGCCTGGAGGACGAGGACGCGCTGAACCAGACGCTTGGCTCGGCATCGACCCCGGCGGGCCGCTGCCTGGCGTTCCCGAACGTCCTGCAACACCGCGTCAGTGCGTTCCGTCTCGTGGACGGCGCCCGCCCGGGGCACCGCAAGATCCTCGCGTTCTTCCTGGTCGACCCGTCGACCAGGATCACCTCGACATCCGATGTGCCCCCGCAGCAGCCGTGGTCCGACACCTCCACCATGACGCGCGCCCAGGCCGAGGACTACCGCGAACAGCTCATGCAGGAACGCAAGTTCTTCGTCGACGAACACAACGAGCAGCTCTACGAACGGGAATTCTCCCTCTGCGAACACTGACCGAACCGCCACCGGTCCACAGCTGACGCAATGACCCGGGCGGTCCCCGGTTTCGCCAACCGGGGACCGCCCGTCGCCCTGCGCCCAGGCCGTCAGGCCACGGGGACGGCTCCCCGCCTCGCAGGCTCTGGGGAGGATCAGGCGAGGCAAAACTCGTTGCCCTCGATGTCCTGCATCGTGATGCACGACTCGTTGACGCCATCGGCGCGCTGCGTCAGCACGTGTTTCGCGCCGAGCGTCGTCAGCCGTGCGCATTCGGCTTCAAGTGTGGCCAGGCGCTCGTCACCCACGAGCCCGACGCCGGCCCGCACATCGAGATGCACCCGGTTCTTGACGACCTTCCCTTCGGGAACTCGCTGGAAGAGCAGGCGCGGAGCCACACCCGAGGGATCAGTGCACGCGAAGTAGATCGCATCCTCGGGCGGCAGCGAGCGGAAGCACTCCTCCCACGTGGCGAAGCCCTCCGGGACCGCTGGCATGACGTACCCCAGCACCTCACACCAGAAGGCGGCGAGGCGCACAGGATCCGCGCAGTCGAAGGCCACTTGGAACTGCTTGATCGTTGACATCGGCGCACGATAACAGGGGCGCTGCTCATCTTCCCCGGCGGGTAGATCCGCACGTCGCCGGTAGGAAGACCCCTGCCAGGTCAGTGCCTCCCCCAAGGGGACCTGGGATGCGATCCCGGCCAGCCGCTCTCGTGCTGACAAAGATTAGTTACGGGAAACCCTTAGCATTAATACACACCTTCCGCAATCCACTTCATACGATCGAGTGATGGTCGCCAGTGGATCTATGGATTGGTTTTCCTAACTCCATCAATATGCACGCAGGTTCGATGGCGGCCCCCTGGGTGTGAATGCCCCTCCTCGCGGCTCCAGCGGCGTGGATCGGGTGCCACCATTCCGCTCGTATGCTTTTAACGAGCACAACCGGCGCGGGATTTGACCGACAGGTCGCGCTGCCGCGTGCCTTCTGAAGGGTCTCGGTCATGAACGCTCCTGCGGAACCCCCTCGTTCGAGTGAAGATCAGACGAACTGCCCTCATCGTTGCCGGATCAGGATTTGGATGATCGCGCCCAGGTTCGTTCTTGCGGTTCTCGGGCTGTTCACCGACAACCCTGCCGTACGCACGGCGCACAGGGTCGCCGTCTGGCTGGCTGAACAGGTCCGGGACTCCGAGTGAGGTGAGGATCCACATGACTGAAGCCGTCATCGAAGGCCCCTTTCCACTACCCGCCCCCAAGGAGTGCCAAGAGCAGTGGATCGAGGCGGTGCTGGCCACGGACGGCGTCAACCTTCCGCGTGGGGCGCTGGAGAACGTGGCACCCTTCATCGCCGACCCCGCAGAGACCCTCGGAGACCCGGACTCCCAGGGGATCCGTCGGCTCAAAGCCACAGCAGTGCGCCGCATCCGTACCGATGCCGGTGAGATGTTGGTGGCGATCGTCCGCATGCATGGCGTCGGGGGCGTGCTGTGGGGGCACAACGAGCGGATCAGTTCGATCTGGCGTTCCGTGGCAGACCCCACGGTGGCGCAGGGCACCGAAAAGGCGCTGGCATCGGTGCGCCCCTGGAGCCGTACCGACGACGAGGGGAATGAACAATTCCTCGCCGCCCTGGAGAGTTCCGCGCCGAACCGGCAGGCATTGATCATGGACGCCGAGGACGCCGCGGACGCGTTGTTGAAGTACGACCGGCTGCGGAAGTACGACCTCGGAGAGGATCTGGTCCTCAACGGGCAACAAGAGCCCGGAATGTACGTTCCGCAGTACATCCGATTGCAGGACAATCCGGAGGTGGATTCCGAAGGAAACCGCCTCTACCCCGACGCGTACTGGGGATGGATGGCGGTCCGGGGAAACAATCGAACACAGAAGCGGCAGTCGATCTTCCGTCTGAGTTCCGGCGAGGTACTCGCGGGCGTTCCGGCCGAGAAGCTGGGGCGGACCGAGGGTGGCGTCGTATGCGACCCGCAGGTCTGGCTCGCCGAATTCTCCACCCTGCTCAACCGGGAATTCGCCGCATCGGAAGAGGACTTGGACCCGAAGACCGGCGCGCGGGCACACCGCGCAGCAGCCATCGCCGTCGTGGAGGCACATCTCGTCGTCGGCACCCCGACCCCACAGCGGCTCTACCGCATCGTCCAGATGAGCAATCGTCGCGACCACGTGAACCCGCCGCTGGAGTTCGACGCCGTCGGCCGTTCCCGCGCCCTGGGGCGTGGTGTGCTGGGGATGTTCGTTGCGCGACGGCTCATGGACGAGAAGACGGCGGAGGTGCTCTCCGGCCTCGCTCCGATCCGTGAACTCCCGGCGGCGACGGCGGGCATGACGGTCTCAGAGCTGCGTGACAAGCGTTCCATGGCACTGCTTCAGACACTCTTCCCCGCCGACCCGCTGAAGCGTCACCTCCTCCAGCGGGCACTCAGCGAGAATCCGCCGTCCCAGCTGAAGGCGGCCGAGATCCACCAGCGCGCCCGGGCCTGGTCGGCGCTCACGTCCGAGAGCTACCCGAGGCCGTGGAACCCGAGGATCGCCGAGATCTTCACCACCAAGATCAGGGACGGGGTGACCCTGTCGGAACGCCCGCTGCCCGAACTGCTGGCGGCCGCCGACACCGATCCCGACGCGTTCGAGGAGTTGGTCGCGTACCGCGCCGTCCACTGGCTGGCCGCCTTCTCCCTGGTGGAGCCCGACCGAGGCTCCCTGGACGGCCAGGAGGCGATCGACGAGACGGGGGCCCGCGTGACCCGGGAGCGGCGAACGGTGACGAACGTCCTCCAGGCCCTGCGCCACGAGAGGAAGCGGATGATGGCCGTCGGGGTCCTCAGGTCCCTGGTCGCGGCGATGGACGACGGAGACCGCAGGCCGTGGCGGGTCAGCAGCAACGGGGTGGAACTCCAGGGACGCGAGATGACCCCCCTCTGGTTCGACATGGAGTTCCCCAAGGAGCTGGGGACGCGCCCTCGCAACACCCCCGCACGCACGCCCGTACCCGTCCCCCCGCCCACGCCGCTCCCCACGCCCGTCCCGGCTCCCCTCCCGGCGCACGCCCCTGCTCCCGCCCCCCTGCCCATCCCCGCTCCGGCCGTACCGCACGGCGTTCCCGCGGTGGCCGGAGCCGCCGGCGCTGCCTCCGCCCTTTCCCGGACGGGGACGGCGCCGGCGGGTGTTCCGGTGGGGGCGGCTTCGGGGGACGCTCTCTGGGCGAGGGCCGAGGAGCTGATCCAGGGCATGAGCGAGGGGTCGGCCGAACTCCGCCGAGCACTGGGGGAGTTGCAGGATCGGGCCGTGTCGCCGCCCCTCGGTCGGGGCCGGGCCGACGCGGCCGTGCGGCGGCTCAACCAGACCGTGGCGCGGCTGCGCGAGCTGCCGGAGCTCGTCGAGATGCTGGCGGAGCAGGAGCCCGAGTGAGGGCGGACCTCACGGGTCAGAGGACCTTGGCGAGGAAGGCACGGGTGCGGGCGTGCTGCGGATCGTCCAGGACGGACGCGGGCGGGCCCTGTTCGACGATGACGCCGGCGTCCATGAACACGACCGTGTCGGCGACCTCGCGGGCGAAGCCGATCTCGTGGGTCACCACGATCATGGTGGTTCCGGCGCGGGCGAGGTCCTTGATGACGTCGAGGACCTCGCCGACCAGTTCGGGGTCGAGCGCCGAGGTGGGTTCGTCGAAGAGCAGCACCTTCGGTTCGAGGGCGAGCGCGCGGGCGATGGCCACGCGCTGCTGCTGTCCGCCGGACAGCCGGCGCGGGTAGGCCCCGGCCTTGTCGGCGAGACCCACCCGGTCCAGGAGCCGCCGGGCCGTCTCCTCGGCCCGCGCCCGGGGGCGGCCCAGCGCGGCCACCGGGGCCTCGACGAGGTTGTCGAGGACGGTGAGGTGTGGGAAGAGGTTGAAGTTCTGGAAGACGAACCCGATGCGCGTGCGCTGCTTCAGCACCTCCTTCTCCTTCAGCTCGTACAGCTTGCCGCGGGCGGCTCGGTAGCCGATGAGCTCGCCGTCGATGCCGACCCAGCCCCGGTCGACCTTCTCCAGATGGTTGATGGTGCGCAGGAGGGTGGACTTGCCCGAGCCGGAGGGGCCGAGGATCACGGTGACCTCTCCGGCGCGCACCGACAGGTCGACGCCGCGCAGCACCTCCAGGGGACCGAAGCTCTTGTGGACGCCATGGACCTCGACCATGACGTCGCCGCCCGCGGCCGGTGCGGGTGCGGCCGTCACGGGTGCTCCGGCGGGTTGATCCGTGAGGTGTCGATGGCGGAGGCGGTGGTGCCCCACTTCTTGAGGATCCGCGCGTAGGTGCCGTTCCTGATCAGCTCGTTGACGGCGCCCTGGAGGGCCGGGGCCAGCGGGGAGCCCTTCTTCAGGGCGAAGCCGACGTCGAGGCGGTGGTACTCGCCGAGGAAGGTGGTCTGCGCGGCCGGTTGCGCGGCCTGGTGGCGCAGACCGTTGATCGTCGACATGACGACGTCGATCCGGCCCTGCTGGAGCGCGGTGGTGACGGCCCCGGTCTCGGCGAAGACCTTGACCTCGTACGGCTTCTTGCCGGCCGCCGCGCACACGCCCCGCTGTGCGGTGAGGGTCTTCTCGAAGGTGGTGCCCGCGCCCGTGCCGATGGTCAGTCCGCACAGCTGGGTGAGGTCGGTCACCTGTCCGGTCAGGCGGGTGCTGCCCGTCTTGACCGCGAATCCCTGGCCGTCGTTGATGTACGTGACGAAGTCGATGGTCTTCAGGCGTTCGGTGGTGACGCCGAAGTTGCCGGTGCCGACGTCGTACTTGCCGCTGCCGAGGGCCGGGAGAATCGTCTCGAAGGAGGCGTCCTGCCGGTCCGGTTTCAGGCCGAGGACCTTGGCCGCCGCGTCGGCGAGCTCGATGTCCTGGCCGGCGGGCGGCTTGTCCTGGCCGTTCGGGTAGTACGCCGAGGGCGGTGCGCCGACCGAGCTGCCGACGCGCAGGCGGCCCGCCGTGCGCACCTCGGCCGGGAGGAGCGCGGCGATCGCCTCCACGGTCCGTACGGCGGCGACCGGGTCGTCGGCCGGTGCGGAGGAGACCTGGGCACCCGCCGGTGCCGGGTCCCCGCCGGCGGAGCCGCAGGCGGTGAGGGCCAGCAGGGGCAGAAGGGCGAGGGCCGCCACGAGGGAACGCGGACGGGTGCGGGGGCTCGGGCGAGTGCGGGCCCGGGGGTGGGCGGCGCGCGTGCCGGTCATCCGCGCACCGCCGTGAGGGGCTGGCGGGGGACGCCTGCCGCGTTGCCCGCTCCGGCCGCGGCGTCGCGCCCGGCATCGCGCTCGGCATCGCGCTCGGCATCGCGCTTGGCGACCTCCGCGCGGACGAGCGGGATCACGTACCGGCCGAAGTCGACGGCGTCGTCCAGCAGGTCGTAGCCGCGGGCCGAGAGGATGTCGACTCCGAGGTCGTAGTAGTCCAGCAGGGCCTGGGCGACCGTCTCCGGGGTGCCGACCAGGGCGTTGGAGTTGCCCGCCCCGCCGGTGGCGGCGGCGGTCTTGGTCCACAGCGCGCGGTCGTAGCGCTCCCCCGCCTCGGCGATGGCGATCAGCCGCCGCGATCCGGTGTTCTCGGGCGCGGCGGCCTGGGTGACACCGCCCCGGTGATGGCGTACGGGGCCCGCCTGCCGACGCCGTTCGATGGCGCCGAGCGTGCGGTGCGCCTTCTCCCAGGCGAGCTCCTCGGTGGGGGCGATGATCGGGCGGAACGCCACCTGGATGCGCGGAGCGTCCGTACGCCCCGCCGCCCGCGCGGCGGCCCGGACCTCCTCGATCTGCCGGGCGGTCTCCGCCAGCGGTTCGCCCCACAGGCAGTAGACGTCGGCCTCGGCACCTCCGGCGGCGTACGCGGCGGGCGAGGAGCCGCCGAACGAGACGTCCGGGCGCGGCTGCTGGACGGGGAAGACGTCGCTGACGAAGTCGTGGAAGCGGTAGTGCTCGCCCTCGTGGTCGAAGGGCTCGCGGGTGGTCCAGATCTTCTTGACGATCCGGATGTACTCGCGGGTGCGGGCGTAGCGCTCGTCCTTGGTGAGGGTGTCGCCCTCACGGCCCTGTTCGTGGTCGTTGCCGCCGGTGATGAAGTGCACGGTCAGCCGGCCGTCGCTGATCTGGTCGAGGGTGGCGAACGTCTTGGCGGCGTAGGTGGGGTACGAGACGTTGGGCCGGTGGGCGAGCAGGATCCGCAGGCGGTCCAGCCTGCTCGCGATGTACGCGGCCGCCGGCGCGGGGTCCGGGGATCCGGAGCCGTAGGCGAACAGCACCCGGTCCCAGCCGTGGTCCTCGTGCGCCCGGGCGAGGCGAAGCGTGTACTCCTTGTCGAAGGCGGCGCCGGAGCGTGCGGTGGTTTCGGATCCGTCGTTGGTGGCGGCGATGCCGAGGAATTCCACGGGCATGGGGTGGCCTTGCCTTTCGGATGGTGAGCGGTGGGTCCCGCGGGCGGGCAGGACGCGGCGACCGTCGGCGGGACGGCGGGACCGTGGGTGGGGGAACGTCAGACGTGCTCGGGTGCGGGCGGGGCGGTGCGGGCGGGGCGGTGCGGGCGGGGCGGTGCGGGCGTGACGACGCGGAGCGTCGGAAGGGTCCGGGACGGCGGCAGCGCACACCCGGGCCGACGGGCGGCGCGCCCGTTCGGGGGCGGCCGGCCGCGCTGCCCGGTGGGGGTGCGGAAGGGAGTTCTCGGCCCGCGACGGGGTCACCGAGGGAGGGAAGGGCCGGTCAGACAGCCCGCTGCCGCATCAGGCGCAACACGCGGCGGACCACACGCGACCGAAGTCGATGTAGTCGCGCGAAACGAGGCGCTGATGGGCGTTCATGCGCCTACTTGAACAGGACATCCGGCTCTTCGTCAAGCAACGGCCCGGATCCGGACGGGCGCCGCCGCACCACAGCGGGCGTGGTTGACAGGGGCGGGCGGCAGGCGCATACGATCGACGGCGGAGCGGCTCCCCCGTGCGGGAAGGCCGCTGTGCCCGCGTTGAGGGACGCGGTGAGCGTGATGACCCGAGCAAGGGATTCCCGGCGGCAGCGTGCGGCCGGATGACCCGTCCACGCCCGCGACCCTTCCCTGGAGAGCCTCCCCATGGCCACCCCTTCCGAGGTTTCCGACGCCGCCGGTCCCGCCCTGACGGCCGTCCCCAGCCCCGTCCCCAGCTCCCTCCCCGGCCCCGAGCGGCCGACGCCGCACGGCGGCCGGCACCTGCCGCCGATCGTGCCGCGCCGGCGCACCGGCCGCCGGCTGTCGGCCGCCGCCGCGCTGCTGGTCTTCGCGCTGGTGCTGGTCTCCGTCGTACGCAACGACGCCTTCCAATGGGAGGTGGTAGGACGGTACTTCACCAGCTCCGCCGTACTCGACGGGCTGCTGCTGACCCTGTGGCTGACCGGCGCGGTGATGGCGCTCGGCTTCCTGTTCGGCACCCTGCTCGCGGTGATGCGGCTGTCCGCCAATCCGGTGCTGCGCACGCTGAGCTGGGGCTACGTGTGGGTCTTCCGGTCCACTCCGCTGCTGGTGCAGCTGCTGTTCTGGTTCAACATCGGCGCCCTGTACCCCACCCTCGGCCTCGGTATCCCTTACGGCCCGCAGCTCTTCACCCTCAAGACGGTGAACCTGCTCGGCCCGACCCTCACCGCCGTCATCGGGCTGACCCTCCACGAGACGGCGTACGCGGCCGAGGTGGTGCGCGGCGGCATCCTCTCCGTGGACCCCGGCCAGACCGAGGCGGCGCAGGCGCTCGGCCTGGGGCGACGGCGCACGCTGCGCCGGATCGTCGTCCCGCAGGCGATGCGCTCGATCGTGCCGACCGCGGGGAACATGCTGATCGGCACGCTCAAGGGCACCAGCATCGTCAGCGTGCTGGCCGTCCACGACCTGCTGTACTCGGTGCAGTTGGTCTACAACCAGAACTACCGGGTGATCCCGCTGCTGATGGTGGCCACGCTCTGGTACATCGCCGTCACGAGCGTGCTGAGCGCCGGCCAGTACTACGTCGAGCGGTACTACGCACGCGGCTCCTCCCGCGGTCTGCCGCCCACCCCGGCCCGGCGACTGCGCGTCCGGCTAGCGGCCCTGCGGGGCCGGCTGCACGCGGTGACGGCATCCGGCGGCCACTGACCCGGACGCCGCGCCGGCTGCGGCCCTCCCGTCCGCCCCGCCTCATTGCACCGGCCGGCGCCGTGCCCACGACGGGCGAAAGCGCGAAACGAATTCCCGCGTCCCGATATCGCGGCCGCGGTCATTTAACACTGCGGTCATGGTGCGGCCCATGGACCGGGCGTAGCGTTTTCGGGGAATGGACGGAAAGGGGCTTCGGCTCGAATTCCCTTTCCTCGTAACGGAGTTACCGAGCGAACGGAGGCCGCTGCCCCGTGAAGTTCCTGGCCATCACCCTGATCACCGACACCCCGGACCCGGCGACGGGAGCCGCGACCCCCACGCGCGAGCGGTTCCGGCAGGTGGTCGCCGCGGCGGTGCGGGCGGAGGAGCTGGGCTTCGACGGCTTCGGGGTCGGCGAACGGCACGAGCGGCCGTTCCTGTCGTCGTCGCCGCCCGTGGTACTGGCGCACATCGCGGCGCTGACCCGCCGCATCCGGCTCTACACCGCCGTGACCACCCTGAGCCTGCTGGACCCGGTGCGCGCGTACGAGGACTACGCGACGCTCGACCACCTCAGCGACGGGCGCCTGGAGCTGATGATCGGCAAGGGGAACGGCACGGCGCAGCGCGAGCTGTTCGACGTGACCCCCGAGGACCAGTGGGAGCGCAACTCCGAAGGATACGAGCTGTTCCGGCGGATCTGGCACGAGGACGAGGTGACCGCGCGGCCGCGGTTCCGGCCCGCGCTGAGCGGCGCCGAGGTGCTGCCCCGGCCGTACCAGCGGACGCTGCGGGTCTGGCACGGCAGCGCCACCAGCCGGGAGTCCGTCGATCTCGCGGCGCGCCACGGCGATCCGCTGTTCTCGGCGAACGTCACCCATCCCATCGGCCCCTACGCCGAGCTGATCCGGCACTACCGCGAGCGCTGGGCGCACTACGGGCACGATCCGGCCCGCGCGGTCGTGGGCGCGGGCACGGCGGGCTTCCACACGGCGCCCACCTCGCAAGGGGCGGTGGCCGCGTACCGGCCGGCCTTCGCCCGGTACCTCGACCTGCACCGGGCGCAGGGGCTGGAGCCGGTCTTCCCGACCCTGGAGGACTTCGTCGAGCGGAGTTCGGCGCTGATCGGCAGCCCGCAGCAGGTGATCGAGAAGGTGCACCGCTACCACGAGGAGTTCGGGCACACGGTGCTCCACGTCCAGGCGGAGCCGGGCGGGCTGACCGAGGCGGAGCACCGGGCCTCGCTGGAACTGTTCCAGTCGCGGGTCGCTCCGGTGCTGCGCCGCTCGATCCCTGATCCCGTCTTCCCCTCCTCCCCCGATCTGTAAGGAGCCCGGCCATGTCCCGCACGCCCCTGGGGGTCCTCGACCTCGTCCCGGTCACCTCTGGTTCCACCGCCGCCGAGGCCCTGCACCGCAGCATCGACCTGGCCCGGCAGACGGAACGGTTCGGGTACGCCCGTTACTGGTTCGCGGAGCACCACCTCAACCCCGGGGTCGCCGGGACCTCCCCGGCGGTCGTGCTCGCGCTGACCGCCTCCGCGACCACGAAGATCCGCCTCGGGTCGGGGGCCGTGCAGCTGGGGCACCGCACCGCCCTGTCGACCGTCGAGGAGTTCGGCCTCATCGACGCCCTCCACCCGGGCCGCCTCGACCTCGGTCTGGGCCGCTCGGCGGGCCGGCCCCAGGCGCCCGCGCCCGACGCGGAGCCGCCCTTCGAGGGGTGGACGGCGGGCGGGCTGAGGATCCCGGCGCGCTTCTCCTTCGCCCCTCTGCTGGGCCACCCGCGCCTGGCCCTCCAGCAGCGGCTGCTGAACCTGCCCGGGGCGCGGCCGCAGGACTACGCCGCGCAGGTGGCCGACGTACTGGCCCTGCTGCGCGGCGAGTACCGCTCCCCGGAGGGCGTCGAGGCGCATGCCGTCCCCGGCGAGGGGGCCGACGTACAGGTGTGGATCCTCGGCAGCAGTGGCGGGGTGAGCGCCGAGACCGCGGGCGCGAACGGGCTCCGCTTCGCCGCGAACTACCACGTCAGCCCGGCGAGCGTGCTGGAGGCGGCCGAGGGTTACCGGGCCGCGTTCAAGCCCTCGGCCGGGCTGGAGCGGCCCCACCTGACGGTGTCCGCCGACGTGGTGGTCGCCGAGGACGACGCCGGGGCCCGTGAGCTGGCCACCGGGTACGCGCCGTGGGTGCGCAGCATCCGGACCGGCGAGGGCGCCATCCCCTATCCGTCGCCCGCCGAGGCGCGGCGGCTGCCGTGGACGGAGGCCGATGACGCCCTGGTGGCCGACCGGGTGGAGACGCGGTTCGTAGGCTCCCCCGCGACCGTGGCCGACCACCTGGAGCGGCTCCGGGAGGCCACCGGCGCCGACGAACTCCTGATCACCACCATCACCCACGACCACGCCGACCGGGTCCGCTCGTACCGGCTGCTCGCCGAGGAGTGGGCGCGCCGGGACTGACGCGGAACCGGGCGGCGGGGTCCGGGGGTGCCGTGCATGGGGTGCGGGGCATGGGATGCCGTGCATGGGGTGCGGGGTTAGGGCACCGGCTGCTGCTGGGTGACGCAGTGGATGCCGCCCCCGCCCGTGCCGAGGCGGTCGATGTTGAGCTGCTCGACCGTGCGGCCGGGGAAGAGCCGGGTCAGGGTGGCCTTGGCGGCGGCGTCGGCCCGGGTGTCGCCGAACTGGCCGCTGATGACGGCGCCGTTGCACACGTAGTAGTTGGCGTAGGAGGCGAGGAAGTCCCGGTTGGTGGAGCGGATCTTGCCGTAGTCGGGTCCCTGGAGCTTGTCGACGGTCATGCGGGCGCCGCCCGCGCTCGTGGCCGCGGCGAGGACCTGGTACTGCTGCCGGGCGTCCTTGGCGTACGCGTCGTTGTCCGAGGCCAGGGGCATCTGGACGAGGGCCTTGCCGGGGGCCAGGAAGCGGGAGGTCGCGTCGACGTGGTCGTCGGTGATGTCCTGGCCGCTGACGCCGTCGAACCAGATGACCGTGGAGGCGCCGTAGGCGGTGCGCAGCGCGGCCTCGACCTGTGCCTGGGACATGTTGGGGTTGCGGTTGCGGTTCACCAGGCTGCTGCGGGTGGCCATCAGGGTGCCGGCGCCGTCCTGTTCGACGGCGCCGCCCTCGCCCACCAGGGCCGCGGCGGTGAAGGGGGCGCCGACGTAGGCGGCGATCCGGCCGGCGACGAGGGCGTCCTTGGAGTGGGTCTGCTTGTTGCCCCAGCCGTTGAAGTTCAGGCCCACGGCGTCGAGGCCGCCCGCCCCGTCCGTGCGGAAGACGGGGCCGGTGTCGCGCATCCAGCAGTCGTCGACGGGGATGGTGGTGACGACGGTGACGGCCGGACCGCACTGGGAGCGGGCCTTGGCGGCGCCGGCCGGGTTCGCGCAGAGGAACACCGGCTCGTACGCGGCGATGGTGCGGGCGATGAGGGCGATGTCCGACTGGACCCCGCTGAGGGTGCTGCCCCAGATGGAGGTGCTGTCGGGCCACGCCATCCAGGTGCGGGTGTGGCGCACGTCCTCGCTCGGGACGCGGAGGGTGCCCGCCGCCGGGGCGGGACGGGCGGCCGCCCGGGCCCGTCCTTCGGCCGCAGCCAGCGCGGCGGTCGCGGCGGTGAGTCCCGCGGCCGCCAGGAAGCTGCGCCTGGCCATGCCGCCGGCGGGCGGGCGTGCTGCGTGATCGTTCATGAGGGGTCTCCTTGGGGGGCAACTCCCCGCAGCGGTAGCGGGGTTGACCCGAAAGCTAAAACTGGCCAAGCGCTCGGTCAATAGTTTCGACGCGGTCATTCCGGCGGTTCGGGAGAAGCCGCAGGTGGCGGGTTGGAGGATCGTTAGAGTGACGCCATGGCCGCATCCGCGAAGAACCCACCGGACCAGTCCGCTCCCCCTGCGCGCACGCGGCGGCCCCGGGTCTCGGCGAAGGGCGAACAGACCCGGGCCGGGCTGATCGCCGCCGCCCGGACCCTGCTGGCGGGCGGGATGAGCGAACGGTTCACCACGCGCAACGTGGCGGCGCTGTGCGGCGTTTCGCACGGAATGTGCCACTACCACTTCCAGGACCGGACCGATCTCGTCCTGGCCGTCATCGAGGACATCCGGCCCGAGTGGATCCACCCCCTGGAGGAGGCGGCTTCCGCCCCCGGGCCGTTCCAGGAGCGGGCCGAGCGGGTGGTCGGGCTGCTGGCCCGGCCCGAAGGCGCGGAACTCTCCCACCTGCACTCGGCGTTGCACTGGCACGCCCTGAACGACGCCCGGGTCCGGGAGTCGCTGGAGGCGGAGTACGTGCGCTGGCGCGGCTGCTTCGTCACGCTGTTCCGGGTCCTGGCCGAGGAGCGGGGCGGGGGCGTCGACCCGGTCCTGCTCGGCGAGGCCGTCGCCGCCGCCGTGGACGGCCTCGCGGCTGCCGAGTCGCTGGGCTCCGAGGTCGACTCCGGCGCGGTGCTGCGCACGTTGATCCGTACGCTCGCCGCCGGGACCCGGCCCGGGAGCTGATCCGCGCGGCCGCCCCCGGCCACAGCGCCCGCCCGCCCCCGGCGACAGTGCCGGCCCGCCCCCCCCGGCTACAGCGCCCGCCGGGCCTCGGCGATGGCCGCCGGATCCCAGCCCGGGCGGGGTACGGACTCCAGCAGCAGCCGGGTGTACGGGTGCCGGGGTGCGGCCAGCACCTCCTGGGTGCTGCCCTGTTCGACCACGGCCCCGTGCCGCATCACGACGATCTCGTCGGTGACGCACCGTACGACGCCGAGGTCGTGGGTGATGAAGAGGTACCCGATCCCCGTCTGCTCCCTGACGTCGGCCAGCAGGTTCAGGATCTGCGCCTGCACGGAGACGTCGAGCGCGGCGACGGCCTCGTCCAGGACGAGGACGGCCGGTTCGACGGCGAGGGCCCGGGCGATGGCGACGCGCTGGCGCTGACCGCCGGAGAGCCGGCGCGGCAGGGCGTCGGCGGCCCGGGTGCCCAGACCCACCTGGTCGAGCAGTTCGCGTACGCGCCCCGCGTGGTCGCGTCCGGGGAAGTGCAGGCCCAGCGTTTCGCGCAGGGCCGCTTCCACGCTGGTGCGCGGATCGAGGGAGAGGTACGGGTCCTGGAAGACCATCTGGATCTCGCGGGCGCGGGCCAGGCGCGCGGCCCGGCCCCGGGCGTGCCCGGTCCGGGACCGGCCCCGGACCAGAACGTCCCCGTCGTCGGCGCGTTCCAGGCCGACGACGATGCGGGCCGTGGTCGTCTTGCCGGATCCGGACTCGCCCACGATGCCCAGCGATCCGCCCTCGGGGAGGGCGAAGGAGACGTGGTCGACGGCGCGGACGGAGCCGAAGGAACGGCGCAGCCCGGTGACCTCCAGTACGTTATCGGGCATCGACGGCGCTCCCTTCGAGCAGGTCGCTGTGGTGGCAGGCGGCCCGGTGCGCCGGCCGGCCGGGGGCGGCCGACTGCTGCGGGGCGCGCTGGTCGCACACCTCGGTGGCCAGCGGGCAGCGGGCGGCGAAGGCACAGCCGTGCAGCGGTTCCCGCAGGTCCGGCGGCTGGCCCTCGATGGCGGCGAGCCTGCCTCGGGGGCCGTCCATCCGCGGGGTGGAGGCGAGGAGGGCGGCGGTGTACGGGTGGCGGGGGCGGGAGAAGAGGACCTCGGCCGGGCCGGTCTCCACGATCCGTCCGGCGTACATGACGTAGACGCGGTCGCTGATGGCGGCGGCGAGGTCCAGGTCGTGGGTGACGAACAGCAGGGCGGTGCCGAAGCGTTCGCGGAGCGCGGCCAGGAGGGCGATCACCTCGGCCTGGCTGCTGACGTCGAGCGCCGTGGTGGGCTCGTCGGCGAGCAGCAGCGCCGGGTCCCCCATGAGGGCCGCCGCGATGACGACCCGCTGGAGCATGCCGCCGGAGACCTGGCCGGGGTACTTGCGCAGGACCGCTTCGTCCAGGCCGACGGCCCGCAGGAGTGCGAGGGCGCGCGCGGTGGCGTCCGTACGGCTCATGGCGCCGGTGAGGGTGACGCTCTCGGTGAGGAAGTCCCCGATGCGGCGCAGCGGGTTGACGGCGGCGCGCGGGTCCTGGAAGACCATGGCGACGGAGGTGGCGCGTACGTCGCGCAGCCGGCCGGTGTCCATGGCGAGCACGTCCTCGCCGGCGACCCGGACGGCACCCTCGACGACCGCACCGCGCGGCAGCAGGTTCAGGGCGCTGCGGGAGGTGAGGGTCTTGCCGGAGCCGGACTCGCCGACGAGGGCGACGGTCTCCCGGGCGGCGACGGTGAGGTCGACTCCGTCGAGGACGGGCCGGGCGGTGCCGGGCAGCGTGATCCGCAGCCCCTGGATGTCGAGCGTGTGCGGGGATTCCACGGCTGTCTCCGGGCTGCCGGAACCGACGGGGCCGGTCGGACTGGTGGGGCCGGTCGGACTGGTGGGGCTCGTCTGGGTCATCGGTCCCTCCTGGCGATGCGGTCGGCCCATCGTTCGCCCACCACGTTGAAGGCGACCACGGTCAGCACGATGAAGGCACAGGGCAGGACGGCGGACAGCGGGTAGCCGTGCTGGACGGCGCTCTGCCCGTCGAAGACCATGCGGCCCCAGTCGGGCGTGAGGGCCGGAACGCCCAGTCCGAGGAAGGACAGGCCGGCGAGGTCCATGAGGGCGTACCCGAAGTTGACGGTGGACTGCGCGAGGACGACCGGGGCGATGTTGGGCAGGATGTGGCGCAGGCAGATCTGGAGCGCCGAGTGGCCCTGGACCCGGTAGGCGCTCACGTAGGGGCGGGCGCGTTCGGCGAGGACCAGCGAGCGGGTGAGCCGGCTGACGTAGGGCAGGTAGGCGACGGCCAGCGCGAGGACGGGGGCGAGCAGCCCTTCGCCGTAGACGGAGATGATCAGGATGGCGAGCAGCATGCCGGGGAAGGCGAAGACCAGCTCCGTGCTGCGGGACAGGACGGAGTCGAGCCAGCCGCCGCGCCAGGCGGCGGCCGTGCCGACGGCGATGCCGGCGACGGTGGAGAAGACGACGACGCCCAGCGGGCCGAGCAGGGAGGTGCGCGCGCCGAGCAGCAGCCGGGAGAGGGTGTCGCGGCCCGCGGCGTCCGCGCCGAGCGGGTGCGCGGCGGAGGGTCCGGCGAGGGCGTTGCCGAGGTCGACGGCGTTGGGGTCGTGGGGCACCAGCCAGGGGGCGAGCAGGGCGGCGAGGACCACGACGGCGACGAGGCCCAGGCACAGCAGGTGCAGCGGGGAACCCGTGGCGCGGATCCGGCCGAGGCCGGGGCGGCGGGTGAGGACGGCGCTCATGCGGCGGCCCCTCTCGTGCCGAGGGTGACCCGTGGGTCCACCAGGGGCAGCAGCAGGTCCACGACCAGGTTCACGGCCATGAAGAGGGCGACGATGATCAGGGAGATGGCCTGGACGGTCGGGAAGTCCTTGGTGGTGGTGGACAGTTCGAGGAGCTGGCCGATCCCGCCGATGCTGAAGGCCGTCTCCACGAGGATGGTGCACACCAGGAGGGTGGAGACGATCAGTCCGCCGGTGGTCAGGACCGTCCCGAGGGAGTTGCGGAAGACGTGCCGCCGGATGACCTGCCGTTCGGGGACGCCCCGGCTGCGGGCGACGGTGACGTGCTCGCTGTCGAGGGCTTCGAGCATGGCCGAGCGGGTGACCCGGGCGAGCATGCCGATCAGGTAGAGCGCCAGGGCGACGGCGGGCAGCGCGAGGTGCCAGAGCATGTCGGCGAGTCCGTCGCCGGCGCCGCTGCTGGGGAACCAGCCGAGCTGGACGGCGAAGAGCCCCTGGAGCAGGACGGCCGCGACGAAGGAGGGGGTGCCGACGGCGAAGGTGGTGGTGACGAGGATCGCGGAGTCGGTGCCCCCGCCGCGGACGGCGGCGATCCGGCCCAGGAACAGACCGACGGCGACGACCACGACGAGGGCCATGGCGATCAGCAGCAGCGTCACGGGCAGCCGGTCCGCCAGCAGGTTCGATACGTCGGTGCGGTAGGTGATCGAGCGCCCGAAGTCGCCCCGCACCACGTCCCCGAGCCAGCGGAAGTACCGTACGAGGAAGGGGTCGTCGAGGTGGTATTGGGCGTTGATCGCGGCGAGGGCCTCCGGGGAGGCCGACCGGCCGGCGAGCAGGAAGCTCGCCGGGCTGCCGGGGGCCAGGTACAGGGCGCCGAAGACCACGAAAGAGGCGACGAACAGGGTGGCGGCCATCTCCGCCACCCGTCGTACGGCGAAGCGGACGAAGCTCACTGTGCGGCCCCCACGTCGGCGGCCCACGGGTAGTACATGTACGAGATGGTGGTGGGCGCCCCGGTGATCCGCTTGCCCAGGAACAGCGCGGTCGGCCATTCGGCGACGGGGATCCACAGCAGCTGCTCGGAGGCCCGGTGCTGGAGCTTGGCCTCGATCTCCAGCCGTTCCCCGACGGGGTAGACGGCGGCGGCCTGTTCGACGAGACGGTCGTACTCGGGGTCGCTGTACCCGCCGAAGTTCATGTACGCGCCGGTCTTGAAGTTCGACAGCAGGTCGAGGGGGTCGGTGATCGAGTCGTAGTAGGTGAGCGGGAACATGTCGATGCCCTCGCGCGCCCCGGGGTCGGTGAACAGCGCGGTGAAGGCGTTCGGGGCGATGGTCTTCAGTTTGACGTCCAGGCCGATCCGGGTCCCGGCCGCCTGGACGGCGGTGGCGAGGAGGGAGACGTCCTGACCTATGGAGCTGGTGGCCATGGTCAGGGTCTTGCCCTCGGCCCCGGCCTCCTTGATCAGGGCCTTGGCCCGCTCGATGTCCTGGCCGGTGGGCGGCAGGCTGTCGAAGGCCGTCTTCAGGGTGTGCTCGGGGGCGGCGGCCCAGGCGGCCCGGGTGGTCAGGGAGTTGGTGGCGGTGCCGGCGCCCCCCAGTCCCGCCTTGACGAATCCGCCGCGGTCCAGCGCCAGCGACAGGGCCCGGCGGACGCGGACGTCGCCGAGGGGGCCCTTCATATCGGTGACGTTGACGTTGACGGTGCTCAGGCCCTCACCGAAGTACAGGGTGCCCGCGCCGCTGTCGCGCAGGCGGGCGTAGCTCTCGGTGGGGATCAGGTAGCCGCCGTCGACCTCTCCGCTGAGCATGGCGTTGGTGCGGCCGGAGGGGTCGGTGAGGATGCGGAAGACCGCCTTCTTCGCCTTGGCCTTGGTGCCCCAGTAGCCGTCGAAGCGGTCGAGTTCGATCGACTGGCCCTTGTTCCACGTGCCGAGCTGGAAGGGGCCGGTACAGGCGAGGCCGCCGGTGGTGCCGTAGTCCTTGCCCGCCGCCTCGACCGCCGCCTTGGAGGCCACCACTCCGGCGGCGGTGGCCATGTACTGGGGGAACTGCGAGTCGGGCTTCTTGAGCGTGACGGTGACCTGGAGCGGGCCGCTCTTGGTGACGGCGGAGACGTTCTGGAAGACCTGGGCCCAGGCGGCGGCGTTGTCGGGGTCCCGCTGCCGGCCGAGGCTGAAGACCACGTCGTCCGCGGTCATCTCCTTGCCGTCGTGGAAGCGCACGCCGGGGCGCAGGTCGTAGACCCAGGTGGTGGGATCGGGGTTGGACGCCTTCTGGGCGAGACCGGGCTCGGTGGTCAGGCCCGGGGTCCAGCGCATCAGGCTCTCGCACACGTTGGACAGGATGGTGTTCTGCGGGTAGTCGAAGGCCACCGTGTAGTCGAGGGTGGGCGGTTCGGCGTACAGGGCCCAGCTGAAGGAGTCGATGTCGCCCCGGGCGGGGGGCGTGGAGGCGGAGAGCCGGACGTCGGTGAGGCCGCCGCTGTCCTTGGGCGGACCGCCGCAGGCCGTGAGCAGGGCGAGGGAGGTCAGGGCGGCGGTGGCGAGGGCCGCGGCGCGGCGGACGGCCCCCCGGTGGGGGCGTCTGCTCGCGCGGGGTGGGGAGGTGGTCATCGTCGCGCTCTCTTTTCCGTGAGGGATGCGGGGGGAGGAGCGGGCGGACCGGCGGCGCGGTCCGCGGGGAACGGCCGGTGTCCGGGTCAGCCTTCGGCGCGCGCCGCGGTGCGGGCGGCGGGGATCTGCTGGGTGATGCAGTGGACGCCGCCGCCGCCGAACGCGAGGGCGAGCGCCCGCACGCCGACGACCTTGCGGCCCGGGTGCGCGGCGGCGATGACGGCGAGGGCTTCCTCGTCCTGGGGCACCCCGGCGACGGGGACGACGACTCCGCCGTTGGCGAGGTAGTAGTTGAGGTACGACACCTCGATCTCGCCGTCGCCGAGGGCCGCGAACGCCGTCTGCGGCACGTCGACGATCGCCAGCCGGCGGCCTCGGGCGTCGGTGGAGGCCTCCAGGACGGCGCGGTTGGCACGCATCCGGGCGTGGTCGGGGTGGGCGGGGTCGGCGGGCAGGGAGACGACGACGGTGCCGGGCGCGGCGAAGGCGCAGACGCCGTCGACGTGGCCGTCGGTCTCCGTGTCGAGCAGGCCGCCGTACGGCAGCCAGATGACCTTGGTGACTCCGAGCCGGGCCTTCAGTTCGGCCTCGATCCCGTCGCGGGTCATACCGGGGTTGCGGTTGGGGTGCAGCAGGCACTGCTCGGTGGTGATCAGCGTGCCCTCGCCGTCGACGGTGATCGCACCGCCTTCGAGGATCATGTCGGAGGCGATGCGGTCGGCGCCGAGGTGCTCCAGCAGCAGGGCGCTGACCCGGTCGTCGGAGTCGTAGGGGTGGTGCTTGCGGCCCCAGGCGTTGAACCGGAAGTCGACGCCGGCCCGGTTGCCGTCCCCGTCGAGGACGAACAGCGGGGCGGAGTCGCGGAACCAGGAGTCGTCGAGCGGCAGCTCGATCACGGTGACGTCGGCGCCGCAGTGGGAGCGGGCGTCCTCGCCGTGTCCGGGCGGAGCGACCATCGTGACGGGCTCGAAGGCGGCGACGGCGCGGGCGACGGCGGCGTACTCCTCCTTCACGTCGGCCAGGACGCTCCCCCACAGGTCCTCGCGGGTGGGCCAGGCCATCAGACAGCCCTCGTGCTCGGACCACTCGGCGGGCATTCGGTATTCAGCCATGAGGTGTCTCGATTCTTTCGTTGGCAGAGTCTTCCACCCGACTGAAAATTCAGTCAAGAGCTGAGGCCTGGGTGAAAGCGGAGGGGTGGGAGCGATCCCAGGGGAATCAGAGGAAATAGAGGCGGTTCAGCGAGACCTGCTGCGCAGGCTCCGAGCGCAGGGGCTCGCCGTCGAGCGTGACGAGACCGGACCGGGGGTCGACGTGGACGTCGCCCAGGCGCGCGTTCCCGACCATGTCGCCCGGGCCGATGCCCCGGGTTCCGCGTACGGCGACCCGGCGACGCCGGGTGCCCAGGGCGTCGTACGGTGCGCCGAAGGAGCCCGACTCGGCCGCGGCGCGGCTGACGAACGCCACCGAGAGATCGGCCGGGGCGGCCCCGTGGGCGCCGAAGAGGGGCCCGAGGACGAGCGGTTCGCAGCAGTCGGTGGCGGCGTTGGGGTCGCCGGTGACTCCGTAGGCCGGGAAGCCGGACTTGAGGACCAGCTGCGGCTTGGCGCCGAAGAACTGGGGGCGCCAGAGCACGATGTCGGCGAGTTTGCCGACCTCGATGGAGCCGATCTCGTGGGCCAGGCCGTGGGCGATGGCCGGGTTGATCGTCAGCTTGGCCATGTAGCGCAGGACGCGGGCGTTGTCGTCGCCCTCGCCGTCACCCTCCAGGGGGCCCAGCTCGCCCTTCATCTTGGCGGCCATGGCGAAGGTCCGGCGGATGGTCTCGCCCGCGCGGCCCATGCCCTGCGCGTCGGAGGAGGTGATGCCGATGGCCCCGAGGTCGTGCAGTACGTCCTCGGCGCCCATGGTGCCCGCGCGGATCCGGTCGCGGGCCATGGCGGCGTCGCCGGGGAGGTCCGGTTTCAGCGCGTGGACGGAGACGATCATGCCGTAGTGCTCGGCGACCGCGTCCCGGCCGAAGGGCAGGGTGGGGTTGGTGGAGGAGCCGATGACGTTCGGCACGCCCGCCATCTTCAGCACGTTCGGGACGTGACCGCCGCCGCAGCCCTCGATGTGGAAGGCGTGGATGGTCCGCCCGTCCAGGACGCGCAGGGTGTCCTCCACGGAGAGGCATTCGTTGAGGCCGTCGCTGTGCAGGGCGACCTGTACGTCGTGCTCCTCGGCCACCCGCAGCGCGGTGTCCAGGGCGCGGGTGTGGGCGCCCATGTCCTCGTGGACCTTGAAGCCGCAGGCGCCGCCCTCGGCCAGCGCCTCCACCAGCGGCGCCGCGTCGGAGGAGGAGCCGCGGGCCAGGAAGCCGATGTTGACGGGCCAGGCGTCGAAGGCGTTGAACCCGTGCTTGAGGGCCCAGGGCGAGTTGACGCCCACACCCCAGGCCGGCCCGATCTCCTGGCCGATGATCGTGGTCACGCCGCTCGCGAGCGAGGCCTCCATGATCCGGGGGGAGAGCAGGTGCACATGGGTGTCCACGGCCCCGGCGGTGGCGATCAGACCCTCGCCGGAGATCATGGTCGTGCCGGTGCCGACGACGACGTCCACGCCGTCGAGGGTGTCGGGGTTGCCCGCCCGGCCGATCGCGTGGATGCGGCCCTCGCGGATGCCGATCGACACCTTGCGGATGCCGAGGACCGCGTCGATCACCAGGACGTTGCTGATCACGACGTCACAGGTCTCGCGGACCGCCGCCGCCTTCAGGTGCAGGCCGTCCCGGGCCGTCTTCCCGAAGCCCGCCAGGAACTCGTCGCCCGGCTTCTGCGCGTCGTACTCCACGCGGACGACGAGTCCCGAATCGCCCAGGCGGACCCGGTCACCGGCGCGCGGGCCGTGCACGGCCGCGTACTCGTGCGGGTCGATGTGCCGGCTGCCGGGAGCGCAGTGGTCGGCGTGCCGGGTCGGTCTGCTCATGCCGGGGCTCCTTCCGGGGCGCCGCCCAGGGCGCCGTCCTGCGCGGTTTTCCGGGCGCCGTGCGGGGTCCCGTGCGAGCTGCCCGTGCCGAGATAGCCACAGGCCGCGGCCCTGCGGAGGGCCTCCGCCTTGGCGCCGGGGGCGTCGAGGGGGCCGTCGACCAGCCCCGCGAAGCCGATCGCGATCCGGTCGCCGCCGATCGGGACCAGGCCCACCTCGACGGTGTCCCCCGAGTCGAAGCGGGTGGACGATCCGGCGGGGACGGCGAGGCGCATCCCGTAGGCGGCTGCCCGGTCGAAGTCGAGGCGCGGGTTGGCCTCGAAGAAGTGGAAGTGCGAGGTCACGCTGACCGGGACGGTCGCGGTGTTGCGCACCGCGAGGGTCAGCACCGGCGCGGCGGCCGCGACGGCGCCCGGGCCGGGCAGGACGGCGCCGGGCGCCCCGTCGTCGCGGGGGTGCGCTCCGAAGGGGTCGCTGATCGCGGCGAGCCGGCTGCCGTCCTCGAACACCGCCTCGACCATCACCTCGGTCACGATGTCGACGACGCCCGGCAGTACGTCCTCCGGACCGAGAACCCCGCGGCCGCGTTCGAGGGCTTCGGCGAGGCGGAGTCCGTCGCGCGCCGCCTCGCACACCGTGTCGGCGATCAGGGCGGTGGCTTCCGGGACGTTGAGCCGCAGACCCCGCGCACGGCGGGCCCGGGCCAGTTCGGCGGCGGTGAACAACAGCAGCCGATCACGTTCGGTGGGGGTCAGGGGCATGACGCCCACCCGGTGTCTTTCATGATCATTCCTTCTTCCGGAAGGCAGGTGCGGGGGGCCACCGGGCGAGGCCGGGCGCAGGGAAGAACGGGGGCCGGGCGAGGAAGACACCGGCCGGCCGGGAGGCCCGACGGCGGCGCGTTGCGGGGCCACCGGCGGCTCGGCCTCACTCTGGCATTGACTGAAAATTCAGTCAATAGCTCGGACAGCGAAAGGTCCCGGCCATGAGGGGCCGGGAAAGGCCGGGGAAACCGGCGGCAGGGCGAAGGGGAGCGCGCGTCCGGCGGACCGCCCGCGAAGGGCGTCGTCGGCCGGGTCAGATCTGTCGCAGCCCGGCCAGTTCGGCGTCGATGGCACCGCGCATGAGCTCGCGCGCGTGCCCGATCTGCGTGCCGCCACTGAGCCAGCGCACGCTGAGCCCCTCCAGCAGGGCGGTGAGCCGCTCGGCGGAGGCGGCGAGCGAGGAGGCGGGCGCCATCGGCTGCACCTGGCCCAGCAGCGCGGCGACCTCCTGGACCCAGACCAGGGTGGCCCTGGCGAGGTCCTCGCGCAGCACCTCGTCGAAGACGGCGCTCGCCCGCAGTTCACCCCAGGCCGAGCTGTTCTCCCGTACCTCCGCGGTGTCCTGGAGCTCCAGGAGCAACGTTTCCTCCAGCTCCTCCCGAGGGGTGAGCGGCGGGGCGTCCGGATCGCGGTCGGTGGTGTAGCTCTCCGCACGGTCATTGATGAACTCAAGGGTCTGGCGCAGCACCCCCGTGCGGTCCTTGAAGTGGTAGTAGATCAGGGCCGTGGAAACGCCGGCCTCGGCCGCGAGTTCCTCCACGCGCAGCCCGCGGACCCCGCGCCGGGCGATCACCCGGGCGGCCGCTTCGAGGATCTGAGTGCTGCGAGACGCCATGGCCCGCACTTTACCGGGGCCCACCGGAGCGGGTGTACGCGGCCCGTCACGGGGAGTGCGGGCGCGCGCGGGGGTCCGCGCGGCCCGGGAAGGCCGGTGTCAGGCGCGGCGGTACTGGTCCACGACGATCGTGACGGCGCCGTCGGCCGTGACCCCGACCAGCCTGACGAGCGCGACCTCGTTGCGGTCGGGGCTGCGCACGCAGAACGGCCGCCCCTTCGCCAGTGCGGCGAAGGGCAGGGCGGCCGCCGGGCGCGTCTCGATGCCGCGCACGCAGTCGGCCGGCGTCAGGGCGGCGCCGTCGGACACGAAGGCGTCCGATTCCTCGGAGGGCAGGAGGGCCTGGCCGTCGCGCGCGAGGTACCAGGAGGCCGTCTCCGTGGAGACGACCTTGCCAGCCTTGAGGTCGAACTCGTAACCGGCGTCGGGGGCGGTGAGCTCGGTCTTCGCATAACCGGGCAGGTAGCCGGGGTTGGTGGACGGGGTCGGCCGCGGGGCGGCGGTGGCCGGGTCGGCGGCCGCTCCCCCGTCGTCCTCGGGGCCGTCCAGGTAGTACACGGCCCCGCCGCAGGCCAGCAGCGTGACGGCGACCGCCAGCACCACCGCGGGCAGGCGCCGCCGTCCGCGCCGCGCCGCCCGGCGACCGGTCGCGGAGACGGGTCCGGGTACGGAGCCGGGCAGGGAGCCGGGTATGGCGCCCGGTACGGGTACGGACGCGGGTACGGGTGCGTCCGGGCCCGGTGATGGCGCGGTCGTCGTCGCCGTCGCCGTCCTGGTCGGCTGGAGGTGCGGCGGGGCCGGTCGCACCGACTCCCCCCGGCCCCCGAGTTCGTCGCGGACCGGGGCGGGCAGCCAGCCGTCCGTGAACTCCGGCCGCGGGCCCACCACCGGGTGCGCGTGCACGGCCTCGATGAGCTGGGTGGTCGTGGGACGGTCCCCGGGCTGCTTGGCCAGACACCACGAGACCAGTTCACGCAGGTCAGGCGGTACATGGCCGAGGTCGGGGTGCTCGTGCACGACCCGGTACAACGCGCCGGACTCCGGCCCGTGCCCGAACGGCGGGACCCCGCTCGCCACGTATCCGGCCAGCGTCCCGAGGGCGAAGACATCGGTGGCCGGTGTCGCCCGGAGGCCCAGCGCCTGCTCGGGCGCCATGAAGGCCGCGGTGCCGATCCGCAGTCCCGTGCCGGTGAGGGCGGCGGCGTCCGCCGCGCGCGCGATGCCGAAATCGATCACCCGGGGGCCGTCCCCGGCGACCAGTACGTTGGCCGGCTTGAGGTCGCGGTGGACGACGCCCGCGCGGTGGATGGCCTGGAGCGCCTCGGCTATGCCCGCGACGAGCAGCAGGACCGTGCGGACGGGCAGCGGTCCGTGGCGCCGGACCACCTCGTGCAGCGAGGGGCCGGGCACGTAGGCCGTAGCGAGCCAGGGCGTGCGGTCCTCGACCCCCGAGTCGATCACCTGGGCCGTGAACAGGCCGTGGATCCTGCGGGCGCTGGCCACTTCCCGGGCGAACCGCTCGCGGAACTCGGGGTCCGCGGCGAACTCGCTGCGGACGGCCTTCAGCGCGACGGGGCGGCCCCCGGGGGTGTAGGCCAGGTAGACCACCCCCATGCCGCCCGCGCCGAGCCGGGCGTGCAGGCGGTAGCCACCGATCTCGTAGGGATCCTCGGCGGACAGGGCCGTGGCGGTGGATCGGACGCCGGGGAGCTGTTCGGACATGCGGTGGCTCTTTCAACGATGCGGCATTGTCCTGGCGCATCGTGCCGCTAACTAAAGTTTCAGTCAATGTGTGACAATGCGAGACGCACACGGCCAGGAGGGATCACCCAGGAGGGATCACACAGTGACCGACCGCAGGAGGGCGATCCTCGCGGGCGCCGCGCGGGTCATCGCACGTCGGGGCGTCCGGGGGCTGCGGGTGGCGGACCTGGCGGCCGAGGCCGGCGTGTCCACGGCGCTGATCTACTACCACTTCAAGGACCGGCCCGGCATCCTGCGGCAGGCCCTGGCGTTCATCGGCGACCGGGCCGGCCGCTACACCGGGACCGGGGAGGACGGGGCCGCCGGGCCCGGCCCCGCCGATCCCCGGGAGCTGCTGGAGCGGACCCTGCTGCTGGAGTTCCAGGACCTGCCCGAGGTGCGGGAGAACAGCACGGCCTGGGGGGAGCTGAGGGCCCACTCGGTCTTCGACCCGGAGCTGCGCGACGAGCTCGCCGCGGCGGGCGCGGCCTGGGCGGCGGAGGTCGCGGACCTGCTGGCCGCCGCGTGCCCGGCCGCACGGCCGGGCGCGGTGGCGGCCGCCGCGGAGCGGCTGACCGCCCTGCTGGAAGGGCTGAGCGTCCGCTGGCTGAGCGGCCTGCTCCCCGTGGGACACGCCCGAGGACTGATACGCGAGGCGATCGGAGTGGAAATCGGCCGCCTCGGTTCCACCTCGGCGAGGGTTTGACTGAATTTCCAGTCAGTGCCACAGTGGCGACACGTGGCCGCGGCACTCACTGTGCCGAGCGGCCGTTCGCGGCGCGGAGCGCGCACTCTTGTCCCTAGGGCCCCGGTGAGCCGGCCTATGAGGCACCTCGCGCCCGCCCTGGCGGGATGCACCCGTTCCGCCGGCCCACGATCGGAGTTCCCCGTGTCCTTCCTTCCCCCCACTCGCCGGACCGTGCTGCGCACCCTCGCCGGAATCGGCGCCGCCGTCGCGGGCACCGTCGCCTGCGGCCCCTCCTCGTCCGGCACCGAGACCGGCACCGCCCCCGCCGGATCCTCCCGGTCGGCCGCGGCCGACGGCGAGCGCCGCCTCGGTGCCGAATGGGAGAGCCACACCCGTACCTTCATGGCCTGGCCCGCGCTGAGCTCGGTCTGGCGCGAGGACCTGCGCTACGTGCGCGAGGACATCGCGCGGATCGCCCGGGCCGTCGGGCAGTACGAGGCCGTCGTCATGATGGCCCGGCCCGACCAGGTGGACGCGGCCCAGCGGGCCTGCGGCTCCCAGGTGGAGGTCATCCCGCTGGCCGTAGACGACCTCTGGGCGCGCGACACCGTCCCCGTCTTCGTCGAGGAGGGCGGCAAGGTCGTCGGCGTCGACTTCAACTTCAACGGCTGGGGCAACAAGCAGGAACACGCGAACGACGGGGCGGTCGGCCGCAACCTGCTCCAGAAGTACGGGATCCCCCGCGTCCAGGCACCGCTCGTCGCCGAAGGGGGCTCCTTCGAGACCGACGGCGAGGGCACCCTGCTCATCACCGAGAGCTCGATCGTCAACGACAACCGCAACCGGGGCAAGAACCGGGACACGATCGAGGCGGACCTGGAGAAGACCCTGGGCGTGGAGAAGGTGATCTGGCTGGCCGGCGTCCGGGGCAAGGACATCACCGACGCCCACGTCGACAGCCTGGTGCGCTTCACCGCGCCCGGCGTGGTCCTGCTGGACCGGGCGCACCCCAACACCCCGGCCGACTCCTGGTCCCGCTCCGCCGACCAGGCCAAGTCCGTCCTGTCTAAGGCGACGGACGCCCGCGGCCGGCGCTTCGAGGTCATCGACCTGCCGCAGCCCGACCTGGACCGGATCACGGGCCGGGGCGACGACTTCGTGTCGACGTACGCGAACTTCTATGTCGCCAACGACGCCGTCTTCATGCCCCGGTTCGGCGACGCCAAGGCCGACGACCGGGCCCGCGGCATCCTGCGGGAGCACTTCCCCAAGCGGGAGGTCGTACCGGTCTCCATCGACACGATCGCCTCGGGCGGCGGCGGCATCCACTGCTCGACCCACGACCAGCCCGGCAAGCCCGCCGCCTGACGCGGCGGACTCAGACGGCGTCCGGCGCCGGCTCCAGGGCCTTCTTGAGGTTGCGCAGGGTGGTGCGGATGTTCCCGCGCTGGAAGTCGGCGAAGGTGTGGCCCCGGGTCGCGATCCGGTCGAAGGCGTGGGCCGCGAAGTCCGGCCAGGAGCGGCGGTCGTCGGTCCAGGTCTCGGTCACCCGGGTGCCCTCCGGCACCGGCTCGAAGCGGTACTCCCAGGTGGCGATGGGTCCGGGCACCCGGGGCCGCCGGATCCCGATGGCGTGCACCCGGAAGCGGAAGAGCCGGTCCTCCTCGATCGCCGTCACCGTGCACCGGGTGGTCCAGCGGAAGGCTCCGCGCTTGTTGCGCCCGTCGAACACCGTCCCGACCCGGGTCTCCCCGGCGCCGCCGTGGACGGTGGCGCCGAGGTTCTCCGGGCTCCACTCCCCCATCCGGGCGGGATCGCGGACGTGCCGGTAGACGTCGGCGGGGCGGGCGTGGATGACGATGCTGTCGGACACCGTGAACGTGCGGGGCATGGCGGCGCCTCCTTCTCGACCGCCGACGCTACCGGGCCCGCACGCAGCTGGCTACCCTCGGGTAACTTCTAGTGCCCTACTCCCAGTCGTCCCACGGCGGCTCCGTCTCGTCGAAGTCGAAGGGCGGCTCGTCGGCATCCGCCGCTGCGCGGCCCGGGCCCGGCGGGGCGGGCGGCGCGGCGGGGGCCGCCGCGGTGACCGCCGACGCGACGGCCGCGGGGGCGACGGCGACCTCGACCGGCGCACCGGCACACTCTGCCAGGGCGTCGAGGACGCCCTGCCCGTACTTGGTGAGCTTGGCCTCGCCCACCCCGCCGATGGTGGCCAGCTCCTCCACCGACGCGGGCAGCCGGGTCGCGATCTCCCGCAGCGTGGCGTCATGGAAGACGACGTACGCGGGGACGCCCTGCTCCCGGGCCGTCGCGGCCCGCCAGGCGCGCAGGGCCAGGAAGACCGGCTCGGCCTCGGCCGGCAGGTCGACCGGGACCCGGGCGGCCTTCCCGGAACGGGATCCGGACTCCTTGCGCGCCGGGGCGGCGGGCGCCTTCTCCTTGCGGAGCATGACGCTGCGGCGCCCGCCCAGCACCTCACCGCTGTCGTCGGTGAGGACGAGCGTGCCGTAGTCGCCCTCGACGGCCAGCAGCCGCTGCGCCAGCAGCTGGCGCACGACCCCGCGCCACTCCGCCGTGCCCAGGTCCGCGCCGACGCCGAACACCGAGAGCCCGTCGTGGTCGAACTGGATGACCTTGGCGGTCTTCTTCCCCTGGAGGATGTCGATGATCTGACCGGCGCCGAACTTCTGGCGCCGTTCCTTGGCCAGCCGCCACACCGTGGACAGCAGCTTCTGCGCGGCGACCGTCCCGTCCCAGGACTCGGCCGGGGTCAGGCAGGTGTCGCAGTTGCCGCACGGTTCGCCGGACTGGCCGAAGTACTCCAGCAGCCGGGTGCGGCGGCAGTCGACGGTCTCGCACAGCGCGAGCATGGCGTCCAGGTGCGCGCTCAGCGACCGGCGGTGCGCCTCGTCCCCCTCGGAGCCCTCGATGAGCTTGCGCTGCTGGACCACGTCCTGGAGCCCGTACGCCAGCCACGCCGTGGCGGGCTCCCCGTCACGGCCGGCGCGGCCGGTCTCCTGGTAGTAGCCCTCGACCGACTTCGGCAGGTCCAGGTGGGCCACGAAGCGGACGTCGGGCTTGTCGATGCCCATGCCGAAGGCGATCGTGGCGACCACCACGACCCCGTCCTCCCGCAGGAAGCGCGCCTGGTTCGCCGCGCGCGTACGGGCGTCCATCCCGGCGTGGTACGCCACCGCGTCGATGCCCTGCTCGGCCAGGAACGCGGCGGTCTTCTCCACCGAGGCCCGGGACAGGCAGTAGACGACGCCGGCGTCCCCCTCGTGCTCGGTGCGGATCAGCTCCAGGAGCTGCTTGAGGGGGTTGTTCTTCGGGGCGATGCGGTACTGGATGTTCGGCCGGTCGAAGCTGGCGACGAAGTGCCGGGCCTCCTCCAGGCCGAGCCGCGCCACGATCTCCGCGTGGGTGGCCTCGGTGGCGGTGGCGGTCAGCGCGATCCGCGGCACCTTGGGCCAGCGCTCGTGCAGCATGGACAGCGCGAGGTAGTCGGGCCGGAAGTCGTGGCCCCACTGGGCCACGCAGTGCGCCTCGTCGATCGCGAACAGCGACACCCGGCCCCGGTCCAGCAGCCGCTGCGTGCCCTCGCCGCGCAGCCGCTCGGGAGCCAGGTAGAGCAGGTCCAGCTCGTCGGCGAGGAAGGCCCGCTCGACGGCCTGGCGCTCCTGCGGGTCCTGCGTCGAGTTGAGGAACCCGGCCCGGACGCCGAGCGCGGTCAGCGCGTTCACCTGGTCCTGCATCAGGGCGATGAGCGGCGAGATCACCACGCCCGTGCCCTCTCTGACCAGCGCCGGGATCTGGTAGCAGAGCGACTTGCCACCGCCGGTCGGCATCAGGACGAGGGCGTCCCCGCCCTCGACCACCTGCTCGATGATCTCCTGCTGCGCACCGCGGAAGGAGCTGTAGCCGAAGACGCGGTGCAGTACCCGCAGGGCGTCGGAGGTGTCGTCGCGGGTGTCGGGGGAAGCGTCCGGAAGGGCCATCCGAGAAGCCTAGCGGCACCCGCCGACACCCCCGCCCCACCGCCGGGGCGGCCGGACGGCCCCGCCCGGCGCGGGGCGGGGCGGGGCCGGGCGGGGCGGGGCGGGGCCGGGCGGGCCGCCGTGGCGGGCGGGCGAGCGGGCTACGGCGCCATCTCGTACGCGCCGGCCAGTGCCTCGACGCGGTCCCAGACGCGGGCCGAGCGGGCCTCGTCGACGACGGGCCGCCGGACGGCGCCGAGCGCCCAGGCCTGCTGGGCCTCGGTGGCGCTGTCCTTTCCGTGCAGTTCGACGGCGTGCGCGGAGAAGTCGCGCACGAGGACGGCGAACAGTTCGTCGAGCACGTCCTCGTCGAGGCCGGTCAGCCGGGCCTGCTCCAGGATCAGCTGGCCGTGGACGACGAGCGCGAACAGCTGGCCGACGGCGAGCAGCAGGTCGAGGTCGCGGCTCTGCTCCTCGTCGGGGGCGGCGGTGGTCACGAACGCGCACAGGGCGTCGGCCTGCTCGCGGAAGCGGGCGACGTTCGGGACGGCCTCGTAGGCGTCGTAGGCGGGACGCCAGTCGTGGAAGCGTACGGAGCCGAGACCGCGGGCCGGGCCCTGCCGGAAGAGGAAGTCGTCGTCGGCCGCGTCGTGGCGGGTCGGCACGGGGGCGTAGTCGACGGGGTCGAGCAGGTGGTTCCGCATGAACTTGAGGATGAGCGCGAGGTTGACGTGGACCGTGCCCTCCAGCTTGGGCAGGCCGCGGATCTCGACGGCCGCCTGGGCGAAGTAGTTGTCCTTCTCGAAGCCCTTGGCGGCGATGACGTCCCACATGAGGTCGATGACCTTCTCGCCCTCCGTGGTCACCTTCATCTTCGTCATCGGGTTGAAGAGGAGGTAGCGGCGGTCGTCGGGACCGGCGGAGCGGAAGTAGTCGACGGCCCGGTCGCTGAAGAGCTTCATGCCGACGAGGCGCACGTAGGCGTCGGCCAGCTCGCGGCGCACGTGCGGGAACGCGGTGACCGGGCGGCCGTAGAGGATGCGGCCGTGGGCGTGGGTGACGGCCTCGTACATCGCGTGTTCGCAGATGCCGATGGAGGCGGTGCAGAGGTTGAACTTGCCCACGTTGACGGTGTTCAGGGCGGCGTCGAAGGCGGCGCGGCCGGTGTGCAGGACGTCGGCGGCGGAGACCGGGTAGTCCTCCAGGCGGAACTCGCTGACGAACTTGGAGGAGTCCACGACGTTCTTGACCAGGTGGTAGGCCGGGTGGCGGCTGTCGGCGGCGAAGAAGACGTAGCCGTCGGGGCCCTCGACGTCGGTGCGGCGGCCGAAGACGGAGACGAGTCCGGCGGCGTTGCCGTTGCCGATGTAGTACTTGGATCCGCTCGCGCGGAACCCCTCGGCGCCATCGGCGTCGGTGTACGGCTCCAGCAGCATGTCGGTGGAGTAGATGTCGGCGCCGTGGGTCTTCTCGGACAGGCCGAAGGCGAAGACCTCGCCCTGGTCGAGGAGCTGCGCGGCGCGGGCGCGGGCGTCGGCGTTGCCGCTCTGCCAGACGGGGCCGAGGCCGAGGATGGTGACCTGCCAGGCGTACCAGTAGTCGAGTCCGTAGAACCCGAAGACCTCGTTCAGGGCGGCGATCCTGGCGGTGTCCCAGCGCTGGTCCTCGCGGGTGCCGGCGGAGGCCGGGGTGAGGAACGTCGCGAACAGGTTCTCCTTGGCGGCGAAGGCGAGGAAGTCCCCGAGCCAGGCGCGCGTGCGGTAGTCCTCGATCAGCCGGCGCTTGCCGCGCGCCTCGAACCAGTCGACGGTGGCGCGCAGCAGCCTGCGGGTCTCGGGGTCGAAGTGCGCGGGGTCGTAGGTGCGCGGGTTGAAGAGCAGGCCGTCGGCCATGGAGGTCGCCTTCCGGGGTGCGGTCGGGGAGGGGCTGGTCGGATGGGCCGGGCCCCGCGAGGGGGCCGGGCCCCGGGAGGGGCTGGTCAGTGGAGCTGGGCCCGGGGGCCGGCGGGGCCCGGGGAGGTGCGGGCCCCGGGGAGGTGCGGCGCTCAGCCTGGCTCGGATCCGTCGCCGAGGCGGTGCAGGGTGGCGAGGACGTCGTCGAGCCAGGCGAGGGTCATGCGCTCGTAGGCGATGCCGCCGCGCAGCACGACGTGCTGGAGTTCCTGCCCGGCGTCGAGGGGCGCGGGCGCGTCCGGGCCCGTGAAGTCGCGCAGCTCGCCGGCGAGGTAGTGCGCGAGCCGGTCGCCGTGCACCTGGTGGTGGCGCCGGACCTCGCGGATCAGGGCCGCCGGGTCGTCGAAGGCCGCGCCGCGGATCTTCACGGCGAGGTCGTGGCGCAGGCTTTCGGGGTCGATCGGTTCGTGCAGCCAGCGGGCGAGGGCGGCGCTGCCGGGGCTCGCGACGGAGTATTCCTTCTTGTCCGGCCGGCCCTGTTGCGCCACCTCGCGGACGGCGAGCAGGCCGTCGCGCTCCATCCGGCCGAGCACGCGGTAGATCTGCTGGTGGGTGGCGGTCCAGAAGTACCCGATGGAGCGGTCGAACCGCCGGGCCAGTTCGTATCCGGAGCCCGGCTGCTCCAGCAGGGAGACGAGGATCGCGTGTTCGAGCGCCATGCCCAGATCTTTCTATGCAACTCGTTGCATAGACAAGATCCGGCGGCCCGGTGAGACGCGGCTCACCCCCGCCCCCTCACAGCCGTGTGGCCCCGTACGTCACGAGGACGGACGGGGCCACACACCGAACGAGACGCGAACCGATCACCAATAGTGGCGCCGGCCGCCGACGGCGTGACCGACCGAACCCAGGATCCAGAGCACCGCCCCCACCACGAGCAGGACGATTCCGATCGTCCACAGGATGGAGATTCCGGTCAGGAAGCCGATGATCAGGAGAATGAGGCCGACGACGATCATGGTGTCCCTCGCTTTCCCGTTAGGAACGCGGCGGAACGGTGGATCCGCCGGAGTGTCGCAACCGGCGTCTACCCTGCGATCGCCTCCTTAGCTGTCGGCGGACCCGGAAAATCCTCGCGGTCCGGCCGGGGTCACAGGGGTTCGACGTCCAGGAAGGCCGCGAGGGCGGCTTCCTCGGTGTCGGCGACGGCCGGGGGGGCCGCGCTGCCGGGAGTGCCGGGGAGGTGCTGCTCGGCCCAGATGACCTTGCCCGAGGGGGTGTACCGGGTGCCCCAGTGCTCGCTGAGCTGCGCCACCAGGAACAGTCCCCGGCCGCCCTCGTCGGTGGTGGCGGCGTAGCGCAGGTGCGGGGCGGTGCTGCTGCCGTCCCACACCTCGCAGGTCAGCGTGTGGTCGTAGAGCAGCCGCACGCGCACCGGGGCGCCGCCGTGCCGCAGGGCGTTGGTGATCAGTTCGCTGAGGATCAGCTCGGTGGCGAAGCCCAGCTCCCCCAGGCCCCAGGCGTCGATCTTGCGCGCGGCGGCGTTGCGTACGGTGGCCACCTCGCTGGGCTCGTATGGCACCTCCCATTCCGCGACCCGGTCGGGGCCGAGGGTGCGGGTGCGGGCGATGAGCAGGGCCACGTCGTCGGAGGGCCGGGCGGGCAGCAGCCGTTCGAGCACGGCCCGGCAGCTCTCCTGCGGGTCCCGGTCGGGGTGGCTCAGCGCGGAGCGCAGCAGTTCCAGCCCCTCGCCGATGTCGCGGCCGCGCTCCTCGACCAGTCCGTCGGTGTACAGGACGAGCTGGCTGCCCTCGGCCAGCAGGAGCTCGGCGGTTTCGAAGGGCATGCCGCCCAGGCCCAGGGGCGGCCCGGCCGGCAGCTCCAGGAACTCGGTCGTGCCGTCGGGGGCGACCACGAGGGGCGGCAGGTGCCCGGCCCGCGCCGCCGTGCAGGACCGGGAGACCGGGTCGTACACGGCGTAGAGGCAGGTCGCGCCGAGGACGCCGCCGCCGGTGTCGTCGGCTTCGTGGTCGATGCGCTGGACGAGGTCGTCCAGGCGGGCCAGGATCTCGTCGGGCGGCAGGTCGAGGGAGGAGAAGTTGTGCACGGCCGTGCGCAGCCGGCCCATGGTGGCGGCGGCGTGCAGGCCGTGGCCGACGACGTCGCCGACGACGAGCGCGACGCGGCTGCCGGGGAGCGGGATGACGTCGAACCAGTCCCCGCCGACGCCGGACTGGGCGGGCAGGTAGAAGTGCGCCACGTCGACGGCGCTCTGTTCGGGCAGGGCGCGCGGCAGCAGGCTGGTCTGGAGGGTGACGGCGAGGGCGTGCTCGCGGGTGTAGCGGCGGGCGTTGTCCATGCTGACGGCCGCGCGGGCGACGAGTTCCTCGGCCAGCGAGAGGTCGTCCGCGTCGAAGGGTTCCGGCTTCTCCGAGCGCCAGAAGTTGACCACGCCCAGCACGACGCCGCGGGCGTTGAGCGGGGCGGCGATCAGCGAGTGGATGCCGTAGTCGACGATGGCGCGGGCGCGCGGCGGGTCCTGGGCCTCCCAGCCGGGGGCCGCGCTCAGGTCGGTGACCAGTTCCGCCTCGCCGGCGGCGAAGCCGCGGGCCTGGGGGGTGGACGGCAGGAAGTCGATCAGCCGGCCTTGGGGGTAGAGGGGGTGGTCGGAGCGGATGCCGCTGACGGCGGTGCGCCGCATGTCGGCGCCGGGAGCGGGCTCGTCCCCGTCGAGGACCTGGTCGGCGAGGTCGACGGTGACGAAGTCGGCGAAGCGGGGGACGGCGACCCGGGCGAGTTCCTCGGCCGTACGGACCACGTCGAGGCTGGTGCCGATGTCGACCCCGGCGTCGTACAGCAGCTTGAGGCGGCGCCGGGCGGTGTCGGCGCGGGTGGTCAGCACCTGCATCTCGGTGGAGTCGCGGATGGTGACGGCGCTGCCTTCGCGGCGGCCGCGGGGGTGGGTGGGGCGCTGGTTGACGACGAGCAGCCGGTCGCCGGTCTCCAGCACCTCGTCGGTGGCCACCCGGCCGGAGAGCAGCAGGTCGGCCATTCTGCGGTCCAGGCCGGGCACGTCCCCGACGGAGCGGCCCTCGGCGTCCTCGGGGAGGCCGAGCAGCCGTCGGGCCTCGTCGTTGGCCAGCAGGAGGCGCCCATCGCCGTCGGTGATCAGCACGCCCTCGCGGACGGCGTGGAGCACCGCGTCGTGGTGCTCGTACATGCGGGTCATCTCCTGCGTGCCCAGACCGTGGGTCTGGCGGCGCAGACGCCTGCTGATCAGCGCGGTTCCGGCGGTGGCCAGGGCGATGCCGGTGGCGATGGCCAGCAGGATGACGGGGAGCTGGCGGTCGACGACGCCGGTCACGTTCTTCACGGTCAGGCCGGCCGAGACCAGGCCGGTGACCGTGCCGTCGGGCGCCTTGACCGGCACCACCGCCTGGATCTCCCGGCCGAGGGGGCCGTTGACGCTCTCGGTGTAGGTGTGTCCGGCGAGCGAGGGCCCGATGGTGCCGACGAAGCGTTTGCCGATGCGGTCCGGTTTGGGGTGCGTGTACCGGATGCCGTGGGTGTCCATGACCACGATGAAGTCCACGCCGGCGTCCTTGCGGGTGGCCTCGGCGAGGGGTTGCAGGACGGCGGACGGATCGGAGCTCTTCAGGGCGGCCGGCAGACCCAGGGAGTGGGCGAACGTCTCGGCGACGGCGACCGACCGGTTGCGCGCCTCCCGGTCGATGTCGTGCTTCGACTGGAGCAGCAGGGCCAGGAGGGCTCCGGCCGCGAGCAACACCACGATCGCCACCTGAAGGACGAATACCTGTCCGGCGACGGTCCTGAAGCGCTTGCCTAGGGGTGACCGCACCGACGTGCCCGGCACGGCTGGCGGCGAGGAAGGGTCACGCACCCAGTTGTAGCACTTCCCGTTGTCCCTGGCCCCCGGCAAGCGCGAAATGGGTCCGGCCGGTCACGCGCCGTGGCCCCGGGGGCCGGGCCGCCCGGCCCGGGAGCCGGGCCGGGCGGCGGCCGTCAGGACAGCGGTGCGGGAGTGACGCCGGAGGCGGCGGCCGCCGCGGCCGGAGCCGCCGGGGTGGGGGTGGCCTGCGGGGTGGGCGTGCCCTGCGGGGTGCAGGTGACCTCGTCGCGCGGGGTGTAGTGGGTCTTGAAGTCCTGGCGCTTGACCTCTTGGCCGCCCTGGACGAAGACCCGGCCCACGGAGACGTCGAATCCCTCCAGCGGGGTCTGGACCTCGCAGGCGGGTCCGCTGCCCGTGCGCTTGCCGGGGGGCGTGATCTGGGTGCGGGGACCCTTGGTGGCGCGCACCTCGTCGTACTTCTTCGTGCCGAGGAGGGTGATGGTCAGCGAGGTGTCCGTGGACTGGGCCTGGACGTAGAGGGCGTGTCCGGAGTCGTTGACCCAGCGCAGGTCCAGGCTTCCCCAGGCCACGGTGGCCTCGCGGCCCTCCGGGTAGCGCTCGATGTAGAACGAGTGGGCACCGTGCTCGACGAGCCGGACGCCCGCGAAGAACGCGGCGTTGTACATGGTGGTGGCGACGGCCGAGACGCCCCCGCCGGGCGACTTCACGTACTGGCCGTCGTTGATCATGATCCCGTCGACGAAGCCGTTCTCCTTCGTGCGCTCGCCGACGGTCCGGTTGAAGCTCCACTCCTTGCCGGGCAGCACGACGGAGCCGTTGATCAGTTCCACGGCACGGCCGATGTTGGTGGTGCGGTAGGGGGCGGAGGGGAAGTTCACGGTGAAGGAGGAGATCTTCTCCTTGATCCCGAGCCGCTGCGCTTCGGCGCTGGTGAGCTCCGGCTCCACCGCCTGGGTGGCGACCTCGCCGCTGCGGGCGGCGCCGGTGCGGGTCAGCAGGGGCATGACCGCCTGGCCGAGGGCGGCCTGGGTGACCTGCCGCCCGGTGCGGCTGTCGGTGGCCACGGCCACCCGGCCGGCCGCGTCGACGCCGAGGACGGCGTCCCGCGGGGCCTGCTCGGCCTGCTGGACGGGACGGGCCACGGCGGGATCGGCCAGCAGGCCCTTGGAGTCGAGGGCCGGTACGAGGCGCCCCTGGGCGTCGGGGTTCATCTTCAGGTGCTCGCCGAGGACGGCGGGGCTGATGGGTATGCGCTGCCCGGCGACGGCGACCGTCACCGGCCCCGACATCGCGGGCCGCGCGAACTGGCGCAGGGCCCGGTCGGTCTCCCCGGCCCCGACGCGCGGCTGGGCGCGCAGGGCCGGCAGTTCGACGGGGGCGGTGGCGGTGGCGTCGGCCAGGTAGGCCCCGCGGACGGTGTCCAGGGCCCGGTCCTCGTTCAGGTCGGTGCCGGGCCGCGGGTCGACGGCCTTGGCCGCGCCCTTCTCGAAGGCGATCGCACCCTCGCGGACCTCCTGGCGGGTGCGCTCGTCGAGGCCGGCGAGGGCGGCCCGGGCGGTCGGCTCGTCGAAGCGGACCACGGGCTCCACGTCGCGGCTGCCGGAGCTGAAGAGCCTGCCGATGACGGTGACGGGGTCGTGGCCCGTGCGGGCGGCCCGGTCGACGGTCGCGTCCGTGTCGAGGGACAGTCCGAGGGTGGCCGGGACGGCCTTCTCGACGTGGTCGCCGATCTTCAGGGCGACCGGCGCCGCGGCGAGGGGTCCGAGCTCACGGGTCAGCGCCTGGCGGGCTTCGGCGCGGCTCATCCCGCCGAGGTCCACGCCCCGGACCCGGGTGCCCTGCTCGATGTCCGCTCCGGTCACGAGTCCGGTGACGTACAGGCCGCCCAAGCCGAGTACGGCGGCGCCGCCCACCAACGGTACGGCGATCCGCCAGTTGCCCGTCCAGTTGCCCGTGCGTCCCATGTCGCTCCCTCGCGGCCCCGGCCGCGTACGGCCGCCGCGGACCGCTCCAGCGGCCCCTCGAATGACTTTTCCGAACCCTCATGATTGACCCGAAAGGGCGAATTTGGCGCCATTTGCACGAGATGTGTAACGGTTCTCACGCCGGTGCGGACGGCGGCCGCGGAGCGGTACGGGGCCGCAGGACGCGCGAAGGCGCCCGCCCGAGCGTGAGCTCGGACGGGCGCCTTCGGGTGCGGCCGGGCCCGGTGGGGCCGGCCGGTCAGGCCTGCGGGACCGGGTACGTGGGGTACTCGACGCCCGAGACGTGCTGGACGACGCGCACGACCTGGCAGGAGTAGCCGAACTCGTTGTCGTACCAGAGGTAGAGGATCGCGTTGTCGCCGTCGACCTTGGTGGCGCCCGCGTCGATGATCGAGGAGTGGCGCGAGCCGACGAAGTCCATCGAGACGGCGTCGGGGGCGGTCGTGAAGTCGATCTGGCGCTTCAGCGGCGAGTGCAGCGAGACGTCACGGAGGTGGTCCAGGACCTCCTCGCGGGTGGTCTCGCGGCCCAGGCGCAGGCTCAGGATGGCGATCGAGACGTCCGGGACGGGGACGCGGATCGAGCTGCCGGTGATCGGCGCCTTGAGGTCCGGCAGCGCCTTGGCGACGGCGGAGGCGGCACCGGTCTCGGTGATGACCATGTTGAGCGGCGCGCTGCGGCCGCGCCGGTCGGCCTTGTGGTAGTTGTCCAGCAGGTTCTGGTCGTTCGTGAACGAGTGGACGGTCTCCACGTGGCCGCGCAGCACGCCGTACTCGTCGTCCATGGCCTTCAGCGGCGGGACGATCGCGTTGGTGGTGCAGGAGGCGCAGGACAGGATCTGCTCGTCCGGCTTGATCGTGTCGTGGTTGACGCCGTGGACGATGTTCGGGACGTCGCCCTTGCCCGGGGCCGTCAGGACGACCTTGTCGATGCCGGGGCGCAGGTGCTTGGAGAGGCCCTCGCGGTCGCGCCACTTGCCCGTGTTGTCGATGAGGATGGCGTCCTTGACGCCGTACGCCGTGTAGTCGACCTCGGACGGGTCGTTGGCGTAGATCACCTTGATGGCGTTGCCGTTGGCGATGATCGTGCTGGTCGCCTCGTCCACGGTGATGGTGCCCTGGAACTGGCCGTGGATGGAATCGCGGCGCAGCAGCGAGGCGCGCTTGACGAGGTCCGCCTCGCCGCCGCCGCGGACGACGATGGCGCGCAGGCGCAGGCCGTTGCCGGAACCGGCCTTCTCGATGAGCAGGCGGGCGACGAGGCGGCCGATGCGGCCGAAGCCGTACAGGACGACGTCGCGGCCGGCCCCGCGCTCGATCTTGTTCACGCCGGTGGCACCGGCGACGGACTCGGCGGTGAACTGCTCGACCGACAGACCGCGGTCGTCGGCCTTGTACGTGGCGGCGAGCATGCCCAGGTCGATCTGGGACGGACCGAGATCGAGGGTGGTGAGCGCCTGGAGGAACGGGAGCGTCTCGGTGACCGAGAGCTCCTCGCCCGCGATCTGGCGGGCGAAGCGGTGGGTCTTGAGGATGCTGACCACCGACTTGTTCACCAGGGAGCGGCTGTGCAGCAGGATCGTCACGTCCCGCTCGCGGTGCAGCTTCCCGATGATCGGGATCATCGACTCCGCGATCTCTTCGCGGTTCTTCCAGTTGGTGAACGAGTCCTCGTTGACAGTCACAGATCCATCTTTCGAGCTAGGCAGCGCTCATATGCTAACCCCTTCGAAATTTTGTCCTTCCGCCGGTCCCTGCTACGGCGAATCGGCGGCCCGGCGGCCCAGCGGCAGGAGGTACTGGAGCGGCTGCTCCAGGTCGTCCAGGCCCAGGAGCTCATGGGCCAGGTCGTCGTGGAAGCCGCCCAGCGGGGTGCCGCCCAGGCCCAGGGCCGAGGCCGTCAGCAGCAGGGTCTGGGCCAGGTGGCCGGTCTCCAGCAGGGCCAGCCGCAGGGCGCGCAGGCCGTAGCGGCGGCGGAGCAGGCCGAGGTCCGCGTACAGGCCGAGGACCACGGGCGCCCCGTCCACGCCGATCCAGTCCGGATCCGTCGCCGGGCGGGAGAGGTATGTCGACAGCGCCTTGACGTCCCCGACCGACGGTGCCGGGCCGACGCGGCGCAGCGTGCGCCGCTCGGGCACGCAGTCGTACGTACCGGGCTCGACGCCGGCCACGTCCAGCACCAGCAGCCGTACCCGGGCCGTGTAGAGAGCGCCCGCGCTCGGGTACGGGCGGTGGGTCTGGACGCGCTCCGAGCCGTCCGCGAGGCGCGTCGCCGTCCGCCCGCTCGCGGCGAGGGCGTGCCACAGCAGGGAGCCCAGGGCGGCGGCGTCCAGCGGTCCGCCCAGGGGGCCGCGCACCGATGCCCGGCCGACCAGGACGGCGCCGAGCGGCACGTCGGGCAGGGGGGCCGCCGGGAGCGCCGTCTCCGGCGCCGGCGCCGCCGGCGGCCGGGCGGCGGCCTCCGGGAGCGGCCGCAGGGCGGTGTCCTCGCCCCGGCCGATCTGGAACTTGCTGCGCTCCAGGTACTGGAGGTCGGGGGCTGCGTGGCCCGGCGGGAAGAACGCGGCCGGCTCCTCCGTCTCCAGCAGGGTCCGGGCCGCCAGCCGGCACACCGCCCGCTCCTCGTCGGGGCCGACGCCGAGCCGGTTGAACAGCATGTGCAGCTGCGAGCCCCAGACCCACTCGGAGGCGCCCTGTGACAGGCCCCCGCCCGCGTCGGTGCGCAGCAGGGCGTCGGCCTCGCGGACCCGGTCCGCCCAGTCCGTGAGCCAGGGCCGCACCGCGCCCCGGTCGAGCCCCTCGCGCAGGGCCCGCGCGCGCCGGGCCAGCCCGGTGCGCTGGGCGGCGTAGACGGTGTTCACCCGGGCGTGCACCGCGGCGCCGGGCAGCAGGGGCAGACCGGTGACCCAGCGCCAGCCCGCCGCGTGCCGGCGCAGCCATCGCGCGGCGGTGAGGCGGTCCATGCCGAGGGCGTACGCCGTCGCGTGGGCGAGGTCCGCCGCGCGGGCCAGCCGTGCCGCGTCCGCCGCCGGGGCGGGGGCCTCGCGCAGGGCGTCCAGCACGACCCGGGTGGAGGCCGCGAAGACCTCCTCGGCGACCGGCAGGGCGCGCGGGCCGCCGTAGCGTTCCGTCTCGGGTTCGTAGCGGACGGCGCGGACCTCCCCGTGCCGGGAGGGCCAGGGCCCGGGGACGGCGGGCACCTCCTGCGCCGCCCGGGCCAGCTCCCGCGCGAGGCGCCCGACGGCCGGGGCGGACAGGCCGCGCACCCGGATCCGCAGGTGGGGGCCGTCCTCCCCGTACCGGATGAAGAACCACCCGGCGGCCTGCCCGGAGGCGACCAGGCCATCGAGGAGCGGGGCCGCGGACCGGACCAGGAACGCGTCGGTGTCGGCGGCCTCGGAGTGCAGGAAGAGGTGGAGGCCGTGCCAGGTGCCGGTGCCCGGGTCAGTGCCGGGGTCGGTGTCGGTGTCGATGTCGATGCCGGTGCCGGGGTCGATGCCGGTCGCGGTGCCTGTGTCGGTCGCGGTCACGTGCGGTCCTCGGGTTGTCGGGGGCGCGGGCGCGGGGCTGTGGGGGCGGCGGGTGCCGGGGTGTCAGGGGAACGGGTGCGGATGGAGCGCGAGGTCGTGCGGGCGCAGCGGCCGGGGGGTGCGGCCCAGCCGATAGGGCACTTCCAGCAGCCGGGGCAGGCCTCGGGTGCGGTGGTTGACGTGTCCGAAGGTCATCGGCAGCGCGCCCGGGACGAGGACCTTCACACAGTGCAGACCCAGCCCGGCGCGCAGGCCCGGTTCGCTCTGGTCGACCGCGATCACCTCCAGACCGGCCCCGGACAGCCGCTCCACGGTCGTCCGGAGCAGGTCGGACAGGTCACCGACCGGGGCGGGCGCCCCCGGCCAGGCCTCCTCGACGGACACGCACGGCGTGTCGGCGAAGAGGAACTCCAGCCGGGGGCCCGCTTCGGGCAGGGCGTTGACGCCGACGTGGTCGTCCAGGGTCACCACCCGGTCGGGCTCGCGCAGCATCGGCCGCAGCCGCGCCGGATCGCGCGGGCCGCCCTCGGCGAGGGAACGCCCGGGCGCCTCCAGGACGTTGGTGACCACCTCGGCCACCGCCGACCGGATCGCCGCCCGCGGATCGTGGTGCGCGCCCGCCGCCAGGAACATCCGGGGCGCGTCCGGGTGGCGGCCCCGGTAGCGGCAGACGGCCACGACGGCCGGAACGCCGAAGTCGTTCGTCGCGTCGAGGAGGCTGAGCCGGTAGCCCGCCAGGGCCGCGCGGTCGGCGAGCAGGGCCGTGTCGAGGTCGTCCGGCGGGAGCGCGACGCGCCGCAGCGGAGTGGCCGCGTACCAGGCCATCAGGAACGCGTCGCGCTCCGCGACCTCGAACAGGCCGTAGAGGGCGGCCTCTTCGGGGCTGTTGCCGAGCCCGCAGCCGTTGGAGGACTCGTAGACCACGCGCGGGCGGGGGCCCGCCCCGGGGCCGTCGGGCGGTCGCGGCACGTCCCAGTACGCGATGTGTTCGGGGACGGCCGTGGCCCGCTGCCGGGTCAGCGACCAGGCGCGCACCCAGTCGAGTTCGAGGCCGGGCGCGTACGGGACGGTCTGGGAGGCCGGATGCCCGTGGTGGGCGGGGTCGGGCAGGCCGAACCGCTCGGGGTCCACCGCGCGGTCGGGTCCCAGGGCGGCGAAGGAGGCCCGCAGATCGGTGCGGCGGCCGGTGGGGCGCATCCCCGCGTACCGTTCTGCGCCCTCGAACAGGGCGACGCGCTCGCTGGTGGCGAAGTCGCGGGCCCGGCCGTACCCGCCGTCCTCGACGAGCCGGCCGTCGGTCACGAAGGCGGCGGTCAGCGAGAAGGGCGAGTCATCGGCGCGCAGCAGCCGGCGGACCGGGCCGAACCGTTCGTCGTACAGGGCCGCGCGCAACCGGTGCGCAGCGGTACGGGGGTTGGGGGCGCGCAGGACGTACGGGTCGGGGAGCGGGCGGGGCGCGGAGGGCAGCGGGGCCGGTTCGGCGGCGGAGTCGGCGGGCAGGGGGCGGCAGACGGCGCAGCCGCCGACGGGGCGGATGCGGTGGGCCGACCAGGTGGCGCGGCCCTGGTGGACGACGTGGACGAGGGCGGCATCGGCATCGGCGGGCGGGTTCTGCGGGGGCGCCTCGGCCAGGAGCTCCAGGGCCAGCGCGCCCGCCGACTCCGCCAGCGCCGGGGACGGTACGCCGGCCAGCGCGAGTTCCCGGCTCGCCCAGGGCACGCGGCCGCCGGCCGTGGCCAGCCGCTGGTACTCGGCGCAGCACAGGCAGGCCGCGGCTCCGGGCCGCAGCACCGGGCCGACCACCAGCAGCGCGCCGTCGCAGCGGACCGGGACCAGCGCGACGGGGTGGCGCAGCGCGTGCCGGCTCAGTTCCTCGGCGAGGGCCAGCGTCCAGCGCGTCAGCAGCACCACGGCCGGGCCGGCCGTGGCCGCCGTCGCCGAGGCGGCGTCCAGGAGCGGCACGTCCAGCTCGCCGAGCGGGGTCGCCGCGGTCACGGCGCGGCCTGCGGGGTGCGCAGGACGGTGAATCCGAACGCCCGCAGCAGGCGGCCGGGGTCGCCGGCCGGGCCGGGCTCCGGCTCCGGGGGCGCGGGGCGGGACGGTCCGGCCAGCCGGGCGAGCGCGTCCTGGAAGGCCTCCTCGCGGGCGGCCACCCCGGCCAGCCAGTGTCCCGTCCAGCCGGCGTCCTCCCAGGCGGCCGTCCGCGCGCCGGCGACGGCCAGTGCGGCGGCGGCGCCGCCCGAGGGAGGGGCCACGGGCGCGGCCGGTCCCGCGCCGGCGGCCGCCACCGAGGCCACAGCGGCCAGCCCCGCGTAGGCGGCGGCGTCCCCCGCCGTCGCCTCAACGGCCTCGCCGAGCACCCGGCCCCCCTCCCCCTCCACGACGGCCCGGTACGCCTCCGCGCCGGAAGCGGCCCGGACCACGGACAGGCGGGCCGGTACGCCGAGGCGGACCGTGAGGGTGGTCCACCAGTGCCGGGCCTGCGGATGCCCCGCCCAGTGCGCTCGGGGCACCGGCGGCCACCCGGCGCCCGCTCCGGCGCGCCGCGCGGCGGCGGCGCGCAGGGCCCGGCCCCGGGCGTGGGCGGGGTTCGCGCCGACGGTGAAGCGGTCCCCGCCCGGGGTCACCAGGCCCCGTTCGGCCGCCCGGCAGAACACCTCCAGGCGGGCCAGGTCCAGTCGCGGGGCGCCGCCGATCAGGTCCGTCCCCCCGGGCACCGCGCAGGAGGCCAGCGGGACCGGCAGCTGCGCCAGCTCCCCCGGCCCCGGATCGGGCAGCGCCCCGCACCGGTCGTCGCCGAGGGCGGCCACCCGGCGCAACGCCTCGCGCAGGGTGCCGGCGGGGGCCGGGGCGGCGCCGTGGTGGCCGGGTCCGAGCCAGGTGCGGTACTCGGCCCGCGCCGGGCGGCCCTGCGCGAGCAGCACCGCCGGCAGCCCGGGCACCAGCCGGTCGTCGTCCCCCTCCTGCGCCGGGTCGGGCAGCCCGGCCACCGCGCACAGCAGCCGCTGCACGGCGGCCCCCACGAGCAGCAGGCGGCTCCCCGGTCCCCCCGCCGAACCCGCCCCCGCCCCCGGCCCGTCCGGGGCGAGGGCGAGGGCGAGGGCGAGGCGGGCCTCCAGGGCCGGGGCGTCGGCGCGGACCCGGTCCGGGGCGGCGACCTGGGTGACGTACCCGGTGTTCCCGCACCAGCCGGCCGCGACGGCCAGGACCGGCCCGGCGCCGTGGGCGTGGAGGTGGATCCGGCCCTCGGGCAGGGCCGGACCGGCGGTGAACGTGACGGGCAGTCCGCCCCGTTCCAGGGCCCGCCCGGCGGCCCGGGCCAGGGGGGCGTCGACGGCCCGGGCGACCACCTCGGCCCGCGCCGCGCCCAGCGCCCGCGCCGCGCCGGCGGGGTCGGCGGCGCTCGCCGCGAGCCAGCGTCCGGCCGGTCCGGAGTCGGGCGCCGGAGCGGCGGGCCCGGTGACGAGCAGGTCGTGGGCCTCCAGTCGCGCGGTCAGGGTCTCCACGGCCGTGCGTACGGCGGAGCCCGGTTCCAGCCCGGCCAGCAGGGTTTCCACCGCTTCCCCGGCCCGCAGCCGGGGTTCCAGCGCGCGCCACAGCGCGGGCAGTGCGGCGCTGCCCTCCAGGGTGACGCTGCCGCGCCGGCCACGCAGGTGGAGCCCGGCGCGCAGCACGGTCGCGGCGGTACCGGGCCGCAGCCTGCGCACGGCCCCGCCGGCGTGCGCCGGCGGCCCGGACGCGGTCCCGGCAGCGGACGGCAGCGACCCGGACGCGGTGACCTCGGCGGCGGGCGGCAGCGGCCTCGGCTCGGGCGCGCTCATGCGCCGCGCTCCGCCACGGCGATGGCGGCGCCGACCTCGGTGCGCCAGTCGCAGCCGGTGAGGGCGGGTACGGCGCGGACGACGAGGTGGGCCGCCAGGTAGCGCTCCAGCGGGCGGACGTCGCAGAGGGCGAGGAGCCGGTACAGGGCGTTGGTGGCGACCCGGTGGATCAGGTAGTCCGGACGGCTCCACATGGCGCCCCGCGGGTCCGAGCGGGCCAGCAGCCGGTGGAACTCGCTGTAGCGGGTGCGGACTTCGTGGTTCCAGCGCTCGGCCGCCGCCGCGTCCCCGGTGGCGGCCGCCCGGGCCCGGTAGGCGAGCGGGTCGCCGCGCAGGTCCGCTCCGGCCTCGTGGCGGGCGCGCACCAGTGCCCAGGCACCGGCCGAGAAGTCCGCCCAGTCCCGCTCCCAGCCCTGCGCCCCGCCGTCGGCGACGCGTCCCACGAGGGCGGTCGCGGCGTCTTCGGCCCGCTCGGCGTGCTGCTCGAAACGGGTCCGGACGCGTCCGTCGACGTCGTCGTGGACGAGGAAGTCCTCCAGGTGGGAGACGTACGAGTAGTGGGCGCCGGCCAGGCCCCCGGGGTGGGCCCCGGCGTGTGCGGCGAGCGCCGCCACCGCCAGCCGGAGCCGTGCCGGGGCGCTGTCGCCGCCGTTCCCCCGTCCGGCGAGGAACGCGGCGCCGGCCCGCAGCGCGCCGAGCCCGGCCCGGAGCAGTTCCTCGCGCAGGGCGGCCCCGTCGTCGCCGAGGAGGGCGTGCACCGGGGTGCGGTCGACGGGCTCGACGCGGACGGTGTTGTCCGGCTCGATCGGGCCGTAGGGCGGCGGCACGAGTTCGGCGCGGCCCGCCTCGGCCGCCCGTTCCAGCAGCTCCGCCTCCGTCAGGCCGGAGCGCGAGGGGTGCGCGTGGAGCCACTCCCGGATCCGCTCGGCGGCCGCCCCGGCGGCGGCCTCGACCCGGGCGGGCCGGCCCTGGAGGCGCAGCCGCAGGTGGGGGCCGTGCAGCCAGTGCCGCTCGATGTGGGCGGCGAGCCCGTCGGCGGCGCAGGACGCGGCCAGCGGAAGCATCACCTCGTGCAGCAGCGGGGCCTTGACCGGGTGGTGGTGGTAGGCGACGACGTCGAGGGCGAGGACCCCGCCCCCTCCCTCCCCCACGCCCGCGCCCGCGCTCATCGCGTTTCTCCGGCCCGGTAGACCTCCAGGACCAGTTCGACCGCGCGGGCCGGGGCGGCCCGGCCGCCGGGCGCGGGCAGGGCCTCTTCGAGCACCGCGCCCTCGCCGTGCCGGGACAGCCATTTGGGCAGACAGCGCAGGTGCAGTGCGTTGCCGAGGTCCACGAAGTGCGGCTTGGGGCGGCTCAGCCGGCTCAGGAAGTCCTCGGCCGCGCGGCCGGTGGGCGCGGGGGCCGCCGGGTGCAGGAAGAGCTGTTCGGGCAGGTCGAGCAGGGCGCGCCAGCGGGCGGCGGCCTCGGCCGGGACGGGCGCGGCGGCGAGGTCGGCGCGCAGCTCCCGCAGTACGCCGGGCGGCAGTTGCCAGCGGCGCCGGCGCAGGACGACGTGCCGGTGGCGCAGCCGGGGGCTGTGGACGACCCGGCCGCCGGGCGCGGGCAGGGCGCGGGGGGTGAGGAGCGCCCGGAAGTCGACGACCCCGTGGGGGTGGTCGGACAGGTGGGCGCCGATGCGGCGGGGCAGCAGCACGGGGGCGAGGAAGCCCGGGTAGAGGACGTCGAGGAGTTCGCCGGTCTCCCGCAGCCGGAACCGGACCTGGTCGGTGGGTTCGTCGTGGACGAGTTCCAGGTCGCCCTCGGCGAGGGAGGTCCGGGCGCGGTCGGGGCCGATCTCGTCGGGGACCAGCAGGGGGTGGAGGTTGGCGTTGAACCCGCCGACGGGCCGGATCTGGGCGGCGCGGGCGCCGGGGCCCAGCCCGCGCCGGATCTGCCGGGTGGTCTCGGCGGCGGCGCGCGGGTCGAGGGCGTCGAGGAAGCGGCTGCCGAAGCGGCCCCAGCCTCCGTACACGTGGTTGAGGGCGAGCAGGCCCCGGTCCGGGTCGCGCTGGAGGAAGCAGGCGTAGCTGAGCGGGCGGGCGACGGCCCAGCGCGGCAGCCGCCCGCCGAGGGACCGGACGGGGCCGGGCGGCAGGACGACCTCGTCGGCGTCGGCGGGCGCCCCCGCGAGGGATTCCCGTACGTCGGCCAGGAAATCGGCGCGCAGTGAGGCGAGTTGCTCCGCCCCGGCGGGGAGGGCACCGCGGTCGGTGGCGTCCAGGTCCGCGAGCCGTCCCGCGGACTCCCAGGCCCGCTCGGCCTCGGCTCCGAACTCCCAGGGGTGGGGGCAGGTGCCGCCGGGTCCGTAGCGTGCGACGAACCGGTCGCGGACGACGCGGCGGAGCAGGTGGCCGAGGTCGAACAGTTCGGCCAGCGGGGTGACTTCGGCGAGGGCTTCGTGATCGGCGGGGTCCAGGAAGCCGTCGAGCGCCACCGGGTGCGGGGCGACGACGTCCTCGGAGAGCACCGACAAGGGGGCCGAGCCGGCCGGGACGGGCCGCCCGGCCCCGGCCAGTTCGGCCGCCCAGCGCTCGGCGAGGCCGGCCAGCAGGGCGGGGCGGTCCTCGGCGGGGGCGTCGGCGAAGGCGGCGGTGTCCCGGCCGAGCCCGGCGATCCGGTCGGCCCGCTCCGCATCCCCGGCGGCATCCCCGGCAGCGGCCTCCCCGCCCCCCGGGCCGGACGCGCGCAGCCAGGCGGCGATGCGCTCCAGCGGGTCCGGGTCCTGGGGCGGCACGGGCTCGGCGGGCACCAGCAGGCCCGCTGCGCGCAGGCGTTCGAGGAAGGCCGCCGCGGCGGCCCGGCGGTCGCCGCCCGTGGCACCCCGCAGGGCGGCGGCCAGCCGGTCGGTCAGCTCCGCCAGCGGGAGCGGGCTCGTGGCGCGTTCGGTGACCAGGCTCAGCGGGCCGCTGCCGGGCAGCTCCGCCTCGTCCTCGCGGGCCACGAGGTAGCGGCCCCCGGCGAAGGCGGTCCGGTCGCGCGAGTAGGCCGCCCGGCCGTCGGCGGTCCGGGCGGTGCTGGTGATGCGGTGCGGGAGGGCGGCCCGGCGGTGCGGGGCATCCAGCAGGGCGAGGGTGAGGGCGGTGGTCAGGGTGCGGTTGACCCGTACGACCGCGTGCGGGGGGCCGCCGAAGGGGTCGGCCGCGCCCCAGGAGGGCACCGGGCGGGCCGACGAGGAGGTCAGGGGGCCCCAGCCGACGGCGGTGAACCAGGACAGGGGGCTGGTCTTGGTACTGGCCCGCAGGGCGTGCCGCAGTACGCCGGCCTCCTCCTTGCGGGCCCGCCGGTCGGCGGCGCCGGTGCCGGCCCGCAGTACGGCCCGCAGGAGATCGGCGCTGGTCAGCGCGACGGCCTTGGCCAGCGCGGGCTCGCGGCACAGGCCGGCCAGGGCCTCGCGCTCGGCGGCCAGGGCGGGTGCGGCGGCGGCGTCGAGTTCGGCGAGGAGGGCGGCGCGGGCGGCGCGCAGGGCGGTCCAGTCGGCGAGCGGGGGCACCCGGGCCGGCAGGTCGCCGAGCCGGGCCAGCAGGGCGGGACGCGGCTCGCGCCCGTTGTGCAGGGCGCGGCGCAGCGGGAGGACGACGTCCCGGTGGAAGGCGGCCGGGTGGCCGTCCAGGCTGTCGTGCAGGGCGTCGCAGAGGGGGCCGGTGGTGCGCCGCAGCTCGGTCTCGACCCGGTGCAGGCGGCCGAGCAGGGCGCGGAAGCGCTCGGCTTCGGGGCGCTGGGCGGGGTGGGCGAGCAGGGTGGCGCGGACCAGCGCGTACGGGGCCGACCGCACCCGGTAGCCCCGGCCGTCGCCGCCGGCGTCGGCGTCCGCGTCGGTCCGCGGCCCGGGCCGGGGCGCCGGGCGCGGCGTCGGCCGCTGTGGTGAGCGCGGCGCTGGCTGTGGCATGGGCTCCCCCGTTCCGGTCGGTGGGTCGGTGGTGGCCCACGGCCTTCCGCCGCACGCGCGGTGCGGCGGGAGGTCGTGGGCGGTGGGCTAGGCGGTCGGGTGGTCGGTGGTGGGCTGGGCGCAGGAGGAGGAGCCCTGGCAGGAACACGAACCCCAGGACGCTCCCCCTTCGGGCAGCGCCGCGGTGTCGCGCATCGAGGTGACGGTGAGGTCGCCGAGGTCGAGCTCCAGGTCCTGGAGGTCGAAGGCGTCGGCGGGTGCGGTGTCGGACATGGGTGTCTCCCGGAAGTGGAAGCGATAGCCGAATGTGCACGAAAGGAAAGGGACGGCCGCGGGCGGCTGTTTTTCCACCGATATCCCGGCCCGCCTTTCCGTGGGAAGTATGACAAGCCGAAGAGGGCGTCGGCAAGCCTCGGAAACATATGCGGACCACCTCCGGAAAACCCCTCACCCACAGGCTCCAAACGCAGATTTACGCAGGTCAAGAGCGAGCGAAAGTCCGCCACCCGGGATTTTCCAGCTACCCCGTACCCCATTCAACGAAATGAAGTCAGGGCCCGGTCAGCAACAAGTCAGTGATACGTCAGAAATCCAGCGCCCAACCGTGCGGAACCGACACCCGGAGCAAAATAAAAAGAGAATGCGGAGCCAATTTCCGCCCTCGGCGCCCCGGCGCCCCCAGCTCCGCCCCAGCCCCCGCCGCACGCGCGAGACGCCCGGGGCCGGAGGGTCGCGGTGCGGCCGAGCGGCCCTCACCGCGGGCGCTTTCGAGTGACACCGCCGCACGGGTTCGGGCGCGGCGGCCCCGGCTTCCCCGACCATCTCAGGCGGCCGGTCATGTTCCGGTCACGAGTTGCCGATCAGGCCGGGCACCCCACCGACGGGCGCCGGGCCGCCGCTGGGAGACCCCGTGTACGTCCTGCTCGTCGCGAGCGCCTTCAACAGCCTCACTCAGCGCGTCCACGCCGAACTGCGCGACCACGGTCACCGGGTGGCGGTGGAACTCGCCCTGCCCGGCAGCGATCTGGCCGCCGCGGTACGGCGGCACGACGCCGATCTGATCATCGCGCCGATGCTGACGACGGCGCTCCCCGAGGAGGTGTGGGCCTCCCGCACCTGTCTGATCGTCCACCCCGGTCCGGTCGGCGACCGGGGCCCCTCCTCCCTCGACCGGGCCGTGCAGGAGCAGGTGGCCCGCTGGGGGGTGACGGTGCTCCAGGCCGGGGCGGAGATGGACGCCGGTGACGTGTGGGCCAGCGTCGAGTGCCCGGTGCCGCCGGTCGCCAAGAGCGACCTGTACCGGGGGGAGATCGCCGACGCGGCGCTGCGGGCCGTCCTGCTCGCCGTCGAACGCTTCGCGTCCGGCGCCCACACCCCCCTCCCCCAGGACCCGGCCACCGCCCGTACCCGCCCCTACCTGCGCCAGGACGCCCGCCGCATCGACTGGGAGAACGACTCCACCGACCGCGTCCTGCGCACGCTGCGCGCGGCCGATTCCCGGCCCGGCGTCCTGGACGAACTGCTGGGCGGGGAGTGGTACCTGCACGGCGGCCACCCGGAGCCCCGGCTGCGGGGCCGTCCCGGCGCGCTGCTGGCGACCCGGGCGGGCGCGGTCTGCCGGGCCACGGCCGACGGCGCCGTGTGGATCCCGGAGCTGCGGGCCCGCCGGGTCCCGGGGCGGCCGGCCCCGGTGAAACTGCCCGCCACCCTCGCGCTCGGCGATCTGCTGCCCCCGCTGCGGGAGCACCCCGCCCCGCCGCCGCACGCGGACGCCCGGGGCCGTACCTGGGCCGACATCCGCTACCGGGAGGAGGGGCCGGCCGGGTTCCTGTCCTTCTCCTTCCCCGGCGGGGCCATGAGCACGGCGCAGTGCCGCCGGCTGCTGGACGCGTACCGGGCCGCCTGCGCCCGGCCCACCTCGGTGCTCGTCCTCGGCGGGGGCCGCGACTTCTTCTCCAACGGGATCCACCTGGGCGTCATCGAGGCGGCCGCCGACCCGGCGCGGGAGTCCTGGGACAACATCAACGCCATGGACGACCTGGTCGAGGCGGTCCTGACGACCACCGACCGGCTGGTCGTCGCCGCGCTCGGCGGGAACGCCGCCGCGGGCGGGGCGATGCTGGCGCTGGCCGCCGACGAGGTCTGGTGCCGTACGGGCGTGGTGCTGAACCCGCACTACCGGCTGATGGGCCTGTCCGGGTCCGAGTACTGGACGTACACGCTGCCGCGCCGCGTCGGGGCGGCCGCCGCGGCGCGGCTGACCGAGGAGGCGCTGCCGCTGAGCGCCGCCGCCGCGCAGCGGGCCGGGCTGGTGGACCGGACCGTCGACTGCGCGCCGCAGGCCTTCGCGGGCGAGAGCGCGCGACTGGCGGCGCACCTGGCGGCGCTGCCCGCCGCCCAGTCCCGGATCGCCGCGAAGAAGGGGCTGCGGGAGCGCGACGAGGCCGTCCGGCCGCTGGCCTCGTACCGGGAGGCGGAGCTGGCCCTGATGCACCGCACCTTCTTCTACCCCGGGGCGCCGTACCACGCCCTGCGCCGCGCCTTCGTGCGCAAGGAGGCACCGGCGGCGACCCCGCCCCACCTCGCCCGAGCCCACCCCGGGCGGCCGGCCGCGGCCGTCACTCCACTGGCCGCACATGACGCGGCGCCCGGGCCGGGGGGCTGTTAGCAAGAAAGGTGTGGCCGGGGCAGACCGGTCCGCCGCGCAACCCGCCCCGCACACCTCCCCGCCCCTCCCGAAGGAGGCATCCGCATGGATGCAGCACCGACCGCCCCGGCAGAGGACCCCCCGATCCACATTCTCTGGATCAACGCGGGGCTGAGCTGCGACGGCGATTCCGTCTCCCTCACGGCAGCGATGCAGCCCAGCATCGAGGAGATCGTCATGGGTGTCCTGCCCGGACTCCCCAAGATCGCCGTGCACTGGCCGCTGATCGACTTCGAGTGCGGTCCCGTCGGGGGCGCGGACACGTTCATCGAGTGGTTCTTCAAGGGCGAGCGGGGCGAGATCGATCCGTTCGTGCTCGTGGTCGAGGGATCGATCCCCAACGAGAAGATCAAGCCCGAGGGCTACTGGTGCGGGTTCGGCGACGACCCGCAGACGGGTCAGCCCATCACCACCAGCGAGTGGATCGACCGGCTGGCCCCCAAGGCGCTCGCCGTGGTGGCCATCGGCACGTGCGCCACGTACGGCGGCATCCACGCGATGGAGGGCAATCCGACGGGCGCCATGGGCGTCCCCGACTACCTCGGCTGGGACTGGAAGTCGAAGGCCGGGATCCCGATCGTGTGCGTACCGGGCTGTCCGATCCAGCCCGACAACTTCTCCGAGACCCTCACCTACCTCCTGTACCAGGCGGCGGGCTCGGCTCCGATGATCCCGCTGGACGACAAGCTGCGGCCCACGTGGCTGTTCGGCGCCACCGTCCACGAGGGCTGCGACCGGGCCGGCTACTACGAGCAGGGCCAGTTCGCGCACACCTACGACTCGCCCAAGTGCCTGGTGAAGCTGGGCTGCTGGGGACCCGTCGTCAAGTGCAACGTGCCCAAGCGCGGCTGGATGAACGGGATCGGCGGCTGCCCGAACGTCGGCGGCATCTGCATCGCCTGCACGATGCCCGGCTTCCCCGACAAGTTCATGCCGTTCATGGACGAGCCCCCCGGCGCCAAGGTCTCCAGCAAGGCGAGCGGCGCGTACGGCGCGGTGGTGCGCAAGCTGCGCGCGATCACGGCGCACACCGTCGACCAGGAGCCGAAGTGGCGCCAGAGCGGACGCAAGCTGACGACGGGCTACCGCCCGCCCTGGTGAGCGCCGCACTCCCCCGCACCGAACGCACCCACCCCCGCACCGAAGAAGGGTCACGGCAGACACGATGACACCGAAGACGAAGGCGGCCGGCGACGGCAGCGGCCTGGTCGAGATGGCCTGGGATCCGATCACCCGGATCGTGGGCAGCCTCGGCATCCACACGAAGATCGACTTCAAGCAGAAGCGGGTCGCGGAGTGCTACAGCACCTCGTCGGTCTTCCGCGGCTACAGCGTCTTCATGCGCGGCAAGGACCCCCGCGACGCGCACTTCATCACCAGCCGGATCTGCGGGATCTGCGGTGACAACCACGCCACCTGTTCCGTGTACGCGCAGAACATGGCCTACGGGGTGAAGCCGCCCCACCTCGCCGAGTGGATCATCAACCTCGGCGAGTCGGCGGAGTACATGTTCGACCACAACATCTTCCAGGAGAACCTGGTCGGGGTCGACTACTGCGAGAAGATGGTCCGCGAGACCAACCCGGGCGTCCTGGAGAAGGCCGAGCGCACCCCGGCCCCGCACGCCGGCGAGCACGGCTTCAAGACCATCGCCGACATCATGCGCTCCCTCAACCCCATCGAGGGCGAGTTCTACCGCGAGGCCCTCCAGGTCAGCCGGTACACCCGCGAGATGTTCTGTCTGATGGAGGGGCGCCACGTGCACCCCTCCACCCTCTACCCGGGCGGCGTGGGCACCATCGCCTCCGTCCAGCTCTTCACGGACTACATGAGCCGCCTGATGCGGTACTGCGAGTTCATGAAGCGCGTCGTCCCGCTCCACGACGACCTCTTCGACTTCTTCTACGAGGCCCTGCCCGGGTACGAGGAGGTCGGCCGCCGGCGCGTGCTGCTGGGCTGCTGGGGCGCGCTCAACGACCCCGAGCACTGCGACTTCACGTACGCCAACATGACCGACTGGGGACGGAAGATGTTCGTCACCCCGGGCGTGGTGGTGGACGGCAAGCTGGTCACCAACGACCTCACCGAGATCAACCTCGGCATCCGCATCCTGCTGGGCAGCTCGTACTACGACGACTGGGAGGGCCGCGAGCAGTTCGTCACGCACGACCCGCTCGGCAACCCGGTCGATCCGCGCCACCCGTGGAACCAGCACACCATCCCCGCCCCGCAGAAGCGCAACTTCGACGACAAGTACAGCTGGGTGATGTCCCCGCGCTGGTTCGACGGCAAGGACCACCTCGCCCTCGACACCGGCGGCGGCCCCATCGCGCGCCTGTGGTCGACCGCCCTGTCCGGGCTGGTGCAGACCGACTACGTCCAGGCCACCGGCCACAGCGTGGTCATCACCCTGCCGCGCACGATGACCAAGCCCGAGACCCGCTTCGAGTGGAAGATCCCGAAGTGGAGCAACGCGCTGGAGCGCAACCGCGCCCGCACGTACTTCCAGGCGTACGCGGCCGCCATCGCGCTGCACTGCGCCGAGAAGGGCCTCGCCGAGGTCCGCGCCGGACGCACCCAGACCTGGGAGAAGTTCGAGGTCCCGGACGAGGGCCTGGGCGTCGGCTTCACCGAGGCGGTGCGCGGGGTGCTCTCGCACCACATGGTGATCCGCGACGGCAAGATCGCCAACTACCACCCGTACCCGCCGACCCCGTGGAACGCCAGCACGCGCGACACCTTCGGCACGCCCGGCCCGTACGAGGACGCGGTGCAGAACACCCCGATCTTCGAGGAGAACTCCCCGGAGAACTTCAAGGGCATCGACATCATGCGCGCGGTGCGCAGCTTCGACCCGTGCCTGCCCTGCGGGGTCCACATGTACGTGGGCGGCGGCAAGACGGTCAAGACCATGCACGTCCCCACCGGGCTGAGCGGACTGGGCGGATGAGCGCCGCCCCGGACGCCCGGCAGGCGGGCGCACGTGTGGAGGAGGTCCTGGACGGGCTCGCCGCGGGCGGGGACCGGGCGGCGTGCGCGGCGGCCGAGGAACTGGTGCGCGTGCTCATGGACTTCTACGGGGCCGGGCTCGCCCGGATCGTGGAAGGGGTCGGCGCGCAGGCGCTGGCCCCGGTGCTGGACGACGAGCTGGTGGCCGGTCTGCTCTCGCTGCACGACCTGCACCCGGAGGACGTCGACATCCGGATCGGGCGTGCGCTCGGCGCGGCCGGGGACCCGGTGGAGCTGATCGGCTTCGACCGGGCCACCGGGGTGCTGCGGGTGCGCCCCCGGGCGGCGGCGGCCTCGGGCTGCGGCTGCGGGAGCGGCTCCGCGGACGAGGCCACCAAGAGCCTGGAGGAGGCCCTGGCCTGCTTCGCGCCCGAGGTGACGGCGGTGGAGGCGGAGCCCGCGCCGGCCCCGCAGCCGCCCCTGCTCCAGATCGGTACCCGGCCGCACGCCCCGGTACGGGTGCCGTGACGGCGCCCGGTGTCCTGGCGGGCGGCCCGCGCGGCCTGCGCCGGTTCGCGGGCCCGCGCCCGCCCCGCCCCGAGAGCTGCGAGCTGTGCGGGACGGTGGTGGCCGAGGACGGCCACCGCCACCTGGTGGAGACCGAGAAGCGGACGCTGGTCTGCGCCTGCACCGGCTGCGCCCTGCTGTTCGACCGGCCCGGCACCGTGACGGGCCGGTTCCGCGCCGTCCCGGACCGCTACCTGGCCGACCCCGGCCACCGGCTCGACGACGGGGCCTGGGAGCTGCTCCAGATCCCGGTCGGCGTGGCGTTCTTCTTCCGCAACGCCGCGCTCGACCGGCTGGTCGCCCTCTACCCGAGCCCGGCCGGTGCCACCGAGAGCGAACTCGACCCGCAGGTGTGGCAGCGCGTGCTCGGCACGGGCCGGCTCTCCGCGCTGCTGGAACCCGACGTCGAGGCGCTGCTGCTGCGCCGCTCGGAGGGCCGCACCAGCTGCCACCTCGTACCGATCGACATCTGCTACGAGCTGGTGGGGCGGATGCGGCTGCTGTGGCAGGGGTTTGACGGCGGTGCCGAGGCCAGGGCCGCGCTGGACGCGTTCTTCGAGCGGGTCGAGCGGCGCTCCCGTGCCCTGGCCGGGGAACCGGCGTCATGACCGGCGCCACGGACCTGGCCTTCGCCTGCACCGGGGTGCGCGCCGACCCGTACGCCGCCGGACCCACCCTCGTCTTCCGGCTGCGGATCAGCGCCGGGGCGGGGGTGCGGGTGCACGCGCTCGCGCTGCGCTGCCAGCTGCGGATCGAGCCGGCCCGGCGCAGCTACGCGGACGGCGAGGCGGCGGCGCTGGCCGACCTGTTCGGGGAGCGGTCCCGCTGGGGCAGCACCCTGCTGCCCGTGCAGTTCGCGCAGGTGGCGCTGATGGTGCCGAGCTTCACCGGGGAGACCGAGACCGATCTGGTCGTGCCCTGCACCTACGACATGGACATCGCGGCCACCCGCTACTTCAGCGCCCTGACGGAGGGTGAGGCCCCGCTGCTGATGCTGTTCTCGGGGACCGCCTTCACCGGCGACGGCGGCTTCCGGGTCGAGCCGGTGCCCTGGGACCGCGAGGCCTCGTACCGGATGCCGGCGACGGTGTGGCGGGAGATGGTCGAACAGCACTTCCCGGGCTGCGGCTGGCTGCGGCTGCCGCGCGACCTCATGGCGGAGCTGCTCGCCTTCCGCTCCCGCCACGCGCTCGCCTCCTGGGAGGCGACGGTCCGCGCGCTCCTGGACGGCGCCGACGGTGCGGCCGACGGCTCCGGCGGCCCCGCCGCGGCCGCCCCGCCGCCCCCGCTGCGGCTGGGAGCCGTACTGCCGCGCGTGACCGAGAGGACGGCCCCGTGACCGCCGCCACCGAATGCGGCTCCCGCTTCGACACCGCCCGGCAGGTGGCCGACGCCGTCCTCTTCGAGGGGTACGTGCTCTACCCGTACCGGGCGTCGGCGGCCAAGAACCGGCTGCGCTGGCAGTTCGGCGTCCTCGTGCCGCCCGCCTGGGCGCCCGCGCACGGCGAGCACTCCTTCCAGCGCACCGAGATCCTCATGGAGCCCAGGGGCGAGGCCACGCTCTTCCTGGAGCTGCGCTTCCTGCACGGCCGGCGGCGCACCGTGCAGCGGCTGCGCGCGGACGGCGGCTTCGAGGACGTCGCCGAACTGCGCCTGCCCGACCGGATCCTGGTCCCCTGGGACGAGGGCACCGAGGAGCGGGTCGAACTGGCCGTCCCCGTGGCCTCGCTGACCGGGGACGGGGTCGTGCTGCCCTTCTCCCGGCCGGCCGGGGAGGAGAGCGAACCGGTGCGTGACGCCGAGGGGGCGGTCATCGGCCGGCTCGTGCGGCGCACGGCCGAGGCCGAGGGCGTCCTGCGGGTGTCGGCCACCGCGCTGGAGGGCCCCTACCGGGTGCTGCGGCTCACCGCGGTCGTGGAGAACACCAGCCCCTGGACCCCCGGGGACCCGGACGCCGCGCGGGAGGCGGCGCTGCCCCGCTCGCTGGTCGGCGCGCACCTCCTGCTGGGGGTCAGCGCCGGCTCGTTCCTGTCGATGACCGATCCGCCCGAGTGGGCCAGGGGCGCGGTCGCCGCCTGCGAGAACCGGCACACCTGGCCGGTGCTGGCGGGCGGCCCCGGCCGCGCCGACGTGGTCCTGTCGTCCCCGATCATCCTGGAGGACCATCCGGCCATCGCGCCGGAGAGCGCCGGGGCGATGTACGACGCCCTGGAGATCGACGAGATCCTCGCGCTGCGCACCGCGACGCTCACCGAGGAGGAGAAGCGCGAGGCGCGGGGCACCGACGCCCGCGCGGCCGCCGTGATCGAGCTCGCCGAGTCGATGCCGCCCGAGGTGCTGGAGCGGCTCCACGGGGCGGTGCGCGGCCTGCGGGAGATCACCGGCCCGGACGCCTTCGACGGGCCGCCCGAGCTGAGCGAACTCCCCTCCGAGGAGGCCGTGTTCCGGCCCGAGACCCCCTGGTGGGACCCGGCCGGCGCGGACCCGGCGGGGCCGCCCCCGGACCGGATCACGGTCGACGGGGTCCCGGTGGGCGTGGGCAGCCGGGTGCTGCTGCGGCCCGGGCTGCGCCGCACCGACGCCCAGGACCTGTTCCTCCAGGGGTGCTCCGCGCAGGTCGAGGCCGTCCTGCACGACGTCGACGGCGGGGTGCACCTCGCCGTCACCGTGGAGGGCGACCCGGGCGCCGACATCCGCCGCGAGCAGGGCCGGTTCCTGTACTTCCAGCCCGACGAGGTCACCCCGCTGGAGGACGCGTGAACGGCCCGGTGCTGGTCGCCGGGATCGGCAACGTCTTCCTCGGCGACGACGGCTTCGGCGTGGAGGCGGTCCGCGCCCTGTCCGCCCACCCGCTGCCCGAGCGGGTCGAGGTGGTGGACTTCGGCGTGCGCGGGGTGCACCTCGCCTACCAGCTCCTCGACGGCTACGACACCCTCGTCCTCGTCGACGCCACCGCCCGCGGCGGCGCCCCCGGGACGCTGTACCTGATCGAGGACGCGCAGCCGGGTTCCGCCGCCGGGCCGGTCTCGCCCGGGGCCGCCGTCCTGGACGGCCACCACATGTCCCCCGACACGGTCCTGGCCCTGCTGGGCACCCTGTGCGCGGGGACCGGCTCCACCCCGCCCCGGCGCACGCTCGTCCTCGGCTGCGAACCCGCCTGCGTCGAGGAGGGCATCGGGCTCAGCGCCCCGGTGGCCGCCGCGGTGCCGGAGGCCGTACGGATGCTGCTGGACCTGCTCCGCCCGCAGGACCCGTACGGGTCCGGGGACGAGGACCGGGACGCCGTCCCGCTGGGCTCCGTCCGCGCCGGAGCCGACCAACCGACCCCGCGCGAACCGAGGAGAACCCCATGAAGAAGGCCGTCATCGCCGCGACCGGTGTGGTCCTGGTCGCCGTACTCGCCCAGGTCCTCCCCGACATCAGGCGCTACCTGCGCATCCGCTCCATGTGACCACCGAGGCGCCCCCACGCCCGAATGGCGTACGGGGCGCCTCGCGCGTCGGCGTGCCCGCCCGCCCCGCCCCCGTCCGGCCGGTGTAATGAGCCCCGGCAGGACGGAGTCCGATGCACGAGATGTCGATCGCCATGGCCGTCGTGGGCCAGGTGGAAGAGGCGGCCCGGGCGGGCGCGGCGCACGCCGTGAGCCGGGTGGAGCTCCAGGTCGGAGAGCTGGCCGGGGTGGTACCGGACGCCCTCGCCTTCTGTTTCGAACTGGCCTGCGCCGGAACGGTCCTGGAGGGGGCCGAGCTCGTGACGCGGCCCGTGACGGCCCGTGCGCGCTGCGGCGCCTGTACGGGCGAGTGGCCGGTGGGCATGCCGCCGGACCTGTGCTGCCCCGCCTGCGGCCGGGCCACGGAGGTGGAGCTGCTCTCGGGGCGCGAACTGTGCGTCCTCCGCGTGACCTGGGAGGACGGGGCCGCCCCGGCCGGGGCGGCCTGCCGCGAACCGATCTCCGAGGAGGCCTGAACCATGTGCCGAGTGGTCGACCTGCAACAGGCGGTGCTCGCCAAGAACGACGGGGCCGCGCGTGCCCTGCGCACCGCGCTCGCCGCCCGGGGGACGGCGGTCGTGAATCTGCTGTCCAGCCCGGGCAGCGGAAAAACGGCGCTGCTGGAGCGGGAGTTGACGCTGGCGCGGGAGCGGGGCGTGCCGGTCGCCGCCCTGACCGCCGACCTGGCCACCGAGAACGACGCGCTGCGGCTCGCCCGTTCGGGGGTGCCGGTCAAGCAGGTGCTCACGGACGGCTTGTGCCACCTGGAGGCGCCGATGCTGGGGCGCCATCTGGAGGGGTGGCTGCCCGAGGACACCCGGCTGCTGTTCGTGGAGAACGTCGGCAACCTGGTCTGCCCGGCCTCGTACGACCTCGGGGAGTCGCTGCGCGTGGTCCTCGCCTCGGTGACCGAGGGCGAGGACAAGCCCCTGAAGTATCCGACGGCCTTCGGGCTGGCCCAGCTCGTGCTGGTCACCAAGACCGACATCGCCGAGGCCGTGGAGTTCGACGAGGCGGCCTTCCGCGCGAACGTCCAGCGGGTCAACCCCGGTGTGGAGGTGCTGCTCACCTCGGTCCGCGCGGACCGGGGGACGGGCCTGCTGCTGGAGCGGGCGCTGGCGGTCGGCGCGGGCGCGGCGGCGCACGCTCCGGTGATGGCGCGGCAGCAGGGCGCCGCCGGCCACCACGGGGCCGGCCACGACCACGACCATGACCACGAGCACGCGCCCGACCACGACCACGGCACGGGGCACACGCACCCGCACGGCCAGGGCCACACCCACGGGCACGGGCACGGGCACGGGCACGCGGCGACCGGTCCGGCCGTCGCGCAGACCCGCTGATGGAGGCCCCGGAGCGCCGCCGGGTCACCGTGCGGGGCGTGGTGCAGGGCGTCGGTTTCCGGCCGTACGTGTACACCCGGGCCACCGGCCTCGGTCTCGCCGGGCACGTCACCAACACCCCGGACGGGGTCGTCGCCGAGGTGGAGGGCGCCCCCGCCGCCGTATCGGAGTTCTGCGAGCGGCTCGCGGCGGACGCTCCCCCGCTGGCCGTGGTGGACGCCGTCGACCACCAGCGGGTGGCGCCCGTCGGCGGCGCCGGGTTCACCATCATCGCGTCGCGGACCGGCGGCCCCGGCCGGACCCTGGTCTCCCCCGACGTCGCCACCTGCGCCGACTGCCTCGCCGAGCTCTCGGACCCGGCCGACCGCCGCCACCGCCACCCCTTCATCACCTGCACGCACTGCGGGCCCCGCTTCACCATCGTCACCGGGCTGCCCTACGACCGGGCCCACACCACGATGGCCCGTTTCCCGATGTGTCCCGACTGCGCCCGCGAGTACGCCGACCCGGCCGACCGCCGCTTCCACGCCCAGCCCGTCGCCTGCCCGGCCTGCGGGCCCCGGCTGCGGCTGCTCGCCGGGCGGCCGCCGCGCGAGGTGGCCTGCGCCGATCCGGTCGCCGAGGCCCGTGCGCTGCTGGCCGCCGGCGCGGTCCTCGCGGTCAAGGGGCTCGGCGGCTACCACCTGGCCTGCGACGCCGGCCGTCCCGAGGCGGTCGCGGAGCTGCGCCGCCGCAAGGACCGCGGGGCCAAGCCGTTCGCGCTGATGGCCCGCGGGCTCGCCGACGTCGAGGAGCTCGCCCGCGTGGGCGCCGAGGAGCGGCAGCTGCTCACCGGCGGGGTGCGGCCCATCGTGCTGCTGCGCCGCCGCCCGGACGGCGATCCGCTGCCCGGGGTCGCCCCCGGCAGCCCCGACCTCGGCGTGATGCTCCCGTACACCCCCGTCCACCACCTGCTGCTCGGCCGGGAAGGCGATCCGCAGGGCCCCCGGCTGCTGGTGATGACCAGCGGAAACCTCTCGGGCGAGCCCATCGTCACCGACGACGCCGAAGCCCTGGAACGCCTCGCCGGGCTCGCGGACGCCTGGCTGACGCACGACCGGCCGATCCACGTGCCCTGCGACGACTCCGTCGTCCGGGTCTGCGACGGGGACACGCTGGTGCTGCGCCGCTCGCGCGGGTACGCGCCGCTGCCGCTCGCCCTGCCGCTGCCCGTCCCGCCCTCCCTCGCCGTGGGCGGCGACCTCAAGAACGCCTTCTGCCTCGGCGAGGGCCGCCGCGCCTGGCTGTCGGCGCACGTCGGCGACATGGACGACCTGGCCACCCGGTACGCCTTCGAACGGGGTGAGGAGCAGCTGGAGTCCATCACGGGCGTCGCCCCCGCCCGGCTCGCCGCCGACCGGCATCCCGGCTACCGCTCCGGGCGCTGGGCCCGCGAGCACGCCGGCGGGCGCCCGCTGGTCCTCGTACAGCACCATCACGCGCACATCGCGTCCGCGCTCGCCGAGCACGGGCTCGACGGCACCCGCCGGGTCATCGGCGTCGCCTTCGACGGCACCGGATACGGGGACGACGGCGCCGTGTGGGGCGGGGAAGTGCTGCTCGCCGACTACTCCGGCTACGCGCGCTTCGCCCACCTGGCCTACGTACCGCTCCCAGGCGGCGACGCGGCCGTGCGGCGGCCGTACCGCATGGCCCTGGCGCACCTGTGGGCCGCGGGCCTGGAGTGGGCGCCGGACCTGCCGTGCACGCAGGCCTGTCCGCCCGGGGAACTCCGGATCCTGCGCACCCAGTTGGAGCGGGGACTGAACTGCGTGCCCACCTCCAGCATGGGCCGGCTCTTCGACGCCGTGTCCGCGCTGGCGGGCGTCTGCGGGCACGCCGGGTACGAGGCGCAGGCCGCCATCGAGCTGGAGGGCGCCGCGGCCGGGGCGGCCGGCGCCGGCCGCGACGCCGCGGCCGGCTACGCGTTCGCCCTGCGCGTGCCCCCGGCGGGCGTCGCGGGCCCGGTCACGGCCGACCCGGCGCCGGTGCTGGCCGCGGTGGTGGCCGACGTACGGGCCGGTACCGGGCGGCCGGTGATCGCCGCCCGCTTCCACGCGGCCGTCGCGGACCTCGTCGTCACGCTGTGCGGACTCGCCCGCGACCGGCACGGCCTCGACACGGTCGCCCTGACCGGCGGGGTCTTCGCCAACACCCTGCTCTCCTCCGCCTGCGCACGGCTGCTGCGCGCGCGGGGGTTCACCGTCCTGCGGCACCGCGCGGTCCCGCCGGGCGACGGCGGGCTGGCGCTCGGCCAGCTCATGGTGGCGGCGGCCGCACCCGTCACGGAACACCCACAGCGAGGAGAAGCCCATGTGCCTGGCGGTACCCGGCAGAGTGCTTGAGATCGGGGAGAAGGACGGCACCCGGATGGCCACCGTCGACTTCGGCGGCGTCCAGAAGGAGGTGTGCCTGGAGTACCTGCCGGACCTCCAGGTCGGCGAGTACGCCATCGTCCACGTGGGCTTCGCGCTCCAGCGCCTGGACGAGGAGTCGGCCCGGCAGACCCTCGAACTCTTCGCGCAGCTCGGCATGCTCCAGGAGGAGTTCGGCGACCCCTGGGAGCAGGCGGCGCAGGCCGCCGGCGGCGAATGGCCCTTCGCCGACGCCCCGGCGGCGCCCCCCACCCCGCACCCGGCCGGCGTCCGGCAGGAGGAGGTACCCCGGTGAAGTACATCGAAGAGTTCCAGGACCCGGAGCTGGCCGGGCGGCTGCTGGACGACATCCGCGCCACGGTGACCCGGCCCTGGGCGCTGATGGAGGTCTGCGGCGGGCAGACGCACACGATCATCCGGCACGGCATCGACCAGCTGCTGCCGGACCTGGTGGAGCTGATCCACGGACCCGGCTGTCCGGTGTGCGTGACGCCGCTGGAGGTCATCGACAAGGCGCTGGAGATCGCCTCCCGGCCCGGGGTGATCTTCTGCTCGTTCGGCGACATGCTCCGCGTCCCGGGGACGGGCCGCGACCTGTTCCGGGTCCGCAGCGAGGGGGGCGACGTACGCGTCGTCTACTCCCCGCTCGACGCGCTGCGGATCGCGCGGCAGAACCCGGAGCGGGAGGTGGTCTTCTTCGGCATCGGGTTCGAGACCACCGCCCCGCCCAACGCCATGACGGTGTACCAGGCCAGGAAGCTCGGCATCCGCAACTTCAGCCTGCTGGTCTCGCACGTACGGGTGCCCCCCGCGATCGAGGCGATCATGCGGTCGCCGAGCTGCCGGGTGCAGGCCTTTCTGGCCGCCGGGCACGTGTGCAGCGTGATGGGGACGGCCGAGTACCCGGACCTGGCGGAGCGCCACCGGGTGCCGATCGTCGTCACCGGCTTCGAGCCGCTGGACATCCTCGAAGGGGTGCGCCGGGCCGTGCGGCAGCTGGAGCGCGGGGAGCACACCGTCGACAACGCCTACGCGCGGGCCGTCCGCCCGGAGGGCAACCCGGCGGCCCTGGCGATGCTGGAGGACGTCTTCGAGGTCACCGACCGGGCCTGGCGCGGCATCGGGGTCATCCCGGACAGCGGGTGGCGGCTGTCGCCGCGCTACCGGGAGTTCGACGCCGAGCACCGCTTCTCGGTCACCGGCATCACGACCGTGGAGCCCGCCGCGTGCCGTAGCGGGGAGGTGCTCCAGGGGCTGCTGAAGCCGCACGAGTGCGAGGCCTTCGGCGGGCTGTGCACGCCCCGCAATCCGCTCGGCGCCACGATGGTGTCCAGCGAGGGCGCGTGCGCGGCGTACTACCTCTACCGGCGCCTGGACCTCCCGGGGGCCGCCGCGCCCGACACCGTACCGACCACCGCCGCGCTGGAGGCGAGCCCCGTTGCCTGAGACCGCTCCGTCCGTCCCGTCCGCCGCATCCGCTCCGACCGCTGCGTCCGCTGCGTCCGCTGCGTCCGCTCCGACCGCTTCCGTGCTGGACGTCACCGGCTGGACCTGTCCGGCCCCGCTGCGCGACCACCCCAGGGTCGTGATGGGCCACGGCGGGGGCGGCGCGCTCTCCGCCGAGCTGGTCCAGCACCTGTTCGCCCCGGCCTACGGCGGCGAGGCGCTGGCCCGGCTCGGGGACTCGGCCGCGCTCACCCTGGGCGGGGTGCGGCTGGCCTTCTCCACCGACTCCTACGTCGTGCGCCCGCTGTTCTTCCCCGGCGGGAGCATCGGGGACCTGGCGGTCAACGGCACCGTCAACGACCTGGCCATGAGCGGGGCCCGGGCGGCCTACCTCTCCTGCGGGTTCATCCTGGAGGAGGGCGTCGAGATGTCCGTGGTGGCGCGGGTCGCGCAGGCGCTGGGCGCCGCCGCGCGGGCCGCCGGCGTGGAGGTCGTGACCGGGGACACCAAGGTCGTCGAGGCCGGTCACGGGGACGGGATCTACGTCAACACGGCGGGGATCGGGCTGATCCCGGACGGGGTGGACCTGCGCCCGCAGCGGGTGGTCCCCGGGGACGTGGTGATCGTCAGCGGTGAGATCGGCCTCCACGGGGTGGCCATCATGAGCGTGCGCGAGGGCCTGGAGTTCGGCGTCGACGTCGAGAGCGACTGCGCGGCCCTGGGCGGGCTGGTGCAGAGCATGCTCGCGGTCACCCCGGGCCTGCACGTCCTGCGCGACCCCACCCGGGGCGGGCTGGCGGCCTCCCTCAACGAGATCGCGGCGGCCTCCGGCACCGGGGTCGTCCTCCACGAGGGCAGCGTCCCGGTCCCCGAGGCCGTCGCGAACGCCTGCGCGATCCTCGGCCTCGATCCGCTCTACGTGGCCAACGAGGGCAAGCTGGTCGCCTTCGTACCCCGCGAGCACGCCGACGCCGTCCTCGACGCGATGCGCGCCCATCCGCTGGGCCGCCGCGCGGCGGTGATCGGCGAGGCCGTCGCCGCGCACCCGGGGATGGTCGTGGCGCGGACCGGTCTCGGCGGCACCCGGGTGGTCGACCTGCCGCTCGGGGAACAGCTCCCGCGGATCTGCTGAGGGCCGCCCCGAGGGCCCGCCGACCTGTCCACGGCGGCGGGCCCGGGGCCCGCGTTTCGACACGGCGGCAGGCCCCGCGGACGCCCGGCTCCCGCATGATCGGTTGACCCGCCCCGGCCCCGGGGGGTCCGGGTCCCCCGAGCACTGGAGCCGTCCGATGTCCGACATCACCGTCCGCGCCGCCCGCCCCGGCGACTTCGGCCAGTGGCGCGCCCTCTACCGCGGCTACGCCGACTTCTACCGGGTGGAGCAGACGGAGGAGGCCGCCGCCACGGTGTGGGGGTGGATCCACGACCCCGGCCACGAGGTGGGCGCGCTCGTCGCCGAGGACGGCGCGGGCCGTTTGCTGGGGCTGGCTCACTACCGCCCCTTCGCCCGGCCGCTGTCCGCGACGGTCGGCGGCTTCCTGGACGACCTGTTCGTAACCCCGGAGCACCGCGGGTCGGGCGCCGCCGACCTGCTGCTCGGCGCGCTGCGCGAGCTGGCGCGGGAGCGCGGCTGGAGCGTGGTGCGCTGGATCACCGCCGACGACAACCACCGGGCCCGCGCGAAGTACGACCAGGTGGCCTCCCGCACCCTGTGGGTCACCTACGACATGCCCCCGGCCGCGGGAGCCGCCGGAGCCGCCGGGCGCTGAACCGGCCGCGGGGGCGGGCCCGTTGCCGGCGGCCGCGGCATGGCGGCGAATCCGACGGTGCATCAGGTCATCCGTCCCGGACCCTTGACTCCGTTCGCGCCACTCGGGATTCTCGACGCACCGTTTGTGCGGGGCATGACAATTCATGCCCGGATTCGTGCGCGCCCCTCCGCCGACCGAAGACGCGAGTGATGACCTTGAACCCTCACCCCCGCCCGCCACGCCCGCCGCGCCCGCGCCGCCGGCCCCTCGCACTCCTGTCGCTGCTCCTCGCCGCCGCGCTGGCCATGGTGCTGGGACCCGTCCCCAGCTCCTCGGCCGACGCCGGCTGGTGGACCCCGACCGCGCGTCCCCAGCCCGACTCCGACATCAACGTCACGGGCGAGCCCTTCAAGGGCGCCGACGCCCAGGGCCGGGTCCGCGGCTTCGTCGACGCGCACGACCACATCATGTCCAACGAGGGCTTCGGCGGACGGCTGATCTGCGGCAAGCCCTTCTCCGAAGCGGGCGTCGCCGACGCGCTCAAGGACTGCCCCGAGCACTACCCCGACGGCAGCCTGGCCGTCTTCGACATGATCACCAAGGGCGGGGACGGCAAGCACGACCCCGTCGGCTGGCCCACCTTCAAGGACTGGCCCGCCCACGACTCGCTGACCCACCAGCAGAACTACTACGCCTGGATCGAGCGGGCCTGGCGCGGCGGTGAGCGCGTCCTCGTCAACGACCTCGTCACCAACGGGGTGATCTGCTCGGTCTACTTCTTCAAGGACCGCGGCTGCGACGAGATGTCCGCCATCCGCCTGGAGGCGCAGAAGACCTACGACATGCAGGCCTACATCGACAAGATGTACGGCGGCCCGGGCAAGGGCTGGTTCCGCATCGTCACCGACTCCGCCCAGGCCCGCGAGGTGGTCAAGCAGGGCAAGCTGGCCGTCGTCCTCGGCGTGGAGACCTCCGAGCCCTTCGGCTGCAAGCAGATCCTGGACGTCGCCCAGTGCAGCAGGGCGGACGTCGACCGGGGTCTGGACGAGCTGTACAAGCTGGGCGTGCGCAGCATGTTCCTGTGCCACAAGTTCGACAACGCCCTGTGCGGGGTCCGCTTCGACGAGGGCACCCTGGGCACCGCCATCAACGTCGGCCAGTTCCTGTCCACCGGGACCTTCTGGCAGACGGAGAAGTGCACCGGCCCGCAGCACGACAACCCCATCGGCCTCGCACCGGCCCCCCAGGCGCAGAAGGAGCTCCCCGCGGGGGTGTCGGTGCCCTCCTACGCCGCCGACGCGCAGTGCAACGCGCGCGGGCTCACCGATCTCGGCGCCTACGCGGTGCGCGGGATGATGAAGCGCAACATGATGCTGGAGGTCGACCACATGGGGGTCAAGGCCGCCGGCCAGGCCTTCGACATCCTGGAGTCCGAGTCCTACCCCGGCGTGATCTCCTCGCACAGCTGGATGGACCTGGGCTGGACCGAGCGGCTCTACAAGCTCGGCGGATTCGCCGCCCAGTACATGAACGGCTCCGAGGGCTTCACCGCCGAGGCCGCCCGCACCAAGGCCCTGCGCGACAAGTACGGCGTGGGCTACGGCTACGGCACGGACATGAACGGCGTCGGCGGCTGGCCCGGCCCGCGCGGGGCGAACACCCCCAACCCGGTGCGCTACCCCTTCCGCACCGCCGACGGCGGCTCCGTCGTCGACCGGCAGACCACCGGCTCGCGGACCTGGGACCTCAACACCGACGGCGCCGCGCACGTCGGCATGGTCCCCGACTGGATCGAGGACATCCGGCAGGTCGGCGGCCAGGGCGTGGTCGACGACCTGATGCGGGGCGCCGAGTCCTACCTGCACACCTGGGGCGCCACGGAGAGCCACCGGGCCGGGGTCAACCTCGCCTCCGGCGCCGCCGCCTCGGCCAGCTCCACCGAGTGGTGGAACCCCTTCGTCGACTACGCGCCGGGCAAGGCGGTCGACGGGGACACCGCGACCCGCTGGGCCAGCGAGTGGAGCGACGACCAGTGGGTGCAGGTCGACCTCGGATCGGCGCACACGGTGCGGCGCGTGACCCTCGACTGGGAGGCCGCGTACGGGAAGGCGTACCGGGTCGAGGTCTCCACCGACGGCAGTGACTGGCAGACGGTCTCCTCCACCACCACCGGCGACGGCGGGGTGGACACCGTCCGGTTCGCCGGCGCCCCGGCCCGCTACGTACGCGTCCACGGCGTGCAGCGCGGCAGCCAGTGGGGCTACTCGCTGCGCGAGCTGGGCGTCTACGGCGGCTGACGCCCGGCGGGGGGGGGGGGGGGGGCGGCCGGCCCCCCGCGCCGGCCCCCCCCCCCCCCCCCCCCCCCCCCCCCCCCCCCCCCCCCCCGCCCCCCCCCCCCCCCTT
>NZ_JBIASM010000001.1:0-119252 GCF_042890765.1 Streptomyces sp. NPDC002032 | reverse complement strand
GGGGGGGCCGGGGGGACGGGGGGGGGGCACGGGGGGGGGGGGGGGGGGGTTCGGGGGGGCGCCCCCCGGGGGGGGGGGGGCGGCCCGGGCGGCCCCGGGGCCGCCCCCCCCCGCCGCGTTCCCGTCCGCCCTCCCCCACCCATCAGGAAGGACCCCCATGGCCCGGATGCCCTCGGCCGAGCGGCGCCGCCAGCTGACCGAGGCGGCGATCCGGGCGATGACCCGCGACGGCGTCGCGCGGACCACGACGCGTTCGATCGCCGCCGAGGCGGGCGTGTCCCTGAGCGTCTTCCACTACTGCTTCGAGTCCAAGCAGGCGCTGCTCGAATCCGTCATCGAGGCGATCACCGCCCACTACGTCACGGTGGTCAGGGAGGCCATCCGGCCGAGGGCCACCGTGCGCGAGACCGTCCGCGCCGGCTTCCAGGCGTACTGGGACCACGTCCGCGAACGGCCCGGCGAGCACATGCTGACGTACGAGCTGACCCAGTACGCCCTGCGCCAGCCCGGGTTCGAACACCTGGCGCGCCGCCAGTACGAGCTGTACTGCGAGACGTACGGGGAGCTGCTGTCCCAGCTGCGGCTAGAGATGGACCTCGAACTGCGCGTCCCGGTGCCGGTGCTGGCCCGCTACCTGGCCGCCATGACCGACGGGCTGACCCTGAACGTCCTCGTCCTCGGCGACGCCAGGGAAACGGCCGGGCTCCTCGACATGGTCACCGAGCACGTCGCCGCCCTGATGGAGCCGGCCGCGACGGGCCCGCTGCCGCTCGGTGCCCGTCCGCGGCCGCTCAGTGCGGATCCGCTGCCCGCCACACCGTGGTGACGTTGCAGAACTCGCGGATGCCGTGCCCCGACAGCTCCCGGCCGTACCCGGAGCGCTTGACCCCGCCGAACGGCAGCGCGGGATGGGAGGCGGTCATGCCGTTGAAGAAGATCCCGCCCGCCTCCAGGTCGCGGACGAAGCGTTCGGTCTCGTCCTCGTCGCGGGTCCAGACGTTGGAACTGAGGCCGAAGGGCGTGTGGTTGGCCCGCTCGACGGCCTCGTCCAGGTCCGCCACCCGGTAGAGGGTGGCGACGGGGCCGAAGGTCTCCTCCTGGTCGACCCGCATGTCCGCGGTGACGTCGGCCAGGACCGTGGGGGCGTAGAACCAGCCGCCCGGGTGGCCGGACGGGCGCCCGCCCCCGCACAGCACGGTGGCCCCCTTGCGCACGGCGTCCTCGACGAGTTCCTCCACGTCGGCCCGGCCGGACTCGGTGGCCAGCGGGCCGACGTCGGTGGATTCGAGCATCGGGTCGCCCACCGTCAGCGCCTCCATCCCGGCCGTGAAGAGCCGGGCGAACTCGTCGTAGACGTCGGTGTGGACGATGAACCGCTTGGCGGCGATGCAGGACTGGCCGTTGTTCTGCACCCGGGCGGTCACCGCGGTGCGGGCCGCACGGGCGATGTCCGCCGAGGGCATGACCACGTACGGGTCGCTGCCGCCCAGCTCCAGGACGGTCTTCTTGACCTCGTCCCCGGCGACGGAGGCGACCGCCCGCCCGGCGGGTTCGCTGCCCGTCAGTGTGGCCGCCGCCACCCGCGGGTCGCGCAGGACGGCCTCGACGGCGCGCGAGCCGATGAGCAGGGTCTGGAAGCAGCCGCGCGGGAACCCGGCCCGGTGGAAGAGGTCGCCGAGGTAGAGGGCCGTCCGGGGGACGTTCGAGGAGTGCTTGAGCAGGCCCACGTTGCCGGCCATCAGGGCGGGCGCGGCGAAGCGGACGACCTGCCAGAGCGGGAAGTTCCACGGCATCACGGCGAGCACGACGCCCAGCGGCCGGTAGCGGACCCGCACGCCCGAGGCGCCCGCGTCGCGCACGTCGTCGGGGGCGGGGTGTTCGTCGGCGAGGAGGGACTCGGCGTGGGCGGCGTACCAGCGCATCGCCTTCACGCACTTGGCGGCCTCGGCGCGGGCCGCGGTCAGCGGCTTGCCCATCTCGGTGGTCATCGTGCGGGCGATGTCCTCGGCCTCGGCCTCCAGGAGGGCGGCCGCGCGGGTGAGCAGCGCGGAGCGTTCGGCGAAGGTGGTGCCCCGGTAGGCGCGGGCGGTGCGCGCGGCCTCCGCCAGGGCGTGCTCGATGCCGGCGGCGTCGAGCTCGTCGTAGGAGCTCAGCGTCTGGCCTGTCGTGGGGTTCACGGTGGCGATGGGCATGGTCCGGCCTTCCTGGGAGGTAACCGCCCCACCGACCCTGCCCCCGGGGCCGCCGCCGCGCAACGCGTGGGACGGGGCGCCGGGCGCCGGAGGAGGCCGGTGACGGGCCGGCCCTTGCGCCGCCGCCCCTCGCGCACGAGCGGCCGGCCGGGGGAAGCGCGACCGCCGGTGGACGGGGGCGCCGCCCCCGACCGGGCCGGCCACCTGCTGAGACCGCCCCGCTCCGCGGCCCGTCCCGGTCGCACAATGGGTTCAGGGGCCCGGCCCGGGCGAGGACGGCGGGAGGTACGTACCCAGTGGACGATCAGGCACGGGACGCGACGGAGGACCGAGGGCCATGGGCGGCGGCGGTCCTGGCGGGCCTCGCCGCGGCCGAGGACATCGAGCGGACGCTGGCCGACGCACTCGATCCGCGCCCCGACCTGCGCGCCGAGAACGGCGTCCGGCGCGCCCGGGCCGTCCACGCGGCGGCGCTGGGATTCGGTCCGGCCGGCTGCGCGGCGGCCGCCGGGATCCCGGAGGCGATGCTGGCGCGCTGGCGCGCACAGGACCCGGCCTTCGACACGGCGCTCACCTCCGCGTCCGCGCTGGCCCCGGCGCACCAGGCCGGCGGGATCGGCGGCTTCGGGCTCCGCCTGCTGCTCCAGGCCGTGGCCCGGGGCGTGCACGCCGGCAGCGCCGCCGCGATCGTCGGACTGCGCCCGGACCAGCTGTTGCGGCTGCGCCGGGCCAACCCGCGGGTCTCGGCACTGCTCGACGCGGCCGTCCGGCAGGCCCGCGGCCGGCGCGGCACGGAGCGCAGGCCCCGGCGCGGCCACTCCTACCGGCTGGTCCAGGTGGCCGACGCCGGATCCCGGGAGACGGCCGACTGAGGAGACCGGCGAAGGGAGGTGGGCAGGGGGCCGGGGAAGGGACCGGCTACGGGCGGCGGCGCGGCTTGCCGCGGTTGCCGGCCTTCGGGGCGGCCGAGCCGCCCCGGGCGTTCTTGCCGGTGGGCTTGCCCGTGGGCTTGCCGCCGCTCTTGGCGCCCGACGCGTTGCCCCCGGACTTCCCGGCGCCCGCCTTGCCCCCGGCGGCCTTGCGCTGCTTGGGCTGGGGCGGTGTCGGCGGACGGCCGCGGGTGCTGTTCACCGTCCGGCCCCGGACGATGCCGATGAACTCCTCCACCAGGTCGGTGGTCCGCTCCTCGGGCCAGGACAGCGCGATGCGGGACGCGGGGGCGTCGGTGACCGTCCGGTAGGTGAGGTCCTTGCGGTGGTGCAGCCGGGCCAGCGACTGCGGGACGAGCAGGACCCCGATGCCCGCCGCCACCAGCTCGATCGCGTCCGCCGTGGTGGCGGGGCGCTCGAAGGCGGGGCGGCCCGGCAGGGCCTCCCAGCCGAGGACGTCGTCGAGGGGGTGCAGCACGATCTCGTCGGCCAGGTCCTCGGTGGACACCTCTTCCACGGCGGCCACGAGGTGGTCCTTCGGGATGACCACCACGGTGGTCTCGGTGTACAGGGGGATCGCGCTGAGGTCCGCACCGTCCACGGGCAGCCGGACGAAGCCCGCATCCGCCTCACGGGCGCGCAGCGCGCCGAACGCCTCGGTGGCGCTCACGCCCACGAGGGTCAGCGGGACGTCGGGCAGCCGCTCGTTCCAGATCCGCACCCACTTGGTGGGCGTCACTCCCGGGACATAGGCGAGCCGGAACGAAGGGGGTACATCCGAGCCTGTCACTCCGCCAGGTTACCGGTCGTGGTCGGAGGTAGCGCACACGCTCGATACCCTTGACCCCATGACGTCGCACCAGAGCACCCAGACGATGAAGCCCGCCACCGCGGCGAAGAAGCTGGGTGTGTACCTCGAAGCCACCCCCGCAGAGTTCCAGGAGGGTGTGGTTTCGCGCTCCGAGCTGAACGCACTCCAGTCCGAGCCGCCCGCCTGGCTGGTGGAACTGCGCCGCAACGGCCCGCACCCGCGGCCCGTCGTGGCGGCGAAGCTCGGCGTCTCCATCGCCGGTCTCGCCCGCGGCGGGATCACCGAGGCGCTGACCACGGACCAGATCGAGGCCATCAAGCAGGACGACCCCGAGTGGCTGCAGAAGGAGCGCGCCACCCAGGCCGACGTCCGCAAGGAAGCCGTGCGCATCAAGGAGAAGAACGCGCAGAAGGCCCAGAAGCAGACCGAAGACCCCCGCTAGTCACCGCTGCGCGGACCGCCTCGCGCGGTCCGCATCGTGAAATCCCGTGGACGCCGGGGGCGGGCTCAGCAGACTGGTCGGATGATCGGACCGGACGCCAAGGAAGACCTCCACGTCTACCTCCGGGACGCCCGTGACGTCCTGCTCTGGAAGCTCGAAGGGCTCTCGGAGTACGACGTCCGCCGTCCCGTCACCCCGAGCGGCACCAATCTCCTCGGGCTCGTCAAGCACGCGACCGGCGCCGAGGCCATGTACTTCGGCGCGACCTTCGGGCGCCCCTTCGAAGCCCCGGGGCTGTGGATCACCGGGGACGCCGAGCCCAACGCGGATCTGTGGGCCACGCCCGACGAGACCCGTGAGCAGGTCGTCGGGCTCTACCGGGCGGCCTGCGCCCACGCGGACGAGACCATCGCGGCGCTGGACCTGGACTGCGTCGGCCGGGTCGGCTGGGGCGACCGCGGCGAGGTGACCCTGCACCGCAGCCTCGTCCACATGATCGCCGAGACCGACCGGCACGCCGGCCACGCCGACCTCGTACGGGAGCTCATCGACGGCCGGACGGGCCTGCGCCCCGGCGCCGAGAGCCTGCCCGTCGCGGGCGCGGCGTGGTGGCGGGAGCACCGGGCCCGGGTGGAACGGGCGGCCCGGGAGGCCGGACGGGCCGACGGCTCCGCGCCCTGACGACGGCCCGGGCGGCCGCGCCGGAAGCCGCCGGCCGGGCAGCGCCCCCAGCCCCGCCTCGTAGACCCTGACCACCACGGACGCGCCGATCGCCCCGAGGGCCGGCACCCGTGGCGCCTCCTCCCGCTTGGTCCGGCCTGGTCCGGCCTGTGGCCCCGATGCCGTCCGTGCCGGGCCTCCGCATCTCCCCTCACCCCCACCTCCCACGGCGGGCCCGCTCCTCTGAAACCCGTTCGGCCGTGGGGCGTTAGAAGGGCGGACACGCGTGCCACGAACGAGTACGAGGAGCGAGATGACGGACCCCACGCAGGCCGGAACCGGCCGCGGGAGACTGGCGGCCCACTGCCGGCGCATCACCGACGACCCGTCGTTCGGGATGGCCGTCTTCGTCGTGATCCTGCTCAACGCGGGGCTGATGGGGGCGGAGACGTACAGCGGGCTGGCCGTCGCGCACCGCCAGGTGCTGCAACTGGCCGAGGAGGGCTGCCTGACCCTGTTCACGCTGGAGATGCTGCTGCGCCTGGGGGCGTACGCGGACCGGCCGAAAGCATTCTTCCGGGACCCATGGAACATCTTCGATCTGCTGATCGTCGCCTCGGCGTTCCTGCCGTTCCTGCGCGAGAACACCACCGTGCTGCGGCTGCTGCGGCTGGCGCGCGTGCTGCGCACCGCCCGTTTCCTGCCCCACCTGCGGATCCTGCTGATCGCGGTCGGGCGCAGCCTGCCGGGCACCGCGAGCTTCCTTTTCGTGGGCGCGCTGGTGGTGTACGTGTACGCGATGGTCGGCTGGGTCTGCTTCGCGCAGTCCGATCCCCAGCACTACGGGTCGATCGGGCGGGCCGCGCTCACCCTGTTCCTGCTCACCACCCTGGACGGGCTGACCGATGCCGTCCGGGCGGGGCTGGAGATCTCCCGGTTCAGCATCATCTACTACGCCTCCTACGCCCTGCTCGCCTCGTTCGTCCTGGTCAACGTCCTGATCGGAGTGGTGCTCAACTCCCTTGACGAGGCGCGGGAGATGGAGGAAGCCGAGGCCCGGGCCCGGGAGCGGGCCGCGCGGGACACGGACCCGGCCGACGAGGTCCGGGAGCGGATCGCCGCCGCCCGGCTGGCGCTGGACGACCTGGAGGCGAGCCTCGCCCACGTCCGGCCGGCGCCCGCGGCGGACGCCGCCGCCGGCCGGGGGCCGGAGCGGCAGCTCGAATCCGCCGTGTAGCCGGCCGAACCCCCGGCGCCCGGAATGTGACGGAAGTCTGACGGGCGGCCGTCCGCTCTGGTGCCGGGGCGCCGACGGTGGTCGAATCGCCGGGTGAGCACAGACACGCGTACGGAGGATCCCGACGGGCACGGCGCCCCGGTCGGGCGCCGGCTGGTCCTGGGCACGGTGGCGCTCGGCGCGGCCGCGCTGGTGGCCGCGCCGGCGCTGCGCCGCGCGGTGGAGGGCGGGCTCGGCGCGGCCGCGGGCAAGGATCCGACCGGCCTGACCGGGCTGCTGCCGAACGGCGGCGGGTTCCGTTACTACTCGGTCGCCTCGTCCGTCCCCCGGCGCGCCCCGGCCGACTACCGGCTCACCGTCGACGGCCTGGTGGACCGGCCGGCGACGTACGACCTGGACGCCCTGCGGCGGCTCCCGCAGACCCGGGTGGTGCGCGACGTGCAGTGCGTCACCGGCTGGCGGGTGCCCGGCACGCCCTTCGAGGGGGTGCCGGTGGCGCACCTGCTGGACGCGGCCGGGGTCCGGCCGCAGGGCCGGGCGATCCGCTTCAGCTGCTTCGACGGCACCTACACGGAGAGCCTGACGCTGCCTCAGGCGCGGCGCGCGGACGTCATGGTGGCGCTGCGCATGCGGGACGCGCCGCTGGGGCACGACCACGGCGGACCGGCCCGGCTGTACGTCGCGCCGATGTACTTCTACAAGTCGGCCAAGTGGCTGTCCGGCATCACCGTCACCGACGGGGTGGAGCCGGGCTACTGGGAGCGGCTCGGCTACGACGTCGACGCCTGGGTCGGCCGTTCGAACGGACGTGACGATGCCCCCACGGTCTGAGCTCCGGCCCGATCTCCCGCCTGATCTCCCCGCTGATCTACCGCCCCGCGTGCGCCGCTTCAGCGGGGCCGAGCGCTGGGTCCACCGCACGACGGCCGTCCTCGCGGGGGTGTGCGCGGGATCGGCCGCCACCCTGTACCTGCCGCCGCTCGCGGAGCTCGTCGGGCGCCGGCACCTGGTGGTCACCGTCCACACCTGGTCGGGGCTGCTGCTCCTGGTGCCGTTCCTGCTGGGGCTGCTCTCGCGCGCCTTCCGCGCCGATCTGCGGGTGCTGAACCGGTTCGGGCCGCACGACCGGGTCTGGCTGCGGTCGGCCCTGCGCCGCCGCGGGCCGCGGCCGGCCGGCAAGTTCAACGCGGGCCAGAAGGTCTACGCGGCGTGGCTGGCCGGAGCGGTGCTGGTGATGCTGGGGACCGGGCTGCTGATGTGGTTCACCGGGCTGGCGCCGCTGGTGTGGCGGACCGGGGCCACCTTCGTCCACGACTGGCTGGCCCTGGCCCTGGGCCTCGTCCTGGCCGGGCACATCGGCAAGGCCCTGGGCGATCCGGAGGCCCGGCGGGGCATGCGCACCGGCCTCGTGGGCCGGTGGTGGGCCGAGGCCGAACATCCGCTGTGGCGGCCCGGGGAGTGAGCCGGGCCGCCCGCCCCGGGCCCCGCCGGTCGGGCGGCGGCCCGGGGCGGGCGGGTGGCGGGCGGGTGGCGGCGGGGTCAGCCGCCGTCGCGGACGGCGACGATGCCGTTGAACACGCCGACGTAGGCGGTGCCGTCGGGGCCGAGGGTGATCGGCGCCCAGTTGTTGTCGTACAGCGGGCCGGTGCCGGTCAGCTGCCGCCAGCGGCGCTCACCGGTGCGGAAGTCCACCGCGGTGAGGTACCAGGCGTCGATGCCCCAGGCGTTGGGCTCCTTCTCGTAGAAGTAGAGCAGCCCGTTGCCGGTGGAGAGCTTGGGGACGACGGAGGGCGCGCGGACGTCGCTCGTCCAGACCGTGTCGCAGCCGCTGCCGTCGGGGCGCACGTCGATGCGGCTGACGCCGCCGGTGACGGACTTGCCGAGCAGCAGCGAGGTCGGGTTCTCGTAGCCGTAGTTGTTCTCGACGACGATGCTGTTGCCCCAGGTGATCAGGGAGTTGTCGGTGGTCGAGGCGCCGGAGCCGAAGACGGGCACCTTGCAGACCAGCCGCCGGTCGGCGGGCACGTCGTTGCCCCGCTTGTAGACGAGGACGTTCATCCGGTCGTCGGCGTTGTCGGTGATGGCGACGTAGCCGTTGCCGAACAGGTCCGGGGTGGTGCCCGAACCCTGGTTGACGGAGCCGGGCTTGGTGCCGGTCCCGCGGTCGTAGGTCTGGCGCCACTGGGCCTCGGGGGTGCCGTCGGCGGTGGCGCGGAAGCTGTAGAGCGCGTGGTCGGTGACGATGGAGACGCCGTCCTCGGCGACCGAGAAGGAGTTCTGGATCTCCTCGCCGGCGAGCCGGACGGAGCGGATCGTCCCCGTGCCCGGGTCGACGGTGCCGACGCGGCCCTGGCGGGTGACCCACCAGATGCGGCCGTCCCAGTCGGGCATCACGGAGGTGACGGGGTCACAGCTGCCGCTGGGCCACAGGTTGGTCCAGCTGACGCAGTCGTGCGGGACCTGGCCGGTGAGGTCCCAGTCGTCGTCGACGGTGAACTTCCAGCTGCCGTCGGGGTTCTGGCCGTGGGACAGGCGCAGGACGTGCTGGCGGGAGTCGGCCAGCACGGCCCGGTCCTGGTCGTCCAGGTAGAAGTAGGCGCCGCCCGAGGTGTCCTTGAAGATCTTCGCGAAGTCGAGCGAGGTGATCGCCTCGACCGTCGAAGAACGCTGCGGGAGCTGGTATTCCGCGAGCGTGGCGAGCGTGCGGGGCTCCAGGAGCTTGACCTTGAAGCCGGAGAAGGTGCCGCAGACGGTGACCAGGCGGCCGCCCGCGTCGAAGGTGGCGGTGGCGCACTCGCCGCCGAGGGCGGCGATCTTCTCACTGGTGACCCGCGGGTTCCTGCCGAGCGGGCCGGACCACGGCGAGGTGGCGCTGCCGGCCGCGTCGGAGTGCATGCCGCTGCGGCCGTTGGGCGCGAGGTGGGGGTGCTGCGGCGGGGCTTCGCCCGGCAGCGGCGCGGGGGCGGCCGGGGCGCCGTCGTAGTGGCTGACCAGGCGGTGGCCGGGCGCCTTGGGGATCTCCTCGGCCTGGGCCGGGGCGGTCCCGTACATCACCGTGAGTGCGGCGAGGGCGGGGACCACGGCGCAGTTCAGCGTTCTTCGGAACATCCGGGCATCCTCCTTGTCCTTCGGATTTGCTGACAATGTGTCTGACATCGCGCCGCCGCCAGACGCTAGATCGCACTGCCCGAGGAGTCCATGGAGGAGCCGGATGATTCACGAAGGCGCAACAAGTCGATCATCCGGCGCCGCGGCCGGTGATCTCCTTCCAGTGGAGGGTGCGGTCGCACCAGCGGCCGAGGAGCACCGGATCGTGGCCGACGGCGAGCAGTCCGGCGCCGGCCTCGGCCCGGTACTCCTCGACGACCGCGACGAGGGCGGCCGTGGTGGAGGCGTCGAGCATCGCGGTCATCTCGTCGCAGACCAGCCAGCGCGGCCGCAGCACCAGCGCCCGGGCCACGCAGGCGCGTTGCAGCTGTCCGTCGCTCACCTCGTGGGGCCGCCGGGCGAGCAGGTCCGGGCCGAGGCCGACCCGCTGCGCCAGCTCCGGCACGGTGGCGGCCACGGCGTGACGACGGCCCGTGGCGCGGAGCGGTTCGGCGACGAGGTCGTACAGCCGCAGGCGGGGGTCGGCCGAGAGCCGGGGCTGCTGGAAGACGACTCCGACCTCGGTGCGCAGGGAGCGCGGGGCCCGGTGGCGGAAGCCCGTCACCGCGCGGCCGTCGAGGGTCACGCTCCCCCGGTCGGGCCGGTGCAGCAGGGCCGCCACCCGGGCCAGGGTGGACTTGCCGCAGCCGCTGGGCCCGAGCAGGCCGAGGGCCTCGCCCGGGCGCAGCGCGAGGTGCGCGTCCCGCACGACGGGCTCGCGGCGGTGGTATCCGGCGGTGATGCCCTTGAGCTCAAGCACGGTGGCAGGCCACCCCTTCGGTGAGGGCGGGCCGCACGGTCCGGCAGGTGTCGTCGGCCAGGGCGCAGCGCGCGGCGAAGGCGCAGCCGGGCGGGAGGTTCCCGAGCTCGGGCGGGGCGCCGGGGACGGGGGTGAAGGCGCGTTCGGGGAGGGCGTCGAGCAGGCCCCGGGCGTAGGGATGGCGGGGTCCGGGCGCGCCGAAGAAGGCGTCGGCGGGCGAGAGCTCCACGATCCGGCCCGCGTACATGACGGCGACGGTGTCGGCGACGCGGCGGGCGGCGGCGAGGTCGTGGGTGATCATCAGCAGGGCCCGGCCGGCGTCCCGGGTGTGGGCGCGCAGTTCGTCGACGGTGCGGTGGACCAGGTCCCGGTCGAGGCCGGTGGTGGGCTCGTCGGCCAGCAGCAGGGGTGCGTCCCCGACGAGCGCGAGGGCGGTGGCGGCGCGCTGGGCGAGGCCGCCGGAGAGTTCGTGGGGGTAGCGGTCGAGGTGGCCGGCGGGGAACGCGGCCCGTTCGGCGGCGGCTTCGGTGGCGGCGCGCAGCCCGGCCCTGCCGCCCTCGGGCGGGGCCAGTTCCCGGACGGTCTCCGCCAGCTGGGAGCGGACGGTGCGGACCGGGGTGAGGTGCGCGGCGGGGCTCTGCGGGACCAGGCCGACGCGGCGGCCCCGTACGGTGCGGGCGAGGGTGCGTTCGTCCGCGGCGAGCAGGTCGAGGCCGTCGGACAGCAGCGCCGATCCGGCGGTTTCGGCATTGCCGGGGAGCAGGCCGAGCAGGGCGGAGGCGAGGACGGACTTGCCGCAGCCGCTCTCGCCGACGAGGACCAGGCAGCTGCCGGGGCGCAGCCGGAAGGTGGCGTCGGTGACGGCCTCGACGTAGCGCCCGGCCCGCATCCGGAAGCGCACCGAGAGCCCCTCGACGCGCAGTACGTCGGGGGCCGCGGGGGGCGGGGGTGTGTTCACAGGGTCAGCTCCGAGCGGCGGCGTGGGTTCTGGCGGTCGCGCCAGGCGCCCGCGAGGCCGGCGAGGGCCAGCGTCGCGGCAATGAGCAGCAGGCCGGGGAAGAGGGTGGGCCACCAGTCGCCGGCCGGCAGCGAGCCACGCCCGCTCTGGACGAGGGTGCCGAGGCTGGCCTGCCGGGCGGGCAGGCCGAGGCCGAGGAAGGAGAGGGCGGACTCGTGCCACATGGCGTGCGGGATCATCAGCACGGCGGCCAGCCCGGCCTGCGGCAGCACCCCGGGCACGAGGTGGCGTACGGCGACCCGCCACCGCGAGGCGCCGCCGGAGACGGCCGCGTCCACGTACGGGCGGCCGCGCAGGGAGAGCACCTCGGCGCGCACGATCCGGGCGGTGGACAGCCAGTGGGTCAGCGCCACCGAGACCACCACGGGCCAGACGCCGGGCCGGAACAGGGCCACGATGAAGATCCCGAGCAGCAGGTGCGGGATCGAGGACAGGGCGTCGACGGCGCGCATGACGAGCCGGTCGGTCCAGCCGCCCAGGGCCCCGGCGGCGGCGCCCACGGCGGTGCCGAGGACGGTGGCGGCGAGCGCCGCCACGAGGCCGACGAGGAGGGAGACCCGCAGCCCGTAGACGCAGCGCAGGAGCAGGTCGCGGCCGACGTCGTCGGTGCCGAAGGGGTGCTGCGGGGAGGGCGGCAGCAGCTTCGCGGAGAGGTCGACGGCCTGCTGGTCGAGCTGCGCCAGTGGGGGCACCAGCAGGACGGCGAGGGCGATCACGGTGAGGACGGCGGCCGAGGCGCGCGGGCGCAGGGCGGGGGTGGCGCGGTGGCCGGAGCCGTGGCGGCGCCACCGCACCGGGGGGCGGGAGGTGTCAGCCATCGAAGCCCACCCTCGGGTCGGCCAGCCCGTACAGGAGGTCGGACAGCAGGTTCCCGGCCAGTACGGCGGCGGTGGCCAGCACGGTCAGGGCGGCCAGCAGCGGGAAGTCCACCGAGGTGGCGGCCTGCACGGTGGCGGCGGCGATGCCGGGCCAGCTGAACACGGTCTCCACGAGCAGGGCGCCGGTGATCAGTTCGGGCACCCGGGAGCCGATGAGGGTGAGCACCGGGAGCATGCCGGAGCGCAGCCCGTGGCTGAGCAGGACCCGCCGCTCGGCCAGTCCCCGCGCCCGGGCCCCGCGTACGGGGTCCTCCGCCAGGGCGTCGGCCACGCCCTGGCGCACGTAGAGGAAGAACCAGGGCAGTTGGGAGATGCCGAGCACGAGCGCGGGCAGCACCAGGTGCCGGGCGACCTGTCCGGCGGTGACGGTGTCGCTGGCGGCGTCGGTGAGCCCGCCGGAGGGCAGTACGCCGAGGCGTACGGCGAAGAACCAGATGGCGAGCAGGCCGAGCCAGAAGACGGGGGCCGCTTCCAGGGTGTAGGCGAGGGCGGACGCGCCGCGGTCCAGCAGGCCGCCCTGGCGGCGGGCGGCGAGCACGCCGAGGACGGTGCCGAGCAGGACGGCCAGGGCGAAGGCGCAGCAGGCGAGCAGCGCGGACCAGCCCAGGCGGCCGGTGATGACGTCGGTGACGGGCTGGCGCATGACGGAGGAGGTGCCGAGGTCGCCGGTGAGCGCCGAGGTCAGCCAGTGCCACCAGCGGGCGACGAGCGGCTGGTCCGCACCGAGGTTGGCGCGCAGCTGGTCGAGTTCGGCCTGCGAGGCGGTCAGCCCGGCGGTGCCCGCGTAGGCCTTGACGGGGTCGAAGGGGGACAGCGCGGCGACGGCGAAGACGCCGAAGGTGACGACGAGCAGGACGGGGGCGGCGAACAGGGTGCGCCGCCCCGCCATGCGTGCCATCGGCCCCCAGGGGAGGCGGCGGTTCACTTCTGCTTCGGCTTCCAGTGCTCGACGTTCCACCAGGGGCCGGAGCCGAGGCCGTGGTCGTGGGGTTCGACCTGGGTGCCGGGGCCGTCCCACTTGTCGTTCACGACGTAGAGGTGGTCGATGTGGGTGAGGAAGACGTAGCCGGGGTTCTTGACGAGCTCGCGCTGCACGGTGTCGTAGGCGGCCTTGCGCACGGCCGGGTCGCCGCTCTCGCGGGCGTCGGTCAGTGCCCGGTCGACCGCCGGGTTGTCGTACCGGGCCATGTTGTTGAAGCCGTCGCCCGCGAGGGCGGAGTTCAGCAGCAGGTACTGGTCGAAGTCGGGGTCGGCCGGGGAGCCGCCGCCGGCGAGGACGGCGTCGGTCTTCATCCGGGGTTCGATGACCTCCCAGGTGCCGGCCTCCGTCCTGACCTCGATGCCCGCCTTCTTGGCGTCGGAGGCGAAGGCGAGCGCGTGGTCCTGGCGGATCTTGTCGCCGGTGGTGTACCAGAGCGGGAAGGAGGCGCGGACGCCGTCCTTGACGCGGATGCCGTCGGCGGCGGGCCGCCAGCCGGCGTCGTCGAGGAGCCGCTTGGCCCGGTCGAGGTCGTGGGCGCGCTCGGTGCCGGGCGTGAACCAGGGGCTGTCGGTGGGGACGGGGCCGTAGGCGGCCTTGCCGGCGCCGTCCAGCAGCTTGTCGACCATGGCCCGGCGGTCCACGGCGAGGTCGAGGGCCTGGCGGACGGCGGTGTCCCCGGTGACGGCGTGGGCCGTCGGGAGGGTCACGTTGCGGTAGTCGAAGGTCTTCGCGGCGTAGGTCGTGCGGGTCTTGTCGTCGGCGAAGCCCCGGGCGAGGGCCGGGGGCAGGATCGCGGCGTCGAGTTCGCCGGAGCGCAGCCGGGTGGCGCGGACGTCGTCGTCCTTGATGACGGCCATGGTGAACTTCTTCACGGCGGGTTCGCCGCCCCAGTAGGACGGGTTCGCCCTGAAGGCGATCTTCTCGCCCTTGGACCAGCCGGCGAGCAGGTAGGGGCCGGTGCCGATCGGCCGGGTGGTGAACTCGCCGCCGTTGACGTCCTGCCCGGCCGCCACGTGCGCGGGGGCGATGGGCAGGACGGTGCGCTCCGCGAAGGGCGCGTAGGGGTACTTGAGCGTGAAGACGACCCGGTCGGGGGCCTCGGCGGTGACGCTCTCGATCGCGTCGAGCTCGGTCTTGGAGGCGTTGTTGGTGCGCGGGTCGAGGATCGTGCGGTAGGTGAACTCGACGTCCTTCGCCGTGAAGGGCTCCCCGTCGCTGAACTTCACTCCCCGGCGCAGCCGGTAGGTGTACGTGCGGCCGTCGGCGGAGACCTCGGGGAGGGCCTCGGCGAGCGCGGGCTTCAGCTTCATGTCCGCGTCGTGGGTGAGCAGCCCGTCGAAGATCTTGGAGTTGCCGTCCTTGCCGTAGCCCAGCAGCGGGCTGAGGGTCTCGGGCTCGGTGGCGATGCCGACCACGGCGGAGTCGGCGGCCGTCGCCGCGGGCCCCGAGGGGTTCGAGCAGGCCGTGGCGCCCGTGGTGAGTACGGCGGCGAGCGCGGCCGCGGCCGCTCCCCGTATGGTCCGGGCCGTCATGCTGTGCACATCCCTGTTCACGGTCATCTGTTATTGCAAAGAGATCGCAATAATGCCAGACGGGATCAGAAGACGACGAACCCGGCCACATCGCCGTCGGCCCCGCCGCTCCCGGGCCGCCCGGCCGTCCCGCCGGCCGCAGGGGTCTTGCCCGGCCGGCGCCGCGCGTGCCATATATGTCTAGACCTTTACGCGGCAACCCTCGGCCAGGAAGCGCAGGAAGCCACCCCGTGCGACGCCCCGCTCCCCCACGCACCCTCACCGCGGCCCTCGCCCTCTGCCTGGCCGCCGGAGCGCTGGGAGCCGCCTGCGACAGGGCCGACACCCGGCCCCCGCACCCGCCCGGCGGGCTCACCGCCCAGGCGGGCAGCGCCACTTCGGTCCACGTCATGTGGCAGTCCGCCGATCCCGCCGACGGGGTCACCGGCTACCAGGTGTTCCAGGGCGGGCAGCTGGTGCGCGAACTCCCCGCCGACAAGACGATGGTGGACGTCACCGGACTCGCCCCGCGGACCGCCTACGCCTTCAGCGTCCGCGCCCGGGACGCCGCCGGGAACCGCTCCGCCCTCAGCTCCCCCGCCCGGGTCACCACCCCGGAGGCCAAGCCCGAGGACCACCGGGCCCCCACCGCCCCACCCGCCACCACCGGCCGGGCCGAGGGGCCCCGGAGCGTCCGGCTGGAGTGGGCCGCCGCGACGGACGACACCGGCGTGACGGCGTACGACGTCTACCAGGGCGGGATCGGCATCCACACCACGGGCTCCGGTGAGCGCGCCACCACCCTGACGGGCCTCCAGCCGGGCACCGCCTACTCCTTCACCGTCCGGGCCCGCGACGGCGCCGACAACTCCTCCCCGGACGGCCCCGCCGTCGCCGTGACCACCCCGCCCGACCCGGCCCAGGGCCCCGGCACCGCACCCGGCGCGTTCACCGCGACGGCCTCCCCGCGCGCGGTCGAGATCACCTGGACCCCGCCGGACACCGGACGGCCGACCGCCGAGTACCAGCTCTACGTCAACGACCGGCCCGTCACCGTCATCCGGTTCGGATCCGGAGCCATTCCCTCCGGCCGGGCCTCCTACCGCCTCGACACGACCGAACCGGCCGGGACCGTCTGGACCCTCAAACTCCGCGCCCGGCTGCCCGACGGCAACTGGGGAGCCTTCGGCGAAGAGCGGCGGATCACGCTCGCCGGCTGAGCACCCCGTCCCGCCGGGACCCCGATCCCACGCCGATCCGACGCGAACGGCATTGCCGCGAAAGAAGATCGCGCACAATACAACCGTGTTCGGTGAGTACTCGGTCAACGACAGTCAGGCAGACTCCGCGAGCGGCGGCCCTGCGCCAGACTCTGGCGCCGTGCCGGGAAACCTGCCGCCGGAGGCGGCGGGCTTCGTCGGCCGGGAGCCCGAACTCACCCGGCTGGAAGCCCTGTTGGACGACCGAAGACTGATCACCCTGACCGGGGTGGGCGGCGTGGGCAAGACCCGCCTCGCCCGCCGCGCCGTCGCCCGCACGGCGGCCCGGCCCGACGGCATCTGGTGGGTGCGGCTCTCGCCGCTGCGCGACCCGCAGTTGCTCACCGCGACCGTGGCCCACGCCGTCGGCCTCGCCGACCACTCCGCGCACCCCCTCGACGAGGAGCTGTGCGCCTGGATGGCCGACAAGGAGCTCCTCCTCGTCCTCGACACCTGCGAGCACCTCGTCTCCGCCGTGCGCCACCTCGCGGCCGAACTCCTCCAGTCCGCACCCGGGCTGACGGTACTGACCACCTCCCGGGAGCGGCTCGGCTCCCCCGGCGAGAGCGTGCTGGAGGTGCTTCCACTGCCCTTCGAGGGCCCCGACAGCGACGCCCTGGCCCTCTTCAAGGCCCGCGCCCTGGCCGCCGCCCCCGGGGCGGCCGCCGTCTTCGCCGACCCCGGACGGATCCACGTCGCCGCCGAGGTCTGCCGCCGCCTGGACGGCATCCCGCTCGCCCTGGAACTGGCGGGCGCCCGGCTGCGGCTCTGGAGCGTGGAGCAGCTGGCGCAGCGGCTCGGCACCCGCTTCGAGGTCCTCAAGGGCGGCCGGGCCGCGCGGCCGCCCCGGCACCGCACGATGCGCACCGCGATCGGCTGGAGCCATGAGCTGTGCGAACCGGTGGAACGCCTGCTGTGGGCCCGGCTCTCGGTGTTCACCGGCGACTTCGACGTGGCCGCCGCGCGGGCCGTGTGCTCCGGCGGGCCCCTGGCCCCGGCCCGGGTGGAACGCGTCCTGGACGGGCTCGTCGCCAAGTCCGTCGTCCGGCGCTCCGAGGAACGCGGCGCGGGCGCCCGCTACCTGATGCTCGACACCATCCGCGAGTTCGGCCACGACTGGCTCGCGGAACTCGGCGAGGTCGCCGCCGTGGCCGACCGGCACGCGCACTGGTACGCCACCCTCTGCCGGGCCGCCGACCAGGGATGGCTGGGCCCGGGCCAGGTGGACTGGTACCGCAGGACGACCGCCGAGCACGCGCAGCTGCGCACCGCCCTGGAGCACCTGCTCGCCGCCGACCCCGCGGCGGCCCTGGAGATGGCCGGAGCCCTGTGGTTCTTCTGGTTCGCCTGCGGCCACGTCCACGAGGGCCGGGGCTTCCTGGACCGGGCCCTGGCCGGGGCCCCGCCCGGAGGCGCCGCGTACGCCCAGGGGCTGTGGGCGGCCGGGCTGACGATGCTGCTCCAGGGGGACATGGACCGGGCCCGGGAGACCGGCGCCCGCTGCACCCGGGTCGCGGCCGGGCTGGCCGACCCGGAGCCGGAACTGCGCGCCGCCTACCTGGGGGCGGTCTCGGTCCTGATGCCGGGCGACCCCGAGACGGCGCTCGCGCTGGCGGGGCCCCGGGCCCGGGCCGGACACGGCGGGCGGACCAGCGGGCCGGGCTGGCTGCTGTGCCGGCTGGCCACCGGGTACGCCCTGTGCGACCTCGGGCGCTTCGAGGAGGCCGCCGAGGAGGCCCGGGGGCTGCGCGAGTCCTGCGCGGAGCTGGGCGAACGGTGGCTGCGGGCGTACGCGGACTACATCCTGGCCGTCGCCGCGCTGGGGCTCGGCCAGCACGGGGAGGCCGCCCGGCACGTACGGGCCATGCTCTCCGGCAAACGGCTGCTGGGCGACCGCTTCGGCATCGCGCTCGGCCTGGACGTGCTCGCGGCGGCCGTGGCGGGGCTGGGCGACGGGGAACTGGCCGCGCGGCTGCTCGGCACCGGGCACGCCTGGTGGCGCACCGTCGGGCGGCCGCAGATGGGCGGCTCGCCCTCGCTGACGGCCCTGCGCGACCAGGGCGAACGCCAGGCGCGGGCGGCGATCGGCGACGCGGCGTACGAAAGCGCCTTCCTGGCAGGTGCGGCGGCGTCCACCGGCTGAGGTGCGGCCGGTGGACGCCGTGATCTTCCCGGAGCTCCCGTCAGTACGGGAGGGGTCTGCCCGACGGTGTACGGAGGTCCAGGTCTCGGGGGGCGGGCTTGGGGACGGGCTTGCGGATCAGCTGCTGGCGCATGCTGCCTCCTCGGCTCAGACCAGGGCCGGCCGACGGGGTTCCACCGTCCGGCCTTCGGGGAGCAGTTCACCGGTGTCGTCGAACACCACCACGCCGTTGCAGAGCAGGCTCCACCCCTGTTCCGGGTGGGAGGCCACGGAGCGGGCAGCGTCGTGATCGGCGCTGTCGGCGGGCGGGCAGGGGGGCTGGTGGGAGCACATGGCGACCTCCTCGCAGAGTGGGGCGGGAGGGCCGGTGGTCACCCGGTCGAATCCGCGATCCACGGTGGCGGTGAGTATTACTGATCGCCACCCCCGGACGGAACCCATATTCGTGGTCCAGTTCAGGGTGTGTATGCCCGCTTACCATGCGCTCATGCCCGTCATCAGGATCATTCGCCGCAGTCCCCTCCCGCCGGCCGAGGCCTGGCGGCGGGTGACGGACTGGGAACGGCACGGTGCCCAGGTCCCGCTCACCCGGACGATCATCGATACGCCGCCGCCGACGGGCAGCGGAACGCGCTTCACGGCGCGCACGGGCGTGGGCAGGATCACCTTCGACGACCCCATGGAGATCGTGCGCTGGGAACCGCCGCGGCTGGTCCGGCTGGAGAAGCGCGGCCGGGTCGTGACGGGCTGGGCGGAGATCGAGGTCCGCGCCGCCGCAGACGGGGGCACGGAGGTGCACTGGCGCGAGGAACTGCGCCTGAGCGCCCTCCCGCGCTTCCTCGACCCCCTGACGGCCCGGGCGGGCCGGGTCCTCTTCGGGCACGCCCTCACCCGCCTGCTGCGCGCCTGAGCCCCCCGGCTAGGGTGCCGTGATCACCGCACGATGATCACCGCGCACCAGGAGACCACCGTGGCCACACCACCGCCACCGCCGCCCCCGCGGGAGCCGGGCCCCTCCGGCCCGTACGGGCAGCACGGCCCCTACGGCCCGGCGCCGGGGCCGCAGGGTCCGTACGCCGACCCGCGGGCGCGGGGGCCGTACGCCCCGCCGCAGGCGCCGCCCGGACCGTACGGGCCGTACGGTCCGCCGGGGCCTGCGGGGCCGCAGCCGGGCGGCTACGTCCACCCGTACTCGCCCGGCACCGTGGGCTGCCGGGTGTGCGGGGCGGTGCCCGCCGCTCCCGCCACGGTCCGGGGCCACCAGGGCCTGATCGTGCTGATGCGCTTCCTGAGCGCCCCGGGGCCGTTCTGCCGCGACTGCGGCACCTCCACGTATCGGCGGATGTCCGCCGACACCCTGTGGCAGGGGTGGTGGGGTCCGCTGTCGTTGTTCATCACCCCGGTGACGCTGCTGGTGAACCTCGGCCCGCGCGCGGCCTTCCGCCGGCTCGGCCCGCCGGTGGGCGGCTTCCGGCCCCCGCTCGATCCGGGGCGGCCGCTGTGGCGGCGGCCGGCCGCGCTGCTCTTCCTCCTGCCGGCGGTGCTCCTCCCCCTCGCCGTCGCGGCGCTCCTGGTGATCGGCCTGGTGGCGGGAGGGGAGGAGCGCGGGGCGAGCACGCTGACCGTGGGGCAGTGCGTGCGCAACGCGGGCGACTGGCACGACCAGGACCTGCGGGTGGTGCCGTGCGGCGCGGCGTCGGCCGAGCTGCGCGTCACGCGGCTGCTGGAGCCCGGGGCGACCTGCGCGGACGGGGAGTTCTACGCGGACCTGAAGTACGGCCCGGGCGGCGTGCGCACCAACTGCCTCGCCCCCGTGCGCTGACCGCGGGCGCGGTAGCGGTAGCGGTAGCGGTAGCGGTAGCGGTAGCGGGAATCGGGAAGGAGGGGCGGGGCCGCCCGGCCCCGCCCCTCCTTCCCGGCCGCGGCTAGCGGATCGGCATGCCCGAGAGGGTGCGGGCGATGACGAGGCGCTGGATCTCGCTCGTCCCCTCGAAGATGGTGTAGATCGCGCTGTCCCGGTGCATGCGCTCCACCGGGTACTCACGGGTGAAGCCGTTGCCGCCGAGGATCTGCACCGCCTGGGCGGTGACCTTCTTGGCCACCTCGCTCGCGTAGAGCTTGGACATCGAGCCCTCCGCCGAGGTGAAGGGCTTGCCCGCCACCGCCATCCAGGAGGCCCGCCACACCAGCAGGCGGGCGGCGTCGATCTGCGTGCGCATGTCGGCGAGCTGGAAGGCGACGCCCTGGTTGTCGATGATCGGGCGGCCGAACTGGGTGCGGGTCATGGCGTAGTCGAGGGCGACCTCGTACGCGGCCCGCGCCGTGCCCACGGCCATCGCGCCGACGGCCGGCCGGGAGGCCTCGAAGGTGGCCATCGCCGCGTTCTTCACGCGCTCGCCGCCGCCGGCCGCCGCCCGCTCGCGGGCCCGGGCGAGCCGCTCGTCGAGCTTGTCCTTGCCGCCGAGCAGGCAGGAGCCGGGCACCCGTACGTCCTCCAGGACCACTTCCGCGGTGTGCGAGGCGCGGATGCCGTGCTTCTTGAACTTCTGTCCCTGCGACAGGCCGGGGGTGGCCGGCGGCACGATGAAGGAGGCGTGCCCCTTGGTGCCGAGCTCCGGGTCCACGACGGCGACGACGATGTGGACGTTGGCGATGCCGCCGTTGGTCGCCCAGGTCTTGGTGCCGTTCAGCACCCACTCGTCCTTGGCCTGGTCGTAGACGGCCCGTGTGCGCATCGCCCCGACGTCGGAGCCGGCGTCCGGCTCGGAGGAGCAGAACGCGGCCACCTTCACGTCGTCCGGGGTGCCGTACATCTGCGGGATCCAGGTGCCGATCTGCTCCTCGGTGCCGTTGGCGACGACGCCGATGGCCGCGAGACCGGTACCGACGATCGACAGGGCGATGCCCGCGTCGCCCCAGAAGAGCTCCTCCATCGCCATCGGGATGCCGAGGCCGGTGGGGTCGAAGAACTGCTGGGCGTAGAAGTCCAGGGAGTAGATGCCGACCTTGGCTGCCTCCTGGATGACGGGCCACGGAGTCTCTTCCCGCTCGTCCCATTCCGCGGCCGCGGGCCTGATCACGTCGGCGGCGAAGCCGTGGATCCAGTCACGGACCTGCTTCTGGTCGTCGTTGAGCTCCATGGTGAACTCCGCCATGTCCCCTCCAGCTGTCTCACACGGCCACCGACAGGCCCGCTCCCGCGAGTTACTGTCGGTAACCCGAACAATGGCCACAGTCTGTTACCGGTCGGTAAGCACTGTCAAGCGCCGCCGGATCGAACACGAGGGTGTGCGGGGTGTTACGTTGCGTGGGCGTCACGCACCATCGCAAGGGCGGGGAGAGAAACACGTCATGCACACCACTGCGCAGGCCGGAGAGCCGGGAGCAGCCGAACGCCGTCGGCGGGAGCTGCTGGAGGCGGCGGACCGCGTCGTGCTCAGGGACGGCCCCAAGGCCTCCATGAACGCCATCGCGGCCGAGGCGGGCATCACGAAGCCGATCCTCTACCGCCACTTCGGCGACAAGGCCGGGCTCTACCAGGCCCTCGCCGTCCGGCACACCGACGCCCTGCTGGACTCGCTGCGGGCCGCGCTCGACGCGCCCGCCGAACGGCGCCGCCGGGTGGAGGCCACCCTCGACACCTACCTCGCCGCCATCGAGGCCCGGCCGCAGGTGTACCGGTTCCTGATGCACCCGGCCGAGGACCCGCAGAGCCCCGAGCGCGGCTTCGACGTGGGCCTGCACTCGGCCCCGCTGCTGCGCCGGCTCGGCGAGGAACTGGCCCAGGTGGTCGGCGAACGCGTCGACCTCGGCCCGGGCGGCGAACAGCTCGCCCGCATCTGGGGGCACGGCATCGTCGGCATGATGCACGCCGCCGGGGACTGGTGGCTCGGCGAACGCCCCTGCGGCCGGGCCGAACTGGTGGCCGGGCTCACCGACCTGCTGTGGGGACGGCTCTCCACCGCCGGCAACCGCGCGGACGGCCCGGGCTTCTAGACCCCGCCTGGACCCGACTGGACCCGCCCCCGGGCCCGGCGCCCGGTTCAGCCGCGCCGGGACCACGGGGCCCGGCGGATCGCCCGGCGCAGGCGGCGGGCGCGCAGACCGGTCACCCGGTCCGCGTACACGGTGCCGTCGAGGTGGTCGCACTCGTGCTGGAGGCAGCGGGCGAAGAAGCCCGTGCCCTCGATCCGTACGGGTGACCCGTCGGAGGTCACCCCTTCGACGACCGCCCGGTCGAACCGGACGGTGCCCGCCTCCAGCCCGGGCAGGGACAGACAGCCCTCGGGGCCGCGGAACTCGTCACCGTCCGCGAGGACCAGACGCGGATTGACGAGGTGTCCCACGTGGCGGACGTCCTCGTCGTCGGGGCAGTCGTAGACGAAGACCCGCTGCCCGACGCCGACCTGGTTCGCGGCGAGGCCGACGCCCTGGGCGGCGTACATCGTGGCGAACATGTCCTCGATGAGACGGTCGAGTTCGGGCCCGAAGGCGGTCACCTCCGCACAGGCGGAGTGGAGCACCGGATCACCCAGCAGGCTCATGGTGCGGACGAGTCCGGTGGTACCGGGGATGGGGCGCTGTCGCATGGCCGTAAGGGTACGACGGGCGAATATATGAGGAGATCCGCGGCGGCCTGGGGGCGCCGCGGTCAAGGCCCCGGCCGGTACTGGATAGGCTGGGGCCGACCGACGCAAGGAGGACAAGGGACGATGGCAGGCAACACGGAGCCGCTTTCGCCGCGGGCCAAGCTGGCCGTGACGGCGGGCAAGGCCGCGGCGGCGGTGTCGCGGGCCGCGGGACGCGGAAGCGGATCGGTGATCGGTGGCAAGGTCGCACTCAGGCTGGACCCCGATCTCCTCGGCGCGCTGGCGCAGCATCTCGATGTCGTCCTCGTCTCCGCGACGAACGGCAAGACCACGACGACCCGGCTGATCGCGGAGGCCCTGCGGGCCAGCGGGCCGGTCGTCTCGAACGCCCTCGGCGCCAACATGCCGGCGGGCATCACCTCGGCCCTGGCCGGCGGCTCGGACGCCAAGTACGGCGTCATCGAGGTCGACGAGAAGTACCTGGCCGGGGTGGCCCGGGACGTCACCCCCAAGGTGATCGCCCTGCTGAACCTCTCCCGCGACCAGCTGGACCGCGCCGCGGAGACCCGCATGCTCGCCGAGAAGTGGCGCGAGGGGCTCCAGGGCTCCAAGGCGGTCATCGTGGCGAACTGTGACGACCCGCTGATCGTGTGGTCGGCGTCCTCGTCGCAGAACGTCGTGTGGGTGGCCGCCGGCCAGGAGTGGAAGGACGACGCCTGGTCGTGCCCCTCCTGCGGTGGCGTCATGCAGCGCCCGGGCGACGACTGGTTCTGCGCCGAGTGCGGCTTCCGCCGCCCGGCCCCCAGCTGGGTGCTCTCCGGCGACCACGTGCTCGACCCGCATGGCAGCGCCTGGCCGATCCACCTCCAGCTGCCGGGCCGCGCCAACAAGGCGAACGCCGCCACCTCGGCCGCCGTGGCCGCCGTGTTCGGCGTGCCCCCGCAGGTCGCGCTGGAGCGCATGTACCAGGTGCAGGCCGTCGCCGGCCGTTACGACGTCGTGAACTTCATGGGCCGCGAGCTGCGCCTGCTGCTCGCGAAGAACCCCGCGGGCTGGCTCGAAACGTTTTCGCTGATCGACCCGCCGCCCACGCCGGTGATCCTCTCGGTGAACGCGCGCGGCGCCGACGGCACGGACACCTCCTGGCTGTGGGACGTGGACTACCCGCGCCTCCTCGGCCACCCGATCTTCGTGATCGGCGACCGCAAGCTGGACCTCGCGGTACGCCTGGAAGTGGCCGGTCTGGACTTCCGGGTCTGCGAGACCCTCGACGAGGCCGTGCAGCTCGCGCCGCCCGGACAGATCGAGCTGATCGCCAACTACACCGCCTTCCAGGACGTGCGCCGCCGCGTCGGCAACTAGCGCCCCGTCAGAACCGCAGAGGACTAGAGCATGAGCGACAACAGCCTGCGTCTGGTGTGGGTCTACCCGGACCTGCTCAGCACGTACGGAGACCAGGGCAACGCCCTCGTGGTGGAGCGCCGGGCGCGCCAGCGCGGCCTGGACGTCCAGCGCGTGGACGTGCGCAGCGACCAGCCCATCCCCACGTCGGGCGACATCTACCTGATCGGCGGCGGCGAGGACCGGCCCCAGCGGCTGGCCGCGGAGCGGCTGCTGCGCGACGGCGGCCTGGAGCGCGCCGTCTCGAACGGGGCGATCGTCTTCTCCGTCTGTGCCGGGTACCAGATCCTCGGCCAGGAGTTCGTCAACGACATGGGCGAGCGCCAGCAGGGCCTCGGCCTGCTGGACGTGGTCACCGTGCGCGGCGAGGGCGAGCGGTGTGTCGGCGACGTACTGGCCGACATCGACCCGCGGCTGAACCTGCCGCCGCTGACGGGCTTCGAGAACCACCAGGGCGTCACGCACCTGGGCCCGACGGCCCGGCCCTTCGCCCGCACCCGGCTGGGCCGCGGCAACGGCACCGGGGACGGCACCGAGGGCGCGTACAACGACACCGTCTTCGGCACGTACATGCACGGCCCCGTCATGGCGCGCAACCCGCTGATCGCGGACCTGCTGCTGAAGCTGGCCCTCGACGTGAACGCGCTGCCGGCCATAGACGACCGCTGGTACGAGGCGCTGCGCAACGAGCGCATCGCGGCGGCCACGCAGCCCGCGTAGCCCGCGCGGTCCCGCCGGTACCGTCCGCAGCATCCGTACCGTCCGTCGGCCCGGATCCCCCAGGGGGTCCGGGCCGACGTCCGTTCGTACGACGGATCTGACCAGCATGTGGAGGATGGTTCAGTCCACTGGGGATCCGCTTGTAGGCTGGTCGCCAGTTCCAACCGGACGACGTGGTCCGGTCGTCGGCCCACGTTGCAAAGGTTCTTCCTGCCATGCGCATTGGTGTGCTCACTTCCGGCGGCGACTGCCCCGGCCTCAATGCCGTCATCCGTTCCGTCGTGCACCGCGCCGTCGTCGACCACGGCGACGAGGTGATCGGCTTCCGCGACGGCTGGCGGGGCCTGCTGGAGTGCGACTACCGCAAGCTCGACCTGGACGCCGTGAGCGGCATCCTGGCCCTCGGCGGCACCATCCTCGGTTCCTCCCGCGTCCAGCCCGCGCACCTGCGCGACGGCGTGGAGCGGGCCCGGGGGCACGTCGCCGACCTCGGTCTGGACGCGATCATCCCGATCGGCGGCGAGGGCACGCTGAAGGCGGCCAACCTGCTCGCCCAGGCCGGCCTGCCGATCGTCGGCGTCCCGAAGACCATCGACAACGACATCGCCTCGACCGACGTCACCTTCGGTTTCGACACGGCCGTCGGCGTGGCCACCGAGGCCCTGGACCGGCTGAAGACCACCGCCGAGTCCCACCAGCGGGTGATGGTCGTGGAGGTCATGGGCCGCCACACCGGCTGGATCGCGCTGCACTCGGGCATGGCCGCCGGCGCGCACGCGATCGTCGTACCGGAGCGTCCCTTCGACATCGACGAGCTGACGGCGATCGTCGGCGAGCGGTTCTCGGCGGGGAAGCGGTTCGCGATCGTCGTGGTCGCCGAGGGCGCCAAGCCGGCCGAGGGCACGATGGCCTTCGAGCAGGGCGGTACGGACATGTACGGCCACGAGCGGTTCGCCGGCATCGGCAACCGGCTCGCGGTCGAGCTGGAGGCCCGGCTCGGCAAGGAGGCCCGTCCGGTGATCCTGGGCCACGTCCAGCGCGGCGGCACGCCCACCGCGTACGACCGGGTGCTCGCGACCCGCTTCGGCTGGCACGCGGTGGAAGCGGCGCACCGGGGCGAGTTCGGCATGCTGACGGCGCTGCGCGGCACCGACATCGTGATGGTGCCGCTGGCGGAGGCCACGTCGACCCTCAAGACCGTTCCGGACGAGCGGTACGCGGAGGCGCAGACCGTTCTGTGATGTTTCCCCCCTGCTGAGTGCCGCCCCCGGACGCGATCGCGTCCGGGGGCGGCACTACTGTGGTGGGGCGCCACAGTCAAGGGAGTGAACAGATGGATCACAGCGGTCACGGCATGGACATGAACATGGACATGGACCTGCCGCCGTTCACCCTCGGGCGCGGGCTGGAGTTCTCCTTCGACGCCTTCTTCCTGTTCGGCTCCCTGATCGGGCTCGCCCTGTACGCCTGGGGCGTGCTGCGGCTGCGCGGGCGCGGGGACGCCTGGCCGGTGGGCCGCACGGTCGCGTTCGTGATCGGCGTGCTGAGCGTGGCGCTGATGATGTGCACCAAGCTGAACGACTACGGCATGGTCATGTTCAGCGTGCACATGGTCCAGCACATGGTGATCAGCATGGTCAGCCCGATCCTGCTGCTGCTGGGCGCGCCGGTGACGCTGGCGCTGCGTGCGCTGCCGCCCGCGGCGCGCGGCACCAAGGGGCCGCGCGAGCTGCTCCTGATGCTGCTGCACAGCCGGTACATGCGGATCGTGACGCACCCGGCCTTCACCATCCCGATGTTCATCGCGAGCCTCTACGGGCTGTACTTCACCCCGCTCTTCGACTTCCTGATGGAGTCGAAGACGGGTCACATCGCGATGATGGTCCACTTCCTCGCGGTCGGGCTGATCTTCTTCTGGCCGATCATGGGCGTGGACCCGGGCCCGCACCGCCCCGGCTACGTGATGCGGATGCTGGAGCTGTTCGCGGGCATGCCCTTCCACGCCTTCTTCGGCATCGCCCTGATGATGGCCAGCGAGCCGATGATCAAGACGTACGCGGACCCGCCGGCCTCCCTCGGCGTCGAGCCGCTGCTCGACCAGCAGTGGGGCGGCGGCATCGCCTGGGCCTTCAGCGAGATCCCCTCGGTGCTGGTGCTGATCGCGCTGGTGTACCAGTGGTACCACTCGGAGCAGCGTGCCGCGAAGCGCTCGGACCGGGCCGAGGACCGCAACGGCGACCAGGAGCTCGCGGCGTACAACTCGTATCTCGCCTCGCTCCGAGGGCGCGGCCAGTAGCGCTGGAGGCGCCCGGGGCGCCACCATGGGGCATGACCGGATCCGTAAAGGCGATGGCCGTCACGACCTTCGCCGCCCTGGTGGCCGTCTCCGCATATTCCGTGGCGCTCGGCAGCAACGGCTGGCTGTGGTTCGGCTGGGTGGTGCTGGGCCTGCTGACCCTCGCGACGGCCGCCACCGGCAGCGCCTGAGCCCGCGCGGCGCACCGCCGGCCGTTCCGTGCCCTGCCCTGACCTGCCGTGCCGTGCTGTGCTGTGCCGCGTCGTTCCGTGCCGTGCCGGGTGGCCGGGATTGCCGTTCGCCATGCCCATCCGGCACCGGTTCCGTCACACTGATCCGGTCGTCAGGTGAAGGGAAGCGCCGGGTGTTCTACCTCTTGCTCAAGCACGTGCTGCTCGGTCCGTTGCTGCGGCTGCTGTTCCGGCCGCGGATCGAGGGGCTGGAGAACATCCCGCCCGACGGGGCGGCGATCATCGCGGGCAACCACCTCTCCTTCTCGGACCATTTCCTCATGCCCGCGATCCTGCGGCGCCGGATCACCTTCCTCGCGAAGGCCGAGTACTTCACCGGCCCGGGCCTCAAGGGCCGGCTGACCGCCGCCTTCTTCCGCAGCGCCGGCCAGATCCCGGTGGACCGCTCCGGCAAGGACGCCGGGAAGGCGGCCCTGCGCGAGGGGCTCGGGGTACTGGCCAAGGACGAGCTGCTCGGGATCTACCCGGAGGGCACCCGCTCGCACGACGGACGGCTCTACAAGGGCAAGGTCGGGGTGGCCGCGATGGCGCTCGGCGCCGGGGTGCCGGTGGTGCCCTGCGCGATGGTCGGCACCTTCGAGATCCAGCCGCCCGGACAGAAGCTCCCGAAGATCCGGCGGGTGACCATCCGCTTCGGCGCTCCGATGGAGTTCTCCCGGTACGCGGGGATGGAGGGCGAACGGGCCGTCCTGCGCGCCGTCACCGACGAGATCATGTACGCGATCCTCGGCCTCTCCGGCCAGGAGTACGTCGACCGGTACGCCGCCGACGTCAAGGCCGAGGAAGAGGAAAAGCGGAAGAAGGCCCGGCGCTCGGCGCGCTGAGCCTCCTCCCGCTCATCTTCGCGACGCGTCCTAGCGGACGGCCGGGAGTTCCTCGGCCGCCACGAGGGCGCCGGCCGGGGACTGGGCGAGCTGCTTGGCCGCGGCCGGGGCGGGCGCGACGGGCGTGGCGTGCGGACCGCACTTCACGTCCTTGGCGTCCACCTTGCCGGTCAGCAGGTAGGCGTCGACCCGGGTGTTGATGCAGGGGTTGACCAGGCTGGTCACACCGTGCGAGCCGGCGTTCTGCTCGGTGATCAGGCGCGAGCCGGCCAGACGGCGGTGCAGCTCGACACCACCCTTGTACGGGGTGGCCGCGTCACGCTCGGACTGGACGATCAGGACCGGCGGCAGACCGCGCTTGGCACCGACCTCGATCGGGTTGCTCTGCTTGGACTTCCAGGTCGCGCAGGGCAGGTTCATCCACGCGTTGGACCAGGTCAGGAACGGGTACTTCTTGTTGAGCTCGGTGTTGTCGCGGTCCCACTTGGCCCAGCTGGTCGGCCACTTGGCGTCGGCGCACTCGACCGCGGTGTAGACGGCGTTGCCGTTCTCGGAGGCGATGTTGCCCGCGATGTCGGACATGTCCGGGGCGACCGCGTCGATCAGCGGCTTCTCGTCACCGGCGGCCCAGGCGCTGAAGGCCGTCGCGACGGGGACCCAGGAGGAGTCGTAGTACGGGGCCTTCTGGAAGAACCCGAGCAGCTCGTTCGGGCCGGCCACGCCGCCGAGCGGGTTGGCCTTGGCCTTGCCGCGCAGTTCCAGCCACTTGGCCTCGACCGCGGCGCGGGTGGTGCCCAGGTGGAAGGACGCGTCGTTCTTGGCGACCCAGTCCTCCCAGTCGTTCCAGCGCATCTGGAAGGCGACGTCCTGCTCCAGGTTGGCCTGGTACCAGATGTTGTCCTGCTCCGGGTTGACCACGCTGTCGACGATCATGCGGCGCACGTGGGTCGGGAAGAGGGTCGCGTAGACCCCGCCCAGGTAGGTGCCGTAGGAGACGCCGAGGTAGTTCAGCTTCTGCTCACCGAGGGCGGCCCGGATGACGTCCAGGTCGCGCGCGGTGTTGGGGGTGGTCATGTGCGGCAGCATCTCGCCGCTGCGCTCCTTGCAGCCGTCCGCGTACTCGGCGGCGAGCTTGCGCTGGGCGCGCTTGTCGGCCTCGTTCGAGGGGACCGGGTCGGCCTTCGGCGCCTTGACGAACTCCTGCGGGTCGATGCAGGAGATCGGGGCGGAGTGGCCGACACCGCGGGGGTCGAAGCCCACGAAGTCGTACGCCTTGGAGGTGTTGGTCCACAGCGGGCTCTTGGTGGTGACCCGGCGCGGGAAGCGCATGCCGGAGCCGCCGGGGCCGCCCGGGTTGTAGACGAGCGCGCCCTGGCGCTCCTCCTTGGTGCCCGTGTTGCCGATCCGGTCGACCGCGAGGTCGATGGTCTTGCCGAACGGCTTGGTGTAGTCGAGCGGGACCTTGACATAGCCGCACTGGATCGGCTTCTCGAAGCCCCAGTCGGCGGGGCAGTCCTTCCAGTCGATGCCGGTCCGCGCGGCGCGGGCGGCGGCGATCTGGGCGCCCACCGCCTCGGCGGCGCCGTTGTCGCGTCCGGCGGAGGCCGCCGAGGCGGACGGTGCGAGCAGCAGACCGGCTGCCAGTGCACCGGTGATGAGAGTGGCAGCGCTCCCCAGCGCCGCGGTGCGTATCACGTGGTTGTTCCCCCTGCGTCATATGCCGCCGTGGGCGGCCGTGTTCGGTCGGGTTCGGTCGTCGGCGTGCAGGGGGATCCTTTCGCCTGACCTATACCCGACAACAGAGCACGGTCCAGATCTTTGCCAACCCGATAACCGGAGACGGGTGTACCGCTGAGCGGTGTCCCATTCGCCCCAAGTACGAACCCCCTTCACCACCCGTACGCGCGCACCGCCCCGTCCAGCAGCTCGCGCAGCCGCAGCGCGTCCGGGGCCAGCGCCGTCACCAGCACCGCCGGGCCCGCGAGCGGGGTGACCGCCGCGAACTCCCCCAGCACCCGCGCCGGGGGCGGGTCCCCCTCGAAGCGCGGGTCCACGACGAGGAGCTGGCCGAGCGCCCGGTGGCCCGCGATCCCCGCCGGGCCGTCCCAGCCGCCGGGTGCGCCCGGTCCGCAGGACAGCTCCTGGTCCAGCAGGGGGCGGCCGGCCCGGATGACGGTGAGCCGGGCGCGCAACAGGCCCGGAGCCTCCGCGGTGCGGCCCAGCACCTGCTCCTCGCGCAGCATCAGCCGGGCGGTGGGGGCCAGTTCCGCCCGGGTGCGCACGCGCAGGTCGCTGCCGCGCACGGAGACCAGCGGCTCGGGCAGCCAGCGCACCGCCGCGTCCTCGGCGAGGGTGAGGCGGACGTCGTACCGGGCGGGTTCGCCGCCCGGGCCGGGCAGGGCCAGGGTGGCCGCCGCCGAGCGCAGCAGGAGGCGGGCTCCCGGCCCCGCGTCGGCCTCCACCGTGAGGTGGTCGCCGCCGAGGGGGGCGCTCATCGCGCCGACCAGCATGACCCCGGCCTCGGCGCCCTCGCTCCGGGTCCGGCGCAGGGCGAGCGGCCCCTCCCCGGCCAGCAGGGGCAGGGCGGTGCCGCCGCGTCCGTCGCGGACGGCGCCGATGCGGGCGGTGGCGCGCAGTCCGGTGGCGGGCGGGGTGGGGGCCGCGGGGACGGAGGGTGCGCCGGCCGGGGCCGCGGGGACGGGGGGTGCGCCGGCCGGGGGCGCGGTGACGGGGGGTGCGGTGGTCACCGTACGACCCAGGCGGCGATCCGCTCGCGCACCCAGGCGGCCACCGGGGCCACGCCCTCGGTACCGCGCAGGGACTGGAAGGCGACGGGCAGTTCACCGCGCTGCGCGGCCGCGTCGCGGGCCATCCGGTCCAGGTCGGAGCCGACGTACGGGGCGAGGTCGGTCTTGTTGACGACGAGCAGGTCGGCGGTGGTGACGCCGGGGCCGCCCTTGCGCGGGATGTCGTCGCCCCCGGCCACGTCGATGACGAAGATCTGGGCGTCGACCAGGCCGCGGGAGAAGGTGGCGGTCAGGTTGTCGCCGCCGGACTCGACGAGGATGAGGTCGAGCGGCCCGACGTTCTCCTCCAGTTCCTCCACGGCTTCCAGGTTGGCGGAGATGTCGTCGCGGATGGCGGTGTGCGGACAGGCCCCGGTCTCGACGGCGCTGATCCGCTCGGGCGGCAGGACCGCCTCGCGGAGCAGGAACTCGGCGTCCTCGCGGGTGTAGATGTCGTTCGTGACGACGGCCATGGACAGTTCGGCGCGCAGCGCCCGGCAGAGCGCGGCGACGGTCGCGGTCTTGCCGGAGCCGACGGGTCCGCCGAGGCCGATGCGCAGGGCGCGGCGGGTGCCGTCGGCGCGGCGCGGGTCGGCGCCGTGGGTGTGGCGGTGGGGGTACGTCACGTCGTGGTCGAGGTGCACGGGTTCTCCTTGGGTGGTGTGGGGGGGGGGGCCGGGCGGCGCGCTCGTCACGCTCAGGAGGCGAAGAGGCGTACCGGCCAGTCGGCGTGGACCTGCGCGGCGATCTCCAGGAGGGGCGAGGAGGGCGCGGGCAGCGCGTCCGGGCCTTCGGTGCGGGCGAGCAGCGCGGCCTCGGCGGCCCGGGCGGCGACGGCGTCGAGCTCGGGCGCCAGCCGGGCCAGCACCCCGGTCGCCTCGAAGGGGTCCAGGCCCAGCAGCCGTACCGTGGCGGTGGCCGGTCCGCTGACGCTCTCGTACGCGGCCACGTGGGCGGCGTCGAGCGCGCCGAGCCCGGCCGCCCGGGCGGCGGCCCCGAGCACCACGGGCTGGTGCGCCCCGCGCGGGAAGGCCGCGGCCAGCGCGTCGAGCGCCGGGTCGGGCCAGGTGGCGCGGGCGGCCCGCATCAGCTGCCGCCCGAGCCGGCGCGCGGCGGCGCGCAGCGCGGGCGAGGGGGTGCGGGCGTCGGCGGCGGCGTCGAGCTCCGCCGGGTCGAGGCCGAGGGCGGCCGCCGACGCGAGCGCGGCGGCGGTCAGCCCGGCGGTGTGCAGGCGGCCCCGGCAGAACTCGGCGAGGCTCGCCGCGTCGTGGATGCGGCCCGCCTTGCAGGCAGCCTCCGCCCCGCCGGAGTGCGCGTGGCCTCCGGCGGGGAAGCGGCCGTCCGCGAGCACGAGCAGTGTGGCGAGGGTCATCGGACGCTCCCCCGCGGGGTGTGTCCGTACACGCTCCGGCGCATCAGAAGAGGAAGTATCTCTGTGCCATGGGCAGTTCCGCCGCGGGTGCCGGCTCCACGGCCTCGCCGTCGATCGTGACGGTGAAGGTGTCGGCGTCGACGTGGACCCGGGGCATCGCGTCGTTGTTGCGCATGTCCGCCTTGCCCACCTTGCGGGTGTTCTCGATGGCCACGAACTGCTTGCCGAGGCCGAGCCGTTCGGGCAGCCCGTCGTCGAGCGCCGCCTGCGCGGTGAAGTTGAGCGAGTTCAGGGCGGGCGCGCGGCCGATGCTGCCGAACATGGGCCGGGGCAGGACCGGCTGCGGGGTGGGGATGGAGGCGTTGGCGTCGCCCATCTGCGCGTAGGCGATCTGCCCGCCCTTGACGACCACCTCGGGCTTGACGCCGAAGAAGGCCGGGTTCCACAGCACCAGGTCGGCGAGCTTGCCCACCTCGACCGAGCCGACCTCGCGGGCGAGGCCCTGGGCGACGGCGGGGTTGATCGTGTACTTGGCGACGTAGCGGCGGGCCCGGTGGTTGTCGGCCGGGCCGTCGCCGGCCAGGAACCCGCGCCTCTTCTTCATCACGTGGGCGGTCTGCCAGGTGCGCATCACGACCTCCCCGACCCGGCCCATGGCCTGGGAGTCGGAGGAGATGATGGAGATGGCTCCGAGGTCGTGCAGGACGTCCTCGGCGGCGATGGTGGAGGGGCGGATCCGGGATTCGGCGAAGGCCAGGTCCTCGGGGACGGCCGGGTTGAGGTGGTGGCAGACCATCAGCATGTCGAGGTGTTCCTCGACGGTGTTGACGGTGTGCGGCCGGGTCGGGTTGGTCGAGCTGGGCAGGATGTAGGGCTCGGAGACCACGGTGATGATGTCGGGTGCGTGCCCGCCGCCCGCGCCTTCGGTGTGGTACGAGTGGATCGTCCGTCCGGCGATGGCCGCGAGGGTGTCGCCCACGAAACCGGCCTCGTTGAGGGTGTCGGTGTGGATGGCGACCTGCGCGCCCGTCTCGTCCGCGACGCTCAGGCAGGCGTCGATGACGGCGGGGGTGGCCCCCCAGTCCTCGTGGATCTTGAAGCCGAGGGCGCCGCCGCGCAGCTGGGAACGCATGCCCTCGCGGGACATGGTGTTGCCCTTGCCGAGCAGCCCGATGTTGACGGGGTAGGCCTCCAGGGCCGCGAACATCCGGGCCAGGTGCCAGGGGCCGGGGGTGACGGTGGTGGCCTTGGACCCCTCGGCGGGGCCGGTGCCGCCGCCGACGAGGGTGGTGATGCCGGAGGCGAGGGCCTCGTCGATGACGGTCGGCGAGATGAAGTGGATGTGGGTGTCGATGGCGCCCGCGGTGACGATCTTCCCGTTTCCGGCGATGATCTCGGTCTCGGGGCCGATGACGAGCGCCGGATCGACCCCGTCCATGGTGTCGGGGTTGCCCGCCTTGCCGATGCCGGAGATCCGGCCGTCGCGGATGCCGACGTCGGCCTTGACGATGCCCCAGTGGTCGAGGATCACGACGCCGGTGATCACCGTGTCGGGTGCGCCCTCGGCGCGGGTGGTGCGGGCCTGTCCCATGGACTCGCGGATGACCTTGCCGCCGCCGAAGACGGCTTCGTCACCGGAGTTCCCAGGTCCGCCGCTGAGGTCCTGCTCGATCTCGACGAAGAGGTCGGTGTCGGCGAGCCGGATCCGGTCGCCCTTGGTCGGTCCGAAGAGGTCGGCGTACACCTGGCGCGAGATCTCAGCCATCGAGCGGCCCTCCGGTCTCCCCGCGCAGTCCCGGTACGGTGCGCAGCCCGCCGAGCGGTACGAGTTCCACGGCGACCGGGATGCCCGGCTCGAAGCGGACGGCGGTGCCGGCGGCGATGTTCAGGCGCAGGCCGTGCGCGGCGCGGCGGTCGAAGTCGAGGCCGGGGTTGGCCTCGGCGAAGTGGTAGTGCGAGCCGACCTGGACGGGCCGGTCGGCCGAGTTGAGCACGGTGAGGCGGGTGACGGGGCGGCCCTCGTTCAGGCGCACCGGACCGTCCCCGTAGGCGATTTCGCCGGGGATCATCTGGTCGCTCCTGTTCAGACGATGGGGTCGTGGACGGTGACGAGCTTGGTGCCGTCCGGGAAGGTCGCCTCGACCTGGACGTCGTGGATCATTTCGGGGATGCCCTCCATGACCTGGGCGCGGGTGAGCACGGTACGGCCGGAGGCCATCAGCTCGGCCACGGTCCGCCCGTCACGGGCGCCTTCGAGGATGTGCGAGGTGATCAGCGCCACGGCCTCGGGGTGGTTCAGGAGGACCCCGCGCGACCTGCGCTTCTCGGCCACGTCGGCGGCCACGTGGATCATGAGTCTCTCTTGTTCGTGCGGTGTCAACTGCACTGAATACCACCAAGCTTCCGGGACATGATCAACATCGCGCCACGACGACCGTACCGGCCTTCAACACTCTGTTGACCTGTGCATATCCATGCCAAGCATGTCTTGCCCAACGCGGGGAGAGGCTTTCCGTGCCCATCGCCCGGTCTTTACCGGCCCATGGCTGATCATTGGCGGAAAGCCGTGGTCCGACACGCTAGGGCCCACAGTTTTCCGCCGAGTTAACCCACGTTTCGGGGAGGCGTCCGGTTCACCCGTACGGACGCCCGCCGACCTGCTCGCCGTATACGACGCTCCCGGGCGTCAACAGCCCCGCGCGGTCCCCGCGGCCGCGCCGGCCGGCCAGGGCAGGGCGATCCAGACGGTCTTGCCGCCGTCGGCGGTCGGGCTGACCGTCAGCCGGCCGCCGGCCTCGGCCGCGAGCCAGCGGATGATGACCATCCCGCGGCCGTTGTCCTGCTGCACGGCGGCGGGGAGCCGCCGGGGCCAGCGCGGGTGACTGTCCGTCACCCCGACGCGCAGCCACTCCTCGCGTTCGAGGCGGACGTCGACGGTGAAGGTGGGCGACTGGCCGAAGGTGTGCTGCACCGAGTTGGTGGCGAGCTCCGAGACGATCAGCCGTACGGTGTCGGCGGTCTCGGCGTCCTCGGGCAGCCCCCACTCCCCCAGCACCTGCGAGACGTACCGGCGGGCGGCGGCGACCGAGACCGGGTCGCTCGGCAGAGTGACGGTGGCTTCCTGCTGATCTGCCATGGCGACGTCCCTTTCCCACCGGGACGAAGCCGCCCCGGACCTTACGCTGAGCGCCAGAGTGTCACCCATCGTGCCGTCGTTTCCGCCGTTCCCCCAAGATATGCATATATCTGTCGCTCAATGCGGTGAACTCTGCTACGGAAGAGCGTATTTGGACGGCAGACCGGTGCGAGCTGTGCCGGTGGAAGGAGAGCGGGTATGCAGCACGGTCCCGCGGTGCGCCGGCGCAAGCTCGGCGAGGAACTCCGTGCCCTCCGCGACCGCGCCGGGCTCACCAGTGGTGAGGCCGCCCGCATCGTGGGATGGCACCAGTCGAAAGTCAGCCGCATCGAGACGGGCCGCAGTGGCGTGAAGTCGCAGGACATCCGGCTGCTGCTCGACGCCTACGGAGAGGTCGTGAGCGACCAGCAGCGCGCCCTGCTGGAGGCGCTCGGGGCCTCGGCGGCCGGGCCCGCGGGGGAAGGGGCCGTCGCGGGCGGGCGGCAGTGGTGGCACGACTACCGGGGCCTGCTCCCGCAGGAGTACCGCGACTTCATCAGCCTGGAGGCCGGGGCCCGCGCGGCCCGGACGGTGGAGCTCTCGGTGGTGCCGGGACTGCTCCAGACCCCGCAGTACGCGCGGGCCGTGACCCGGGCCGCGCTGGGCGGGCTGCCGGAGCCGAAGGTGGACGCGCTGGTCGACGTACGGCTGGCACGGCAGGCGGTGCTGCGCTCCGATCCGCCGCTGGAGCTGAGCGCGGTACTGGACGAGGCGGTGCTGCGGCGGCAGATCGGGGGGCCGGGGGTGATGCGCGAGCAGCTGAGGCACCTGGTGGAGGTGGCACGGCTGCCCCAAGTGCGTTTGCAGGTGCTGCCGTTCACCGTGGGGGGTCATCTCGGCCTGACGGGACCGTTCGTCATCTTCTCATTTCCGAACATCGCCGATCTGGATGTGGTGGTACTCGACCATTTGACGAGTAGCCTCTATCTGGAGCGGAAGGAAGACCTAGAGGCCTACAGCGCCGCGTTCCGCACCATCCAGGCGCACGCCCTCCCGCCCCGTGACTCGTCGGATCTCATCAGCTCACTCGCTGACGACGCGTAAGGAGGCACCCCCGTGTCCGCAACCCCCTTATCCGCCCGCGGACTTCTGAGCAGCGCGCGGTGGCGGCGGAGCAGCCGCAGCACCGGAATGAACAACTGCGTGGAAGCGGCCGCCCTGACCGGCGGTCTGCTGGCCGTCCGCGATTCCAAACGGGCGGACGGACCGGCCGTGCTCTTCACCGGGCCGGCCTGGAACGGCTTCCTCGCCGGCGTACGGGAGGACGTGCCCGGCCCGCTGCTCTAGGGGCCCGGCAACGCCTACCGGTCCGTGGCCCCGGCCGGAGCGGTCCCCAGGACCGTCGCGACGGCCCGGCCGATCTCGTCCCCCGTGAGATCGGCCCGAGCGGTCAGCCGCAACCGGCAGACCCCGTCCGGCACCGAGGGCGGACGGAAGCACCCCACGGACAGACCCGCCCCGCGGCAGTCGGCGGCCCAGCGCAGTGCCGCCGCGGCCGACGGGGCCCGTACCGACACCACGGCCGCGTCCGGCCTGACCGCGGTCAGGCCGGACGCGGTGAGCCGGCCGTACAGCTCGCCGGCCACCGCGCGGACCCGGTCCGCGCGTTCCGGTTCCCGCCGCAGCAGGCGCAGGCTCGCGAGCGCGGCGCCCGCGGCGGCCGGGGCGAGCCCGGTGTCGAAGATGAAGGCCCGCGCGGTGTTGACCAGGTGCCGGATCACCTTGGCCGGCCCCAGCACCGCACCGCCCTGACTGCCCAGCGACTTCGAGAGGGTCATCGTCGCGACCACCCCGGGCGCGCCCGCGAGTCCGGCGGCGTTCAGGGCCCCGCGGCCGCCCGCGCCGAGCACCCCCAGACCGTGCGCGTCGTCCACCACCAGGGCCGCGCCCCCGGCCCGGCAGGCGGCGGCGTACGCGGCGAGCGGGGCGGCGTCCCCGTCCACCGAGAAGACCGAGTCGGTGACGAGCAGGGCCCGGCCCGGGTGGGCGGCGAGGGTCTTGCGGACGGCGTCCGGATCTCCGTGCGGGGTGACGGCGACCTCGGCCCGCGAGAGCCGGCAGCCGTCGACGATCGAGGCGTGGTTCCCGGCGTCCGAGACGACCAGGGAGCCGCGGTCGCTGAGCGCCGTCACCGCGGCGAGGTTCGCGGCATAACCGGAGGAAAGCACCAGGGCCGCCTCGAAACCGGTGAAATCGGCCAGCTCCCGCTCCAGTTCGGCGTGCAGCTCCGTCGTCCCCGTGACCAGCCGGGACCCGGTGGCCCCCGCGCCCCAGCGCTCCGCCGCCGCGCAGGCCCCGCGCACCGTCTCGGGATGCCGCGAGAGACCGAGGTAGTCGTTGCTCGCCAGGTCCAGCAGCGGCGAGTCGGCCGGCCTCGGACGCAGGGTCCGTACCAGCCCGGCCCGCTCTCGGGCCCGCTCCGCGCCGTCGATCCAGGCGAAGACGTCCTCGGGTCCGGGGGTGTGCTGGGTCATCGGCGGTCCTCGCGTTTTGTCGGCAGTCGACAGATCTGCTCGACCCTAGCCGCCGGGGCCCGAGGGGCCGGTGTGGCGATCCACACACTCCCTTCAGGCCATGTTGTCGGATCTCTCCTTGGCCGGGAGTGCTCGTGTGGTCCAGGATCGGGCCCATGGACCTGCTGAACACCCTGGTGGAAAAGGGACTGCGGCGCGAGCTGCCGACCCGTGAAGAGGCGCTCGCCGTACTGGCGACCTCCGACGACGAACTGCTCGACGTGGTGGCCGCGGCCGGCAAGGTGCGCCGCCAGTGGTTCGGGCGCCGCGTCAAGCTGAACTACCTGGTCAACCTGAAGTCGGGGCTCTGTCCCGAGGACTGCTCGTACTGCTCCCAGCGCCTGGGGTCGAAGGCCGAGATCCTCAAGTACACGTGGCTGAAGCCGGAGGAGGCCTCCCAGGCCGCCGCGGCGGGCGTCGCGGGCGGCGCGAAGCGGGTCTGCCTCGTGGCCAGCGGACGCGGTCCGACGGACCGGGACGTGGACCGCGTCGGCAAGACGATCGCGGCCATCAAGGAGCAGAACGAGGGCGTCGAGGTCTGCGCCTGCCTCGGCCTGCTCTCCGACGGCCAGGCCGAGCGGCTGCGCGACGCGGGTGCCGATGCCTACAACCACAACCTCAACACGTCCGAGGCCACCTACGGCGCGATCACCAAGACGCACACGTACGCGGACCGCGTCGACACCGTCCAGAAGGCGCACGCGGCGGGCCTGTCGGCCTGCTCCGGTCTGATCGCCGGCATGGGCGAGAGCGACGAGGACCTGGTCGACGTCGTCTACTCGCTGCGCGAGCTGGACCCGGACTCCGTGCCGGTCAACTTCCTGATCCCCTTCGAGGGCACCCCGCTCGCCAAGGAGTGGAACCTCACCCCGCAGCGCGCCCTGCGCATCCTCGCCATGGTCCGCTTCGTCTGCCCCGACGTCGAGGTCCGGCTCGCGGGCGGCCGCGAGGTGCACCTGCGCTCGATGCAGCCGCTCGCCCTGCACCTGGTCAACTCGATCTTCCTGGGCGACTACCTCACCAGTGAGGGCCAGGCCGGGCAGGCCGACCTCGACATGATCGCGGACGCCGGTTTCGAGGTGGAGGGCGCCGGTACGTCGACCCTTCCCGCGCACCGCTCCGAGGTCACCGCAGGCGGGGGCTGCGGCTCCCACGCCGGCGGCGCCTCCGTGTGCGGTTCCGGCGCCTGCGACTCCGCCGGCCCCGACTCCGCCTCCGCGGGCTGCGGTTCGGCGTGCGGCGGCTGCTCCGGGCACGAAGCGCAGGCCCCCGTTCCGGCGCAGGCCGACGCGGGCGGAGTGCGGCCGGACCTGGTGGCCGTGCGCCGCCGCGGCGCGGGAACGGACCTCGCCCCCAATGCGTGACCCGTACCCCCTGCACGACCCGCTCGACCGGCAGTCGGACACCGCCCGGCTGCTGGACCTGGACCGGCAGCACGTCTGGCACCCGTACGGTCCGATGCCCGGGCGGCAGGAGGCCCTGGTGGTCTCCTCCGCCTCGGGCGTCCGGCTGCGGCTCGCCGCTCCCGCCCAGGGGCAGGAGGAGCTGGTCGACGGCATGTCCTCCTGGTGGTCGGCGATCCACGGGTACAACCACCCGGTGCTCAACGAGGCCGCGACCGCCCAGCTGGGCCGGATGTCGCACGTGATGTTCGGCGGGCTCACCCACGAGCCCGCCGTCCGCCTCGCCGCCCGGCTGGTCGAGATCACCCCGCCGGGACTGGAGCACGTCTTCCTCGCCGACTCGGGCTCCGTGTCCGTCGAGGTCGCCGTCAAGATGTGCCTGCAGTACTGGCGTTCGCTCGGCCGCACCGGCAAGACCCGGCTGCTGACCTGGCGCGGCGGTTACCACGGCGACACCTGGCAGCCCATGGCCGTCTGCGACCCCGACGGCGGCATGCACGACCTGTGGCAGGGCCACCTGCCCCGGCAGGTCTTCGCGGACGCCCCGCCCGGCGGCTTCGACACCCCCGTGGACCCCGCGTACGCGGACCACCTGCGCACCCTGATCGCCGCCCACGCCGACGAACTGGCCGCGGTGATCGTGGAGCCGGTGGTGCAGGGCGCGGGCGGCATGCGCTTCCACCACCCCGGCCACCTGCGGGTGCTGCGCGAACTGTGCGACGAGTACGGGGTGCTGCTGATCCTGGACGAGATCGCCACCGGGTTCGGGCGCACCGGCACGCTCTTCGCGGCCGACCACGCGGGAATCACCCCCGACGTGATGTGCCTCGGCAAGGCGCTGACCGGCGGCTACCTGACCCTCGCGGCCACCCTGTGCACCGAGCGGGTCGCCGAGGGGATCTCGCGGGGCGAGGTGCCGGTGCTCGCGCACGGGCCCACCTTCATGGGCAACCCGCTCGCCGCGGCCGTCGCGCTCGCCTCCGTCGACCTGCTGCTCGGACAGGACTGGGCGGGCGAGGTCAAGCGGATCGAAGCGGGCCTGCGCGAGGGTCTGGAGGGGGCCCGCGCGCTCCCCGGCGTCCTGGACGTACGGGTGCTGGGCGCGATCGGCGTGGTCCAGCTGGACCGGCCCGTCGACGTCTGGGCGGCCACCCGGGCGGCGGTCCGGGAGGGCGTCTGGGTGCGCCCCTTCCGCGACCTGATCTACGTGATGCCCCCGTTCGTCACCGGCGACGCCGATGTCGCCCGGATCTGCCGGGCGGTCCTCGCGGCCGCCCAGGAAGGCTGACATGCCCGTACTCGTCGTGTCCGGTACGGGCACGGAAATCGGCAAGACGGTGGTCACCTCGGCGATCGCGGCGGCCGCCGTGGCCGCCGGGCGCTCGGTCGCCGTCCTCAAGCCCGCGCAGACGGGCGTGGGCCCCGGGGAACCCGGGGACGCCGCCGAGGCGGCCCGCCTCGCCGGCCCGGCCGTGACCGCGGTCGAACTGGCCCGCTACCCCGAGCCGCTGGCCCCCGGCACCGCCGCGCGGCGCTCCGGGCTGGCCACCGTCGCGCCCGCCGCCGTCGCCGAGGCCGCCGCGCGGCTCGCCGCCGCGCACGACCTCGTCCTCGTGGAGGGCGCGGGCGGGCTGCTGGTGCGCTTCGACGAGGACGGCCACACCCTGGCCGACGCGGCGCGGCTGCTCGCGGCCCCGGTCCTGGTCGTCGCCCCGGCCGGACTCGGCACGCTGAACTCCACCGCGCTGACGGCGGAGGCCCTGCGCGCCCGGGGCGTGAGCCCGTTCGGCGTGGTCATCGGCAGTTGGCCCGCGGCCCCGGACCTGGCGGCCCGCTGCAACCTCGCCGACCTCCCCGAGGTGTCGGGGATGCCGCTGCTGGGCGCCGTCCCGGCGGGCTCCGGCGCCCTGGCCCCGGCCGCCTTCCGCACGACGGCCCCGTCCTGGCTGGCCCCCCGCCTGCACGGCACGTGGTCGGCGGAGTCCTTCCTGACGGCCTGGCCCGCCTGACGGGGTCGGGGGCGGTTGCCGGGGTTCCGGTTTCGCGTGGCGCCGGTGCGGGGAACAGCCCCCCGGGGCGCGTGCGCCCGTACCCGCCCCCGATCCGTGTCAGGAGGTCCGCCATGCCGCCCGCACCTCCCCCCGATCCGGTCCACCACCCGTACTTCGCCCGCTTCTACGCCCGCGCCAGCACCGCCGCCGAGACCCGCGCCGGGATGGGCGTCCTGCGCCGGGAGCTCCTGCACGGCCTGTCCGGCCGCGTGATCGAGATCGGCGCGGGCAACGGCCTGAACTTCCCGCACTACCCCCGCGCCGTCTCCGAGGTCGTCGCCGTCGAACCGGAGCGCACCCTGCGCCGGCTCGCGGGCGCCGCCGCACTGCGCGCCGAGGTTCCCGTGGACCTCGTACCGGGGGTCGCGGAGGCCCTCCCGGTGAAGAGCGAGGCCTTCGACGCGGCCGTCGCCTCCCTGGTGCTGTGCACCGTACGCAGCCTCCCGCGCGCCCTCGCCGAACTCCACCGGGTGCTGCGGCCCGAGGCGGAGCTGCGGTTCCTGGAGCACGGCCTCGCCCCCGGCCCCGGCATGGCCGCCGTCCAGCGGACGCTCGACCGGACCGTATGGCCCCGCCTCTTCGGCGGCTGCCACACCGCCCGCGACCCGCTCGCCGCGATCGAGGCGGCCGGCTTCCGGATCGTCTCGCACCGCTCGTTCCGCCTGCCGGAGCGCGGCCCGGCCCTGCCGACCTCGTACTGCGTCATCGGCTCGGCCCGCCGCTCCCTCGACTAGCGGGTGTCCGGCCGCCCGCCCGGCTAGGCGAGGGGCTTCACCCAGCGCCGCCAGTGGTCCTCGCGGTGGTAGCGGGCGGCCGCCCACGCCCGCTGCCCGCTGCGCCCGTGCGTTCGCCTCCAGGACCATCGCGTCGCCCCGGCGCCCGCCGACGGGGACGAAGCGCCGTTCGGCCGCCTCCAGGAGCGCCGGGGCGATGTCCTGACCGAGGTGCCCCCGGCGGCTTGCTTCCAGAAGGCGAGGACGTCCTCGGCGCCGTCCGGCCCGGCGGCCCGTATGCGCAGGTCGGTCATGACCGGGGGCCAGGCACGGCGGGCCGCCGGAACGTCACCGGGTTCCTCCCGCCGGGACGGCCCGTCTCGTATCCTCCGAAAGACCGGCCCACCACCCTTTGCCTTTCCTTTACCATGGGGGCATTGGTCCTCCTCCGACGAAAGGTGTGAGCGTCCGCCCATGGGCGAGCCTCCCAGTCCCCGACACCCCCGCACGCGCGCGCGACACCACTCGCGGCACCGCGCGGCCCTCCGCCTCCTGACTGATCATGGGACGGAGGTGACCGACCGATGACCGAAGTCCTCCTGCTCGTCGTGGCGCTGCTGCTCTGCCTGGCGTGCGGCGTCTTCGTCGCGGCCGAGTTCTCCCTGACCACCGTCGAGCGCAGCGAGCTCGAACGCGCGGTCGAGCGTGGTGAGCGGGGTGCCGACAGCGCCCTGGCGGCCGTGCGCAGCCTGACGTTCCAGCTCTCCGGCGCCCAGCTCGGCATCACCGTGACCGGCCTGGTCATCGGCATGATCTCCAAGCCCTCGATCGCCGCCCTGCTCAAGGGACCCTTCGAGGCCATGGGCATGTCGGCCGGGGTCGCCTCCTCCACGGCCCTGATCCTGGGCACCGCCCTGTCGACCGTCGTCCTGATGGTCGTCGGCGAGCTGGTGCCCAAGAACTGGGCGATCTCCTCCCCGCTGGCCGTCGCCAAGCGCGTCTCCACCGCCCAGCGGCTCTTCAGCCGGTCCTTCAGGCCGCTGATCAGCCATCTGAACACGACCGCCAACCACCTGGTCCGCCGGCTGGGCATGGAGCCCGCCGAGGAGCTGGCCTCCGCCCGCAGCCCCCAGGAGCTGGTGGCCCTGGCCCGGCACTCCGCGAAGGCGGGCGCCCTGGAGCGGGACACCGCCGAACTGTTCGTGCGGACCCTGAACCTGGCCGACCTCACCGCGGAGAACGTGATGACCCCGCGGGTGCAGGTGACCGCCCTCGACGTGCAGACCACCGCCCAGGACGTGGCCAACGCGACCATGGCCACCGGCCTGTCGCGCTTCCCCGTCTACCGGGGCAGCCTCGACACCGTCGTCGGCACCGTCCACATCAAGGACGTGCTGGCCCTGCCCGCCGAGGAGCGGCACCGCCATCCGGTGGCGCAGCTGCTGCGCGAGCCGCTCCTCGTACCGGAATCCCTGACCGTGGACCGGCTGCTGGACCGGCTCTCCGGCAAGCAGACGATGGCCGTCGTGATCGACGAGTACGGGGGCACGGCCGGCGTGGCCACCCTGGAGGACATCGTCGAGGAGGTCGTGGGCGAGGTCCGCGACGAGCACGACCCGCACGAGACCTCCGACCTGGCCCCGGCCGGCACGGACGAGTCCGGACGGGCCCTCTACTCCGCCGACGGCGGCGCCCGCACCGATCAGCTCCGGCAGATCGGGCTGCGCGTCCCCGACGGCCCGTACGAGACCCTGGCCGGTCTGATAGCGACCGAACTGGGCCGGATCCCGGCCGTCGGCGACAGCCTGCGGCTGGACGGCTGGCAGCTGGACGTGGTCGACGCCAGCGGGCACCGCGCCGCGCGCGTACTGCTGCACGCCCCGGCCGGACCCGCCGACGGCGGCGGCCATGACGAGCGTACGGAGGGAGCCCGATGACCGTCGTCCAGCTGCTGATCGGCCTGGCGACCCTGGTCGTCAACGCCTTCTTCGTCGGCGCGGAATTCGCGCTGATCTCGGTCCGGCGCAGCCAGATCGAACCGTACGCCGAGCAGGGCGACCGCCGGGCCCGCGCGGTGGTGTGGGGCCTGGAACACGTGTCGGCGCTGATGGCGGCGGCCCAGCTCGGGATCACCCTGTGCACGCTGGTGCTCGGCGCGGTGGCCGAACCGGCCATCGCACACCTGCTGACGCCAGTCTTCGACCTCGTCGGGGTGCCCTCCGGTCTGACGCACGCCATCTCCTTCGTCGTGGCCCTGGCCCTGGCGACGTACCTGCACATGCTGTTCGGCGAGATGGTGCCGAAGAACGTGGCGCTGTCCGAGCCGGTGCGCACCGCGCTGCTGCTCGGACCGCCGCTGGTGGCGCTCACCCACGCGCTGAAGCCGGCGATCTTCGCGATCAACACCTTCGCCAACGCCCTGCTGCGCCTGCTGCGGGTGGACGTGAAGGACGAGGTCTCGGCGACGTTCACGGACGACGAGCTGGCCCGCATGGTCAAGGACTCCAGTGCCGCGGGGCTCATCGACGGCCGGGCGAGCGAGCGGCTGCACGACGCCCTGGAACTGGGCCGGCGCCCGGTCAAGGACGTGGTGCTGCCGGTGGAGCGCGTGGTGACGGCCCGGGAGGGCATCACCCCGGAGGGGCTGGAGCGGTTGTCGGCCGAGTCGGGCTACTCCCGCTTCCCGGTCGTGGACGCGCAGCGCCGGATCCTGGGATACCTGCACGTCAAGGACGCCCTGGACGCCGCCGACCGCGACGTTCCGTTCCCGGTGTCCGCCCTGCGCCCGATCGCGCAGGTGCGGGCGGAGACCCCGCTGGACGACGTGCTGACCGCCATGCGGCACAACCGGACGCACCTCGCGGCCGTCCTCGGGCCGGACGGGGCCATGACGGGCCTGGTGACGATGGAGGACGTGCTGCGCGAGCTGTTCGGCAGGCCCGCCGCCGCGTAGGGCGGGCGGGGGCGCCGGGGCCCCGCCCCGGCGCCCGGCCCCGGCCCTGCGGGGCCGGGGTACCGCGCGGTAGCATCGCTCCGCCATGGAGATGAATGCCTCATACACCAGTTTCGTCGCGATCGGCGACTCCTTCACCGAGGGCATGTCCGACCTGCTCCCGGACGGCTCCTACCGGGGCTGGGCCGATCTGCTGGCGGCCCGGCTCGCGGCCCGCGAACCGGGCTTCCGCTACGCGAACCTCGCGGTGCGCGGCAAGCTCATCGGACAGATCGCCGGGGAGCAGGCCCCCGCGGCCGCCGCGATGGGCGCCGACGTGGTCACCCTGGTCGGCGGCCTGAACGACGCCCTGCGGCCCAAGGTCGACATGGGCCGGGTACGCGCCCACCTGGAGGAGGCCGTGGCCCTCCTGGCGCCCTCCTGCAAGCACCTGGTGCTGATGCGCTCACCGGGCCGCAACGGACCGGTCATGGAACGCTTCCGGCCGCGCATGGAGGAGCTCTTCGGCATCCTCGAAGAGCTCGCCGCCCGGCACGGCGCGCTGCTGGTGGACCTGTACGGGGCCCCGGTGCTCGGCGACCCGCGCATGTGGGACGTCGACCGGCTGCACCTGACCGCCGAGGGCCACCGCCGGGTCGCGGAGGCCGTGTGGCAGGCCCTGGGCCTGCCCGCCGAGGAGGACTGGCGGGCCGGGCTGGCGGCCACCGTGCCCCCGGGCTGGCCGGTGCGGCGGACCGAGGACCTGCGCTTCGCCCGCCGGCACCTGCTCCCCTGGATCGGCCGCCGCCTGACGGGCCGCTCCTCGGGCGACGGCCGCCCCGCGAAGCGGCCGGAGCTCCTGCCGTACGGGACCCCGCCGCTCTCGTAGCAACCCACAATCCCGGGCAACGTCCCCACCTGCGTAAACGCACAGCCGCGGCCCAAGTAGAATCCCTACACGTGACAGCCAAGCCCCGCATCCCCAATGTCCTGGCCGGCCGCTACGCCTCCGCGGAGCTCGCCGTCCTGTGGTCCCCCGAGTACAAGGTGACGCTGGAGCGGCGGCTGTGGCTCGCCGTGCTCCGCGCCCAGAAGGACCTCGGCATCGACGTCCCCGACGCCGCCCTCGCCGACTACGAGCGCGTCCTGGAGACCGTCGACCTCGCCTCCATCGCCGAGCGCGAGAAGGTCACCCGGCACGACGTGAAGGCCCGCATCGAGGAGTTCAACGCCCTCGCCGGGCACGAGCACGTCCACAAGGGCATGACCTCGCGCGACCTCACCGAGAACGTCGAGCAGCTCCAGATCCGGCTCTCGCTGGAGCTGGCCCGCGACCGCACGGTGGCCGTCCTCGCCCGCCTCGGCAAGCTGGCCGGCGAGCACGCCGAGCTGGTCATGGCCGGCCGCTCCCACAACGTCGCCGCGCAGGCGACCACCCTGGGCAAGCGTTTCGCGACCGCCGCCGACGAACTGCTGGTCGCCTACGACCGCCTGGAGAACCTGCTCGAGCGCTACCCGCTGCGCGGGATCAAGGGCCCGGTCGGCACCGCCCAGGACATGCTCGACCTGCTGGGCGGCGACACCGCCAAGCTGGCCGACCTGGAGCAGCGCATCGCCACCCACCTCGGCTTCTCCCAGGCCTTCACCTCCGTCGGCCAGGTCTACCCGCGCTCGCTCGACTACGACGTGGTCACCGCCCTCGTGCAGCTGGCCGCCGCGCCGTCCTCGATCGCGAAGACCATCCGCCTGATGGCCGGCCATGAGCTGGTCACCGAGGGGTTCAAGCCCGGCCAGGTCGGCTCCTCCGCGATGCCGCACAAGATGAACACCCGCTCCTGCGAGCGCGTGAACGGCCTGATGGTCATCCTGCGCGGCTACGCCTCGATGACCGGCGAGCTGGCCGGCGACCAGTGGAACGAGGGCGACGTCTCCTGTTCCGTCGTCCGCCGGGTGGCCCTGCCCGACGCGTTCTTCGCCTTCGACGGCCTGCTGGAGACCTTCCTGACCGTCCTCGACGAGTTCGGCGCCTTCCCGGCCGTCGTGGCCCGCGAGCTGGACCGCTACCTGCCGTTCCTCGCCACCACCAAGGTGCTGATGGGCGCGGTGCGGGCCGGGGTGGGCCGCGAGGCCGCCCACGAGGTCATCAAGGAGCACGCGGTGGCCTCCGCGCTCGCCATGCGCGAGCAGGGTGCCGAGCGCAACGAGCTGCTGGACAAGCTGGCCGCCGACGAGCGGATGCCGCTGGACCGCGCACAGCTGGACGCGCTGATGGCCGACAAGCTGTCCTTCACCGGCGCGGCGGGCGACCAGGTCGCGACCGTGGTCTCCCGCATCGAGGCCATCGCCAAGGAGCACCCGGAGGCCGCCGGGTACGCGCCGGGGTCGATCCTCTGACCCCCGACGAGCTCGAAGCCGCCCGCGACCGCGTCCTGCCGGACGTGGTCGCGGGCGGTCTGCGCGTGCTCTTCTGCGGGATCAACCCGGGGCTCATGTCCGCCGCGACGGGCCACCACTTCGCCCGCCCCGGCAACCGGTTCTGGCCCGTACTGCACCTGTCCGGATTCACACCGCGCAGGCTGGACCCGCGGGAGCAGGAGGAACTGCTCACCTACCGCCTCGGCATCACCAACGTCGTCGCCCGGGCCACCGCCCGCGCCGACGAACTGAGCGCGGAGGAGTTCCGCGAGGGCGGCCGGATCCTGACCGCGAAGGTGGAACGGCTGCGCCCCGCCTGGCTGGCGGTGGTCGGAGTGACCGCCTACCGCACCGCCTTCGGTGACCGCCGGGCGGCCATCGGCCCCCAGGAGCGCACCATCGGCTCCACCCGGATCTGGGCCCTGCCCAACCCGAGCGGCCTCAACGCCCACTGGACCGCGGAATCCATGGCCCAGGAGTACGCCCGCCTCCGCGAAGCCGCCTCCACCCCCTAGGGAGGGTCGACGACGGTGATCACCGCCACCAGGGCCCAGGAGTCCTGCTCGCCCCATCCCGTCACACAGGCCACCAGCCACCGGTCCTCCGCCCACCACAGATGGACGTGGTCGGTGCTGTTCCTCAGCTCCTCCCAGGGCTCCGGTATCTCCTGCGGCACGGCCGGCGAGTGCAGCGTGAAGACCGCCGGCGCACCCCAGAGCCCGGTCAGCGCCTGGGTCAGGGCCGCGTAGTCGGCGCTGATCTGGTCGGCGGCCTCGGCACGGCCCGCGCCGCCGTCCTCCCGGAAGTCCCGGGTCTCCTCCAGCCGGACCAGGTGGTGACCCGGGCCGCTGCCGTGCCGGCCCAGACGCACCGGCGTGTCCACGAAAGCCTGGGCCCGCAGCCGGTCGATCAGGTCGAGATGCTGTGCCGTGGTCATGCCGTCAGTATTCCGTGGCCCACTGACAACTGGCCCGGCGTCACGCGTCCAGCCGTCAGGGCCACGTGAGCGTCCGGGGATCGGGCGCGGTCCGCAACCGGGCCACCCGCCAGGCACGTTGTCCGGCGGGGAGGCCGACACCGGCCCCCGCGGGGAGGGTTGGAGGACGCGGGCCCGGCTGCCGCCGCTGCGCCTGCGCCGGCCGGACCGCACCCGGGCGGCGCCCACCGCCCACGCGTCCGGATCCGTCTCCCCGGCCTGAGGGGAGGGGCCGATTCCGGCGGATGCGGGGCTGCTCCTCGCCGCCGCGCCGGGAGCGCAGTACGATCCGGCTGACAGGGCCGCTAGCTGGGAGGACACACGTTGGGGCAGCTGACCGGCGGGGATCCCTCTCTGCTCAGACGGATCAATTCGGCCGTGGTGCTCCGGGCACTGCGCGCGGCCGAATCGCCGACACTCACCGACCTCACCCGGGTCACCGGACTTTCCCGCCCGACGGTCGAGGGGGTCGTCGAAGGGCTGATGGGCACCGGGCTCGTGGTGGAGGCCGGGGCCGAGGAGGGCGCGCGACGCCAGGGACGGCCCGCGAGGCGTTTCCGCTTCCGGGCCGAGGCCGGGCACCTGCTCGGCATAGAGATCGGCTCGCACCGGGTCGCGGTGCTGCTGTCCGGGCTGGACGGCCGCGTGATCGGAGCCGGGACCAAGGAGGTCGCCGAGACCGCGTCGGCCGACGAGCGGCTGGAGCGGGTCAGGACGGCGGTGGCGGATCTGCTGCGCCGTGCCGGTGTGCCCCGGGATTCCCTGCGGGCGGTCGGCGTGGGCAGTCCCGGCATCGTGGAGGCGGACGGCACCGTCCGCCTCGGCACGGCCCTGCCCGGCTGGACGGGGCTGCCGCTCGGGGAGCGGCTGCGGCGCTCGTTCCGTTGCCCGGTGCAGGTGGAGAACGACGCGAACGCGGCGGCGGTCGCCGAGCATTGGAAGGGCGCGGCGCGGGACACGGACGACATGGTGTTCGTGATGGCCGGGCTGAGCCCGGGCGCGGGCTCGCTCATCGGCGGCCGGCTGCACAGGGGCTTCGGGGGCGCGGCGGGCGAGATCGGCGCGCTGCACCTGCTGGGGCGCGAGGTGACGCCGGAGCGGCTGCTCTCCACGACGGGCGAACCGCTGCACCCGCTGGACGAGCCGGCGGTCGCCGAGGTGTTCGCGATGGCCAGGCGGGGCGACGCGCGGGCGGTGGCCGCGGTGGAGCGGTTCCTCCAGCGGCTCGTGCACGACGTGGCGGCGCTGGTGCTGGCGATGGATCCGGAACTGGTGGTCGTCGGCGGCTGGGCGGCCGGGCTGGACGGGGTGCTCGAACCGCTGCGGCGGGAGCTGGAGCGGTACTGCCTGCGTCCGCCGAAGGTGGCGCTGTCGCTGCTCGGTGAGGCCGCAGTGGCGACGGGGGCGTTGCGGCTGGCGCTGGACCACGTGGAGGAAGAGCTGTTCGCGGTGGAGAAGACGGTCACCGCCCGCCGCTGACCCGGCCGCCCGGTCCCCGGACCGGACGCCGGGCCCGGGCGGGGCCCGGCGGTGATCCGCCGGACGCGCCCTGGTCTAGGAGGCGGCGCGGGTTTCGGTGATCTCCACGCCCGCGTCGCCGAAGGTCAGGCGGCAGGTGTCGGCGCGGTACGTGGCCACGGAGACGGCGGCCGTGCCCTCGGTGGTGAAGTAGCGGGTGGTCACCAGCAGGACGGGGGCGCCGGGCAGCCGGTCCAGTTCCCTGGCGTCGTCCGCGCGGGCCGAGCCGAGCTCGACCGAGCGGTCCTGGCCGTCGAGGGTGAGCCGCTGGAGCTCCCGCAGTACGGCGCGCGCCCGCGCGGCTCCGGCGGGGCCGTCGATGGCGGAGAGCCCCGGCACGGACGCGGCGGGTACGTACAGCAGCTCGGCGGCGACGGCCTGGCCCTGCGTGACGCGGGTCCGGCGGACGGTGTGCACGGGCTGCTCGGCGGGGGTGCCGAGGAGCTTCAGGACGGCGGCGGCGGGGACGGCCTCGGCCACGTCCACGGGCTCCCAGCCGTCCGCGCTCTCGCCCGGCCAGCTGTGCCCCGTACTGCCGACCGCGACGCCCACGCGGGGCGGGGCGACGGTGGTGCCGACGCCCCGGCGGCGCTGGAGGCGGCCTTCGAGTTCGAGCTGCTCCAGGGCCTGACGCAGGGTGGCGCGGGCGACGCCGAAGCGTGCGGCGAGCTCGCGCTCGTTCGGCAGCACCTCGCCGACGGCGAAGTCCCGGTCCAGCGCTTCACTGAGCACGGTCTTGAGGTGCCAGTACTTCGGCTCCGGTACCGATTCGAGCTGCGTCGTCCCCACCCTGACTCCTCCTGCAATCGCCGCAAGCGCCGTGTCCGAGCGGCCGTTCCGCGCCGCAGTTCCGTGAAGTTCCGCGCCTTTGTTTATTAAAGGTTCCTGCACTATCCCTGCGACGATAGGACGGCGCACCCCCTTGGTCAAGACCAATCCTCGCCGCTTTGCCGGGCAGATCGGGCATATGTCGCAAGCCGTTCACAGGATGTTCTCGCTCGGCCCGCACCGGCCGGGAGGCTTGTGACCGGGGGCTACCGGGCGGTAATCATGAGGGCAGTCGTTACTGACGGCCTGTCTCACACGCGTCCAACCGACGAGGAGCAGCATGACCGCCACGGTCTCGTTCACGATCGATTCGCCGCTCGGCCCCCGTCCCACCACCGTCACCTACGCACGCGAGGGCGCGGGCGAGCCGCTCCTCCTGCTCCACGGCATCGGCCACCACCTCCAGGCCTGGCAGCCGGTCAGCGACGTGCTGGCCGCGGATCACGACGTCATCGCCGTGGACCTGCCCGGCTTCGGCGCGTCCGGCCCGCTGCCGGCCGGGGTCCCGTACGACCTGGCCACTGTCGCAACCGCCCTCGGCGCGCTCTGCGCCGCGCTCGGAGTGGAGCGCCCGCACGTGGCGGGCAACTCCCTCGGCGGGCTGCTGGCGCTGGAGATGGGCCGGCGCGGCCTCGTCCGCTCGGTCACCGCCCTGTCCCCCGCCGGGTTCTGGTCGCAGGCCGAGCGGCGCTACGCCTTCGGCGCCCTGCGCGCCATGCGGGCCGGCGCGCGGGCACTGCCCCTCCCCGCCCTGGAGCGGCTCTCACGCAGCGCCCTCGGCCGGGCCGCGCTCACGGGCACGATCTACGCCCGCCCGGCGCACCGCTCCCCCGAGGCCGTGGTCGCCGAGACCCTCGCCCTGCGGGAGGCCACCGGATTCGAGGCGACGCTGGCCGCGGGCGGTTCCGTACGGTTCACCGACGACGTGCCGGGGATCCCCGTCACCATCGCGTGGGGCAGCCGCGACCGGCTGCTGCCGCGCCGCCAGGGGGTGCGCGCCAAGCGCACCGTGCCGGGGGCGCGCCTGGTGAAGCTGGCGGGTTGCGGGCACGTACCGATGAACGACGATCCGGCGCTGGTGGCCCGCGTGATCCGCGACACCGCCCGCTCCTCGGCCGCCGACGCCGCCGCCGAGTCCACTGCCGCCCAGGCCGCCACCGCCAACTCCGCCGCCGCCATGACCGGCTGACGGCTGTTCATCCGGGGTTCGCGTGGGAGACGCGGCCGGTCCGGTGTGCGGCGGCACACTGGTCCGGCCCGCCCCCGCCGGCCCCTGGAGACGCACCGATGGCACCGATGCCGCACACCCGACGGTCCCTGCTCGGCGGTTCGCTCGCCGTCCCGCTCGGTCTCGCCCTGTCCACGGCGTTCGCCGGACCCGCCCTGGCGGCCGGCTCCGGGGCTCCGGCCTTCGCGCGCTCGGGCCGTCCGGCAGCCCTCTGGGGCACCCAGACCGGCGAGATCACCCCCCACTCGGCCACCGTGTGGACGCGCTCCGACCGGCCCGCGCGGATGTACGTGGAGACCTCCCCGAGCGAGTCGTTCCGCTACGGCGTCCGCCGCCACGGCGGCCCCTTCCTCGGGCCCGCCACCGATTTCACGGGCACCACCACCCTGCGCGACCTGCCGCCCGGGCGGCAGGTCCACTACCGGGTCGTGCTCGCCGACCCCGACGACCCGCGCCGCTCCGGGGAGCCGGTGCGCGGCACCTTCCGCACCGCGCCCGTCTCCCGCGCCGGCGGCGTGCGCTTCCTGTGGTCAGGCGACCTCGCGGGGCAGGGCTGGGGGATCAATCCCGAGATCGGCGGCTACCGCGTCTTCGAGGAGATGCGGCAGCGCGATCCGGACTTCTTCCTCTTCAGCGGCGACACGATCTACGCCGACGGTCCGATCCAGGCCGCCGTCCCGCTGCCCGACGGGCGGATCTGGCACAACGTCACCACGGAGGAGAAGGCGAAGGTCGCCGAGACCCTCGCCGAGTTCCGCGGGAACTTCCGTTACAACCTCCTCGACCGCAACCTGCGCGGGTTCTACGCCCAGGTGCCCGTCCTCGCCCAGTGGGACGACCACGAGGTGCGCAACAACTGGTACCCGGGCCAGCTGCTCGACGACCCGCGCTACACCGTCAAGGACGTCGACACCCTGGCCGCCCGGGCCCGCCGGGCCTTCGGCGAGTACTTCGCGGTCACCGACCTGCGCGGCGGGCGCGCCGAGGGGCGGATGTACCGGGTGGTGCGGCACGGGCCGCTGCTGGACGTGTTCGTGCTGGACATGCGCACCTACCGGGACGCCAACTCCCCCGGCCGCCAGAGCGACGACCCGGTCGGCATCCTGGGCGCCGAGCAACTGGCCTGGCTGAAGCGGGAGCTCGTGCGCTCCCGGGCCACCTGGAAGGTCATCGCCGCCGACATGCCGCTGGGCATCGTCGTCCCCGACGGGGCCGTGAACTTCGAGGCCGTCGCACAGGGCGATCCGGGGGCGCCGCTGGGGCGCGAACTCCAGATCGCCGAGCTCCTGCGCCACATCAAGCACCAGCACATCACGGGCACCCTCTGGCTCACCGCCGACGTCCACTACACCGCCGCCAACCACTACGCGCCCGAGCGCGCGGCCTTCGGCGACTTCGCGCCGTTCTGGGAGTTCGTGTCCGGCCCCGTCGGCGCGGGCGGCTTCCCGGCGGGGCGGCTCGACGCGACCTTCGGGCCGCGGACGGCATACGCGCAGTCGGCGCCCGTCGCCAACATGTCCCCGGCCGAGAACCCCCCGTACTACGGCGAGGTGGAGATCGACGGCGGCAGCGGGGAACTCACCGTGCGGCTGCGCCGCCAGGGCGGCGGCGTACTCTTCACCCAGGTGCTTCAGCCGGGTCGCGTGGGGCAGGCGTGAGGGCCGGGCCCGGGGGGACGGGGATGTCGCCACCGGAAATCCATCCGAAAACTGGTAGAAACCGGCCAGATCGACACTTAACCAGTCGGTCACAGAGCGTTCGTGATCACGCAACACCCCTGGGCCACAGTGGTCTGCATGACTGACCGCACCCCCGCCTCCGGCGCCCCCCGTCCGCACCGTCACCACTGGCGCCGCGACCTCGTCGAACTCGCCGCGATGTTCTGCGCCGTGGCGGTCGCCGACGGCATCGCGAACCTCGTCGCCCACGGCCCCGAAGGCCCCGTCCTGCTGGTCGCCTCGGCCGTCGCACTGCTGATCACGGCGGCCTTCCACACCTGGTGGGCCCGCAGGCACAGCCATGCGCCGCCGCCGGCGGACACGGCCCCCTCCGATCCCGCGCCGCGCCCGGCCGCCGGCGCGGCGACCCCGGCCGCCACCACCGCCACCCTCTGGCGGATGCGGACGACCGTACGCGACCAGCCGGGCAGCCTGGCCGCGCTGTGCACCGCGCTCGCCGGGCACGGGGTGGACATCCTGAACCTCCAGACGCACCCGCTCCCCGAGGGCGGCACCGTCGACGAGTTCCTGCTGCGCGCCCCGCAGGACCTCCCCTCCGGCCACCTGACCCGCTCCGTGGCGAGGGCCGGCGGCCACAGCACCTGGATCGAGCGCGCCGACGCCCACGACCTGGTGGACACCCCCACCCGCCTCCTCGGCCTGGCCACCCGAACCGCCCTGGACGCGGCCGAACTCCCGCTCGCCCTGCGCCAGCTCCTCGGCCGCTGCACCATCCACTCGATCCCCGCGACCACCCTCTCCGGCCGCCCCAACGCGGGCGCCGACGCCCCCGTCGAGGGGGTCCTGGAGGCGACGTCGATGCGGCTGCGCGACCCCTCGGGCGGTGCCATCACCATCGAGCGGCCCCACCTCCCCTTCACCCCGACCGAATTCGCCCGTGCCCGGGCCCTCGTCGAGCTCGACGCCCGTCTCGGCCCCCGCGTGCCGCGCAGCCAGGACGTCCTGACCCTGCCCGAGGGCAACGAGATCACCGTGCGCCGCGCCGACGGCGACGACGTCCCGGCCGCCCGCGCCATGCACGACCGGTGCAGCGAACGCACCCTGGGCCTGCGCTACCACGGCCCCGTCGCCGACGCCGACCGCTACCTGGGCCATCTGCTGAGCCCCCGCTTCGGCCGCACCCTCGCCGCCACCACCGCCTCCGGCAAGCTCGTCGCCCTCGGCCACCTGCTGTGGGACGGCGACGAGACCGAGGTGGCCCTGCTCATCGAGGACGACTGGCAGCGCCGCGGCATCGGCTCGGAACTGCTGCGCCGCCTCGTGGCGCTGGCCGTCGAGGCGGGCTGCGACAGCGTCTACGCCGTGACCCAGGCCTCCAACACCGGCATGGTCGCCGCGATGCGCGGCCTGGGCCTGCCCCTCGACTACCAGATCGAGGAGGGCACCCTGGTGATCACGGCCCGGCTGGACGCGACCCCGGTCCCCTCGCGGCGGCCCTCCGAACTGCCGCGCGCCCAGGCCCCGTACGAGCAGCGCAAGCAGCGCTGACCGCTCGCGCCTCCCGCCCGGCCAGCCCCGCGCCGCCCAGGAACCGGAGCCGTTCCCGGGCGGCGCGCCGGGCTCCGACAGGAGCCCCGGGCCGAACGGTGATGACGTAGGCCGTCATTCGTACGAAGATGGCCGCATGTCAGAGACCCTCCACAGTGACAGCGCAGCACGTCTGCCCCGTCAGGTCGCCGACGCCTACGTCGACGACCTCATCGCCATCGACCCGATCACGGGCACGTACCTCGGCATCGCCGCCAGCTCCGGCCGCCTGCCGGACTTCTCCCCCGCCGGCCGCGCGGCCGTCGCCGAGCTGTCGCGCGCCACCCTCGCCCGGCTGGACGCCGCCGAGCGGCTGCCCGGCGCCGACACCGACGCCGAGCGCCGGTGCGGCCGCCTCCTGCGCGAGCGGCTCAACGCCGAACTCGCCGTATACGAAGCCGACGAGGACCTCCGCGCGGTCAGCAACATCCACTCGCCCGCGCACTCCGTCCGCGAGGTCTTCACCCTGACCCCGGCCGACACCGACGAGGACTGGGCCGCGATCGCCGAGCGGCTGCGCGCCGTACCGGCTGCCTACGCGGGCTACCGCGAGAGCCTCGCCCTCGGTCTGGAACGCGGGCTGTACGGCAGCCCCCGGCCCACCGCCACCTTCGTCGCCCAGCTGACCACCTGGGCGGGCCAGGACGGGGACGGCGCCCGGGACTTCTTCGGCGCGTTCGCCGCCGACGGGCCGGACTCCCTGCGCACGGAGCTGGACGCGGCCGCCGCGGCCGCCACCGCGGCCGTGGCCGAGCTGCGCGACTGGATGCGGGACGTGTACGCCCCGGCCGTCGTGGGCGCGCCCGACCCGGTGGGCCGCGAGCGCTACGCCCGCTGGTCGCGCTACTTCAACGGCACCGACCTGGACCTGGACGAGGCGTACGCCTACGGCTGGTCGGAGTACCACCGGCTGCTCGCGGAGATGAAGGCCGAGGCGGCCAAGATCCTGCCGGGCGACCCCAACCCGTGGGACGCGCTGCGGCACCTGGACGCCCACGGCACCCACATCGAAGGCGTCGACGAGGTCCGCGACTGGCTCCAGGGCCTGATGGACGAGGCCATCGAGAACCTCGACGGCACCCACTTCGAACTCGCCGAGCGGGTCAAGCGGGTCGAGTCCATGATCGCCCCGCCCGGCGGCGCGGCGGCGCCGTACTACACCAACCCGTCGGAGGACTTCTCCCGGCCGGGCCGTACCTGGCTGCCGACGATGGGCCAGACCCGCTTCCCCGTGTACGACCTGGTCTCCACCTGGTACCACGAGGGCGTTCCGGGCCACCACCTCCAGCTCGCGCAGTGGACGCACGTCGCCGATCAGCTCTCGCGCTACCAGGCGAGCGTCGGCCTGGTCAGCGCCAACGCCGAGGGCTGGGCCCTGTACGCGGAGCGGCTGATGGACGAGCTGGGCTACCTCAAGGACGCGGAGCAGCGCCTGGGTTACCTCGACTGCCAGATGATGCGCGCGGCCCGGGTGATCGTGGACATCGGCATGCACCTGGGTCTGGAGATCCCGGCGGACTCCCCGTTCCACCCGGGCGAGCACTGGACGGTCGACCTGGCCCAGGAGTTCTTCGGGCTGCACAGCGGCCGGCCCGCGGAGTTCATCGAGAGCGAGCTGACCCGGTACCTGTCGATGCCCGGTCAGGCGATCGGCTACAAGCTGGGCGAGCGCGCCTGGCTGCTGGGCCGGGACAACGCCCGGGCCGCGCACGGCGAGTCCTTCGACCTGAAGGCCTGGCACATGGCGGCCCTGTCGCAGGGCTCGCTGGGCCTGGACGACCTGGTGGACGAGCTCTCGAAGCTCTGACCCCGGCCTCCGGCCACCCGGACGGGCCGCACGCCCGGACGGGCCGCACGCCCGGACGGGCCGCACGCTCCCCCGAGGGGCGGGCGGCCCGTCCGCGTACGGGAGCGGCGGCGGCTCAGCAGCCGCAGTCGTCGGAGTCGGTCGGGGCGGTGAGCGGGTCGGCTCCGGCGCGCCGCTCCGTGCCCTGCCAGGTTTCGACCTCGAAGCCCTCGCGGATCCAGTACTCGATGCCTCCGAGCATCTCCTTGACCTGGAAGCCGAGTTCGGCCAGGGCCAGCGCGGCGCGGGTGCCTCCGTTGCAGCCGGGCCCCCAGCAGTAGGTCACCACCGGCAGGTCCTTGTCGAGGAGCCGCTCGGCCTGTCCGGGGATCAGCGCGGTGGGCAGGTGGACCGCCCCGGGCACGTGCGCCTGGTCCCAGGAGGGGGTGGAGCGGGAGTCGACCAGCTGGAAGCCGAGCTCGGCGCCCCGCTCGCGATGGGCCGCGAAGGCCGCGGCGACGTCGGAGACGTCCGCGTGGAAGGCCAGGCTGGCGGCGAAGTACGCGGCCGCGGCGGCCGGGCTGGCCGGCGGGACCCGGAGCACGGGGTTGGCGGGGGGTGCGGCGGGGGCGGGGGATGCGGCGGCGGTGGCCTCGGTGACCTGCGGGTTCGTCGTCATGGCTGAAAATCTACGAATCCCTGATCCATTCGTGAAGCGAACTTCCCCGGCCTTCGCCTTGTTCCGCCGGGGATTCCCCTGCTAGACCTGCGCCATGACCGACTATTCCCCCGACGCCACCGACTGGCGCATCCTGGCCGCCCTCCAGCGGGACGGCCGGGCCAGTTTCACCGAGCTGGCGCGCACCGTCTCCATGTCCGCGAGCGCGGTCACCGAGCGGGTCCGCCGGCTGGAGGAGGCCGGCGTCATCAGCGGCTACACGGCGGTGGTCGACGCCGAGAAGCTCGGCAAGGCCATCCTCGCGCTGGTGCGGCTGCGCTATCCGCACGGCAACTACAAGCCGTTCCACGACTTCCTGGAGGCCACCCCCGACATCCTGGAGGCCCACCACGTCACGGGCGACGACTGCTTCGTCCTCAAGGTGGCGGCCCGCTCCATGGCGCACCTGGAGGAGATCACGGGCCGGATCTCGGGCCTGGGACCCGTCACGACGAGCATCGTCTATTCCTCCCCGCTGGCCCGGCGTCCGATCAGTCCGTGACCCCCGCCGTGCGGTGGCGCACGACCGAGCCGCCGCGCTGCTTGACGATCTCCAGCTGGGCCTGGACCCGGGTGCGCAGGTCGCCGACGTGGCTGACGATGCCGACGCTGCGGTCGCGTTCGCGCAGCGAGTCCAGTACGTCGAGGACCTCGTCCAGCGCCTGGTCGTCGAGGCTGCCGAAGCCCTCGTCGATGAACAGGGTGTCCAGGCGCATGCCGCCCGCCTCGTCGGTGACCACGTCGGCCAGGCCCAGGGCCAGGGCCAGGGAGGCGAAGAAGGTCTCACCGCCCGACAGGGTCGCGGTGTCCCGCTCGCTGCCGGTCCAGGCGTCCACCACGTGCAGCCCCAGACCGGAGCGCCCGCGTCCGCTCGCGCGGGCGTCGGAGTGGACGAGGGTGTAGCGGCCGCCGGACATGCGCAGCAGCCGGACCGTCGCGGCCGCGGCGACCTGCTCCAGCCGCGCGGCCAGCACGTACGCCTCCAGCCGCATCTTGCGCTCGTTGTCGGCGGAGGTGCCCGCGGTGAGCCCCGCGAGGCGGGCCACCCGTTCGTACGCCTCGCGCAGCGGGCCCAGGGCGCGCAGCTCCTGGCCCACCTGGCGGGAGAGCCGGTCCAGCTCGGCGCAGCGCACGCGGGCGGCGTCGACCGCCGATGCGGCGGAGCGCAGCCGGGCGGCGGTACGTTCCTCCGCGGCCCCGGCGCCGGCCGGGTCGGCCGGGGGCAGGGCGGCGGCCGCGGCGGTGTCCCGCTCGGCGCGGCGGTCGGCGAGCATGGCCTCCTCGGCCTGCCAGGCGTCGCCGCGGTGCTGGAGGGCGGTGCGTTCGTACTCGGGCAGCACCGCGTCGGCGGCCGCCTCGACCGTCTCGAACCCGGCCTTGAAGGCCGCGTCGGCCAGCTGGTCGTCGGCCTCCTTCAGCCGCGCGGCGGTGACCTCGGCCCGGCGCAGCGCGCTCGCGGCGCCGGTGACCATCCGGATCCGGTCCTCCAGGGTGCGGGCGCGGGCGGCGACGCTGGGCGAGTCCCCCCGTACGAGCACCAGCTCGGCTTCGAGGGAGGCCTGCTCCCGGTCCAGGGCCTCGCGCCGGGAGGCCCGGGCGGCGGCCCGGCGTTCGGCGTCGAGCCGGTCGGAGCTGCGCGCCTCGTGCTCCCGCCCGGCGCGGGCCAGGCGCTCGCGGGCGGCGTGCAGTCCCGCGGCGTCCGCGTGGGCGGCGGCGTGGCGGGCGCTCAGATCGGCGGTGAGGTCGAGGAGTGCGGCGGTGGTGGCCTCCCCGGCGGCGGACGCGGCTTCGGCCTCGGCCTCGCTGAGGGCGGCGATCCGGCGCTCGACGGCGGCCCGGCGCTCCTCGGCCTCCTCGGAGCGGGCGTGGGCGGCGTCCTCGGCGGCCCGGTCGACGTGCCCGGCGGCGGGGCGGGCCGGCGCCGGGTGCTCGGCGGACCCGCAGACCGCGCAGGGTTCCCCGGCGGTGAGGGCGGCGGCCAGTTCGGCGGCGATCCCGCGCAGCCGGGCCTCCTTCAGTTCCAGCCAGCGCTCGCGGGCGGCGTACGACTCCTCCCGCAGGGCGGCCAGCTCGGCGCGGGCGGCCTCCGCCTCGGCGGCCAGGCCGTCGCGCCGCCGGGCGGCGGTGAGCTGCATGCGGGCGGGCTCCAGGCGCCCCGCGAGCTGCTCGGCCAGGGTGGCGGCCTGCTGCGCGGCGTCGACCCGGTCCTGGAGGGCGGCCCGGGTGGCGTCCCAGCGGGCGAGCCAGTCGGCGGACTCCTGGTGCTGCTCCTCGGCGTCCCGGGACTCCCGCTCCAGGGTGGCCCGCTCGCGGCCGATCTCGGCGCTGCGCTGCTCCGCCCGCTGGGCGGCGCCGACCGCGCCGAGGTCCTCCCGCAGCCGCTGCTCGACGGCGGCGAGCTGTTCGGTGCCGGCTTCGGCCAGGGGCGGCGGGAGTTCGGCCCGGGCCAGGCTCTCGGCGTGCGCGGCGGTGAGGTGGGCGGCGGCCGCGGCCCCGCGCAGTTCCAGGGCGGGGGCCACGAGGGCGGCCCGGCGGGCCCGGTCCAGGAGGCCCCGTACCCGCTCGCGCTCGGGGGCGGCCTCCTCCAGCAGGGCGGCCCGGCGGGCGGTTTCGGCGTGGCGGCGCTGGAGCCGGTCGAGTTCCCGGGCGTCCTCGGCGGCGCGCCGGGCCGCGTGGTGGTGTCCTTCGGCGGCGGCGAGCGCGTACTCGGCGACGGTGAGCCGCTCCCGGGCGGAGCAGCGGGCGACGGCCGCCCAGGCCCGGACGGCCTCGGCGAGGCCGGGGTCGCCCGGCTGGTGCGCGGGCAGCGGCCAGGCCCGCAGGTCGGCGCTGTCCCCGGCGGCCTGGGCGAGCCGCTGGGCGGCGGCGAGCACCTTCTCGTCGCCGGTCCGCACCTTGGCCTCGGCGGCCCGGCGGCGCTCGGCGAGGAGGGTTTCGACGGCGGCGAAGCGGCGGGTGTCGAAGAGCCGCCCGAGGAGCCGGCCGCGCGCTTCGGCCCCGGCCCGCAAGAACTGGGCGAACTCCCCCTGCGGGAGCAGCACCACCTGGCAGAACTGCTCCCGGCTCATGCCGAGGAGCTGCTCGATCTCCTCGCCGATCTCCTGGTGGGAGCGGCTGAGCGCGCTCCAGCCCGCGCCGGTGTGCTCGCGCAGCCAGCTCTGGGCCTTGTCCTTGGTGGTGCCGGTGCCGCGCTTCTTGGGGCGGTCCTGTTCGGGGCGGCGGGTGATCTCCAGGCGGCGGCCGCCCGCGGTGAGTTCGAGGGTGACCTGGGTGGGGGTGCCGGGGGCCGCGTGGTCGCTGCGCAGGGTGGTGCCGGGGGCCTGGCGGGAGCCGGGCACGGATCCGTAGAGGGCGTAGCAGACCGCGTCGAGGACGGAGGTCTTGCCCGCGCCGGTCGGGCCGTGCAGCAGGAAGATCCCGGCGCCGGAGAGGGCGTCGAAGTCGATCCGCTGGGGTTCGGCGAAGGGCCCGAAGGCCGTGACCTCCAGCCGGTGCAGCCTCATCGGAGCTCTCCCTGAAGCCGTTGCCCGTGGGGGCCGTGTCCTTCGCCCGGGCCGTGTTCCCCGCCGCTGCCGGCTTCGCCACGGGAGCCGTGGTCCTCGCGGGAGGCCTGGACGCGGACCTCGTCGAAGGCGCCGCGCAGGACGGCCCGTTCCGCCTCGTCGGCGCCGCCGCCGCGCACGTGGGCGACGAAGTCCTCGGCGATCTCCTGGTCGCTGCGGCCCTTGAGGCGCTGGGCGTAGGAGGCCGTACCGTCCTCCTCGCGGCCCTCGGGGTCGAAGGCGAGGCTGAGGGTGTGCGGGAAGCGGGCGGTGAGGCGGGCCATCGGGTCCTCGGGGCGGACCGGGTCGGTGAGGGTGGCTTCGATCCAGCTGTCCTCGCGGCCGTCCAGGGCGGGGTCGTCGAGGAGCTCCGCGAGGCGTCCGCGCAGCCGGGCGAGCGGGCGCGGGACGGGGGTGTCGAGGCGCTCGGCGCCGATCTCCCCGGCCGGGCCCAGTTCGACCAGCCACATGGTCTTGCGGTGGTCGGCCTCGGAGAAGGAGTAGGCGAGCGGGGAACCGGAGTAGCGGACCCGTTCGTTGACCGTCTGGCAGCCGTGGAGGTGGCCGAGGGCGACGTAGTCCACCCCCTCGAAGACCTCCGCGGGCACGGACTCGACCCCGCCGACGGCGATGTCGCGCTCGCTGTCGCTGGCCTGCCCGCCGGTGACGAAGGCGTGGGCGAGGACCACGGAGCGGGTGCCGGGCGCCCGGCCGGCCAGGTCGGCCCGGATCCGGTCCATGGCCGCGCCCAGCACCGCCTCGTGGCTGACCCTGGCCGCGCCGAACTCGTCCTTGACCAGCGCCGGTTCCAGGTACGGAAGCCCGTACAGGGCCACGTCACCGTGTACGTCGGCCAGCACCACGGGGTCGGCGCAGCCCGCGGGGTCCGTCCTGAGGTGGATGCCGGCCCGGCCGATCAGCCCGGCGCCGACACCGAGGCGGCGGGCGGAGTCGTGGTTCCCGGAGATCATCACCGTCGGCACGCCGAGGTCGGCGAGCCGGTGCAGGGCCCGGTCGAAGAGCTCGACGGCGGGCAGCGGCGGTACGGCCCGGTCGTACACGTCCCCGGCGACGAGGACGGCGTCGACCCCGTGCTCCCGGACGGCCGCGACGAGGTGGTCGACGAAGGCGGCCTGGGCGCCGAGCAGGTTGACGCGGTGGAAGGACCGGCCCAGGTGCCAGTCGGAGGTGTGCAGGAACTTCACTCGACCGCTCCGACCCGCACGCCAGCTCTCCTCGTGTCCGCGCGCCGGCGGCCGCTCACCACCCGGCCCCGCACGCTCTCGTCCCGCAACGCTCTCGTCCCGTACCCGCCCGTCGCCGCGCCGCCGGGGATCCGGCGCCTCGGGGCGCCCGGCCGCCCGGCTCCGCAGCGACCCTCCAGGCTAACCCGTCCCCGCCCCGCTCCCCCGCCCCTTGCGGATCATCCTTCGGAGTAGGCCTCGCCGCCGAGCTCGAAGCCCGCGGTTCCGGCGGTGATGTCGGCGAGCCAGGCCCGGAAGGCCTCCACCTCCGCCTCCGGAAGGCCGATCTGGAGGGTGACGGCCTCGCCGTAGCGCACGTCCAGCACCGGCCGCCCGGTGGAGCGCAGGTCGTTCTGGGTCTTGCCGGCCCGCTGGTGGTCGACGGTGACGGTGGCCAGCCGGTAACGGTGCCGGGTGACCGTGCCGAGGGCGTCGAGGGCCTCGCCGACGACCCCTCCGTAGGCCCGGATGAGTCCACCGGCCCCCAGCTTCACCCCGCCGTAGTACCGGGTGACGACGGCCACGGCGTAGCGGATGTCGCGCCGGGTCAGCATCTGCAGCATGGGCACCCCGGCGGTTCCCCCGGGCTCCCCGTCGTCGCTGGCCTTCTGCACGGAGGCGTCGGCGCCGATCACGTAGGCGTAGCAGTTGTGCGAGGCGGTGGGGTGCTCCTTGCGGACGCGCGCGACGAACTCCTGCGCCTCCCGCTCGGTCGCCGCGGGCGCGAGCGAGCACAGGAACCGCGAGCGGTTGATCTCGGTTTCGTGCGTCCCCTCGCGGGCCACCGTCACGTACTGGTCTGCCTTCACCGCTCCACCCTACGGGGAATCGGACACCTGTCCTTTTCGTTGAGGCGGGCAGACCAGAGCGGTCCTGACCAGCAGGAGGCGGCACGCGTGCACGGCGACCACGGAGACCCGGCGACCATCCGCAAGATCCTCACCGAGCTCGGTGACACCTGGGCCGTGGTGGGCCTGTCCAACAACGAGGACCGGGCGGCCTACGGCGTGGCCCGGGTGCTCAAGGCGTACGGCAAGCGGGTCGTGCCCGTCCATCCGAAGGCGGAGACGGTGCACGGGGAGCCGGGGTACGCCTCGCTGGCGGCGATCCCGTTCGCGGTGGACGTGGTGGACGTCTTCGTGAACAGCGCGCTGGCCGGCGCGGTGGCCGACGAGGCCGTGGCGGTGGGCGCCCGGGCCGTCTGGTTCCAGCTGGGCGTGGTCGACGGGGCCGCCTTCGCCCGGACCCGCGAAGCCGGGCTCGACATGGTCATGGACCGCTGCCCCGCGATCGAGATCCCCGCCCTGTAGGGTCCCCGGCCGCGCCCGGTGTCAGCCGCGCGCCCGGTGTCAGCCGCGCGCCCGGTGTCAGCCGGCCGCGCCCGGGCCCCGGACCGGCGGGATCGACACGGCCATGGTCATGACCATCGCCGCGGAGCCCTCGTTCCGGTAGGCGTGCGGCACGTTCGCCTCGAAGGAGACGGCCCCGCCCGCCGGGACGACGTACCGGTCGTCGGCGACCTCCAGCGTCAGCTCCCCGGCCGTCACGTGCAGCATCTCGAAGGTGCCGGCCGGGTGCGGGTCGGAGGCCGTGCCGTCACCGGCCTCCAGCCGGTAGGTCCACATCTCCACCGGTCCGCGCCGGTCGTCACCGAGGAGCATGCGCGCCTCGCTGCCCGCGCCGCTGGACCACATCCGCACCCCCTGCCCCGGCTCCACCACCCGTACCTGCGGGCCGCGCTCGTGATCGAGCAGGGTGGTGATGCTCACCCCGAGGGCGTCCGCCAGCTTGACCGTGGTGCCCACGCTGGGATTCGTACGGGCCTGCTCGATCTGGATGATCATGCCGCGGCTCACCCCCGCGCGGGCCGCCAGCGCGTCCAGGGTGAATCCGCGCTCCCCGCGCCACCGCTTGAGGTTCCGGGCGAGCGCCTGGGTGAGCTGTTCGAGATCCGACACCATTCCGTCCAATATTTTGGATGACACAGTTCAACAGACTGAACTAACCTGCGGTGTATTCGATGCTGCACTCCACCGTTCACCGAACTGTACTGCGAGGCCCTGCCATGACCGCCCTGTTCGCCCTGGCCACAGCCGTGCTGTGGGGCCTCGCCGACTTCGGCGGCGGGCTGCTGACCCGCCGGATACCGGCGCTGACGGTGGTCGTGGCCTCCCAGATCGTCGCCGTCCTGGTCCTCGGGACGATCGTGATCGCCACCGGCGCCTGGCGGGAGACCGGGCCGCAGCTGTGGTTCGCGGTGGGCGCGGGGCTGGTCGGCCCGGCGGCCATGCTCGCCTTCTACAAGGCGCTCGCCCTCGGCCCGATGGGCGTGGTCTCCCCGCTCGGCTCCATCGGCGTCGTCGTACCGGTCGGGGCGGGGCTGGCCCTGGGCGAACGGCCGGGCGCGGGCCAGTTCGCGGGCATCGCGGTGGCCCTCGTCGGCATCATCCTCGCCGGGGGTCCCGAACTGCGCGGAGCTCCCGTGCAGCGGCAGGCGATCGTACTGACCCTGCTCGCGGCCTTCGGCTTCGGCGCGGTCATGGCCCTGATCGCCCAGGCCTCCACCACGCTGACGGGCCTGTTCCTCGCGCTCTTCGTCCAGCGGGTGACCAACGTCGCCGTGGGCGGCGCCGCCCTGTGGGCGCAGGTCCGGCGCGGCGCCCCGGCCCTGCCCGCCGGCACCGGACCGCGCCTGCTGTGGAGCCTGCTGCCGGCCCTGGCCTTCGTCGGGCTGGCGGACGTCGCCGCGAACGGCACGTACGCGGTCGCCGCCCAGAGCGGCCCGGTGACCGTGGCCGCCGTAGTGTCCTCGCTCTACCCGGTGGTCACGGCGTTCGCCGCCTTCGCCGTGCTCCGGGAACGGCTGCGCGGCATCCAGGCGGCGGGCGCCGGGCTGGCCCTCGCGGGCACGGTCCTGCTGGCGGCGGGCTGACCCCGCCGGCGCGGCGCCGCCGGACCGACCGTACGACCTGGCCCCCTCGACGCGGCCCCGCACGACCGGCCCCCGCAGGAGCGGCCCCTACGACGTGGCCCCGGACGACCGGCCCCGTCCGGCCCGCCCTCAGGACTGCTCTGCCTCCGCGAGCAGCGCCAGCCCGCGCAGCTGCTCCGGCGTCATCCCGTCGGGGATCGGCACCGGGGCCGGGGTGCGCAGCGGGGGCTGCCAGCCGGTCTCGGGCTCCCAGCGGCGCACGATCCTGGCCGGCGCGCCCGCGACCACCGCGTGGTCGGGCACCTCGCCCCGTACGACGGCGCCCGCGGCCACCACGACGTTGCGGCCCAGCCGCGCCCCCGGGAGGATCACCGCGCCGGTGCCCAGCCAGCAGCCCGGCCCGATCTCCACCGGCTCGCTGCGGGGCCACTGCCTGCCGACGGGCTCGTGCGGGTCGTCGTAACTGTGGTTGGTGGAGGTGATGTACACCCCGGGACCGCAGAAGGTGTCGTCGCCGATGGTGATCCGGGTGTCGGCGATGACGTGGCTGCCGCGGCCCAGCACCACCCCGTTGCCCAGCACCAGCACCGGATCGGGTCCGAGGTCGAGGTCCGGCATCATCCCGGCGGTCAGGGTGACCTGCTCCGCGATGATGCAGTGCGCGCCGAGCCGGATCCACGGCTCGCCGAAGACGGTGCCCTGCGGGAAGGCGAGCCGGGTGCCCTCGCCGATCGCGCCGAAGCGCAGCCGCCCCGGGTGCTGCGCGGTGACCGCGCCCGCCCGCTGCATCCAGCGCCAGCCCGCGTGCACCGCACGGCTGGCGACCCGGCGGCGCAGGGCCGTCAGCGATGAGAACGTGTTCTGGTTCTTCGGCACCCGGCCACGGTAGTGGCCGCCGCCCCGGACGGCCCGGCCGCCTTCCTGTGATCTTCACCCCATCGCCGGGCCGCGGCGGGGCGTGCCCTACGGTGCCCGTAGCGCGGCATACGGAACCAGAGGGAAGTGACCCATGGCGCATCAGGCACACCAGGGCCAGGCAGGACTCATCGCGGGCGTCGGCGACCGGCAGCCGTCCGTGGACCCGGCGGCCTTCACCGCTCCGACCTCCGTCGTCGTCGGCGACGTCACCCTGTCCGCGGGGGCCAGCGTCTGGTACTCGGCGGTGCTGCGCGCCGACTGCGGACCGATCACGCTCGGCCCGGACAGCAACGTGCAGGACAACTGCACGGTCCATGTCGACCCCGGCTTCCCGGTCTCCATCGGCGCGCGCGTGTCCATCGGGCACAACGCCGTCGTGCACGGCTGCACCGTCGAGGACGACTGCCTGATCGGGATGGGCGCGACCGTACTGAACGGGGCCGTGATCGGCGCCGGTTCGCTGGTGGCCGCGCAGGCCCTGGTCCCGCAGGGCATGGTGGTCCCGCCCGGCTCGCTGGTCGCGGGCGTGCCGGCCAAGGTGCGGCGGGAGCTCACGGCGGAGGAACGCGAGGGCATCAAGGTCAACGCCCTGATGTACAACGAGCTGGCCGAGCAGCACCGCGCCTCGGTGACGCCGGACGCCTGAGCGGGCAGCGGGCGGCGGTACGGGGACGGCGCGGGCGCGGCGGCGGACCTCAGTCGGAGGTGGACCTCAGTCGGAGGTGACCGCCGCGGCCGTGGCCGCCCCGGTCTGCGCCGCCGTCTCCTCGCGGACGGCGGCGGCGGCCTTCTTGACCCGCCGGCGCAGGACCAGCGTCACGGTGAGCCCGATCAGCAGGGCCACCACCAGCGCCAGCCAGGAGAACCGCTTGATCCACGGCTCGGCGACGATCCCGACGCTGTAGATGACGGCCGTGGTGCCGCCGGCCCACAGGACGCCGCCGAGGACGTTCGCGATCAGGAACCGCCAGTACGGCATGCGCAGCACACCGGCCAGCGGGCCCGCGAAGATCCGCAGCAGGGCCACGAAGCGGCCGAAGAAGACGGCCCACATGCCCCACTTGTCGAAGGAACGCTCCGCCAGGGCCACGTGCTCGGGCCCGAAGTGCTTGGGGAAACGCCGGCCGAGCCGCTCCAGCAGCGGCTTGCCGCCCCGGCGGCCGATCGCGTACCCGATGGAGTCGCCGACGATCGCCCCCGCGATCGCGCACAGGCCCAGCACCACGGGGTCGATGTGGCCCTGCTGCGAGGCCAGCAGGGCCGCGCTGACCAGGATGATCTCCCCCGGCAGCGGGATGCCGAGGCTCTCCAGTCCGATGACCAGGCCCACCAGGAGATAGACACTGATCGCCGGAATCGTCTCCAGCCATTCCTGGATGTGCACCGGAACGTCCTCCCGAGTCCTCACCGGCGCGCCCCCGTGACACGCCGAACGGGCAGCCTATCCGCTCCGCACCACAGCCTTCCCCCGCAGCGGGAGTTCGCGGGAGGAACGACCGGCGAACACCTCGCGGAGTCCTGAACCCGGCACCCACGCCTGCCGCCCCGGGTCCCAGGAGGACAGGGTCCGCGCGTCCACGTCGAGGGTGACCCGCTGGGACTCCCCCGGCGCGAGGGCCAGCCGCCGGTACCCGGCGAGGGCGCGCGCCGGCTGCTCCGCCCGCAGCTCCGCGGACGGGCCGACGTAGACCTGCGCCACCTCGGTGCCCCGCCGGCCGCCGGTGTTGCGGACGGTGAACTCGACGCGCAGGCCGCCGTGTTCGGGGCGCACGGCGAGGTCCGCGTAGGCGAAGGTGGTGTACGAGAGCCCGTGGCCGAAGGGGAACAGCGGGGCCACCCGCCGTGCGTCGTACCAGCGGTGGCCGACGTGGACGCCCTCGGCGTACTCCAGCCGGCCGCCCGCGCCCGGGTAGCGCGCCGGGTCCCCGGCGACGGGGGTGGCCCGCTCGTCGGCCGGGAAGGTCTGGGTCAGCCGGCCCCCCGGGTCCGCGTCCCCGAAGAGGACGTCGGCGGTGGCGCCCGCGCCCTCCTGGCCCGGGTAGTACATCTGGAGGACGGCCCCGGTACGGGCGAGCCAGGGCATGGCCGTCGCGGACGGGGTGTTCAGGACCACCGTGGTGCGGGGATTGACGGCGGCGACGGCCTCGATCAGGGCCGGCTGGCCGCCGGGCAGCCCGAGCGAGGGGCGGTCCCGGCCCTCGGCGGTGTCCTCGTACGCGAACAGCACCACGCTGTGCGCCTCCCGGGCGGCCCGCACCGCCTCGGCGAGGTCGGCGGCCCGGGTGGCGCGGGTGGTGTGCCGCAGCCGGAAGCGCTGGCCGGCGGCGCCGCCCCGGGCGCTGACCTGGAGGCGGTGCGTCCCGGCCGCGAGCCGGACGCTGGCGCGGCGGACGGTCCTGCCGTCGGGGGCGGTTCCCGGCAGGCCCCCGGCGGGGGCCTCGGCCGCGCCCCGGAGCACGGGGAAGAGCTCCTTGCCGTCGAGGCGTACGGACGGCCGGGCGCCGGTGTGGTGGACGAGGAGGGTCCACTCGTCCTCGGCGGCCAGGGTGAAGCGGGCGTCGTGGCTCCAGGTGCGGCCGGGGGCGACGGCTCGGTCCTCCAGGTCGGCGGCCGGGGTCAGCGACGCCGCGGGGAGGGGCCGTCCGTAGACGTCCTCGCCGAGGGCGAAGCGGACGGTGGCGCCCTTCCCGGCCCGGCGTTCGATCGCGGTGAGCGGGGATTCGGCCCGCTCGGGCGGTACCCGCGCGCCGGCGCCCCCGCCGGTGCAGGGCACCAGGCCGGTGGCTCCGATCACCGCCAGCGACCGGGCGGCGGGCCCCGTCAGGGGCAGGGTCGCCCGGGCGTTGTGCAGCAGCACGGCGCCGGCGGTGGCCACCTTGCGGGCGGTGCGGGCCCCGGCGGCGGGGTCGCGGGCGGGCCGGGCGGGCGGGCGCGGGGCCAGCAGCCCGAAGCGGTCCATGGTGGTCAGGATCCGGCGCACGGCGGCGTCGACGGCCTCCTCGTGGACCGAGCCGCCGTGCACCGCCTCGCGCAGCGGGGCGCCGAAGCGGCTGCCGGAGGGCAGTTCCATGTCGAGGCCCGCCGCGATCGCGGCGACGGTGCCGTGGGGGGCGTCCCGGACGGACAGCACCCAGCCGTCGAAGCCCCACAGACCGCGCAGCACGTGTTCGATGAGCGGCCGGTTCTCGCAGGCGTAGCCGGCGTTCACCTTGTTGTGGGCGCCCGCCACGGCGCCCGCTCCGGCGGCGGCCGCGGCCTCGAAGCCGCGCAGTGCCGTCTCGTGGAGGGTCTGCTCGTCCGCGATGACGTCGACGGTGTCGCGGCCCTGCTCCTGGCTCGCGAGGGCGAAGCCCGTGGCGGCGGCGATCAGCCCCTCGTCCTGGATCCCGCGGACCACCTCGCCGACGAGGTCTGCGGTCAGCCGGGGGTCCTCGGCGAAGCTCTCGGCGTTGCGTCCCCCGTACGGGGTGCGGATGAGGCCGGCCGCCGGGGCCAGCAGGACGTCCTGGCCCAGGGCACGTCCCTCACGGCCCAGGACCCGGCCGTACTCGCGGGCCAGCGCCGGGTCGAAGGCCGAGGCGAGCAGGACGGGCGCGGGCAGTACGGTGGCGGGCTCCGCGACGCGGACCCCGGCGGGGCCGTCGGCGATCCGCAGCGGTGCGATCCCGAGGCGGGGCACGCCGGGCACGTATCCGGCCTGGCCCAGCGGAGCCGGGTCGCGGGCGCCGTGCAGCAGGGCGGTCTTCTCGTCGAGGGTGAGCCGCTCCAGCAGGGCGTCGACGCGGGCGCCGGCGGCGCTCTTGCCGCCTGCGGCCTTCCCGGCGGCCGGGGCCGGCGTACGGGGCAGGGCGCCGGGCGGCACGGTGGCCACGCAGCCCGTCGCGCCGAACAGGGGCCCGGCGGCGGCGCCCAGCGCGCCGAGCAGCCGGATCGCAAACCGTCTGGACACGGGCTGGCTCAACGGCGCTCCCTGGGCTGACGGGAGCGGCCCGCGCCGGACCGCTCCCGGGCCCACTGTGCGCCGCCCGCGCGGCGGGGCCCGCGAGGACGCGCCCTGGCCGGCCGAGGTTCAGCCCCGCGGCCGCTGCGGCCCGGCTCCGCCGCCGCGTCGCGGGTGGCCGCGGAGCCGGACGCGGACCGTCCAGGGGGCCCGTCCCGTCACGCGTTGGGGCGCAGCGTCCAGATGACGGTCATTTCGCCGGTGACGGCCTCGTCCTCGCGCTGGATGGCGATGGCGACGGGGAACTCGGGGCGGCCGCCCGCGTCGAGTTCGGCCACGACGTCGGCGGCCGGGCGGCCGAGGGTGGCGGTGGCGGTGACGACGCCCTTGGCGAGCTTCTTGTAGCCGATCTCGGCACGGACGGCCAGCGGCACGGCGCGCGAGAGCTGGTCGCCGAAGGCGGCCAGGACGATGGCGCCGCTCGCCGACTCGGCGAGGGTGAACATCGCGCCGGCGTGCGGGCCACCGACGTGGTTGTGGAAGGCGGGCTGGTCCGGCAGGCGGACGACCGCGCGCTCCGGGGTCGTCTCCAGGAACTCGAGGTTGAGGGTGGCCGCCATCGGCACGGTCTGGGCGAGCAGTTCGCCCACGTTCATCTGGTCTGCGCTCATGGAACGCGATGTTACCCACGAGTAGGCAGGTCTGGCCAGACCTGTCCGGGGGGCGGCCGTGGCTCCGGCCCCCCACGCCCACTATCGTTACCGGCCATGTGGCCAGGACAGCAGCAGCCGCCCGGGGGCGAACAGAACCCGCAGGGCGCGCAACAGAACCCGTACCAGCAGCAGCCGGGACAGCCGAACCCGTACCAGCAGCAGCCGCAGCCGGGGTTCGGGGAGCAGCAGCCCGGCTACGGGTACCCGCAGGCGGGCTACCAGACGCCGCCCCCGGTCCAGCCGTGGGGCCAGCAGCCCCCGCCGCCCCCGCAGCGCGGTGGCAGCCCGTTCGCGACCAGGACCGTGGCGATCGTCGCGGCCTCGGCCGTCGTGGTGACGGCCGCCGCCACCGCGGCCTTCGTCCTGACCCGGGACGACAAGAAGAACGACCAGGCCGACGGCAAGCCGGCCGCCTCCTCCTCGGCGTCCGCTCCGGCCGCCCCGGCCTCGCCCTCCGCGCCGGGCTCGAACCCGCGCGCCGGCGGCGACGTCAAGCCGGTCATCCCGGGCTGGAAGGTCGTGATCAACCCGAAGTACGGCACCGCCTTCGACGTCCCGCCCGAGTGGAAGGTGCTCGGTTCCGGCTACATCTCCGGCATCGAGGACGCGAACAAGAACGACGGCTCGCCGCTCGTCTCCTTCTCCGCACCCGCCTACTTGAAGGAAGAGTGGTGCAAGGTCGACTCCAACAAGGACGGCCACGAGGAGACCACCTCGCTGGCGGCCACCGGCACCAAGGGCGGCCAGGGCGCCAAGGACACCGCCGAGGCCGCGCGCAACGAGGCCGGCAACTGGGTGTTCGCGGGCTACGCGCAGAAGGCGCCCAAGGGCACCGTGAAGGTCACCGACCCCAAGGAGTACACGACCTCCTCGGGCCTCAAGGGGCACGTGGCGACCGCGACCGTGAGCGGCCAGCCGAAGACGGACAAGTGCTCCTCGGACGGCAAGAGCATCGCGTTCAGCTTCAAGACCACCAACGGTGACTTCTCCAGCTGGGTCCTCTACGGCGCCGCGAACGTGCCGGGCGAGGTCGACCAGACCACGTACGAGAAGATCCTGAGCTCGGTCCGCCTCACCACGGGCTGACCCGCGCCGCGCACCCCGCCGCCGGGGGCCGGTCACCCTCTTCCCGGTCATCGGATTCCCGGTCATCGGATTCCCGGTCATCGGATTGGATTCCCGGCCCCCGGCGGGGGATAGTCCGGGGGTGAGTCCTCCCCCCGCCTCCCCCGCCTCCGGCACGTCCGCGCGCGGCCGCCGGCCCGCCTGGGCCGGCCGCAACTACACCCTCCTCACGGGCGCCGCCGTCATCACCAACCTCGGCAGCCACGGGGCGCTCATCGCCGCCGCGTTCGCGGTGCTGGAGGCGGGCGGTTCCGGCGGGGACGTCGGCTTGGTGGCGGCCGCCCGTACGCTGCCCCTCGTCCTCTTCCTGCTCGTGGGCGGCGCGCTCGCCGACCGGCTGCCGCGGCACCGGGTGATGGTCGCCGCCAACGCCCTCAACTGCGTCTCGCAGGCCGCCTTCGCGGTCCTCGTCCTCGCCGGGGACCCCCAGCTGTGGCAGATGATGCTGCTCACCGCGCTCTGCGGCACGGGAACGGCCTTCTTCAACCCGGCCGCCGAGGGCATGCTGCTCTCCAGCGTCTCGGGCGAGCACTCCAACCGCGCCTTCGCGCTCTTCCGCATGGCCATGAACGGCGCGGGCATCGGCGGCGCGGCCCTGGGCGGCGCGATGATCGCGGCGATCGGGCCGGGCTGGGTCCTGGCCGTGGACGCGGTGGCCTTCGCGCTCGCCGGCGCCCTGCGCGCCTTCCTGGACGTGAGCCACGTCGCCGACCGGGCGCCCGGCGGGGGTCTGCTGGCCGACCTGCGCGAGGGCTGGACCGAGGTGCGCACCCGGCCCTGGCTGTGGAGCATCGTGCTCCAGTTCTCCGTGGTCGTCGCCGTCGTCGGCGCGGCCGAGGCGGTCTACGGTCCCCTCGTCGCCCGGGACGAGCTGGGCGGGCCGGCCCCCTGGGGCCTGGCGCTGGCCCTCTTCGGCGCGGGCACCATCGCCGGGGCGCTGCTGATGATGGTGTGGAAACCACGCCGTCTGCTGCTGGTGGGCACCCTGTGCGTGTTTCCGCTGGCGCTGCCCTCCGCGGGGCTGGCCGTGCCGCTGCCCGTGTGGGGGCTGTGCGCGGTGATGTTCGTCAGCGGCGCCGCGATCGAGGTGTTCGGCGTGAACTGGATGACCACGATGCACCAGGAGATACCGGAGGAGAAGTTCTCCCGGGTCTGCGCCTACGACTGGTTCGGCTCGGTGTCCATGCTCCCGCTGGCCACCGCCCTGGCGGGCCCGGCCGAGACCGCCTTCGGCCGTACTCCGGCCCTGTGGGGCTGCGCGGCGCTCGTGGTGGCGGGCACGGCGGCGGTGCTGTTCGTCCCCGACGTCCGCCGCATGACCCGAAAGCCCCCGCCCGCGCGGCCCGTCGCGACGTCCCCCGCCCCGCCCGCCGGATCCCCGAGGGCCGCCCCGGCCGACGCCGCCGCCTGACGGCCCGGGGGGGGATCCGGGCAGGCGCCGGAGGCCGGCCGGCCCCGGGGCGGCCTCAGCCCAGGCTGAACGCGCCGTGCGGCGGCTCCGGCGAGGCGACCGCGTCGGCGTCCACCACCGGCCGGGCCCCGCGCGCGAAGCGGGTGAGCGCCGCGCCCGACTCCACCCGGGCGGGGAATGCGTCACCGGCGCACCGCCGGGCCAGCGCGGCCACCGGCAGGGCGGTGTCCGAGGCCAGCAGCACCGCGTTGCCGAAGCGCCGCCCCCGCAGCACCCCCGGTTCCGCGATCAGCGCCAGCTCCCCGAAGACGGCCCCGAAGTTCGCCAGCTGGGCCCGCAGGAAGCCGAACGGCGCCCCGTCGGCCAGGTTGGCCGCGTACAGCCCGCCGGGCCGCAGGACCCGGGCCGCCTCCCGCGCGTACTCCACCGAGGTCAGCTGGGCGGGTACCCGCGAGCCCCCGAAGACGTCGGCGACGATCACGTCCGCGCTGCCGGCCGGGGCGGAGCCCAGCCAGGCCCGCGCGTCGGCTGCGCGCACGTCCACCTCCGCCCCGGCGGGCAGCGGCAGGTGCTCGGCGACCAGCGCCACCAGCCCGGCGTCGAACTCCACCACCGTCTGGCGGGAGCCCGGCCGGGTCGCGGCGGCGTAGCGCGGCAGGGTCAGGGCGCCACCGCCCAGGTGCAGCAGGTCCAGCGGCGCTCCCGGCCGCGCCGCGCAGTCCAGGACGTGCGCGAGGCGGCGGACGTACTCGAACTCCAGGTGCTCCGGCTCGTCGAGGTCGACGTACGACTGCGGGGCCCCGTCCACGGTGAGCAGCCAGGCCCGCTCCCGGTCCACGTCCGGCATCAGCTTGGCGGTGCCCTGGCCCACTTCCCGGATCACCGGGATCTGTTCGTCGCTCACCCCACCATTGTCAGGGCGCCGCCGGACCCTCCCAGACCTCCCTGGCCGCCGTCACGTGGGCGGCGGCCTGCGCCAGCCCGGCCCGCGCGGCAGGGTCGCGGCGGGCGGGGTCCAGCACATTGCGCCCGAACGCCCGGCGGGCCTCGGCGGACGGGGTGATCAGCAGCACCCGGGCGCCGTCGGCGCGCAGCCGGGCGGCCTGCGCGGCGGGCGAGGGGACCTTGCCGGCGCCGAGCGCCAGCGGGGCCAGGACGACCACCCTGCGGTACCCGGCGGCGAGGTCGGCGTTGGTGGCGGAGCGGACCCCGCCGTCGATGAAGCGGCGTCCGCCCACCGTCACCGGGGGCCAGACCCCGGGGACGGCGCAGCTCGCGGAGACGGCCTCCACCAGTCCGGCGGGGCCCTCCCGGTCGAAGGCGGCGGCCTCCCCGCTGTGCGCGTCGACGGCGGTGACGACGAGGCGCCGCTCGGGCCACTCGCGCAAGGGGAGCCGGGCTTCCAGCACGGCGCGCCGCTCCGCCTCGTCCGGGGTGCGGGCGGCGAGCGCCATCGCGCCGACCAGCCTGCGGTAGCCGGCGGCGTCGCGGGAGCGGGCCAAGGCCAGGGCGTACCGGGCCACGGTGCCCGCGCCGATGCGCGCCGCCGCCTCCCCGGCGGCGTCGCCGAGCTGGCGCTCGTACAGCTCCTGCGGGGTGAACAGCCCGGAGGTGAGCTGGGCGCCGACCACCGAGCCGGCGGAGGTGCCGACGACGAGGTCGGCGCCGGTCAGGTCCACTCCGGCGCGGGCGAGCCCGTAGAGGATGCCGGTCTCCCAGCCGATGCCGGTCAGTCCTCCGCCGCCGAGCACCAGTGCCGTGTCGCCGCTCATCGCCGCCGCCCTTCGCCGGTCCGCACGCTGTGACGGCAGTCTGGCGCAGGACCGCCGCCGTCACCACACCGGGGCTCAGCCGACCTCGGTCACCGTGCCCGCGGCCACGGTGCGGCCGCCCTCGCGGACGGCGAAGCCGAGGCCCGCCTCCAGGGGGACGTCCCGTCCGAGCTCGACGGTCATGGTGACCGTCTCGCCGGGCCGGGCCACCGCGGCCGCGCCCAGGTCCACGTCGCCGACCACGTCGGCGGTGCGGATGTAGAACTGCGGCCGGTAGCCGGAGGAGACGGGCGTGGTGCGCCCGCCCTCCCGGGCGGAGAGCACGTGCACCCGCGCCGTGAAGCGACGGCGGGGCGTCACGCTGCCGGGCGCGGCGACCACGTCCCCGCGGCGCACGCCGTCGCGCGGCACCCCGCGCAGGAGCAGCGCGACGTTGTCCCCGGCCTCGGCGGACTCCATCGGCTTCCCGAAGGTCTCCAGGCCGGTCACCACGGTCAGGACGGGCTCCCCGGCGGCGCCGAGCACGCTGACGCGGTCGCCCGTGCGGACGGTGCCGCGCTCGACGGCGCCGGTGACGACGGTGCCGCGCCCGGTGATGGTCAGGACGTTCTCGACGGGCAGCAGGAACGGCGCGTCGGTGTAGCGCACGGGCACCGGGACGTACGTGTCCACCGCGTCCAGCAGCGCCTGGACCGCCCCGGTCCACCGGGGGTCGCCCGCCAGCGCCTTGAGCCCGGAGACCCGTACGACCGGAGCGGTGTCCCCGCCGTAGCCGTGCGCGGTGAGCAGCTCGCGGACCTCCAGCTCGACGAGGTCGGTCAGCTCCGGGTCCCCGGCGTCGGCCTTGTTGAGGGCGACCACGATGTGGTCGACCCCGACCTGGCGGGCGAGGAGCACGTGCTCGGCGGTCTGCGGCATGATCCCGTCGAGGGCGGAGACGACGAGGATCGCCCCGTCCAGCTGGGCCGCGCCGGTGACCATGTTCTTGATGTAGTCGGCGTGGCCGGGCATGTCGACGTGGGCGTAGTGCCGGGTGTCGGTCTCGTACTCGACGTGCGTGAGGTTGATGGTGATGCCGCGCTCGGCCTCCTCGGGGGACCGGTCGATGCGCTCGAACGGGACGTAGGAGGCGCCGCCGCGCTCGGCGAGGACCTTGGTGATGGCCGCGGTGAGGGTGGTCTTGCCGTGGTCGACGTGACCCATGGTGCCGATGTTGAGGTGCGGCTTGGTGCGGGTGAAGGCCGTCTTGGCCATGATGTTCTTCCCGTGGCTCGAAGCGTGGAACGGGACCCCCGGAGCGGACCGACCCTCCCCCTGCGGGGTCCGCCGGACGATCCGGGAAGGGTCAGCTTCGTGCGCCGCCGTATGCCGCGAAGGCATCGGCGACGAAGCCTGCTGCGGGGAAGGCGGGGGCGGCGGGAAGGCCGGGAACGCGGACGGAGAGGACGGAGAGGACGGCAGCCTTCGGCGCGTCCGCGACTGCGGACGGTGCTGTGGGGAAGGCGTGCCGGAACATGGGGCCGATCCTGCCGGACGGGCGCGCGGGCGTCGAACGGTTTTCCGCGTGCCGGGCGCCCGACGCCCGTCCCCTCAGAGGTTCTTGAGGGCCTCGCGCGCCGACAGCGGTGACAGCAGGTCCCCCGCGGAGGCGACGAAGGCGCGGACGGCGCCCGGGTCGGTCTTGGCGTACTCGCGCAGGGCCCAGCCGATGGCCTTGCGGACGAAGAAGTCGGGATGCCCCGCCTGCCGGCGGCAGTACGCGAACAGCCGCCCGGCGTCGGTGGCGGACTTGCAGGCGAGCTGGTGCAGCAGCGCGGCGCGGACCAGCCAGCGGTCCTCGTCCCCGATCCAGGCGTCTATGACCGCCGTCAGCTCCGGGTCGGCGGCCACCAGCGGGCCGACCGTGTGCGCGGCGAGCAGGTCCACGGTGTCCCACCACGGCTGCGTGACGATCAGGTGCCGGACCACCGGCAGGAAACCGGAGGAGCAGCACGGGACGTGCCGGCGCAGGTAGTCCACGGCGAAGTACCGGTACTCACGTTCCGCGAGCTCCCAGCAGCGCAGCGCGAGCGCCGCGCAGTCCGTTTCCGTGGGGCGCGGAGTGTCCTTCGTCACGGCCGCGGACAGTTGACGCCGCAGCGGGGTGCGGATCCCTAGGAAGGGGGCGACGTCCTTCATGTACGCGGCCATGGGCGCGGCCTGCGCCGGGTCCGCGGCGGCCCCGTACGCGGCGGTGAGCCGCTCCAGGAGGAGGTCCGCGAGGGCGCTGTGCGGGATGCCCGGGGGGCGTCGGGTGTTCGGCCGCATGAGGCCCAGATTACGGCCGGGCGCCGGACATCTCGGCTAGTCTCCCGGAATGTCCCTCCTCCTCGCGCCGCGCACCCGGCTCTCGCTGCTCGTCGTGCTGCTGGCCGGCGCCGGGGTGTGCGTCGTGCGCTACGAGCCCCAGCGGCTGCTCTCCCAGGGCTGGCCCCCGGAGCTGCCGCTCGGCACGGGGGTGCTGCTGTTCGCGGGTGCGTACGGACTGTGCACGGCGGCGTTCGTACCGCGCCCCCTGCTCAACCTGGCCGCCGGCGCGGTGTTCGGCGCCGCGTTCGGGCTGGTGGCGGCCCTCGGCGGGACGGTCCTGGGGGCCGCCATCGCCTTCGGCCTGGGACGGGCCCTGGGCCAGGACGCGTTGCGCCCGTACCTGCGGGGACGCTGGCTGCGGGCGGGCGACGAACAGCTCAGCCGGCACGGGTTCCGGTCGGTGCTCGCGGTGCGCGTCTTCCCCGGAGTGCCGTTCGCGGCGGCCAACTACCTGGCGGCGGTCTCCCGTTGCGGCTGGCTGCCGTTCCTCCTCGCGACGGCGCTCGGCACGGTCCCCAACACCGCCGCGTACGTGATCGCGGGGGCCAGCGCGGCCTCCCCCGGATCGCCCGCGTTCCTCGTCTCGGCCGGCTTCATCGGCCTGTCCGCGGTGCTCGCCGCCGCCGTCGCCTGGCGCAAGCGGCACCGGCTCGCGCCCTCCCCCGCGGACCGGCCGGCGGACCGGCCCCCGGCTGGGCACCCCCCTGTGGTCACGGCCGCTCCCCACGGGCCCTAGCATCGGACCCGAACTGCCCGACGATCACAAGGACGAGCGCACCCCGACATGAGCTGGTTCGAATCCCTAATCCTCGGTCTCGTCCAGGGGCTTACGGAGTTCCTCCCGATCTCCTCCAGTGCCCACCTGCGGCTGACCGCGGCGTTCGCCGGCTGGCACGACCCCGGTGCGGCCTTCACGGCCATCACGCAGATAGGCACCGAGGCCGCCGTCCTCATCTACTTCCGCAAGGACATCGCGCGGATCGTCTCCACCTGGTTCCGCTCGCTGTTCACCAAGGCGCTGCGCTCCGAGCAGGACGCCAAGATGGGCTGGCTGGTCATCGTCGGCTCCCTGCCGATCGGCGTGCTGGGCCTGCTGTTCAAGGACCAGATCGAGGGCCCCGCCCGTGACCTGCGGCTGACCGCCACCACCCTCATCGTGATGGGCCTGGTCCTCGGCTTCGCCGACTGGCAGGCCTCGCGCGACGCGGAAGGCGGCCGCCACCGGGTGGTCCACCAGCGCAAGACGCTGAAGGAACTGGGCGTCAAGGACGGCCTGATCTTCGGTGCCTGCCAGGCCATGGCCCTGATCCCGGGCGTCTCCCGCTCCGGCGCGACGATCTCCGGCGGTCTACTGCTGGGCTTCACCCGCGAGGCCGCGGCCCGTTACTCCTTCCTCCTCGCGATCCCGGCCGTCCTGGCCTCGGGCGCCTTCGAGATCAAGGACGTCATCGAGACCCCCGGGCACATCACCTGGGGCCCGACGATCTTCGCGACGGTCATCGCCTTCTTCGTCGGCTACGCCGTGATCGCCTGGTTCATGAAGTTCATTTCCACCAAGAGCTTCATGCCCTTCGTGATCTACCGCATCCTCCTCGGCATCGTGCTGTTCGCCCTGATCGGCGCGGGTGTGCTCAGCCCCCACGCCGGCGAGTCGGGTTCTTGACGGGGCTCTCGCTCACCGCTTCGCGTGAACCGGAGGCCGCTCGGGAACGTTCCCGGGCGGCCTCCGCGTCGTTGTGACTGGAGCAAGACGAAGCAGCAGGGGGTGTCCCGCATGAGCCGTGTGGTACTTGAACGTTTTCCGGCCGGAAGCCCGAGGGGCAGCTGGCCCGCCGAGGAGTACGCCGCCCAGCGGATGCGCGAGGGCGTCCCGGCGGAGGTGGTGATGGACCTCGACAGCGATGCGTTCCTGGTGGTGGTCCGCCAGCGGGAGGCCCATTGCGGTCGCTGACGGCCCCCGTGCGCGATCCGGCCGCCGCACGCCCCGTGTCCGCACGCCCCTTGGCCTCGCGGCCCCGCAGCCCCACACTGTCCCGATGACGCAGCGCGTGGACCTCGCGACGGTAATGGACCGGCTGGCCGTCGACGAGGTGGTCTCGGGGTACGCGGCGGCCGTCGACGACGGCGACTGGGCCGCCTACCGCGCCCTCTTCACCCCCTCCGGACGGGCCGACTACACCTCGGCGGGCGGCGTCGAGGGGCCGGCCGGGGAGGTCGCGGACTGGCTGGAGCGGACCATGACGCTCTTCCCGGTGCGCCAGCACCTGATCGTCAACCGGCTGATCCGGCTGGACGAGGACCCGGGCGGCGCCCCCGGCGACACGGCACGGGTCCGGGCGGACTTCCTCAACCCCATGCTGCTGGCGGACGGGCGCTCCGACGCAGCCCCGACCGCCCCCAACTTCGTCGCCGCCGGCCGCTACGCCTTCGCGCTGGCCCGCACTCCCGACGGCTGGCGCCTGACCCGGGTCACCGTGCAGGAGAAGTGGCGGCACATGACGGCGTGAAGGACGGGGCAGGGGGTCCCACACTGGAGAGGGAGGCGCGTCTTGGTCACGAATCGGATCCGGTGGTGGCGTGCGGCGGCCGCGGTGGCCGCCGGAGCGCTGCCCTGCCTGGCCTTCCCCGCCCCGGCCCTGTGGTGGTTCGCCTACGTCGCCCTCGTGCCCTGGATGCTGCTGCTGCGCTCCGCCCCCACCGGGCGCCGGGCGGCCCTGGAGGGCTGGCTCGGCGGCGCGGGCTTCATCGTGGCGGTGCACCACTGGCTGCTGCCGAGCCTGCACGTGTTCCTGGTGCCGCTGGCCGCGCTGCTGGGGCTGCTCTGGATCCCCTGGGCCCTGCTGGTACGGGAGCTGCTCGGCGGGGCGCCGGGCCGGGGCCGGGCGGGAGCCGCGCTGGTCCTCGTACCGGCGGGGTGGCTGCTCTCGGAGCTGGCCCGGTCCTGGCAGGGGCTGGGCGGGCCGTGGGGGCTGCTCGGGGCCAGCCAGTGGCAGGTGGCGCCGGTGCTGCGGCTCGCTTCGGTGGGCGGGGTGTGGCTGGTGAGCCTGCTGGTGGTGGCGGTGAACTGCGCGCTGGTTCTGCTGGTCGCGGCGCCCCGGGCGCGGGTCCCGGCGGTGGCGTCCGTCGCGGGCTGCGCGGTGCTGACGGGGGTGGTGTGGCTGTGGCTGCCGCGCCCTGAGCCCGCGGGCGTGCTGCGGGTGGCCGTGGTCCAGCCGGGTCCGGTGGCGGACGGCCCGCTCCCGGGCGACGGCGCGCAGCGGCGGTTCGACGCCCAGGAACGGCTGACGCGGGCGCTGGTGGGGCAGCGGGTGGACCTGGTGGTGTGGGGCGAGAGCAGCGTCGGCGCGGACCTGGCGGCGCGGCCCGACCTCGCGCGCCGGCTGGCCGGCCTGTCCGCCGACACCGGCGCCCCGCTGCTGGTCAACGTGGACGCGCGGCGCTCGGACCGGCCCGGGATATACAAGAGTTCCGTCCTGATCGGCCCGCAGGGTCCCACCGGCGACCGGTACGACAAGACGCGGCTGGTGCCCTTCGGGGAGTACGTACCGGCCCGCGCGGTGCTGGGCTGGGCCACCTCGGTCGGCAAGGCGGCCGGCGAGGACCGGGTGCGCGGCGCGGGCCCGGTGATCATGGAGCTGCCCGGCGGCGGCCGGCTCGGGCCGCTGGTGTGCTTCGAGTCGGCCTTCCCCGACATGAGCCGCGAACTGACCCGGGAGGGGGCCGCGGTGCTGGTCGCCCAGTCCTCGACGTCCTCGTTCCAGCAGAGCTGGGCCCCGGCCCAGCACGCCTCGCTGGCGGCCCTGCGCGCCGCCGAGACCGGCCGCCCGATGGTGCACGCCACCCTCACCGGGGTCAGCGCGGTGTACGGCCCGTCCGGCGAGCGGATCGGCCGGCCGCTGTCCACGCGGGAGCGGACGGCGGCCGTGTACGAGGTCCCCCTCGCCCGGGGGACCACCCCCTTCGTCCGCTTCGGCAACTGGCCGGGCGGCGCCTCGGTGGCCGCGCTCGCCGCGTACTGCGCGCTCCGGTGGGGGCGGACCGTCAGGCGGGCGAGGCCGCCGATGCCTGCTCCAGAGCGGTCAGCACCACCCGCTCGCACAGTTCGTGGGTGAGCAGTGCGTCCCGGGCGCTGAGCACCTGGCCGGCCGCCACGGCCTCCAGGAAGGTGTCGACGACCTGCTCGATCCCGCGCTGGCGGGCCACCGGCACCCAGTCCCCGCGCCGCCGCAGCGTCGGCTGGCCCTTGTGGTCGATGACCTCGGCGAGGTTGACGACCTGACGCTTGGAGTCCTGGCCGGAGACCTCCAGCACCTCCTCGGTGGACCCGGAGAGCCGGTTCATGATGCCGAGGGCGGTGAAACCGTCACCGGACATCTGGAGCACCACCTGGTGCATCAGCCCCTCGCGCACCACGGCCCGCACGTCGATGTGGTCGGCCTCGCCGGGCAGCAGGAACCGCAGGGTGTCGACGACGTGGATGAAGTCGTCGAGGACGAGCGTGCGCGGGTCCTCGGGGAGGCCCACCCGGTTCTTCTGCAGGACGATCAGCTCGCGCGGGTGCTCGGCGCACTGCGCGTAGCCGGGCGCGTGCCGGCGGTTGAAGCCGACGCAGAGCGCGACCCCGCGCTCCTCGGCCAGCTCCACCAGGCGCCGCGAGTCGGCGAACTCGTAGGCCAGCGGCTTGTCCACGTACGTCGGCACGCCCGCCTGAAGCAGCCGGGCCACGATCTCGGGGTGGGCGGCGGTCGGCGCGTGCACGAAGGCGGCGTCCAGGCCCTGCGCGAGAAGTGCGTCCAGCGTGGTGTGGCGGCGCTCGGCGGGGATGTGGTGGAGCGCGCCGATCCGCTCCAGCGTGGCCGGGGTGCGGGTCTGCAGGTGCAGTTCCACGCCGGGGCGGGTGGTGAGGACGGGCAGGTACGCCTTCTGGGCGATGTCGCCGAGTCCGATGACGCCGACCTTCACCGGGTGCCTCCTGATCTGTGCCGGACGGGACACCGGCAGCTTAATCCCTGGTGGGAGGGGCAGCGTTCGGGCGAGGATGGCGGCCATGACTTCCGACGGATCACACCGCCTCGAACCCTCCACCACCGCGAACGAGCGGGACATGCTGGACGGCTGGCTCGACTACCACCGCGCCACCCTCGCCTGGAAGTGTTCCGGGCTGACGGAGGAACAGCTGCGCCGCACCCCGCTCGCACCCTCCGGACTGAGCCTGATGGGCCTCGTCCGGCACATGGCGGAGGTGGAGCGGTACTGGTTCCGGGAGATCTCCCTCGGCGCGGACCTGCCCGATCTGTACAGCACGAGCGAGGACCGCGACGGGGACTTCCACTTCACCGGAGCCGAGACCTGGGCCTCCTCCGAGCAGGTGTGGCGCACGGAGGTCGAGCTGGCCCGGAAGGCGGCCGCGGGCCGCTCCCTCGACGCGGTGTCGGACGCCGCGAGCCACCACCGCGGCGAGGTGTTCAGCCTCCGCTGGATCTACACCCACATGATCGAGGAGTACGCGCGCCACAACGGGCACGCGGACCTGCTGCGGGAGCACATCGACGGCGCCACCGGCGAGTAGGCGGTGTCCTGCGGACACCGCCCGGCCGTCACCCGTGCGGGGTGAATATCGGCGCAGGATTTTCGCAACGGGGTCCTCGCACAGCAGAGTTGCGCGGGTGCTTCCCACCCGAACCTCCGCGAAACTGCTCCTCGGCGCCGCCTGTGCCGTCTCCGCCGTCTCGGGCTGCGTGAACGTGGCCCCCGCGCCGGGGCGGCCCGCGACGGCCCCCTCGGCCGGGCTGCCGCCCCAGTACGAGCCGCGCGGCGCGCCGGGGTCGCTGCCGGTGGTCGTCCAGGCGCCGGCGCTGGAGGCGCTGGCGGCGGTGCCGCGGGAGGGGGCGCGGCCCTCGGGGCCGACGGCCACGGCCCGGGGCACGGGGCGCACCGCCCCGCGTACCCCCTCGGGGCGCGGGGAGGCCGTGCCGCCGGTCCCGGACATCCCGGAGCCCCACGAGGAGGCCCGGCCGCCGCAGCGGCACGCGCAGGACCGTCCGGACTCCGCACGGCACGACGTCCGGGTGCCGCGCGAGCTGGCGCGGCAGCTTCCGGTCAGCCCGGCGGACGTGTGCGCCCTGGGCCGGCGGCACGGCCACTGGCACCCCGACAGCCCCGAGGCGCGCATCTGCGCGGGCGTCCGGGACGGCTGAGGCGGGCGGGCCCGGTCCGCGTGCTACGGGGACTGCTCCGGGAACGGCCGCCGCCCCGGGCCCGGTTCCGTCGCGAGCCGCCGCTCCAGCCGGGCGATGGCGGCCCGTACCCCGTTCCCGTACCCGTCGTCGGGCAGGGCGACCGTGGCCGCCCGGGCCCGCGCGAGGTGCACCCGGGCGGCATCGGGGCGGCGGAGCTTGACGTAGTCGGCGGCGAGGCTGAGGTGGAGCGAGGGGTAGAAGACACGCACCGCCTCGCGCGGCCCCTCCCCGAAGGCGTCGGCGGCGGTCAGGGCGCGCAGGTCCCAGGCCAGTTCGTCGGCGGGGTCGTCCTGGGCGTCGGCGAGGTAGTGCGCGAGGGTGCAGCGGTGCAGGGAGTCCCCGTCGGCGCCGATCTCGGACCAGATCTCGCCGAGCCGGTTGCGGGCCTCCTCGCGGTCGCCGGCGTGCAGCAGGATGACCGCCTGTCCGATCCTGGTCATGACGGCGTCCTCCGACGCCTCCTGCTGCTCCCTCAACGCGGCCTCCGGCTCGTTCCGCCGGACCCGCTCCGGTCCGGTCAGCACGAAGCTAGCCGCAGGCACCGGCTCTGCCGCCGAGGCGCGGTGTGGCGTCAGCCCAGGTCGGGGATCCGCCAGTCGATCGGCTCATGGCCCTGGGCGGCGACGGCCTCGTTGATCTGGGTGAAGGGGCGGGAGCCGAAGAACTTCTTCGCCGAGAGCGGCGAGGGGTGGGCGCCCTTGACGATGACGTGCCGTTCCCCGTCGATCAGCGGGATCTTCTTCTGGGCGTAGGCGCCCCAGAGGACGAAGACGACCGGGTCGGGGCGCTCTGACACCGCGCGGATCACCGCGTCGGTGAACTTCTCCCAGCCCTTGGCCTTGTGCGAGTTGGGCTCGGCCTCGCGGACGGTGAGGACGGCGTTGAGGAGCAGGACGCCCTGGCGGGCCCACGGCATCAGGTACCCGTTGTCCGGGACCGGCAGGCCCAGCTCCTCCTTCATCTCCTTGTAGATGTTGCGCAGCGAGGGCGGGGTCTTGACCCCGGGCTGCACGGAGAAGCACAGGCCGTGTCCCTGGCCCGCGCCGTGGTACGGGTCCTGGCCGAGGACCAGCACCTTCACGCGGTCGAACGGCGTGGCCTCCAGGGCGGCGAAGACCTGCTCCCGGGGCGGGTAGACGGGCCCGTTCGCCCGCTCCTTCTCGACGAACTCGGTGAGTTCCCTGAAGTAGGGCTGGTCCAGCTCCCCGCCGAGAACGGGGAGCCAGGACTCGGGCAGCATCTGGGTCACGTCGACAACCTCCGGTACAAGTTCGTGCAACTGCTCAGAACCTACCGGGGGCCACTGACAACGCCGTGGCCCGGGCACCGCCCGCGGGCGTCACCAGCTGATCTTGCGGTACAGCTCCCACATCTGCATGGCGGTCTGCGGGTCCAGCGCCCGCTCGGCGCCGGCGATGTCCTCGCGCGCGCCGACGTACAGCTTGCCCTGCCACAGCGGCAGCAGCCGGACGTCCTGGGCGAAGATCTGCTGCGCCGTCTCGAACTCCTTGACGCCGGCCGACCGGTCGCCCTCGCGGCGGGACTTGGGCAGCAGGTCGTTGAGGATCTCGGCGGGCTCGTACGGGGTGCCGACCGCGTTGTCCTTGCCGACGAACGGCGCGATGAAGTTGTCCGGGTCCGGGAAGTCGGGGAACCAGCCGCGGCCGAAGACGGGGTACTCGCCGTTCTTGTAGCCGACCTGGAAGTCCTTCCAGGGCTTGTTGCGCAGGGTGATCCTGAAGAGGCCGCTCTCGTCCAGCTGCCGCTTGAGCTCGGTGAACTCGTCCGCCGTGGAGCCGCCGTAGCGGTCCGTGGTGTACCAGAACGTCAGGTCCACCGGCACGGGGATGTTGGCCGCGGTGAGGAGCTTCTTGGCCTTGGCGACGTCGGGCTGGCCGTAGAGGTCGTAGAAGGGCGTCTTGTGGCCGACGACCCCCTTGGGGACCATCGAGTACAGCGGCTCGGCGGTGCCCTGGTAGACCTTGGTGACGAGGGCCCCGCGGTCGACGACCTGGGCGATGGCCTGGCGCACCGGGAGCTTGGCGACCTGCGGGTCCTTGGGGTTGAAGACCAGGTAGCGGATCTCGGCGCCGACGTTCTCGACGACCTGGACGCCCGCGTTGTGCGAGGCCGTGCTCTGCAGGTCCTTGATCTCCGGGGCCGAGAGGCCTCGGTAGGTCGCGTCGATCTCCTTGGACTTCAGGGCCGCGACCATCGCGTCGGACTTCGCGAAGTAGCGGATGGTCACACCGTCGTTGCGGCGGTTGGCGAAGCCCTGGTAGCTGCTGTTGCGGCCGAGGACGGCCTCGGAGTTCTCCTCGTAGGAGGTGAGGACGTAGGGGCCGGAGCCGGTGGCCTTGCCGTCGGAGCGCACCTTGTTGGCCGGGTACTCCTTCGGCGGGACCAGCGAGGCGGCCGGGGAGCCGAGCACGAAGGGGAAGGTCGCGTCGGGGGTGTTCAGGTGGAAGACGACCGTGAGCGGGTCCGGCGTCTCGATCTTCTCCAGGGAGGCGAAGAGGCCCTTGGGGCCGACCTGGGAGTTGATCGTCTTGATCCGGTCGAGGGAGTGCTTGACCGCCTTGGAGTCCAGCGGCTCGCCGTTGGAGAACTTCAGGCCCTTGCGCAGGGTGCAGCGGTAGGACTCGTTCGCCGAGTCGGTGAAGTCGCAGCTCTGGGCCGCGTCCGGCTGGGGCTTGGTGCTGCCGGTGGGGAACGCCAGCAGCGTCTGGTAGATGTTCCGGTACAGCTCCCAGGAGCCGTCCCAGGCCGCCGCGGGATCGAGGGTGCTCGGGGCGCTGGTCGTGCCGACGACGATCCTCTTCGTCTTGTCACCGCTGTCGTCGGAGAACAGACTGCATCCGGCGAGCAGGGATATGGACGCAAGGGCCGCAGTGATCTGCAGGCATCTGGTCCGGTTGAACACGTGCACGCTCCTCGATCAGCCAGGGGTGCGGCAGACCCTACCTCAGTGCGTCACAAATCCAATGGGCAGGTTTCGTGAGGCACTTGACCGATTACGTGCGTATTCGATACGCATTTGCCTCCCTTCGGGAGGCAAATGCGTCCGGTTATCGGTCAGTGCACTCCGGCATTGAGGAACATTCCCCCGTCGACGACGAGAGTTTGTCCAGTTACCCATTCCGCTTGTGCAGATGTGAGGAATGCGGCGGCGCCCCCGATGTCCTCCGGGAGGCCGAGCCGGCCCAGCGGATAGGCGGCCGCGGCCTCCTGCTCCCGGCCCTCGTAGAGCGCCTGCGCGAACTTGGTCTTGACCACGGCCGGGGCGATGGCGTTCACCCGCACCCGGGGGGCCATCTCGTGGGCGAGCTGGAGGGTGAGATTGATCATCGCGGCCTTGCTCATCCCGTACGCCCCGATGAAGGGCGAGGCGGAGACACCGGCGATGGAGGCGATGTTCACGATCGCCCCGCCGTTGTCCTTCTGCCAGGCGTGCCAGGTCCGCTGGGCGAAGCCCAGGGCCGAGATCACGTTGGTCTCGAAGACCTTCCGCGCCACGCCGAGGTCCAGGTCCGCGATGGGCCCGAAGACCGGGTTGGTCCCGGCGTTGTTCACCAGGAAGTCGACGCGGCCGAAGGCCTCCATCGTCCGCTCCACGGCGACGGCCTGGTGGGCCTCGTCGTGCGCCTTGCCCGCCACGCCGATCACCCGGTCCGCGCCGAGCCGCTCGACGGCCTCCTTGAGCGCGTCCTCGTTGCGCCCGGTGATGCAGACCCGGTCGCCCCGGGCCACCAGCGCCTCGGCGATGCCGTGGCCGATGCCCCGGCTCGCGCCGGTGATCAGCGCGACCTTGCCGCTGTCGATGCCGTTGTACGTCATGCCGTACGCCCTGCCTCTCGTGGACGGGTCAGTTGAGCGGGCCGCCGGCCACGTACATGACCTGGCCGGAGACGAAGCCCGCGGCCTCGCCGGTGAAGAACGCGATGGCGTTGGCGATGTCGTCGGGGCGCCCGACGCGCTGGACGGGGATCTGGGTGGCGGCGGCGGCCTGGAACTCCTCGAAGCCCATGCCCACCCGGGCGGCCGTCTGGGCGGTCATCTCCGTCACGATGAAGCCCGGGGCGACGGCGTTGGCGGTGACGCCGAACTTGCCGAGCTCGATGGCCAGGGTCTTGGTGAAGCCCTGGAGCCCCGCCTTGGCGGCGGCGTAGTTGGCCTGGCCGCGGTTGCCCAGCGCCGAGCTGCTGGAGAGGTTCACGACGCGGCCGAACTTGGCCTCCACCATGTACTTCTGGCAGGCCCGCGCCATCAGGAACGCGCCCCGCAGGTGCACGTTCATGACCGTGTCCCAGTCGGTGTCGCTCATCTTGAAGAGCAGGTTGTCCCGGAGCACGCCGGCGTTGTTGACCAGGATCGTCGGGGCGCCGAGCGTGCTCGCCACCCGCTCGACGGCCGCCTCCACCTGGGCGCTGTCGGAGACGTCGCAGCCGACCGCCAGGGCCTTGCCGCCGGCCGCGGTGATCGCCTCCACGGTGTCCTTGCAGGCCGCCTCGTCGAGATCGAGTACGGCGACCGCACGGCCCTCGGCGGCCAGGCGCACGGCGGTGGCGGCGCCGATGCCCCGGGCCGCCCCGGTGACGATCGCTACGCGCTGCTCGGTGGTGGACATGCTGGATCTCCTCGCCCTTGAGAGACGGCCGCCCAGAGGTGAGCAACCGCTTAGTAGCTTCAGCTGAGGAGACGCTAGGAGCCCCGGCAGCGGGTGTCAACGCCAGCATGCCGTCCGTGGCGCACGGGAGCCCCCGGGCAACGCCCGGGGGCTCCGCGACGAGGGCCGTCCGGTCAGCGGACCAGGAGGTCGAAGAGCCGCCGCGTCTCCGCCGCCGGGTCGGCGGTCAGGCCGGTGTGCACCGGACCGGGCTGCACCACCGTGCTGCGGGGCGCGATCAGCCAGCGGAACCGCCGGCCGGGGTCGTCGCCGGCCGCCTGCCCGGCCGTCTCGCCGCCCGCGCAGAGTCCCTCGACCCCGCGCAGCGCCGCCCGGATCCCGGCCACGTCGGCCCCCGGGTCCAGCGCGGCGAGCTTCGCCTCGTCGAGGTGGGTGCGCGCGGCGACGTACCCGTGCGCGCGGCAGTAGACGATGACGCCGGCGTTGAAGCACTCGCCGCGCTCCATCCGGGGCACCACGCGCACCAGCGCGTATTCGAAGACGTCCCGCTCGGTCACTCGTCGCCGCTCTTCTTCTTGGTCGTGTGGGGCTGGGGGGCGAGGCGCTCGGCGAGCCAGCCGGGCGGGCCCGACCGCGGCCGGACCTCGGCCTCCATGGTGATCCGCTCGTGGATCGTCGCGGCGCGCGGGAGCAGCGCCTCCACGTAGGCGCGGCGCACCGCGTCGGTGGAGTCGAAGCCGGGCTCGTCGACCAGCCACTCGTCGGGCACGTCCGCGGTGACCTCGGTGAGCAGCTCCTCGGTGACCAGCGGCGCGAGCGCGGCCGCGGCCGCGGCGATGTCGGGGCCCACGGGGGCCAGGACGTGGTCGGAGGCGTTGTAGGGCTTGGCGGAGGCCGCCTGGGCGGTGGGCCAGTTGTGATGCCAGATCATCGTGGCGCCGTGGTCGATGAGCCACAGGTCGCCGTGCCAGACCAGCATGTTCGGATTGCGCCAGGACCGGTCGACGTTGTTGATCAGGGCGTCGAACCAGACCACGCGGCCCGCCTCGGCCGGGTCCGCCTGGTAGGCGAGCGGATCGAAGCCGATCGAGCCGGGCAGGTAGTCCATGCCCAGGTTGAGCCCACCGCTGGCCTTGAGCAGCTCCTGGACCTCCTGGTCGGGCTCGCCGAGTCCGATGACGGGGTCGAGCTGCATCTGCACCAGCCGCGGGACCCGCAGGCCCAACCGCTGGGCGAGGCGCCCGCAGATGACTTCGGCGACCAGGGTCTTGCGGCCCTGGCCGGCGCCGGTGAACTTCATGACGTAGGTACCGAGATCGTCGGCTTCGACGATTCCCGGGAGCGAGCCGCCCTCACGCAGGGGCGTGACGTAGCGGGTCGCGATCACTTCTGTGAGCATTTTCCCAGGCTAGCGGGCAGACGCGCGTCACGATCCAAGGTTTTTCCCGAACGGCGACGGCCCGGCGCCCCGCATCACGCCGGCCTCGGTCCGCCAGGCTCATGGACGAGGGGGCCGGCGCGGACGGACTCCCCGGTGCCGGCGGCAGGGCGGGGCATACGACGACGCATGGGTGACGTATCGGTGGGCGCGTGTTCATGGACGGATCCGGCGCTGGTCGCCGGCGGCTGGTACCCGGCGGGGCGGCGGGACGCGGAGGGGCGGCTGAGGCACTACGCCACCCGCTTTCCCGTCGTGGAGGTCGACTCCACCTACTACGGGCTGCCGAGTGCCCGCAACAGCCGGCTGTGGACCGAACGGACCCCGCCGGACTTCCGGTTCGACGTCAAGGCGTTCTCCCTGCTCACCGGCCAGCCGACCCGTACGGCCGCCCTCCCCGCCGATCTGCGCCCCGCGGGGGGCAGCGCCTGGGTGCGGGCCGACGACGGACTCCGCAAGGAAGTGTGGGAGCGCTTCAGCGGGGCGCTCGCGCCGCTGCGCGAGGCCGGACGGCTGGGGACGCTGCTGTTCCAGTTCCCGGCCTCGCTCACCCCCGGGGCCCGCGGCGAGGCGGTGGTGGAGGAGTGCGCCGAACGGGCGGCCGACTGGCCGCTGGCCGTCGAGCTGCGCCATCCGGGGTGGTGGGGCGAGGAGCGGCGGACGGCCACCGCCGCCCTGCTGGCGCGGCACGCGATCGCGACCGTGGCCGTCGACACGGCCCAGGGACTGCCCACGTCCGTCCCTCCGGTCGCGTGCGTCACCTCTCCGGACCTCGCCGTGGTGCGTTTCCACGGGCGGAGCCCCGCATGGGGTTCCAGTGGCCCCGGCGCCAAGGAGGCGAAGTACCGCCACACCTACACCGAGGCGGAGCTGGCCGAGTGGCTGCCGCGGCTGCGGGACATGGCGGACCGGGCCGCCTCCGTCCACGTGTTGTTCAACAACTGCTGTGCCGACGCGTCCGTCCGGGCGGCGGAGACGATGCAGCAACTGCTGGCGGCCGATGCGGCCTTCACCGTGCGCGGACCAGGTGTTCCCCGATGAGGCCCTGGAGATCAGCGCGCGGCGGTCCACTGTTCGAGGAGGGCTTCGGTGGTGGTGACGGCCGCCACCAGCGCGAGGGAGTTGCGGATCACCTCGGCGGTGCAGGAGGCGGGCACCCCGGCGATGGCGTCGGCGGGGACGACGACCTGGTAGCCGAGGTTCACCGCGTCGAAGACGGTGTTCGGGATCGCGATGTTCGAGGAGACCCCGGTGACGACGAGGGTGCGCACGCCGAGGTTGCGCAGCAGCGCGTCCAGATCGGTGCCCGCCATCGGGGAGAGCCCGTGCAGCCGCCGCACCACGAGGTCCTGCTCGGCGACGGTGACGGGGGCCGCGATCTCGACCGCCCGGCTCCCGCTGAGCTGGCGCACGGGCAGCTTCCCGGCGGCGCGGAACAGCCGCGCGTTGGTGCTGGCCCCGAGTCCGTCCGGCCGGCGCTCGGCGACGGCGTGCAGCACCTGTACGCCGGCCGCGCGGGCGGCGTCGACGAGCGCGGCCACCCGCTCCAGCATCCCGGACTTCCGGGCCTCCTCGGCCAGCTCGGGCAGGGCGCTCTCCTCCCCGACGACACCGTTCTGGCATTCGACGGTGAGCAGCGCGGTGGTGGCGGGATCGAAGTCCGGCATGGCTCCCCCTGGCGTGGTGGCGGCGGAGCCCGCATGATTCCTGACACACAGTCAGATGTGAAGGGGCGTGGGCGCGATGGACGGGACACCTGGGGGCGGGACACCTGGGGGCGGGACGCAGCGGCGCGGCCGCCGCATCATGATGACGGACGAGGAACGGGACGCCTTCCTGCGCGAGCAGCGCACCTGCCGGGTGGCCACGGTCTCCCCCGACGGGCGGCCGCACGTGGGGGCCCTGTGGTTCGCCTGGGACGGCACCTCGATGTGGCTGTACTCGATCACGCGCAGCCGCCGCTGGTCCGACCTGCGCAAGGACCCCCGGATCTCGGTGGTGGTGGACTCCGGGGAGGCGTACGACGAGCTGCGCGGGGTCGAACTGTCCGGCACCGCGGTGTTCGTGGGCGAGGCCCCGCGCACCGGCGAGCCCTGCCCGGAACTGGCCGAGCCGGAACGGATCTTCCCGGTCAAGAACTTCGGCATCGAGGAGATGCCGCACGACGGCCGGCACGCCTGGATCCGCCTCACCCCCGACGCGATCGTCTCCTGGGACTTCCGCAAGCTCTGAGCCCGCCCGGGGCCCCCGCCGCGGCGCGGGGCAGGCCCGCCGCGGCGCGGGGCAGGCCCGCCGCGGCGCGGGGCAGGCCCGCCGCGGCGCGGGGCAGGCCCGCCGCGGCGCGGGGCGGGCCCGCCCCGGCCTACGCCTCCACGGCGGCCGCGGCCGCGTGCAGGGCCTCGACGGCGGCCCGGATGGAGGGGCGGCGGCCCGCGTCCGAGCGCCAGACGGCGTACACGTGGCGGCGTACGGCATCGCTCACGGGCAGCAGCCTGACCCCCGGCGGCACCGGCCCGCGCCCCAGCCGGGGCGTCACGCACACGCCCAGCCCGGCTTCCACGAAGGCCAGCTGGGTGTGGTGCTCCTCGGCGATGTGCGCGATGCGCGGCTCGACGCCGGTGCCGCGCAGGGTGAAGACCAGCCACTCGTGGCAGAACTGGCCCTCGTTCCAGGAGATCCAGTCGTCGGCGGCGAAGTCGGCCAGCGAGCTCCGCTCGCGGTCCGCCAGCGGATGGCCGGCCGGAACCGCGACGTCGGCCGCGTCGTCCAGCAGGTGGGCGCGGGTCAGCTCGGCGGGCACCGGCATCCGCTTGTTGTGCCAGTCGATGGCCAGGGCCATGTCGAGGTCCCCGCGCACGACCGCCAGCATGGCCTCCTCGGGCTCCTGCTCCCGCACCATGACCCGCAGTTCGGGATGGTCCGCGCGCAGGCCGGTCAGCGCCCCCGGCAGCAGCCCGCGCATCGCCGTCGGGAAGGCGCCGATCCGCAGCTCGCCGACCGCGCAGCCGCGCTGCGCCTCGACATCGGCCTGGGCCAGCTCCACCTGCGAGATGATCCGGGCCGCATGACCGGCGAGCAGCCGTCCGGCGTCGGTGAGGCGGACCCCGCGGCCGTTCTTGGCCAGCAGCGGCTGGCCCACCTCCCGTTCCAGCTTGGCCATTTGCTGGGAGACGGCGGACGTGGTGACGTGGAGGCCGTCGGCCGCGCCGCTGACCGAGCCGTGCCGGGCGAGGGCATCGAGGGTGCGCAGCCGCTCCAGGTTCAACATGTAAGCGATGCTACGCGGTCGGCCGGAGGAAGTCTCGCTTGTCCTACGAGATCATCCGGCGCACAGTGAGCGCATGAGCGCACCCACCACTCCCCGCCGGGCCCCCTCCCCCACACCCGCCCCGCCCGCCACGACGCCCCGCACCGGGCCCAAGAACGGCGCCGGCACCCTGGACTGGCGGCTGCGCTTCGCCCTCCTCTCGGTGGTCTGGGGCTTCAGCTTCCTCCTGATCAAGGTGGGCACGGAGGCGTTCGCACCCTTCCAGGTCGCCCTGGGCCGGGTCTTCTTCGGCGCGCTGGCCCTGCTGGCCGTCCTGCTGGTGCGGCGCGAACGCCTGCCCCGGGGCCGGCGGACCTGGGGGCACCTCACGGTGGCGGCGCTGCTGCTGAACACGGCCCCCTTCTCGCTCTTCGCGTACGCCGAGCAGACCATCCCCTCCAGCCTCGCCGGGATCTGCAACGCCTCCTCCCCGCTGTGGGGCATGGCGCTCTCCCTGGTCGCGCTCTCCGAGGACCGCCCGACCCGGCGCCGCTTCGCGGGCCTCGGGCTGGGCTTCCTCGGGGTCCTGACCGTCCTCGGCGCCTGGCAGGGCTTCGCGGGCATCGACGGCAAGGGCACCGCCCTGGCCCTGCTCGCCTCGCTCTGCTACCCGATCGGCTGGATCTACGTCCGCCGCACCCTGGCGGGCACCCCGGGCTCCCCGGTGGCCCTGACGGGGGCGCAGCTCATGGTGTCCACGCTCCAGCTGGCGGCCGTGAGCGCCCTGTTCACCCCGGCCCCGGCCGCCTTCCCGCTGTGGCCGACCCTCGCGGTGGCCGCCCTGGGCGCGCTCGGCACGGGGATGGCCCTGCAGATGCAGTACGGGCTGGTGACGGAGATCGGACCGACCACCGCACAGATGGTGACCTACTTCATCCCGGTGATCGCGACGGCCGCCGGGGTCCTGGTCCTCGGCGAACAGCTGCACTGGAACACCCCGGTCGGCGCGGCCGTCGTCCTGGCCGGCGCGGCCCTCACCCAGTCCCGCCCCCGCCGGGCCGCCTGAGGCCTCCCGAAGGCAGGCCCGTCAGTCGAAGCGGCCGCCAAAGGACGGCCGGGCCGCGGCGGCCACCGCGTCGGCCAGCGGGACGACCTCCGCCGGAGACAGCCCGGAGACGGTGATCCGCACGCCGGGCCCGGCCTCCACCCGGTACCGGGCCCCCGCCGACACCGCCCACCCGGCCGCCAGCAGCCTCGTGACGGCCGCCGTCTCGTCGGCGACGGGCAGCCAGACGTTCATTCCGCTGCGCCCGTGCGCCCGTACGCCCCGCTCCGCGAGCGCCGTGATCAGCCCGTCCCGGCGCAGCCCGTACGCGCGCGCCACCGCCCGCGGGTCCACGGCGCCGGAGCTCCACAGCTCCACCACCGCGTACTGGAGCAGCCGGCTGACCCAGCCCGGCCCCAGCCGCTGGCGGCCCCGGACCCGGTCCAGGGTCACCGCGTCGCCGGTGAGCACCGCGACCCGCAGGTCGGGCCCGTACGCCTTGGCCGTGGAGCGGACCAGCGCCCAGTGCCGGGTCACCCCGCCCAGCGGACACAGCGGCAGGTCGACGATGCCGTGCCCGTGGTCGTCCTCGATGAGCAGCACCCCGGGGTGGGCGGCGAGCAAAGCCCGCAGTTCCCGGGCCCGCTGCGCGCCGACGGCGGCCCCCGTCGGGTTCTGCGCGCGGGCCGTCACCACCAGGGCCCGCGCCCCGTCGGCCAGCGCCCGGGCCACCGCCGCCGGCACCGGCCCCTCGTCGTCGACGGCCACCGGGAGCACCTTCAGCCCCAGTGCGGGCGCCAGATCCAGCAGCGCCCCCCAGCCCGGGTCCTCGACGGCGACCGCGTCTCCGGGCCTCAGGTGGGCGGCCAGCACCCGCTCGATGCCGTCCAGCGCCCCGGAGGTCACGGCCACGGGCCCGGCCGGGACCCCGTCGGCCTCAAGGCCGGCCCGGGCCAGCCGGGCGAGGTCCGGGAGCACCGGGTCCTGTCCGTAGAGGGTCGGCGCCTGCGCGTACCGCCGGGCGGCGGCGGCCAGCGCCCCGTCCAGCGACGGCAGCAGCGAGACGTCGGGATTGCCCTGCGTGAGGTCCCGTACGCCTTCGGGGACGGGGATCCGCAGCGAGTCGCGCGGGGCCGTCGCCGGGCGGGCCCGCACCCGGCTGCCGCGCCGGCCGTCCGTCTCGATGACCCCGCGCTCGCGCAGCGTCCGGTACGCGGCGGCGACGGTGTTGGGGTTGACGCCCAGCTCCCCGGCCAGCTCCCGCATGGGAGGGAGCAGGAACCCGGGCGCGAGCGCGCCGGATCCGACCCCCGACTCCACGCTCGCCGCGATATCCGATGCACGACGGCCTGTGATCCGATACTCTTCTAGCACAAACCTCATTATGCACTAGTACAACGGAGTCCGCACCATGACCGCCACGCCCGCCGCCTACGCGCCCACCGACCGCACCGTCCCGAGCCGCGCCCGCCAGCGGGCGAGCTACGACCGCGAGACGGTGCACTCGATACTCGACCAGGCCTACGTCTGCCACCTCGGGTTCGTCCGCGACGGCGCGCCGGTGGTCCTGCCCACCCTCTTCGGCCGGGTGGGCGAGACCCTCTACGTCCACGGCTCGACCGGCTCGCGCCCGCTGCTGGCGGCCGGCCAGACGGACCCGGGCCTGCCGGTCTGCCTCACGGTGACGCACGTCGACGGGCTGGTCCTGGCCCGGTCCGCGTTCCACCACTCGATGAACTACCGCTCGGTGGTCGTCCACGGCACCGCCCACCAGGTCACCGACGAGGACGAGCGCCGCATGGCGCTGGACGCCCTGGTCGACCAGGTCGTCCCGGGCCGCTCGGCCGACTCGCGGCCCGCCAACGCCAGGGAGCTCGCGGCGACGGCCGTGATCCGCCTGGATCTGACCGAGGTCTCGGCGAAGATCCGCACGGGCGGCCCCAACGACGACGCCGAGGACCTGGGCCTGCCGTTCTGGGCGGGCGTCGTCCCGGTCGCGCCGGCGTACGGGACCCCCGTCCCGGCCGCCGACCTGGCCCCCGGCGTCCCGGCCCCGGACTACCTCACCGCGCTCTGAGGCCGCGGGGCGGGCCCGGCCACCGGCCCGGCACCGCCCTCGCCCCCCTCCCCGGCCCCGGCCCCGTCCCCGGCCCCGGCACCGCGCGCCTCGGCCACGATCAGCGCGCCCACCGCCGACAGCAGCAGTACGGTGCCCAGCACCACCGGCCCGGTCAGCCGCTCACCGAGCAGCCCGACGGCGATCACCGCCGCGCTGACCGGCTCGATCAGCATGATCACCGACACCGTCGCGGCCCGCACCGCCGCGGCGCCGGTGAAGTACAGCGCGTACGCCAGCGCCGTCGGCACGGTGGCGACGTAGACCAGCAGCCAGAGCACCCGGCCCCAGTCGGCGGCATGCGGCAGCAGCCCCTCCAGCAGGGCGAGCGGCAGCAGGCACACCGTGCCCACCCCCACCGACCAGGCGGTGGTGACCAGCGGGTCCCCGCCGGCCCCGCGCCGGCCCAGCCAGCGCGCCCGCAGGGTCATCGCCGCGTACCCGGCGGCCGACAGCAGTGCCCAGCCGACCCCGGCCGGCCGCACCTCGCCGCCTCCGGAACCGAGCACCAGCACGGCCAGCCCGGCCAGCGCCCCGACGACGGCGGCCACCCCGCCCCGCCCCAGCCGTTCGCCCATCCAGTACCGGCCGCCCAGCGCGATCAGCACGGGGCCCGCCCCCAGCGTGACCACGGTGCCGACCGCCAGGCCGGTGTCGCGCACGGCGGCGAAGTAGGCGGCCTGGAACAGGGTGAACATCAGCCCCGTCCCGATCAGCGAGCGCGCCGAGGGCCGCCGCGCCCGCACCCGCGCGGGACGGCGTACGGCGAGCACCCCCAGCAGCACCACCAGCCCGCCCGCGCACCGCCAGAACGACAGGGCGATCGGGCCGAGGTCACTGGCCAGGAAGAGGAGGGAGGCGGCCGCCCCGGCGGTGCCCCAGGCGGCTCCGGCGACGACGAGGTACAGCAGACTGCGCCCGGCTGCGGGCGAATGGTTCGACACGTGTGTCTCCGCGCATGCGTGAAGGATGAGGGAAGCAGGTCATCGCTTCGCGGGCAGCGCGAACCGGCCCGGGAACTCCCGGGCGGGATCCTCGTACGAGTGGTGGCCGCCCGCGCTAGGCGGCGGGAGGCGGAAGCACGGTCGACGGCATGCACAGCACCCTACGGGCTGCTCCCGCGCCGGACCAAGCCCCGGCCCGCCCGGCCCGCCCGGCCCACCCGGCCCCCCTGCCCCCCTGCCCCGCCCGCGCCTACGCCTTCGTGGGCTCCGGGGCCAGCACGGCCGGATCGGCGGCGCCCGGCGGGGTGGGCCGCGAGGACTGCGCGATGAAGGCACCGCCCAGCACCAGCGCCCCGCCCACGATCTGCGGGGTCGAGAGGTGCTCGCCGAGCAGCACCCACGCCAGGACGGTGGCGATGACCGCCTCCAGGCAGGCCACCACGCCCGCCACCTGCGGGGAGAGCTTGCGCACCGAGACCACCCCGGTCAGGTACGCGAAGACCGTGGCGACCAGCACCACCCAGCCCAGCAGCACCAGGGCGGGCACCCGCGTCTGCCCGAGCGCCGCGGAGCCGCCCAGCACCCCCCAATCCATCCCCCACGGCCGCGCGATCACCGTCATGACGACCGCACCGATGATCATCCCGTAGGCGATCACGCCCATCGGGTCGGGCACGTCGTCCCCGTCCGTGCCCTGGTCGGCGAAGACGAAGTAGAAGGCCTGGCAGCAGGCCGCGGCGAGGCCGAGCAGCACGCCGAGCGGGTCCAGGCTCAGCCCCGACCAGATCTCGACCACGCAGGCCAGGCCCACGACGGCCACCGCCGCACCGGCCGCGGCCGCCCGGGTCACCGGCTTGCGCTGCACGAAGCGGATCCAGCCGAGCAGCAGGGCCGGGCCCAGGTACTCCAGCAGCAGGGCCACGCCGACCGGGATCCGTGACAGGGAGGCGAAGTAGAAGGCCTGTACGCCGGCCACCGCGACCAGGCCGAAACCGGCGAGGAGCAGGGGCTTGCGCCGCAGCAGAGCGCGGTGCCGCCAGGCCAGCGGGGACAGCACCAGCGCCGCCCCGGCCACCCTGAGCCACACCACGTGCAGCGGGTCCAGACCCGCCTCGATCAGCGGCTTCGCCGCCACACCCGAACCACCGAACGCACACGCCGAGACCAGGGCGAGGCCCAGCCCGGCGTTCTTCCCTGACGCTTGCATCGGGCCATCATGGCAGGGCCGGTCAGGAGCGTCACACGCGTGACGCCTGTTGAGACGGACCCGGCGCCGGGCCGGCCGCACCCCGCCATATCTGACTGGTCGTCAGTATTGAATGTTCCACCCGCCGGGGCTACCTTCCGCCGCACGAACCCGACGAGAAGGGGTGGACGCATGGCTGAAGTCACCGCGGAATCACGCATCGAGGCGCCCGCCGCGAAGCTCTGGGCCCAGCTGACCGACTGGGACGCGTACGGGCAGTGGAGCGCGACCCACACCAACTTCCCGAAGGGCGGCCCCGAGACCCTGGCCGTCGGCTCCACCTTCGCCGAGAACATGAAGATGATGGGCTTCCCGGCCGAGGTCCTGTGGACCGTGTCGGAGCTGGAGGACCAGCGCCTCTTCGCCATCACCGGCAAGGGCCCGATGGGCGTGGCCGTACTGACCCGCTACACCCTGATCCCGGACGGCGGTGCCACCACCGTCCGCATCGACGGCGAGTTCACCGGCGCGGCCGTCTCCCTGATGGCGGGCAAGCTCAAGGACTCCGCGACCGCCGCACTGAACGAGTCCCTCCGCAAACTGGCCGGCCTGGTCGCCTGACCCCGGACACACATACGGCGCGCCCCGCGAGCGGTCTCGCGGGGCGCGCCGTACACGTATCCGGACTCAGTGCTCGTCGGCCAGGATCAGGTACAGCTTCTTGCGGGCGTCGTTGACGACCGCGAGGGCCTTCTCGCGCTGCTCGGGCGTGCCGGTCTTGAAGACCTGCCCGAAGGCCTCCATCAGCCCGACGCCGGCGGCACGGATCTCGTGCATCGCCTCGAAGTCGAAGCCGCGCCCGGCATCCGCCCAGGGGGCGTCCGGGCCCGACTCGGCCTCGGCGCGGCCCGCGTCGGTGAGCGTGAACAGCTTCTTGCCGCCCTCGCTCTCGCTGGTGATGAGCCCTTCGTCCTCCAGCAGCTGGAGGGTCGGGTACACCGAGCCGGGGCTGGGCTTCCACGCCCCGCCGCTGCGCTCGCCGATCTCCTGGATCATCTCGTAGCCGTGCATCGGACGGTCGGTGAGCAGCGCCAGGATGGAGGCGCGCACGTCACCGCGCCGCGCCCGGCCCCGGGGGCCACCCCGCCCACCGCGCCCCCCGAAGGGCCCGCCGCCAAAGGGCGGCCCGAACGGCCCGAAGGCGGCACGCCGCCCCTGGAACTCCTCCCGACGGTCCGGCCCGCAGTGGCCGTGACCCCGTCCGTGCTCATGTCCATGGTCGTGCTGTCCACGTGAACGCATCACTGCGCTCCTTTCGTCATCGCTCGTCGTCGTTTCGACTCCTCCACTATCGCTGACCCATCGCGATGCGTCAACGATATATCGGAACCTATCTTCGACAGTCGCGCGGCTGACGACGAATCCAAGTCGCCCGGATCCGGGACAGCGATCTCGTCCCGTTCCCGGAAGGGGTCACCGCCGACTACCGGGGATGGGAAGGCGAGCGGAACTGGCAGACCCGCGACCAAGACTTGGCGGTGTCGGCCGTCTTCCGGTCCGGCGGGCACGTCGGCCCGACCTGGACGATGCGGCCATGGCCGCAGGCGGCTGGCGGCTTGCAGCCGGCGGCTTGAACGCATCGGTGACCACCTCGCCTCACGCCCACACCCGCCACGCCCCTCGCCGCCCGCCCCGGGGGCGTGGCAAGGCCAGTCATCCCGGATTGGCCTTGGCCCGCCCCCGGCCGGCTCCCCTACCGTCGGAGCCATGCGCATCCGAATCGTCGACGCCTTCACCGACCGCCCCTTCCACGGCAACCCCGCCGGAGTCCTCGTCCTCGACGGCCCCTTCCCCGCCGACACCTGGCTCCAGCAGGTCGCGGCCGAGGTCAACCTCTCCGAGACCGCGTTCGTGCGGCCCCTGCCGCCCGGCGGGGAGGCCGACTGGGCGCTGCGCTGGTTCACCCCGGTCGGCGAGGTCGACCTGTGCGGGCACGCCACGCTCGCGACCGCCCACGTACTGATCGAGAACGGGCTCGCCAAGGGCCCCGTCCGCTTCGCCGCGCGCTGCGGGATCCTCACGGCCGGCGCGGGTGCGGACGGCGCCATCACCCTGGACTTCCCGACCTCGTCCCTGACCCCCGTCGAGCCGTCCCCCGAGATCGCCCGCGCCCTGGGCGCCCCCGTCGTCTCTGTCCACGACACCGCCGCGCACATCGGCGACCTGCTGGTGGAGCTGGCGGACGAGCGGACCGTACGGGAGCTCAGGCCCGACCACGCCGCCCTGCGCGACCGCGCCCGGCGCGGGGTGATCGTCACCGCGGCAGCCGAGGACCCGGCGGCCGGCTACGACTTCGTCTCCCGCGGCTTCTTCCCGCTGCACGGCATCGACGAGGACCCGGTGACGGGCAGCGCCCACACCGCCCTCGCCCCCTTCTGGGCGGCCCGCCTGGGCCGCACCACGCTGACCGGCCTCCAGGGCGGCGCCCGCCGCGGCCTGGTCGAAGTCACCCTCGCGGGCGAGCGCACCCTGCTCAGCGGCCGCGCGGTCACCGTGATCGACGGCGAACTGCTCACCCGGCCCTGAGGCCCGCGGCTACGGGGTGGGCAGCCAGCCCACCTTGCCCGCGAGCAGCGCGTAGCCGCCGAAGGCGACGATGTCGAGCAGCGCGTGGGCGACGACCAGCGGCCCCACCCGGCCCCAGCGCCGGTAGGCCAGCACGAAGACGACGCCCATCACGACGTTGCCGAGGAAGCCGCCGATGCCCTGGTACAGGTGGTACGAGCCGCGCAGCACCGCGCTGGCCAGCAGGGCGGCCGTCGGCGACCAGCCGAGCTGGCCGAGCCGGCGCAGCAGGTAGGCCAGCACGATGACCTCCTCCACCACGGCGTTCTGCACCGCGGAGAGGATCAGCACCGGGAACTTCCACCACACGTCGGGCAGCGCCTCCGGCACCACCGTCAGGTTGAAGCCGGAGGCCCGGGCCGCCAAGTAGAACGCCAGTCCCGCGCTCCCGATCCCGGCCGCGACCAGCGCCCCCCGGGCCAGGTCCCAGCCGGGACGGCTTCGGTCGAAGCCCAGGACGCGCAGGCCCGGCGCGCCCTCGCGGGTCAGCAGGTGCGCGACCAGCAGGACGGGCACCAGCGCCGAGGCGATCCCGAACAGCTGCCAGGCCAGGTCCAGCCAGGGCCGCCCGGGGGCGTACGAGCCGTTCAGCGTGGCGGCCTGGTCCTTGAGGCCGCCCGGCTTGGTCAGCGACCCGATGAAGCTGATCAGCGCCGAGACGCCGCTCGCCCCCAGCGACAGCGCGAGGACCAGCAGCGTCTCGGTCCTCAGCAGACGCCGCCGCCCGTCCCCGCTCTGTTCCACGCACACCGGCTCCGGCTCCGCCCGCACGCCCGACTCCCGTCCTGCCGTCCTGCCGTCCCACGGCGGCATCCTGTTGCGACCACCCATACTGCCCCCTCGGCGGTCGGACGGGAGCACCGGCTCAGCGCCGGGCGGCGGCGGTGGCGTCCACCTCCTGGCCCTCCAGGCCGACCGGCCAGGTGTGCACGGGGTCACCCTTGTGCATCAGCTCGGTGTAGCGCCGGGTGGTGGCGGCGAGGGCGTCGTCCCGTGCCAGTCCGCCGGCGCGGGCCCGGTGGTAGGTGTCGACCTGCCAGGTGGCGCCGTTCACCCGGCGCCGGCAGCGCTCCTCGATGATGCCGAGGTAGTGGTCCCGGTCGGCGGGTTCGATGCCCCAGGCGTCCAGCCCGGCCGCGGCCATCGGCAGCAGTTCCTCCAGCACCAGCCGCACCGCGGGCAGGCTCACCAGCCCCCCGGCCCGGCCCCGGCGCGGCCAGCGGATCCGCGCGTCGATCCCGTACCGGCAGGCCGCGTCGAAGTTGGCCTCGGCCTCCGCGAACGGCAGCCGGCTCCACACCGGGCGCGGTTCGTCCGCGAGGGTCCGTACGAGCCCGTAGTAGAAGGCGGCATTGGCGACGACGTCGGCCACCGTGGGTCCGGCGGGCAGCACCCGGTTCTCCACGCGCAGGTGCGGCACCCCGTCGGCGACCCCGTAGACGGGCCGGTTCCACCGGTAGACGGTGCCGTTGTGCAGCACCAGCTCCTGGAGGCCGGGCACCCCGCCCTCGGCGAGCACCCGCAGCGGCTCCTCCTCGTCGCAGATCGGCAGCAGGGAGGGGAAGAAGCGGACGTTCTCCGCGAACAGTTCGTACGCCGAGTCGACCCAGCGCTCCCCGAACCAGGTGCGCGGCCGCACCCCCTGGGCCTGAAGCTCGGGCGGCCTGGTGTCGGTCGCCTGGGTGAACAGCGGCGGCCGCGATTCCCGCCACAGCTCCCGCCCGAACAGGAACGGCGAGTTGGCGCCCACCGCTATCTGTACGGCGGTCACCGCCTGCGCCGCGTTCCACACGTCCGCGAACCGGGCCGGGGTGACCTGGAGGTGCAGTTGTACGGAGGTGCAGGCGGCCTCCGGAACGATCGACCCGGTGCTCCAGGTCAGCCGCTCGACCCCCTCGATGTCGAGCGTGAAGTCCTCCCCCCGCATCATCAGGATCTGCTCGTTGAGCAGCGAGTAGCGGTCCACGGCCGAGAGGTTGGCCGGCGCCAGGTCCGCGCGGGAGAGGGTGGGCAGGATCCCTATCATCACCACCCCCGCCTCGATTCCGGCCGCCTGCCGGTGGGCGTAGTGGAGCCCGGCGCTCAGCTCTTCGGCGAGCTGGTCGAAAACCCGGCCGCCGAGCCGGTGCGGGAGTACGTTGACCTCCAGATTGAACATTCCGAGTTCGGTCTGGAAATCGGGGCTGGCAATCCGCTCCAGTACCTGTGCATTCACCATGCGCGGCAAACCGTCGGCACCCGCGAGATTCAGCTCGATCTCCAGCCCCATCATGTTCTTGGGCCGATCGAACCTCTTCTCCGCCAGAAGCCGCTCCAGTCCCTCCAGGCACTCGTGAAGCTTCCTCCGATACCGATGCCGATCGGACAGGTCGAATCCGCCTGCCACGACCTTCTCCCCCATCGAATCGTCCCTCCTCCAGTGCCCGGCGCGGTGCACCCGGGCGCGCGTACGGTCGATGATGCCCATGCGCCGTGATCGATAACGCCGGTCCCGGCGGTCTGGCGGGGAGCGCGCGCCGGTATGGCCAGATGGGCGCTTCGGCACATTCACCTGGCAACTCTCCTTTTGCACATTCCCCGTCGACTTTGCCGATTCCCCATAACCGGCGCTTTCCAGCCGAGCCCCTGTCGGGTAACCTCCGAGGTCAGCGCGCCGCGTTCGCGTGCAACCGGCACGAATACCATGTCAGCGGGACCGGTAAGCTCCTTGTCGGCAATAGCTGGGACAGCTAGCCGAAACACCGCGTGAACACATGTCGTATAAACTCCGCAAACGAGGCAGAGAGTTGGCGCGCGGCCATTGCCCCTCAGCCCCCCTCTGACCCCAGAATGCGACAGCGCCGTCCGCACCTTCCCCCGCACCACAGGTCTCCCAATCGAGAGGCGACCCACCATGCCGCTGCATGTCCCCCCGGCCCCCGCGCCCGCCCTGCGCAGCGTCCTCGCGGCACTCGGTTCTCCCACCGCCGTCCACGAGGCGCACACCCCGTCCCTGCGCGCGATCCAGGGACCCCTCACCGCCGAACTCCCGCTCCCGGTGCACGTGCTCGACCGGCTGAACGTGGGGGGCCTCGCCGCCGGCGGCCGCCCTCCCCGCACCAGGCTGACCGGCTGGCGGTTCCTGATCCGCAGCGGCGACCGCTTCGTCGCGGCGGCCGACACCCGGCTGACCCCGGACGGCTGGGCCTTCTCCCACTTCTTCGAGGGCCCCTACGTCGCCGCCACCGAACGGGCCCTGCGCCAGGCCGAGTCGCTGGGCAAGGGGTACCAGCCCCGGCTGCTGTCCGTGCCGGAGCTGTACATGCTGACCCTGTGGCTGCACGGGGCGGTCGGCGCCGACGCCTCCGCCGGCCTGCCCGCCGCCTCCGACCTGCTGGTCCCGCTGGCGCCGGCCCCGCCGGGGATCGCCCCGTTCCGGCCGCACCCCGTCTCGGAACTGTTGCCCGTACTGACCCACCGGCTGACCCCGCCCGCCCCACCCGTACCGCCGTCGCTGGCCGCGCCGGCGGCCTGAGCCGCTGCCCGGCGGTGGCCTGTTCGGCTTGACCCGGTCGGCCCATACGGCCTAGCCCGGATGGGCCACCCGCGAACCATCCGAAATGACAGGGGAGTTGGCTTGAACCGCCCGCACGGGTGATGCGTCCTCAATCCATGAGGACAGCTGCCGGGAAATACCTGCGAAGCAGCCGTCGTGGGGGAACACTGAGGACATCCTCCCCGCAGGTGCGGGGACGACACAGGGGGACGGCCATGAATCACGCATCGAGCCGTAGCGAACAGACCACACCGCAGCGAAAGAACGCATCCATGTGCCAGCACCAGCCTGCCTGCCCGTCGTCAGAGTCCGCAGACCGGGAGGCCGCCCGCCCGGTGGCCAACCACCCGGAACAGGGCTGGAGCCTGCTGTGCAACGGGGTCCTGCTCTTCGAGGACACCGGTGAACTGCTGCCCGACGGCAAGATCATCGCCCCGCACCGCCCGCTCGCGGCGGCCTAGGAGACTTCGTACGGAGCACGGACGAACCGGCGAACCGGCGAACCGGCGAACGAAGGAACCGACGAGCGAGGGACGAACGACAAGGGGCCGGCCCCCGGAGCGCGAGCTCCGCGGACCGGCCCCTTCATGCCGTCACGGGACTAGTTGTCGTACTCGTCCAGCGGCGGGCAGGAGCAGACCAGGTTGCGGTCGCCGAAGGCACCGTCGATCCGGCGGACCGGCGGCCAGTACTTCTCGGCGGGCGTGACACCGGCCGGGAAGACGGCCTCGTCGCGGCTGTACGGGTGGTTCCACTCGCCGCCGAGCGCCGCCGCCGTGTGCGGGGCGTTGGCCAGCGGGTTGTCCTCCAGCGGCCACTCGCCGCCCGCGACCCGCTCGATCTCGGCGCGGATGGCGATCATCGCGTCGCAGAAACGGTCGATCTCGGCGAGGTCCTCGGACTCCGTCGGCTCGATCATCAGCGTGCCGGCCACCGGGAAGGACATGGTCGGGGCGTGGAAGCCGTAGTCGATCAGACGCTTGGCGATGTCGTCGACGCTCACTCCCGTGGCCTTCGACAGCGGACGCAGGTCGATGATGCACTCGTGCGCGACCAGGTTGCCCGGGCCGGTGTAGAGCACCGGGTAGTGCGGCTCCAGGCGCTTGGCGATGTAGTTGGCGCCCAGCACCGCCACCTGGGTGGCGCGCTTGAGGCCCTCGCCGCCCATCAGGCGCACGTACGACCAGGAGATCGGCAGGATGCCGGCCGAACCCCAGGGAGCGGCCGAGATCGGCCCGACGCCCGTCTCCGGGCCGGCGGTCGACTGGAGCGGGTGGTTCGGCAGGAACGGGGCGAGGTGCGCCCGGACACCCACCGGGCCGACGCCCGGGCCGCCGCCGCCGTGCGGGATGCAGAAGGTCTTGTGCAGGTTCAGGTGCGAGACGTCGCCGCCGAAGTGACCCGGCTTGGCGAGGCCCACCAGGGCGTTCAGGTTGGCACCGTCGACGTACACCTGGCCGCCGGCCTCGTGCACCTGGGCGCAGATGTCGGCGACGTGCTCCTCGAACACGCCGTGCGTGGACGGGTAGGTGATCATCAGCACGGCGAGCTCGTCGCGGTACTGCTCGATCTTGGCGCGCAGGTCCTCCGCGTCCACCTCGCCGTCGTCGGCGGTCTTGACGACGACCACCTTCATGCCGGCCATCACGGCGCTGGCCGCGTTGGTGCCGTGCGCGGAGGAGGGGATCAGGCAGACGGTGCGCTGCTCGTCGCCGTTCGACCGGTGGTAGGCGCGCACGGCCAGCAGACCGGCGAGCTCGCCCTGGGAACCGGCGTTCGGCTGGATCGAGACCTTGTCGTAGCCGGTGACCTCGCAGAGACGTTCCTCCAGCTCGGTGATGAGCGTGAGGTAGCCCTCCGCCTGCTCCACCGGGGCGAACGGGTGCAGCTGGCCGAACTCCGGCCAGGTCACCGGCTCCATCTCGGTGGTCGCGTTGAGCTTCATGGTGCAGGAGCCCAGCGGGATCATGCCGCGGTCCAGCGCGTAGTCCTTGTCCGCGAGCTTGCGCAGGTAGCGCAGCATCGCGGTCTCGGAGCGGTGCTGGTGGAAGACCGGGTGGGTCAGGTACGCGTCCGAGCGCAGCAGCTCCCCGGGCAGCGTGTCCGCGGTGGCCTCGTCCAGGGCCTCGATGTCGGCGCTGACGCCGAAGGCTGCCCAGACGGCGTCGAGGTCGGCGCGCAGGGTGGTCTCGTCACAGGCGACGGAGACGTGGTCGGCGTCGGCCTGGAAGAGGTTGACCCCGCCCTCGCGGGCCGCGGCGACGACCTCGGCGGCCTTGCCGGGCACCCGGGCGGTGACGGTGTCGAAGAAGGAGCCGTGCACCACCTCGACCCCGCCGGCCGTCAGGCCCGCGGCGAGCAGGGTGGCGTAGCGGTGGGTGCGGCGGGCGATCGTGCGCAGGCCGTCCGGACCGTGGTAGACCGCGTACATGCCGGCCATGACGGCGAGCAGCACCTGGGCCGTACAGATGTTGCTGGTGGCCTTCTCGCGGCGGATGTGCTGCTCGCGGGTCTGCAGGGCCAGACGGTAGGCCTTGTTCCCGTCCGCGTCCACGGAGACGCCGACGAGGCGGCCGGGCAGCGAGCGGGCGTGCTTCTGCTGGACGGCCATGTAGCCGGCGTGCGGTCCGCCGAAGCCCATCGGGACGCCGAAGCGCTGGGTGGTGCCGACCGCGATGTCGGCGCCGAGCTCGCCCGGGGAGGTGAGCAGGGTCAGCGCGAGCAGGTCGGCGGAGACGGTGACGATGGCACCGAGCTCGTGGGCCTGGTCGATGACCGGCTTGATCGCGCGCACGGCACCGGAGGCGCCGGGGTACTGCAGGAGCACGCCGAAGACGCCGCGCTCGGCGATCTCGGCCGGGATGCCCCCGGACAGGTCGGCGACGACGACCTCGATCCCGATGGGCTCGGCACGGGTCTCGATCACGGCGATGGTCTGCGGCAGCGCGTCGGCGTCGATCAGGAAGACACCGCCCTTGACCTTGCCCACGCGCCGGGCCAGGGACATGGCTTCGGCGGCGGCGGTGCCCTCGTCGAGCAGGGAGGCGCCGGAGGTCGGCAGCCCGGTCAGCTCGGCGACGACGGTCTGGAAGTTCAGCAGCGCCTCCAGGCGGCCCTGCGAGATCTCCGGCTGGTACGGGGTGTACGCCGTGTACCAGGCCGGGTTCTCCATGACGTTGCGCAGGATCACCGGGGGCGTGAAGGTGCCGTAGTAACCGAGGCCGATCATCGACGACAGCACCTGGTTGCGGTCGGCGAGCGAGCGCAGCTCGGCCAGCACCTCCGCCTCCGTGCGCGCGTCGGGCAGGTCCAGCGCGTCGGCGGTCTTGATCACATCCGGCACCGCGGCGGCGGTGAGCTCGTCCAGCGAGCCGTAGCCCACGTGGGCGAGCATCTTGGCCTGCGCCTCGGCGTCCGGGCCGATGTGGCGCTGCTCGAAGGGGATGCCTCGCTCCAGCTGGGAGAGCGGAATGCGGTTGGCGGTCATGACGGAGGCCTCCTGGTCGTATGACCTGCGAGGGGCACCACGGCGCGGGCACCCGGACGGCCTCCCCCTCTGTCATCTCAACCTGAGAGCTTCACCGGGCCGCAAGGGGATCGCCCCTGAGGTCCGGCTTTCACCGTCGGTGAGGAGAGGGACCGGTACTGCGTGCCCGGTACCCGCCCCTGCTTTCCAGAGTGGCCTCACCACGTGCGGTACGTATGCCTGAGAGATTCCGGGGAGGATTTGCTCCTTCGGCGCCCCCGTCGTACTCACTCGGAGGACTCTCCCGCACAGGGTCAACAGCCATCACCCAGCCTACCAGCGAGGATCTCGCGACTCCCTCGAGTGGCCCCCTCTCCCAATATGCACTTCTGTAGTGATAACGGATGAGTTGTACCACTGCGACCGTACGGAGGGACCGTGCAGACCGACATCGATCCGCGCAGCCTGATCGGCCGCAAGGCGTTCGACCGCAACGGCGCCAAGATCGGCACCGTGGACGAGGTCTACCTCGACGACGCCACGGGCGTACCGGAATGGGCCGCCGTCCGCACCGGCCTCTTCGGCCGGGACGCCTTCGTCCCGCTGGAGCCCAGCGAGGTGGTGGACGACACCCTGCGGGTGCCCTTCGAGCGCTCCCTGATCAAGGACGCCCCCGACTTCGGCGTCGGCCGCCACCTCTCCCCCGAACAGGAGCTGCAGCTCTACCACCACTACGGCCTGGACGTCACCCTGCCCGGCAGCTTCCACCACCCGCCCCCCGAGCAGCGGGCCTAGGGCGATTCCGCAAAGTCCCCGCCCTCCGGCCGCCGTCCCACCAGCGGAAGCGGGTCGGAGGCCTCCAGTTCGAGATCGTCCACCCGGAAGGTGCGCACCCGCCCGGGCGGCGATCCCGGCTGCTCGAACCGTACGGTGACCCGCCCGACCCCGCTGCCCTGTACCCAGCCGGGCCCGTACACCGCGTGCCGTACGTCGCTCCCCGCGGCCCAGTGCCGTACGGGAGCGGCCTGCCGCCCCGCCTCCCCCGGCGCCGCGAGGGCCACCACGGGACCGGCACTGCCCTCGCCCCCACCAGCCGTACCCACCTCACCGGCATCAGCGGCCCCGGCCGCCCCGTCCGGCGCAACGGCCTCCGCCTCCGCCTCCGCGCCCTCCCCGTCCGCATCGGCCCCGGCGCCGAGCGCCTGGGCGAACAGGTCCTCCTGCGTGTAGTCCGCGAGGCCCGTCACGCCGACCCCCAGCAGCCGCACCCCGCCGGTGGTGTCCACGCCCTCCAGCAGCCGCGCCGCGGCCTCCCGGACCACCGAGGGGTCATCCGTCGGCCCGCGCAGGGTCTCGGACCGGGTCAGCGTGGAGAAGTCGTACCGCCGCACCTTCAGGACGATGGTCCGCCCCGAGTGCCCGGAGGCGCGCAGCCGCCCCACGCAGCGGTCGGCGAGCCGCTGCACCTCGGAGCGGATCCGGACCCGGTCGTGCAGGTCCACGTCGAAGGTGTCCTCCACGGACACCGACTTCGCGTCCCGCTCCGCGACCACCGGCCGGTCGTCCAGCCCGAGCGCCATCCGGTACAGCCCGACCCCGTGGGCCCGGCCCACCATCCGGACCAGCTCGTCCTCGCCGGCCTCCGCCAGCTCCCCGACGGTGGTGATCCCGGCCCGCCTCAGGTGCTCCCCGGTGGCCGGCCCCACCCCGGGCAGCGTCCGCACCGACATGGGCGCGAGGAGCTCGCGCTCGGTCCCCGGTTCGATCAGCAGCAGCCCGTCCGGCTTGGCCTCCTCCGAGGCGACCTTGGCCAGCATCTTCGAGCCGGCCAGCCCCACCGATCCGCTGAGCCCCGTGGCGGCCGTGATGTCGGCCCGCAGCCGCTCCCCGGCCGCGCGGGCACCCGCCGAATCGAAGGCCGTGCCGCCCGCCTCCAGATCCACGAAGGCCTCGTCCAGGCTGAGCGGCTCCACCAGCGGCGACAGCTCCCGCAGCAGGCCCATGACCGTCTCGCTGACCTCGCGGTAGAGGCTGAAGCGGGGGATCAGGTACGCGCCGTTCGGGCAGAGCCGGCGGGCCTGGGCGGTCGGCATCGCCGAGTGCACCCCGAAGCGCCTGGCCTCGTAGGAGGCGGTGGCCACCACCCCGCGCGGCCCGAGGCCGCCGACGATGACGGCCTTGCCCCGCAGACTGGGCTTCGACCCCTGCTCGACCGAGGCGTAGAAGGCGTCCATGTCCAGATGCATGATGGTCGGGGCGGCTCTCACCGCACCGATGCTGCCCTACGCCACTGACATCGCGGTGACGGCGGCGTCCGCGCCGCTCAGACGGCCCGGTTGCGGCGCGCGGCCAGCTCGTCGGCGGGGTTGTGGCCCACCAGGGTCTCCCCGGTGTCCACCCGCTCCCCGTGCAGCTGGGACAGGGCGTTCTCGACGTCCCGCCACACCACGCCCACGGCGATCCCGAAGACGCCCTGACCGCCCTCCAGCAGGCTCACCACCTGGTCCGGGGAGGTGCACTCGTACACGGTCGCGCCGTCGCTCATCAGCGTCATCCGGCCCAGATCGGAGAAGTCCCGGTCGCGCAGGTGCTGGACGGCGGTGCGGATGTTCTGCAGCGCCACCCCGGTGTCCAGGAAGCGCTTGACGATCTTGAGGACGACCACGTCCCGGAAGCTGTAGAGCCGCTGCGTGCCGGACCCGTACGCGGGCCGCACGCTGGGCTCCACCAGCCCGGTCCGCGCCCAGTAGTCCAGCTGCCGGTACGTGATCCCGGCGGCGGCGCACGCCGTCGGTCCCCGGTAGCCGACCTGCTCGGGCGCCGGGGCGTCGTTCACCGGTCCGACCGGCGTCGACGCCGGCTGACGGTGCGCGGAACTCGCCGCGCCGCCGTGCAGCGGGTACGGCCCACCATCACTCCGTGCGGGGATGCCCCCGGTCGTACCGTCGCCCGTGATCCTCACGCCGACCCTCCGTCCTTGACCTGCCACCTCGAAGGTAGGCAGTGACCAGGGGTGCGTCAACGATCGCCACACTCGGCACGCCGAGTGATAATCACCCTGAGAGTGGTTTCCCGTACCCCATTGCGGGGAAAGGCTACTCGAATGGGCTGAAAGTTCCCGGTGGGCAACACGGCCCGCGTTTCGCGGCCGCCGCGCCTTCTTCCGCCCCCCGCCCTCACTGCGGGCCGGTGCCGAAGTCCTCGGGCGAGATCTGGTCGAGGAACTCGCGGAACTTCTCCACCTCGTCCTCCTGCTCGTCGGGAATGGCGATGCCGGCGTCGTCGAGCACGCCGTCACTGCCGTAGATCGGCGTCCCCGTGCGCAGGGCCAGCGCTATGGCATCGGACGGCCTCGCGCTCACCTCGACCCCGCTGGCGAAGACAAGCTCCGCGTAGAAGACGCCCTCCCGCAGATCCGTGATCCGGACCTCGGTGAGCTCCTCACCGACCGCCTCCAGCACGTCCTTGAACAGGTCGTGCGTCAGCGGCCGGGCAGGGGCCATCCCCTGCTGCGCGAAGGCAATGGCGGTCGCCTCCCCAGGACCGATCCAGATGGGGAGGTACCGGTCGCCTCCCACTTCACGCAGGAGCACGATCGGTTGGTTGGAGGGCATTTCCACCCGGACACCCACAACGTCGAGCTCGTTCACACAGCAACCCTAGGACCTGCCCGGCCGGTTTGGGTAGTCGGGGCCCCCCGACTGCCGGTCCGGTCAGTGCTGCCGGGCACCGAGAGCCGTCTGCACGAGCGCCTCGTGGAGCCGTACGGACAGTCCCACGAGCTCCCGCATCGTGGCCTCGGCGTGCGCCCGGGTCTGCGGGTTGCGGTGACGGCGCAACGGTGCCACGAGCTGTTCCATCAGACCGGCCTCCCGGTCCGCGGCGGCCTTCATGGCACGCAGGTGGCGCGGCTCCAGCCCGAACCGGCCGAGATCCGCGATCAGGCGGGCCACGGTCACCGTCTCGGCGTCGAACCCGCCGTCCGGCAGCTCGGAGATGAGCCCGTACGACTCCCATTCGACGAGCTGCACCTCGTCCACCTCGGCGGCGGCGATCAGCTCGGCGCGGCCGACCCGGGCCACGGTGGGCCGCTCCCGGCCGACCTCCCCGTACAGGGCGGCGGGACCGGCCGGATCCATCGACTCCCCGTGCGCGGCGGGCCCGGGGATACGGATCTGCTCACCCCGCTCCAGGGCGTCGAGCTGCTCCCTGATGACCTTGAGCGGGAGGTAGTGGTCCCGCTGGAGCCGAAGGATCCGGCCCAGCCGTTCCACGTCGCCCGTGCTGAACTTGCGGTATCCGGACGGGGTGCGCACGGGCTCGACGAGCCCCTCCGCCTCCAGGAAGCGGATCTTCGAGATGGTGACTTCGGGGAACTCGTCGCGCAGCATGGTCAGCACCGTGCCGATGCTCACCAGCCGCCCGCCGGTCCCGGCGGTGCCGTTCTTCGGGGCACCGCCGGTCGGGGTACGCAGCATGGGACCTTCCCTCGGGTTCTCCCGGACGGAGTCCGGGAGAGGGTCAGACGCCCCGCAGGCTCGCGTAGAAGACCAGCCGGTACTTGCCGATCTGCACCTCGTCGCCGTTGTGCAGGGCGACGGAGTCGATCGGCTCTCGGTTCACGTACGTGCCGTTGAGGCTGCCCACGTCGGAGACGGTGAAGCCACCGTCCTGGCCCCGGCGGAAGTCGACATGGCGCCGGGAGACGGTGACGTCGTCCAGGAAGATGTCGCTCTGCGGGTGCCGGCCCGCCGTGGTCAGCTCGCCGTCCAGCAGGAAACGGCTGCCGGAGTTGGGGCCGCGCCGCACGATCAGCAGGGCGGAACCGGGCGGCAGCGCTTCCACCGCGGCCTGGGCCTCGGGGGACAGCGAGGACGACGCATGCGCCTGTCCGGACACCTCGGCCTCGTAGGCCTCAAGGCCCGAGATCGAGATGGTGGACGTGGTCTCCGAAGCACGCTCCGGCGTCAGACCCGCCCGCAGCGGCGCCCCGCAGTTGGAGCAGAAGCGGCTCGCCGCATCGCTGCGGTGGCCACACCTGCTGCAAACCTGCTCGGCCGACATGGACGGCTCCTCGCGCCGCGGGTGCCCCGCGGAGGCGTTGGTGGCATACGGGTCGGGCGCAAACCCTCCACCCGCACTTGAGGTTGATGGTTCACCGAAACCTATGCGTCCGGAACCGGCAGGGTCAACATTCGACGCGCCCTGCGCGCCCGAAATGTCTCCCGGACCGGCCACCTCGTCACGGAAGAGCGGCCGGTCGCCCTGCCCCTCCACGTCGCCGTGCCCAGCACGGTGCCGAGCCGAACCGCTTTCCTCGCGGTTCTTCTTGCCGAACAACTTCTCAAACAACTTCACGGGCGATTCCCCTTGACCGAAACAGACCCGCCCGTGGGGCAGGACGAACTCTGCATGCACACACCTGCCGACCCGGACATTCTCACAACGTCCGTAACCACCAGACAGTTTCCACCACGCACGGCGACTTCCGTGCGTCGACCCCCCGCAGGCATCCGCCCACGTGAGCCTGTCCACACTCCGCTCCGCCTCACGACGATGACGACCGAGCGTAGTCAGGCTGCTTCGCAGCCCGCAAGGCATCCACGATGATCTTCGCCGACCGTGTGACGGCGACCGTGGCCTGTTCCTTCTCCATGGTCTGCACGACACCGCCCGGGATGTTGAGCGCCGGCTCCAGATCCTGCGGCTTGCCGATCACCCTGAACTCATAGGGTTGTGTGATCTTCTTACCGTCGATCGAGACCCCTCCTCCCTCATCCGAGAAGTACGAGCCCGCCACGACGCGCACGCCGTTGATCTGGATCGCCTCGGCCCCGGCCGCCCTCAGCTCCTGCAACGTGTCCAGCAGCTGGTCGGAGCGCACCTGGCCCTTGGTGTCGGTGATCCGCAAGGTGATCCCCGGCCCCTGGGCAGCCACGGTACCGGCCAGGATGCCCAGTTGGCGCTCCTTCTCCACCGTCTGGCGACGCGCCTCCTCCGCCTGGTTCGAGCTGCTCTCCAGCTCCTTGCGCTGGTCCTCCAGCTTCTGCTTCTCGTCCTCCAGGCGTTTGGTCCGCCCGTCCAGCTCGTCGAGGATCCGTACGAGGTCCTCCTGACGGGCGCCGCGCAGCGGCGCACTGGAGTCGCTGTTGGACCGTACCTGGATGGCGAGCCCGAGGCCCAGCACGAACAGCAGCAGCGCGACGATCAGTTGGGCCCGGCTGACCCGGGGCGGCCACAGACCGGCCGCCAGGCGCTGGCGCCCGGTCTCCTCCGGCTCCCCCGCGCCCTGCGGCGGGGGCTGCGGGACGTTCGGCTCCTGCGGCGGGGTGTTGTCCGTACTCATCGGCCTCACGCCCGGAAGACGTGCCGGCGGATGGCCGCGGCGTTGGAGAAGATCCGGATGCCGAGGACGACGACCACACCCGTCGACAGCTGCGAGCCGACGCCCAGCTTGTCACCGAGGAAGACGATCAGCGCCGCCACGACCACGTTCGACAGGAACGACACCACGAAGACCTTGTCGACGAAGATGCCGTCCAGCATCGCGCGCAGACCGCCGAACACCGCGTCCAGCGCGGCCACCACGGCGATCGGCAGATAAGGCTCCACCACGGCCGGCACCTCGGGGCGGACCAGCAGTCCGACCACCACTCCGGCCACGAGGCCCAGTACCGCGATCACGATGCACCCTTCTTCTGCTCTGCTGCTGTAGCTGTGTGGACGGTCAGGCTCGACGCGGCCGGCAGCTTCACCTGGTCCACGGCGGACAAGGTGTAGCGGATCCCGTAGCTCTCCTGCAGCACGTGCAGGTACTGGCCGTCCACGGAGTCCTGGAAGGCGGTGCCCAGCCGTTTCTTGTCCCCGACCGCGAGGACCTCGTACGGCGGCACCAGAGGCCTGTTGTCGACCAGTATCGCGTCACCGGCGGCCCTGATCGCCGACAGCGCCGTGAGCCGCTGTCCGTTGATCGAGACGGCCTCCGCTCCCGCCTGCCACAGACCGTTGACGATCCGCTGCATGTCCCGGTCGCGCACCCGTCCAGTGTCCGAGAACCCGGCGCTCTCGCGCGGGCCGCCGCCACCTCCCGGCGAAGATCCCTTCGCGTCGTCCACCACCAGCTTGACGCCCGGACCACGCACTTCGGTTGCACCCGACAGCAGGGCGAGCAGCCGGGCCTGGTCCCCGCCGGGCTGCTTGAGCACCTCGCCCTGGCGGTCCGCGACCTCGGTCCGCAGCCGCTCGACGTCCCGCTCCAGCCCGTTCGCATGGCTGTCGGCCCGCTCGACCCGGTCGATCAGCTCCTGGCGCTCCTTGGCCAGCACGGGCGCCGCTATGCGCGCCTGGGCCGCACCCAGGGTGACGACCATCGCCGCGAGCACGAGCCCGGCGGCGAGCGCCAGCTTGGCCTTGAGGGTACGGGGCAGACCCGCCGTACCGTCCGCCCGGCGGCGGTCCGACGCCTCCGCATAGCCCTCGTCGAGACTGTGGTCCATCACGTGCGTCAGCAGCGACATGGATGCGTCCGGGCGCGCGGGCGGCGTGGCCGAACTCCGGTTGTTGGGCGGCTGCGACATGCCCCACATCGTCGCATGTCGCCGCCGCCCGCACCGAATGCGCCCGAAGGCGGGCCGGGCCGGGTGACTCCCCGTACCCGGCCCGCCCACCTCGGGCTCCCGCATACCCGCGTACGGGCGCGGGCGCCGGTCAGTGCTCGCCGGCGCCGCCCACCACCGCGGCCCACTCGTCCAGCAGGGCCTGCGCGGACGCGTCGTCGGGGCCCTCGGCCCACAGGTGGGTGACCGCCTCCGCCGGGTCCGGCAGCACCAGCGCCCACCGGCCGTCGGTCTCGACCACACGCACCCCGTCCGTGGTGTCCACCTGCCGGTCCCCGGCCGCCTCCACGACCTGCCGCATGACCAGACCCTTCGTCGCCCACGGGGTCGGCACGTCCCGCTTCTGCACGTGCGCCCGCGGGATGCGCGCGTCGATCTGGCTCAGCGTGAGCTGGGTGCGCGCCACCAGACCGATCAGCTGCACGAACGCGGCCGACCCGTCGAAGACGCTGCTGAACTCCGGAACGATGAATCCGCCCCGGCCGTCCCCGCCGAAGATGGTGGTCTCCTCACGGCCGACCCGGGTCAGGTCGTCCGGCGAGGTCGTCGTCCACTCCACCTGGGTGCCGTGGTACGCCGCCACCTGCTCGGCGACGCGCGTGGTCGTCACCGGCAGCGCCACCTTGCCGCTGCGCTTCTCCGCGGCCACCAGGTCGAGGAGCACCAGCAGCGCCCGGTCGTCCTCGATGATCCGCCCGCGCTCGTCGACCAGGGAGATCCGCTCGCCGACCGGGTCGAAGCGCACGCCGAAGGCCGCCCGCGCCGAGGCCACGATCTCACCGAGCCGCACGAGCCCGGCCCGCCGGGACTCCCGCGTCTCGGTCGGCCTGGACTCGTCCAGACCGGGGTTGATGGTCAGCGCGTCCACCCCGAGCCGGCCCAGCAGGCTGGGCAGGACGAGGCCGGCGCTGCCGTTCGAGGCGTCCACGACGACCTTGAGGCCGGAATCGGCGATCCCGGTGGTGTCCACCCGGCGCAGCAGCGAGCCCGTGTACGAGTCGAAGATGCTGGAGGGGAACTGGAGGTCACCGATCTCACCGGGGAACGCACGCCGGTACTCCTGGCGCGCGTAGACCCGGTCCAGCTTGCGCTGCTGCGCCTGCGAGAGGTCCGCTCCCCGCTCGTCGAGGAACATGATGTCCACCGAGTCGGGCACTCCGGGAGAGGTCCTGATCATGATGCCGCCGGCGGCCCCCCTGGCCGTCTGCTGCCGGGCGACCGGCAGCGGTACGTTCTCCAGGTCCCGGACGTCGATGGCGCTGGCCTGCAAGGCGGAGATGACCGCGCGCTTGAGCGCTCTCGCGCCTCGGGAGTGGTCACGAGCGGTGGTGACGATCGCGCCCTTCTTCAGGGTCGTCGCATAGGCGCCCGCCAGCTTGACCACCAGCTCGGGCGTGATCTCCACGTTGAGGATCCCGGAGACGCCGCGCGCACCGAAGAGGTGGGCCTGGCCGCGCGACTCCCAGATCACCGAGGTGTTGACGAAGGCACCGGCCTCGATGGTCTTGAAGGGATAGACCCGTACGTTCCCCTGGACGATCGATTCCTCGCCCACCAGGCACTCGTCACCGATGACGGCCCCGTCCTCGATCCGGGCGGCCCGCATGATGTCGGTGTTCTTCCCGATCACGCAGCCGCGCAGATTGCTGTGGGGCCCGATGTACACGTTGTCGTGCACGACCGCCTTGTGCAGGAAGGCGCCGCTCTTGACGACGACGTTCGAGCCGATGACGGTGTGCTCGCGGATCTCCACCCCGGCTTCGACCTTGGCGTAGTCCCCCACGTACAGGGGCCCGCGCAGGACGGCGTCGGGGCTCACCTCGGCCCCCTCGGCGATCCACACGCCGGGAGAGATCTCGAAGCCGTCCATGTCGACCTGGACCTTGCCCTCGAGCACGTCGGCCTGCGCCTTGACGTAGCTCTCGTGGGTGCCCACGTCCTCCCAGTAGCCCTCGGCCACGTAGCCGTAGATCGGCCGGCCTTCCTTCATCAGCTTGGGGAAGACGTCGCCGGACCAGTCGACGGACACATCGGCTTCGACGTAGTCGAAGATCTCCGGCTCCATCACGTAGATGCCGGTGTTGATGGTGTCCGAGAACACCTGGCCCCACGTCGGCTTCTCCAGGAAGCGCTCGACCTTCCCTTCCTCATCCACGATCGTGATGCCGAATTCCAGCGGATTGGGCACCCGGGTCAGGCACACCGTGACCAGTGCGCCCTTCTCCTTGTGGAAATTGATGAGATCGGTGAGGTCGAAGTCCGTCAGCGCGTCGCCGGAGATGACGAGGAAGGTGTCGTCCTTCAAGGCCTCCTCGGCGTTCTTCACGCTGCCGGCCGTGCCGAGGGGCTTCTCCTCGTTGGCGTAGGTGAGCTCCATTCCGAGCTCCTCGCCGTCACCGAAGTAGTTCTTGACGAGCGAGGCCAGGAACTGAACGGTGACCACGGTCTCGCTGAGCCCATGCCGCTTGAGCAGCCTGAGCACATGCTCCATGATCGGCCGGTTCGCCACCGGCAGGAGCGGCTTGGGCATGCTTGAGGTCATGGGGCGAAGCCGCGTACCTTCGCCACCGGCCATCACGACGGCCTTCATGTCGGAAGAGTCCTCCTAGAGAGATGACGGTCTGGCCGACCTCACCCGTCCCGGACGGTGACTTTCCGCTACTCCTCCGCGTCAGTACCGGCGCCGAGCAAGCTCAATCGGCCGTGGCGTCCGCCTTCACGAGACGACGGACTTGCACCACGTATAGGATTCCTGCCCACCAATAGAGCGTTGTACCCCATCCTGCGAACGCCCATCCGAAAACGGACGCCGCCCAGGCCAGCCAGCCGGACCCGTCGCTCAGCAGCAGCAAGGGGAAGGCGTACATCAGATTGAAGGTCGCGGCCTTCCCGAGGAAGTTCACCTGGGGCGGCGGATAGCCGTGCCGGCGCAGGATCCACACCATGACCAGCAGCATTGCCTCCCGGGCGAGCAGCAATCCGGTGAGCCACAGGGGCAGGATTCCCCGCCAGGTGAGGCCGAACAGCGTGGTCAGGACGTAGAGCCGGTCCGCCGCGGGGTCCAGCACCCGCCCCAGGTTGCTGATCTGGTTCCAGCGCCGCGCGAGTTTCCCGTCGAGGTAGTCACTGATCCCGCTGAACATCAGGACGGCCAGCGCCCACCCGTCGTGACCCGCCAGGATCAGCCAGAGGAACAGGGGTACGCCGGCGAGACGAGCCATGCTCAGGATGTTCGGAATGGTGAAAATTCGGTCAGTCTGAACCCGAGTCTCCTGGACCTCCACCCGGGGGCCTCCACTGTGACGCTAGAAATGGTCGAATCGGTGCCCCCTGACCCTACAGGAGTCCACGAGTCGCCCGAGCGGCCCGTAAACGCAGAAAAGCCCCGCACCAGTTACCTGGTGCGGGGCTTTCCCACAATGATTGTTCGGCGGCGTCCTACTCTCCCACAGGGTCCCCCCTGCAGTACCATCGGCGCTGAAAGGCTTAGCT